>NZ_JBIIYV010000077.1:0-11704 GCF_044346625.1 Aquidulcibacter sp. | reverse complement strand
CGCAAAGCTGCAATCCGGGCGTTGGTTGCCGCCGTTGGCACACCCTTCTGCGATAAATGGATCTGATAGGCTCGCACGTCTTCTGGGGTCGCCGTCTCTGGTGACCTACCCAGAAACTCTGCAAAGGTGCTGACAATGCGAATATAGCCCCGCTGGGTCTTATCTTGGAACCCCCGCAGGGTCATGTCTTCGATCATGCGTTGGCGCAAAGATGTGGCTGGGGTCGGTAAAAAGGCTCTGGTCATGGCTGGTCGCTCCTAACTTGCTAAAGGAGCCACCATCGTCAGAGCCCAAACCCACCTCTTCAATCAAAATCGCAATCAACCCAAATCCATGCCCCCAGACCATCACGCACAAACCTCCCGCGGAGCGGGTTCGTTCTTCGGCGCAAAGCAGACGGCGCACCCTCGCCCTTCCAACGCCCCAACAAATCCCTATGTTAGGGCCATGAGCCAAGACCTTTATTCTTCGCGCGTTCTCGAACTTGCAGCTGACATTCCCCATGTCGGTTTGCTGCAAAACCCTGATGGGCGGTCGCATCGGGTCTCTCGGCTTTGTGGGTCAGAGATCGAAGTGGATGTTTGTCTGCAGGATGGTCAGGTTATCGCCGCGGGGATTGAGCCGAAAGCTTGTGCTTTGGGGCAAGCGAGCGCTAGCATTTTGATGCGCCATATTCTGGGTGCCACCGCTGATGAACTCCGCGCAGCACGCGATGCGTTTAAGGCGATGTTGAAAGGGGAGGGGCCCGCCCCCAGCGGGCGTTTCTGGGAGTTACGTTATCTGGAAGCCGTTAAGGATTATCCGCCGCGCCATACCTCTGCGCTTTTGGCATTCGATGCCGCAGTTGAAGCCAGTGAGCGCGCATCGGCCAAGCAGGAGGCCAGGGGCGAAATCTGACTGAAGGGGTGGTGACAAGCCACCCCATGTCAGGGTATAGGCGCTCATGATGTTTGCCTTTCTGGTTGCCCATTTGACTACTGACTAAAGCCGGCGAGGCGCGGCAGGGCGCTTCGCTGCGGCAAGATTTCACCCTGCCTGACTGTTCGACATAGACTTCTCTTCTCTTAGGTTTGGCACTGGATGTAGCGGATCTGGCTTCCAATCAGATTGACGACGCAGCTGACAAAATCATGGCAACACCAACGACCCTTTCTGCACCGGCACGGGTGCTTCTGGCCGCGCAGCGCATTTACAAGGTCACCTTGTCGCCGCTGATCGGCCAACAATGTCGCTATTTGCCAAGTTGTTCCGATTATGCCGCAGACTGTGTTCGTCAGTTTGGGGCTTGGCGAGGATCTTGGATGGGGTTCGCTCGGGTCTGCCGGTGTCGCCCAGGTGGCGGGTCCGGCTATGATCCTGCACCCCTGACCTGCGAGGAGGTCCCCGCCTTTACGCCCTGGCGCTATGGTGATTGGAAATTAGGTGCACGTCTTGCCGAACCGAATGGGGCAGATGGCTGGTTGAACGGTCAAAGCACGCCTACGCAAGCTTCTCTTTGAAATTCCACTCTGGCAGTAAACAAAATGATCAACTTAGAATTCCCCGATGGTGCCGTCCGCCACTATGAGCCGCAGGTTACGCCTTTGGCGATTGCCGAAGGCATTTCCAAATCCCTCGCCAAGAAAGTCGTCGCCGCAAAGGTCGATGGTCAATGGTGGGACTTAGGCCGCCCGCTGGATCACGGCGGGAAGTTTGAACTGGTCACGCGCGATAGCGCCGATGGCCTCGAGGTTCTGCGACACGATACGGCCCACATACTGGCCCAAGCCGTGCAAGAACTGTTTCCCGGCACGCAGGTGACGATTGGGCCAACGGTTGAAGATGGCTTCTATTACGACTTCTACCGCGAAGAAAAATTCTCAACCGATGACTTTGAGGCCATTGAAAAGCGCATGCGCGAGATTGTCGATGCCGATCTTCCCATCGTCCGCGAGGAAATGGACCGCGATGCCGCGATCGCGCATTTCAATGCGATCGGGGAGACGTTTAAGGCCAATATCATCGACGACATCATCCCGCCGGGCGAAGTCATCACGGTTTACCGCCAAGGCGATAGCTGGAAGGATTTGTGCCGCGGGCCGCATTTGCCGTCGACGGGTCGGTTGGGCAAAGCCTTTAAGCTGATGAAGCTGGCTGGCGCTTATTGGCGAGGCGACCCCAAGAACCCGCAGCTGCAGCGGATTTATGGCACCGCCTGGGCCGATGATAAGCAATTGGCCGACCATTTGATGCGCTTGGAAGAAGCTGAAAAGCGCGACCACCGCAAGATTGGTAAGGCTCTTGATCTGTTCCACTTCCAAGAAGAGGCGCAAGGCTCGGTCTTCTGGCATCCCAAGGGCTATATGATCTGGCGCACGCTGGAGGCCTTTATCCGTCGCCAGCTCGACGCCGATGGTTATGTTGAAGTGAAGACGCCGCAGCTTTTGGCGTCAAAATTCTGGGAGCAATCGGGCCATTGGGAGAAATTCCGCGAGAATATGTTCGTGGTGCCCGATGAAGCCCCATCAGTTGAAGAAGGCGCGCCAATCTTCTCGGGCGAAGCAGATTTGTTGGCCCTCAAGCCTATGAATTGCCCAGCGCATATCCAGATTTTCAAGTCCGACCAGCGCAGCTATCGCGATCTGCCGATCCGGATGGCTGAATTTGGCTGTTGTCACCGCAATGAAGCCAATGGCGCCCTGCACGGCTTGATGCGGGTTCGCCAGATGACCCAGGACGATGCGCACATCTTCTGCCGCGAAGATCAAATAGGTGAGGAGACCAAGCGCTTCCTGAACCTGTTCAATCGCGCCTATACCGCCTGTGGGCTCACCAACATCCATTACCGCTTGGCGACGAGGCCAGAAAAGCGGGCTGGCACGGACGAGACGTGGGATAAGGCCGAAAAAGCCTTGGCCGATGCTTTGACCAGCGTCGGTGTCGATTTCGTGATCGCCGAAGGTGATGGAGCTTTCTATGGTCCGAAGCTGGAATTCCATCTAACCGACGCCATCGGCCGCACGTGGCAGTGCGGCACGTTCCAGCTGGACTATGTTCTGCCCGAACGGCTGGATGCGGTTTACACCGGCGAAGACGGCTTAAAGCATCGCCCTGTGATGTTGCACCGCGCTGTTTTTGGCACGTTTGAGCGTTTTATCGGCATTATGATCGAAAACTACTCCGGCGCTTTGCCGACTTGGTTGGCCCCAGTTCAAGCGGTAGTTGCGACCATCACGTCTGAGGCCGATGATTATGGTCACGAAGTAGCCGCGCGTTTCAAGCGGGCGGGTATTCGCGTTGAAACCGATTTGCGCAATGAGAAGATCAATTACAAAGTGAGGGAGCATTCCCTCGCCAAAGTGCCTGTCATGGCGGTGGTGGGACGACGTGAAGCCGAAGAGGGTAAGGTCGCCCTGCGTCGCTTTGGTAGCCAGGCGCAAGAAATCATGACGTTGGACGAGGCGGTTGCGATCCTGACGGCAGAGAGTTTGGCCCCTGATCTGAAAGAGACAATTGCTTGAGTGTTAGCCAACCAAGCCTAAAGCAAACCAGACCGATGAACCCCAGCGCGAAAATCGCTGGGGCCTTTGGCATTGGTTTTGGCTTTTTTGCTGGGACAGGTGTTTCAGGCCTCGCGATGAGCTTGGGCATAGCCGGTCTTTGGGGGTTGATTTACGGTTTAAGGGCAGAGGGCAAGCCCCTTGATAGGGCCTTTGTTCGTGCCATGAAGAAGCATGGCGAAACTTGGCTGTGCCTGTTCTTGTTTGCGATGTGGGTGTTGTTAACCGCCATTTGGTCACCAGCGCCCGAATTGGCCGCAGAAACGGTACGACGTCTCGCTGCGGTCTGCGTGCTGGCACCCATCGGCATTTGGGCGGTTTATAGGTGCCAAGGTGAAGATCGGCTCTTGGCACAACGCGCCATTATTGCAGGTGTATTTGTGTCTTTGGGCATTTTGGTAAGTGAAGCCATAAATCACTATGCGATGAATAGGTTCGCTTCTCCAGATAAAGAGCCTCTTGAGATTGCGGGGGATATGGGCCGCGCTGCGTCTGCGACGCTCACCCTCTGTTGGGTGGCTTATGCTTGTCTTTATCAGCAAATGTCTGATGCCCGCATCCGCTTTCTCTTGGTTGCCATGGCGATCTTTACGTCCCTTCAATTTGGGACCGACATCAACGCTGCTGGACTTGCTCTAGGCACCATCGCTGCCTTGTTTGCTTTGAGCTTTCCACGGCTCGCCTTGGGATTGGTCAGCGGTGGTGCGGCGACACTGATTGCAGCGGCACCTTTGATTTACCCCGCAATCGCGCAGGTCGCTTTTCAGCTCTTGCCCGGCGATACGATGCCCTTATCCTATGGTCGGCGTGCCCAAATGTGGGAGACGGCGTCTAATTATATCGCGCAAAAGCCGTTGACAGGCTGGGGCCTAGGGGCTGGTAGCACTTTTGATACGCCGATCATCTATGGTGGATTCGAGTGGCCAATCATTCAATTACACCCCCATGCCGCGCCCTTACATATCTGGCTGGAGACCGGTGGGATTGGGGCGCTTTTGGCATCTGTAACATTGATCATGGCAGGGGGTGTCGCCATTCGCGTGTTCGGGCGCTATCGCGTCGCTACGGCCGCTTTGGTAGGCGGACTGACCTTCCTTTTCCTCAATTGGGGTTTTAGCCATTCTGCGTGGCGGGAATGGGTGTGGACCAGTCTTGCCGCGTTGATCGCCTTCTCGTTCATGTTGCGCAATCCGCGCCGTTGGGCCAGTGCCTTGCGAGCGCGCCGTGAGGGGTGAGGCACATATCAGCGCCATTGTGGTGTCCTATTATACCGGGGATATTCTTCGCTTGTGTCTGGCAAACCTCTTGGAGAGTCCGTCTTGTGTTGAGATCATCCTCGTTGATAACGGCAATCCCGACGGGGTCGTAACAGAATTGAGCGCTTGGGCAGAGGCCGAGCCGCGTTTGAAGCTCATAACCGGGCATGGCAATATAGGTTTTGGCCGTGCGTGCAATCTTGGCGCAAAGCACGCGACCAGCCCCATCCTGGCATTTGTGAATCCGGACTGCGTGGTTGAGCCTGATGCTTTGGCTCAAATGGCCTTGCTCACCGACGCACCACGTCCGGTCCTCGTTGGCGGTTGCATTTGTGACCCGCAAGGTCTTGAACAACGCGGTGCCCGACGTGGCAAATTGTCCGTGTGGTCTGCTTGCGTCAGTTTTTCAGGCGCGGGCCGCCCAGGGGAGCAGGCTGGAATCTGGCGGGACTTTAACCGCAACCGTGAGCCCTTGCCCACGAGCCCGATAGAAACCCCAGTTGTTTCAGGCGCTTTGATGGTAACCCGTGCCGATGCATTTTGGCAGCTTGGCGGGTTTGACGAAGCCTATTTTCTCCATGTTGAGGATATTGATCTCTGTCATCGTTATGGCTTGGGCGGCGGCAAAGTCATATTTGATCCAAGCGCGCGCGCCACACACATAGGCGGCACCAGTCAAGCGGCGTCATGGCGCGTGGAAACAGCAAAATTACAAAGCTTTTTGTATTATTTTTGGAAATTTGCTCGCCCTCCCTTTGGGCATATCAGCGTCATCTTAGTCGCTCCCGTGCTGGCTCTCGCGATTCTCCTGCGAGTTATCATCTCCAAATAGCCAATTAGCGCAGTGGCCTGCGCGATACCGCTTGATATTCCAAAAATTTGGACGCATGATTGTGTCAATAAAATTAGTCACATTCTTTTCTATGGGGGATCGAGTGCGCACCCGGAGATAAGGGGTTACCTAATGATAGACGACCATTCAGAGCCAGTGCGCCCAATACGAGCCTTATTACGCGGTTTAGAGGCGCTTCGCGCGCTAAACGGTCAAGACGGCATGACCGTCACTGAAGTGGCAGAGCGTGCCCGCGTCCCTCGAACAACCGCTTATCGCATTCTAGAAACCCTGTGTCAGGGCGGCTTTGTGATTCGCGATGAAATGGATGATCGGTATCGTCCCACCTTGGCAGTAACCAATCTCGCCGAGGGTGCACAAAACGAAGCTTGGATCCGGGAAGGGGCTTGGCCCCTCATTGCCGCCCTGGGTAAGCAGATCCTCTGGCCAGTTGGGATTTGGACCCTGACAGGCTCTGACTTGATTTTGCGGGCTGCAACGGATCGAACCAGCCCGCTTGCACTCAATCGCCTAACCAGTGGTGCCCATTTGGACCTGTTTGAATCAGGTGCTGGGCAAGTTGTGCAAGCGTTTGAGACCTCGCATAAGCGCAATTTGCTGGAGGAAATTGGCCTCCACCGCCAGGGGCACACGTCACTCAAGGGGCAATTGGAAGACATTCGCACACGCGGCTTTGCCTTTGATGCGAAACCCATTGGCGGCGAGATTAACATCGCAGTTCCAGTCTTGAGGCCTTCTGCAGGCGATGGACCGGAGGTTCTCGCAGCGGTAACTGTGCGCTTTATTCGCTCGGCCTTGAGCGATGAGCGCGCGATTGGTGAGCTTTTGCCCAAATTGCTGCATTTAGCGTCCGACATTCGCCAAGCCTATCTGGAATTTGCGCCACCTGCGGCGCACACTCCACGGTCTAGCGCTGGGGGCCGCTCGCCTGAGTACGTTTAGGGGCAGCCACGACCTCACCAATCTTAAGGGTGACCTCGTCGCCCTTTGAGTAGTTGAGACCCGCCAGCGGGCTGCCGCGCCATGCGACGCTTAAGCCCTTTTGTGCCAAGGCGTCGATCAGCGGCGCCTCAAATTTTGGGTCTGCATTGACTACAAGGCCTACGCCGGGCTTTGCCGCAGCAACCGCGGCTGTCACGCTGGAAAGGGCTGAATCACTTCGTGTCAGGAAGATCAGGCTGGGCTCTTGATAGCCCGCCCCAATTAAGGGACCCGGCCTTCCGGGCGACAAGCGGGGGTGCAGCCCCTCTTGGACCAAGGCGGCAGAAACGCGCTTACTTAAATCCAGTTGCGGGATCGACGGCACGAACAGGCCTTTGATTGCAAGGCTGGCGACGATAGCGCTTCCAATCAAGGCCCCGGCTGCCCAGCGTGATTGGCGTATCACCAGCACAAGGGCGACTATCCCGACAAGGCCAATCGCTGCACTGGCTTGCATCGCCTTGCTCTGCGCACCCGCTGCAATGTCCTGCGCGAGGACAAGGGGTAGCGCCGTCATGATCAAACTGCCGAAGCCTAAAATGACCACACTTGTCCAGCGCAGCCACGCCTTCTGCCAACCTGCACTGAGAAGGCCAATCGCTCCTAAGAGCAAGACAGCGCCGTGTACCGGCAGCGTATAATGGGCGAGCTTCGCTGGAGCAGCTTCAAACATCAACCAGCCAGGCACCAGCCAAGCAAGCAGAAAGCGTACCCGTGGATCTTTACGCTCGCGCCATGCCGTCCAAAGTGCAAGCGGGATCAGGATGCTGCCTGGCCAAAAGATGACCGGTGACAGCAAAAGATGGGCACCGGCCGGCACGCTCTTGTTCTCAGACTGTCCCGCAAGCTTGGGTGCAAGGTCCTGGCCAACAGCATCGAAGAAGAACTGGCCATTGGTCGCTTGCCAGATTGCGATGTACCACGGCAAAACAATCGCCGCTGCCAACAGCATGGACGGCCAATGCAAGGCGCGCCTCACCCACGCAAAGTCGCGTTCCCATGCCAGTAGCATCAAGCCTGACAGGATGACCAACAGCGGTCCGATGGGGCCTTTGATCAAAGCCGCCATGCCAAGGCCAATCCACAAGGCCCAAGGTGCCCAATCTCTTGCCTTATCTGAAGGCGATGCGCGCAGCTTTGCCAGCCCCAGATAAGCCAAGGCGGTAAAGCCAGCCAGTGCCGCATCGGTTTTCGCAATGCCGGCCTCGGTGGATAATAAGAGCCCGCAGGCAATGGCTAGGCCGGCCAATAAGCCAACGCGACGGCTATAAAGCAAGGCCCCGATCTGAAACACGCACCAAGCCGCTAAGCCAGCACCCAATAGAGATGGAATCCTAAATGCCTGAATGGTGCGGGTCTCTGGGCCATTGAGGGGGCCTGCAGTTGCCGCCTGAAGCCAGTGAATGCCAATGGGCTTTTTGTTACGGGGCTCGTCTTGAAAGCTGATGCGGACGAAATCGCCCGTTTCGAACATTTGAGTGGTCGCTTGCACAAAGCGGCTTTCATCGCGGTCCAAAGGCTGAAGCGCCACAAAGCCTGGTAGGGCGCAAGCAAGCAAGACCAAAAGGATCACAACATGGGGCCGCCAACCTTGGCAGAAAAAGTCGAGAAGGTTTAAGCCAGTGCGCTGCGTCTTTTGAGCTGTGACATCTTGGACTTGTTCAGACACGCCGTATTCCTCAATCGAGCCGCGATGTGGCCATCGCCGCAAATCTTGCCACCTCCCTCTAGCTACTCCGTCAGACTGTGGCAATTCGTGTGTGATCGCATCGGACCCTAGGCGATTGGTGCGAATCCCGCTTCGTAATTGGGCCAACCCACCCTATGGCAAAGTGGCGTAGAGGTTCTGATGTCAGACTTAGATAAACACGATCTGTCGATTGCGGTGCTGGTGCCGTGCTATAATGAGGGCGCGACCGTCGCGACCGTCGTTAAGGACTTTGCTCAAGCGCTCCCTAACGCGAAAATCTATGTCTATGATAATCGCTCAACCGACGACACATTTGAGCGCGCGGTTGACGCCGGTGCGATTGTGCGTCGCGAAGATCGCCCCGGCAAAGGTGAAGTTGTTCGCCGGATGTTTGCCGACATTGAGGCCGATATCTACGTGATGATTGATGGCGATGCCACCTATCACGCGCCTTCGGCCCCGAAACTGATTGATCTGATGACCTCCACCCATGCCGATCTGGTTAATGGTGCCCGTGTTGACACCGCGGTGAAGGCCTATCGGCCTGGCCATCGCTTTGGCAATCGCCTGTTGACCGGTTTGGTCAGTGCCGTGTTTGGCCAAATGACCACCGACATGCTGTCGGGCTATAAGATTTTTTCTCGCCGATTTGTGAAGTCTTTCCCGGCCCATTCGAGTGGGTTTGAGATTGAGACAGAGCTGATGGTTCACGCCCTTGAACTGCGCATGACCATTAAGGAACAACCAACCCCCTATGCCGAACGACCCGAAGGGTCGATCTCCAAGCTGAACACCATTCGCGATGGCATACGCATCGTTTCCATCATCGGCTTGTTCGTGCGGGAAGAACGCCCCCTGGCGGTCTTTAGTGTTTTGGGCGCTATACTCGCGATCATAGCCTTAGGCCTTGGCATTCCTGTGGTGATGGAGTTCTTGGCGACGGGCCTCGTATCGCGTTTCCCGACCGCCATTTTGGCCAGCGCTTTGATGATTACAGCAGTGATTTCGGTATTCTCAGGCCTAGTCCTCGATACTGTGACGCGTGGTCGCCGCGAGGTGAAGCGCTTCGCCTATCTGGCTGCGCAAGACCGGCGCTTTCAAGTTTAGGTGTCAAGGCCCAAAACAAAAACGCTTCCCAGCAGAGCAGGGAAGCGTTCGTTTTTCAGTCCTGTGCCCGAGGGCCCATTTTTCGATCAAAGACTGGCTTTCGATTAGAGACCGGCTTTGGCCAATTCACCCATCAGTTCTGGCACGGCTGACTTATAGTCAGCAACCAAGCCATAATCGGCAATCGCGAAGATTGGCGCGTCGGCATCCTTATTGATGGCGACGATGACCTTGGAATCCTTCATGCCAGCCAAATGTTGGATAGCACCGGAAATTCCGACAGCGACATAAAGCTCTGGCGCGACAACCTTGCCAGTTTGGCCGACCTGATAGTCATTCGGCGCGTAGCCTGCGTCCACAGCCGCACGTGATGCACCAACCGCTGCACCCAATTTATCGGCCAAAGGCTCGATCACATTGTGGAACTCGTCCGCTGAACCCATGGCACGGCCACCCGACACAACGCGCTTGGCCCCTGCCAGTTCTGGACGATCAGACTTGACGATCTCAGCACCCTTGAACACCACAGTGGCTGAAGGTGCGCCTGCTGTGACGGTTTCAACAGCCGCAGAACCACCAGCACCGGCAGCGGCAAAGGCGGTAGTGCGAACCGTGATTACCTTCTTGGCGTCAGAGGTTTCAATCGTCTCCAGTGCGTTACCCGCATAGATTGGACGCACAAAAGTGGACGCATTGACGACTTCTTGGATTTCCGAGATTGGTGAAACGTCCAAAGCGGCAGCAATACGGGGAGCCGCATTCTTGCCGGTTGCGGTGGCCGCAAACAGAACAGCGTCATAACTGGCCATCAACGGCACAATGAGACCTTCCACTGCTTCAGCCACATTCTGCTCAAAAGCTGCGCCTTCGGCGTGGAGGACTTTGCGAACGCCCGCGATACCGGCAGCTGCCGCAGCGGCGGCGCCGGCACTAAGGCCCGCGACCAGCACGTCGACATCCGACGACAAGGCCAAAGCGGCGGTAACCGTTTTGTTGGTTGCGTCCTTCACCGACGCATTATCGTGCTCTGCAACAACGAGAACTGCCATTAGAGGACCCCTGCTTCTTTGAGTTTGCCGACCAATTGCTCTGCGCTTTCAACTTTAATGCCGCCCGCGCGCTTGGGTGGTTCGGTCACTTTCAATACTTTGAGACGTGGCGCAACATCGACGCCATAATCGGCCGTCGACTTTACGTCGATTGGCTTCTTCTTGGCTTTCATAATGTTTGGCAACGAGGCATAGCGTGGCTCGTTCAAGCGCAAATCGGCGGTCACGATCGCAGGCAAAGCCACTTCCAGTGTCTGCAAACCACCATCGATTTCGCGGGTGACACTTGCTTTGCCGTCGGCGATTTCAACTTTCGAAGCAAAAGTCGCCTGTGGCCAGCCCAATAGCGCTGCCATCATTTGGCCGGTCGCATTATTGTCGCCATCAATGGCTTGCTTGCCCATCAAGACCAATTCTGGTGCTTCTTCGCCGACAACAGCTTTGAGCAACTTCGCCACGGCCAAAGGCTCTAGGTCGTCATCGGTTTGGATCAAGATGCCGCGATCGGCACCCATGGCCAAAGCTGTCCGGATGGTTTCTTGCGCTTGTTGGGGGCCAATCGACACCGCCACAATCTCGGTCACGACGCCCTTTTCTTTCAGGCGAACGGCCTCTTCAACGGCGATTTCGCAGAAAGGGTTCATCGACATTTTGACGTTTGCCAAGTCCACCCCGGTTTGATCGGGCTTTACGCGGACCTTCACGTTATAATCAATGACCCGCTTAACGGGTACGAGGACTTTCATGGGGCGTCTCCACTGAGTGAGCTTTTGGTTATAAAGGGGCAAGTTAGCCTAACTTGCCCCATTTTCCAATTTTCGTTTGAATCAGATTTAAACATGGGTCGGTTTAGGGAACCGACCAGATTTATTTTGGAGCGGCTTCAGGAGCCGGAGCAGCGGCTGGCTCAGCGGCGGGCGCGGCAGCGTCAGCAGGAGCAGCAGCACCCTCGGCCGCCGGGGTGGCAGCGTCTGCAGGCGCAGCAGCGGCGGCAGCAGCTTGAGCAGGATCACGCGTTGGGTCCGGCGCAGGCAGTGGTGCAGGTGATGGCGACAAGGAGTGCAAATAAGCAACCAAGGCCACACGGTCAGACGCCTTTCCCATGCCGGCGTAGGACATCCCGGTGCCCTTGATATAGGCTTTTGGTGCCTTCAAGAAGTTATAAAGGCCGTCATAGTCCCACGCCTTACCATAGGCTTTCATCGCCTCTGAATAATTAGCGAATCCTG
>NZ_JBIIYV010000076.1:0-11769 GCF_044346625.1 Aquidulcibacter sp. | reverse complement strand
GGCACCGATGCCGCATCGATAACTTTTGGGGTGCAGGTTTAGTTCCAAACGCCAATAGCGGATCGTCCGCAATTGGACCATTTAGGCGCCTTACCTAGCCGCTGTTGGCAAAATCCGTTGAGCGATCTGGTTTGTAGTTTGCAACAGACATTTAAACGTTCTTAAAACCTCTGAGGTAACAAGGGTGTAACAACAGATAAGATAATCGTGGCGACTTGGTAAAAATCCTGCTGGAAACGCATGTCGCGCTAAGATAGCCAAGCCACCAATAGAGCCAAAGCCAATGAACCCGATCGTAGCAAAAGCACAACAAGACACAAACGATCAAATTTACTGGCGAGTCGGCATGGCTGGGATTGTCGCAATGATAGTTGCAGTAGCGACCGATTGGGCCATCGCTTTGGCGTGGCTGGCGCTCGTAGGCCTTGGAGAAGGCTGTGTTAAGTGGTGCGGACCCAAAGTCGCGGCTGGAGACACAAGCTATGCGCCACTCTACGTAGGCGCTATCTTTTCGGTGGTGATGACTTGGGTAAGTCTGACTTACTTGTTGTGGCAGCACGACAACGAGTTAAAACGATTGGTTCCAGTCATAGCCTTATTCACAATGGCAACTTACTCCATTTTGAATGGACACAGGTCTCTGAGTATTTTGGTCGCGTCGGTTACGCCGCCTTTGACAATGTTGCTGATCCTGATGGTCCACTATCTCTGGTCAAGCTTCCCGTGGACAATTGCGAGCATCGTATCGTTTGCTCTTTTAGGTGCGATAGCGATCATTTTGGTGAACGCGCGTGTGCTTTACAAGGCTGGCGAAGACTTAAGGGCAGCCCATCGTGCCTTAAGTGAAGAACGCGATTCGTTAGAATTGCGCGTTCAAGCACGCACCGAGGAACTGACACATGCGCTAGAGGCAGCGCGAGCAGCCTATGCTGTCAAAACGAGCTTCATTGGTAACATTAGCCACGAATTTCGGACACCTCTTAATTCCATCATTGGCTATGCGGAAATCATCAAGGAAGATGTGGATTCAGGCGAGAAAGTTTCCATTAGTGATGTGAATAGCATCAAGCGCGCGGGCAAGCATTTGCTGGCGATGATTAACGACATTCTCAATCTGACCAAGTTCGAAGCAGGTCGCATCGACTTGCAATTAGACACGGTTGAGTTGGCTGAATTGCTTGACCAAGTCCGCGAAACCGTTGGCCATTTGGTGAAATCAAAGCCAGTCGACCTGAAGATCGATATCGGGCAGGATCTACCCGTGTTGCAGACCGATTCGAGATGTCTGTTGCAATGTCTCATCAATCTGGCAGCAAACGCGTGTCAATTTACCGATATGGGTCACGTTACGCTCAGCGTCCGTCCCTTTAGTGATGCGACACAGGACTGGCTTTGGTTTAGCGTGATCGACACTGGATGCGGCATTCCAAACGACCAACTGGAGCGCATCTTCGAACCCTTTACCCAGGTTGATTCAAGCCTAACCCGCAACCATGATGGCTCAGGACTTGGTCTCGCAGTCACAAAGCGCCTCAGTGAATTGCTCGGCGGGCGGGTCGAGATCCGCAGTCGCATCGGTCATGGCACGCAAGCCAATTTGTTTGTGCCGGTCTTCCCGATCACGATACTACAAGCCTTGGCGGCGTAGAGCTCCTGCTCTCTAGTTGGGTTTAAGGGAATCCGCCGATTCGTGAGGAATAGGGCCATCCTAATTGCTCAGTCCAAGCAGAGTGGATTTTGATCCGCCAGCAATCTTCCATGCGATAACAGGGCCGAAATTTTCGCGTCAGAACCGCGAATTGAAGTCAGCGACAACAATTGGCCGAGAGGGGCAGGTCGGGCGTGGGTTGCGAAAGCTGAGGTCCATCAGCTCCAGATACTCGGCCCTTTACGCGCGTCTTCGTCACAGAGATGTAACCCGTCGATTTATCGGCTTCTCGCTGCATTTCCCCCCTTCCATCTGTTATGTGATAATATAACAAAGGATGGAGATCCGTTTCAAACGCAGATGATGACCAGTTAAGGACGCGCTGAGGCATTATGACCATTCGACGCTTTTCATTTTTATCTAGCGCTTTGATTGGCGCTACACTGACGCCTTTTGTGGCCTTTGCAGGTCCCGCGCAACAGGAAGCCGAAGCAGAAACCATTGTGGTGACCGCACAGCGCCAAGCCTATCGGGCCGACATTCCTTTGAAGCTGACGCCCCAATCTGTCGACATTCTGGAGGCAGACACGTTGGAGGAAGTTGGGATCACCCGTCTTTCCGATGCGCTGGACTTGTCGGCATCCATGGCGCGCCAAAACAACTTTGGTGGCCTTTGGGATAATTTCGCCTTGCGTGGCTTTGCAGGCGACGAGAATTTGCCCAGCGGATATCTCGTCAATGGCTTCAATGCCGGTCGTGGCTTTGGCGGACCACGCGACATTGTCGGGATTGAACGGATCGAGATCTTAAAGGGTCCCAGCGCGGCCGTGTTCGGTCGTGGCGAGCCGGGTGGGGCCGTCAATCTGGTCACCAAGAAGCCCGAATTTGAGACTGAAGGCGCGATCGGGATCGCCGTCGGCAGCTTTGAGAAAGTGCGCGTCGATGGCGATTGGACGGGCCCTTTGAGCGAGATGGTTGCGGTGCGCCTCAACGGATTTTACGAGCAGAGCGATAGTTTCCGCGATACACTAGAGTCCAAGCGTTCCGGGATTTTTCCTTCCGCGCACTGGCGGATCAATCCGAAGACCAGCCTAACCTACGAAGGCGAAATCACACGTCAAGAACTCCCCTTTGATCGCGGCGTCATTTCACTCACTAACAAGTTGGATGTTGTTCCGACCTCGCGTTTCCTCGGCGAGCCGGGTGATGGGCCACTTCAGGCTGATGCGACCGGCCATCAGGTACAACTTCAACATGACTTTAATGATGATTGGAGCTTTTTGGTCGGCGCGGGGTATCGCACCACCGATCTAGAAGGTTTTTCCACCGAAGCCGAGCTCGCCACGGCCCGGCAGCGCCTATTTGTCGATGGTCAAACCCTGTCCCGCCAGCGCCGCTTCCGCGATTATGAAGCCGAACATACCGTTTACCGCGCTGAAATCAGCGGGCGGTTTGAAACAGGCGCGCTTGAGCATCGCCTCTTGGCAGGCTTCGACTATGACCAATTCTCCAATGACCAGCTCTTCTTGCGCTTTCGGCCACCCTCGGTTGCTGGCAACCCAAGCCCTGCTGCGGGCAATGTGATTAATATTCTCAACCCCATTTATGGCCAATTCCCGCTGCCAGCACCGGGTCCACAAACCAACCGCTTGGATGAGCAAGAGGCTTGGGGCTTTTATATTCAAGACCAAATCAAAGTGAGTGATCAGCTCCAAATCCGCTTGGGTGGGCGGTATGACGATTTCTCCAGCTCTGGCTTGAACCGGGCCACCACTAGCTCGACTTCCTTCGGCGATACCAAGTTCAGCCCACAAGCAGGTTTTGTCTTTGAAGCCAGTGACGCCTTCACCCTCTATGGGTTTTATGGCCAAGGTTTCAGAGCTAATTCGGGAACAGATTTTGCCGGTACAGCCTTTGCGCCGGAGGAGTCTGAATCCTTCGAACTGGGCAGCAAGATCACCTTGTTGGATGGCGACTTGGAAGCCACGATTGCTGCCTTCTCCATGACCAAGACGAACATCATCACGGCAGACCCAATCAACGCAGGCTTCTCGCTAGCCATTGGCGAAGCCGAAAGCCGTGGTCTTGAAGTTGATGTGTCGGCAGAATTGCCTGGCGAATTAGACCTGCGCCTGTCTTATGCTTTTGTGGACGCGCAAGTTGCCAAGGATGGCCTTGATCCCAATTTTGCCGCGCTGATCAAAAAGGGAGACCGCCTGATCAATGTGCCTGAGCATACCTTGAGCGCGCTGATCTCGAAAGAATATGAGGTCGGCGGGCGCGAGTTGGAGATCGGCGGTGGTCTGCTTTATGTCGGCGAGCGTCTGGGTGAGACAGCCACGACGTTTGATTTGCCCGCTTATACGACGCTGCGTCTGTTTGCGACTTATGATCTGACCGATGATTTGGAAGTGTCGGCTCAGGTCAATAATCTGGCTGACACGACATTCTACACCAATTCATTCAGCAGGCTGTGGGTTGCACCGGGTGCCCCGCGCAACGTGACGGTGGCTCTGCGCTACAGTTTCTAGGGGTGCGATAGGATGGGGGGTCAAGGTCTGTCGCTCAGCGAACTGGTGGTAAAGCGCGGCGGTCGCAGCGTGCTGGACGGCCTGACACTGAGCGTCCCTGCGGGGCATATTTACGCTCTGCTGGGTGGCAATGGTGCTGGAAAGTCCACGGCCTTGTTTGCCACTTTGGGCCTTTTGCCAGTTGTGAGCGGCCAGGTATTGGTGGACGGCAAAGACCCCGCAAGCCAGCCTGATGCTGCGCGCGCCTCAATCGCCTATTTGCCGGAAACAGTTGCTCTCTATGAGCATCTAACCGCGCGCGAAAATGTGGACTATTTTTTGAGCCTCGCTGGCCAATCGCGCACCAAGGCCCAGATTGAAGAGGCCTTTGCGCAAGTCCGACTAGACCCTGCCGCGCAAGACCAACGCTTAGGTGCTTTTTCCAAAGGCATGCGCCAGAAGACGGCCATCGCGCTTGCCTTGCTGCGCCGAACACCCGTGCTTTTGCTCGATGAGCCAACAACGGGTCTGGACCCGCAAGCGACGCAGGATTTCCATGCTCTCCTCTTGGACCTTAAAGCGGGTGATGTGGCGATTTTGATGGTGACCCATGATCTTTTGGGTGCGGTTGATGTAGCCGATACGATCGGTCTGATTATTGACGGCAAACTGGCGTCAGAGTGGCAAGCCCAAAGCGCAAATCCAAGGTTTGACCTACAAGCACTCTATGGCGCATTCACCCAAGCGCGCGTCGGGCACGCCGCTGCATGAGGCGCGCCCGTCTAATCGCGTGGGCTGAGCTTGCCTTAATGGTGCGCTCGCGCGTGGCCTTGATTGGCGTGATTGCCTTGCTGCTCTTATCGACAATTGCAGCAGCAACCTCTTACACCCACATGGCGCAGGAACGCCTAGGCCGTATGGCCAATCAGACCGAAACCGATGCGCTGTTTGAAGCCCAACCTGCCCGCCATCCTCACCGCATGGTGCATTATGGCAGCTATGTGTTCCGGCCGATTGGTACCCTAGCCGGGTTTGATCCAGGCATTGACCCGTTCAGCGGTACCACGCTTTATCTCGAAGGCCATCGTCAAAATAGTGCGACCATTTCTGCGGTGCGCGAGAACTCAAGCCTCATGCGCTTTGGCCAGTTGACGCCGGCCTTTGTCCTCCAAACCCTCGCGCCGCTATTGCTAATATTTTTGGGCTTTTCGATGATCACGCGCGAGCGTACGCGCGGTAGCTTAAGGCTCCTTCTGTCTTCAGGTGTCACAGCAGGAGATCTCATCCTCGGCAAAACCCTTGCGCTTGGCTCTGTCGGCCTTGTCGCCCTCGCCCCCGCTTGGTTGACCCTGATTCTGATGGCCATTGTCATGCCTAGCGAAGCGGGTGCCGCAGCTATGATTGGGCTTGGTTACGGCCTTTATGTGTTGATTTGGGTTGTCGGCATTATTGCAGCCTCAGCCTTGGCTCGCTCGGGCCAAGCAGCCTTACTTATCCTGATCGGCATTTGGTGTTTCATTGCCGTTGTAGCCCCACGCGGGGCCGCCGAACTGGCAAGCCGTTTGGAACCCTTAGAGAGCCGGGCAGCAACGGATCTGACGATCCAAGCAGAGTTGCGCCAATTGGGCGATAGCCACAATCCCGATGATCCTTTCTTCGCCGCCTTCAGGGCGCGCACCTTGGCGCACTATGGCGTGACCAAAGTCGAGGACTTGCCTTTCAACTTCCGGGGCGCCGTCTCTGCTGAGGGGGAGGCGCTGACCTCGCGGCTGTTTGATAAACATTTTGCCGAGTTAGCCACTACCCAGCGCGCACAAAGCAACATCGTTGCCTATCTGTCGATCTTTAGCCCAGCCCTTGCTGTGCGCCGTGTGTCGATGGCAGGGGCAGGGACAGACCTTGAAACCCATTTGCGTTTCTTACAGCAAAGCGAAGCCCACCGCTTTGCCATGGTGCAATATCTCAATGGTCTGCACCGGGATAGATTAAGTCTCGCTGATGATGCTGCTCGGTCCAAGGATAGCCAAGCCGAGCAGCGCACGCGCATTGGTGCCAATAATTGGGCCAAGGCACCGGACTTTGTCTTCAAGCCCACAAGCGCTGCAGACCGCTTGTCTGCCGCTTTCGCCCCAATCCTAATTCTCACCCTATGGCTCGGGGCCATGATGATTTTGGCCGGCTGGAGTGGGCGCGTTTTGACGGGCAGGGCGCTATGAAGCACCTCTGGCGGGAAATCAGCTTCCTTCTGCGCCAACACGCCAGTGTGTGGGCAATCGCGCTGCTGACGGGTTTGGCCGCATTGACAGTCGGTCTGGGGTTACAGGAAGTGGCCAGACAAAAAGCGGCCATTAGCGAAGTTATCGCCCTACAAAAAACAGATACGGCCGCGATCAAGACCTTTGCAACCGATGCGGGCGATGCGGCCTATTACCGCTTTCACCCGACGTGGGACCCGCCGTCTGCCCTAGCTTTTGCCGCCCTCGGCCAGCGCGATATTGCCCCGTCAATCTTGCGTATTCGCGCCTTAGCGCTCGAGGGCCAAATTCATGAGAATGAAGCCCAAAACCCAGAGCTGGCATTACCGGGCCGCTTCGATTTTGCCTTTGTCTTGATCTATTTGGCGCCCTTAGTTCTGATCGTGCTTTTCTACGATCTTTGGTCGGGTGAGCGTGAGGCCGGCCGACTTGCGAGCTTGCAGGCCCTTCCAAAGGCGCGTGCGCGCGTCTGGCTTCCCCGGATTGCAGCTCGGTTTGGTATGGTTAGCGCAGTGCTCATTCTCGTCTTCTGGGTCGGTGCTCTGATCAGCGGGGCAGGACTAGGCGAGACATTGGCCTTTACCGCCCTTATCCTCACAGTGCTTGGATTTTGGACCCTGATTGCAACCTTGATCGCAAAAGGTGCGGGCAGCTCACCCACCAACGCGGCTGTGCTGGCCACCATCTGGTTTGTGATTACCTTGATTGCGCCTGCAGGGTCCAATCTGGTGATCAATGCGGCCACCCCAATCCCGGACGGGGCGGCCATTATGCGCGAGAACCGCGAGGCGGTGCATGATGCTTGGGATGTAGATCGCGATGCGACCCTGCAGCGCTTTTACAAACTCTATCCCGAATATGCGACGTCGCCGCCCATGCAGCGTCCCTTTGAATGGAAATGGTATTATGCGTTCCAGCACTTAGGCGATCAGCACGTTGAGCCGTTGTCGCTAGCCTATCGGGCGGGGATTGCAGAGCGTGACGCCCGCGCAGGACTTGTCGCTCTCGTCTTGCCACCGATTACTATTCAGCGTGGCCTCCACCGAATTGCGCGTACAGATATGGCCGCACAATCGGCCTATCAGGATCGTATTCGGGCCTATCATACCCGGCTAAGAACCTACTATTATCCCTATCTGTTTATGGCCAAGCCCTTCACCCCGGCCGACTTTGACGCAGCCCCAGCGTTTGACCGTCCGCTAGGTGAGAAGATCGATTAAGGCATGCCGCTATCCATTTTCTGCTCTGGCGCGCGAATGGGTTGTACTTCTTAGATTGGCGCATCTCGGTCTGTGTGCTTAGTTTGTTAGAATCTGGCCGATTGCAGATGGTCTGGTTTAAGGATGTGTGGGGGCGAAAGCTGTTGTAGAGCGCCAAAACCTGAAGTTTCAGAAAGTCGGCGCGGAGCAACAAGGCGATGGCTAGACAAACTTTCGTCTTGCCTCCTTTCATTATTTCATGTATCCATGAAATATGGAACAAAATATCGCAATCAAAATGTTGTCTGCAATTGCTCATGAAGGGCGTTTGTCGCTGGTGCGCCGGCTGATCCAAGCGGGGCCACAGGGCATGCCAGCAGGCGATCTAGCCCGCTTTGCTCAGATCGGACCAACCACGGCGTCCGCACAATTACTGGTCCTGACAAATGCGAACCTTGTCAAATCAACCCGCAATGGTCGTGAGGTGATTTATTGCGCCTGCTACGACCGCTTTAGCGAACTGATGCAGTTTCTGATGCATGATTGCTGTGGCAAGCGCCCTGAGATTGTCCAGCTTCTCGACGACGAGATAAGCGCATGAACGCCAAGTCAGCTAACTTAATACCAGACAAGGCGGAAATTGCTGCGCTCAATGAGGCTTGTTTTTGTCTGCCATTGGGCCGCGAGCAAATCGACAATTCGATTCTGTCGTCGGTGAACGTCCCGGAAATGGCCACTCTTTTGGCTGGAAGACCAAACCTATTCGCGAGTACTGGCGTTTTTCTTGCTGCCAGCGATCTCGATAACATGATCGACCAGATTCACACCATTGAAGCGGCAACTCAGACCGTCAGTTATCAGGACGTAACCCTATCCCGAGCCGATGGTGCTCTCGCCAATGTCCAGGCCGAAACGCGCGGCGTTTTTATGGGCTATGATTTCCATATCACCCCCGACGGTCCCCGCCTGATTGAGATTAACACCAATGCGGGCGGCATATTTCTTGTTCATGCTCTGAGCCGCGCCGTGCAGGGTGGCGCGCTGCCTGGCTATCTAGCGTTTGGGGCCAGTCGTTTTGAAGAGCGCATCTCTGAGATGATGGTGTCAGAATGGCGCGCTGCCGGTCGGCTAGGTCAGCCCCAAACACTTGCCATTGTCGATGACAATCCCGAAGGGCAGTATCTCTATCCTGACATGCTGCTGGCACAGGCACTCTTGAATGAACAGGGTATTACAACAATAATTGTCAACTCCGCTTCACTTGCCATAGGTTCCCGCGGCTTGATGGCAGGAGACCACGTCATTGACATGGTCTACAATCGGCTGACAGATTTTGCGTTGGCCATGCCCCAGTCTGAGGCCTTGCGATCCGCTCTACTGCAGAATCAAGTCGTCGTCACGCCTTCTCCTCGTCATCATGCTTTGTATGCCGACAAGCGCAATCTCGCATTTCTAAGCGATGCCGAAAAACACAAAACGTTGAACCTAGCCCCCCACCACGCACAAGCGCTCACCAGCCTTCCCGAAACTGTTGAGGTCACACCTGAAAAAGCCGACGCGCTTTGGGCTGCCCGCGGGGCCCTGTTCTTTAAGCCTGCCACCGGATATGGCGGCGCTGCTGCCTATCGCGGCGACAAGCTGACGCGACGGGTTTGGAATGAAATTCAAAAAGGTGGCTACGTCGCACAAGCCTTTGTTGCACCCCAGACTCGTCTTGTTGCAACTGAAGCGGGCCCGACAGTCCTGAAGTTTGATGTCCGGGTCTATACGTTTTCAGGCGATCCTCTGATGCTGGCCGCGCGCGCATATCAGGGCCAAACAACGAATTTCCGGACCTGCGGCGGCGGCTTTGCCCCTGTGATCCTAACCGATGCATAAGGTGGCGACCTCTCGGTCAAGCAAATGGCTATTCATCAAGATTGTGGGCGTGCCGTTATATCGCTGGCTGTTGCTGCTTGGCATTGTGCTCGGTCTTGTTGGCGTATCCATGGTGATCCGAACTCAACTCAGGATCGATTGGAATTTAGACTCTTTGCGTGCTTTCGTGCAGAGCCTTGGGATTTGGGGGGCCCTTGCGTTTATTGGTATTCTAACTTTCCGGTTTCTATTTCTTATTCCGACCGGCTTATTACTCTTGGCGGGTGGCGCTATTTTTGGCCCTATTTTTGGCACCCTTTACGCCGGGCTTGGGATGTTCTTGTCCGGCATGTTAAAATTTGGCCTGGTCGCAATTTTAGGCCGGGATAAAGTATTGAGCACTTTGCCGCCAAAGGTTCAGTCATGGGTGCGCAAACTGGCGCAAGGCCGCCTGAGCGCGTGGGCATTGTTTGGCATTTGCGCGTATCCATTCTTTCCGAAGCACGTCTTTCAATACGCCGCGATATTGTCAGGCATGAGCCTCCTTCGCTTCATCGTAGCGGTTCTATTTGGGTGCATGGTGCAGGCCTTCTTGTTCGCCAACATTGGCCAAGCGCTATATTCAGGCGCTGGCATTGCCCTTTCAAGCAGTATTCTTCTCATCAGCATTCTCGTGCCTGTCTGTGTCCCGTCTTGGCGACGCTGGATGTTGGCATCCCTGCAACCCAAAACGGATACGGAAAAGCCCACATGATCACCCTTTATGGTGCCGCAACCACAAACGCGCGCAAGGTCGCCATAGGCTTGGCAGAGCTTGGCCTCGATTGGGTGCCACGTCACGTTCGGCTTGATCAAAAGGAGCAACATGAAGCGTGGTTTTTAGATGTTGCGCCCAACAATAAGATCCCAGTGTTGCATGACGACGCGACGGGCATCACAGTTTGGGAATCAGGCGCAATTCTGACTTATTTAGCCGATCAGTATGACCCTGAAGGTATCATTCTAGCAAAGTCGGGCGCGGCCCGTTACGCTGCAATTCAGGGTGCCTTTTTTCAAGCCGCCCATATTGGTCCCAACCTAGGTCGATTGAACGAGCAGCTAACGGCCAGCGACGCAGACAGAAATCCCCAAATGATGGCGCTATTCTATGGCGAATGTGTGCGTTTGACAGGTGTAGTTCAACGCATGCTGGGCGATGGACGGCCATTCCTTGCGGGCGACTACTCCATTGCCGACATCATGCACTACCCGTGGCTCAAGGCAGGCCTCGATCACGGCTTCCCCGCACTCCTCGACAAACCCATTGTGACCGATTGGCTGGCCCGCATTGGGGAACGGCCTGCTGTCGGAGTGGGCATGTTGGCCTTTTAAGGTGCGGATTTGCATAGCTTATGCCTAGCAATGGCGCATTTGAGATTGCTGGCATCTCGGCAGAGCTCTTCAAAACACGGCGCTTGCGGACCAACTTTTAGCGGGCTACTCTTTACCCTCGACCATAAAAAGCAAGCCGGCCTTTCTAGAGTTAGTGCGAAATTGCACGTTCCATCTGTGAGTTAGGGAGGATCAATGTCTGCAGGGATCGATTTTACTTACAGATACGCTTTCGAGTCGAACGTTGAACAATCGGCCAAAGGCAAACCGCAGCTCTGCCTTGCGACGTGTGACGCCAGTTTAGCTCAACCTTATTTTTTTGATGGGCGCGTGCGACAACCCAGAATGCTCGGCGAGATGCTCTATGTGTTGAGTGACGTTGTTCGCACGCATTTTTTCCTGCCAAGGCCTACCGTTATTTTAGATCCGGTTGTCACAAGCAACGAAGATATGTTGCGCTTTGAAGGTTTCAGCGGCTGTTGTGGGGTGTATGCCCGCGTTGACCTGCCAGCATCGGGCTTTGATGGCGAATGCAAAGGACGCGGCACAACGAACGTCGATTTTAATACCGACATGCGGGCAGCTCTATTGCGTTTGCGCGATGAGGAAGACGTCGAATTTGCCGTCGGTGCCGACGAGGTCGTGTTATCGCGAGACGGGGCAAAGACAGTTGAGAAAAAGGTCAAGCTGCCTCTTCGATGGATCAAAGGGTTCAGTGAAGTCCAAGCTTACCAGCCGCGTCTTGAGCCTAGAATAGAAGTGTCTGCGGCAGAGGGGCTGCGCTTTATCCGAGATTTGCCGAAGAGCTCACGCCCAAAAATGCCGAGCTAGTCGCATGTGAACAATCCGATTTCGGCGCATTTAGGATAATCTGCCTTTGAGAGGCAGCTTTTTGGCTGGATGGTGGTTTGTGGTGTCTATGTGGCCCT
>NZ_JBIIYV010000144.1:0-3605 GCF_044346625.1 Aquidulcibacter sp. | reverse complement strand
ATACCCTCATCGGCACTGCCAAGCTCAACAATATCGATCCCCAAGCCTGGCTCGCCGATCTTCTCGCCCACATGCCCTCATGGCCAGCTTCACGCCTCCAAGAACTCGCACCCTGGAACTGGAAACCCGAAACCGCAGTCAAGCACTAATGGCCGTGGTACTCGCCGGATGGATACGTTGATCACTTCCAGATTAGACGAGAATTGCTCTTCCTGCTTGCCCACCGTCGCGCCATTGGCGAAAGCGCCGGGCGCAGTGGTGGCAGGGGCCGCTTGGCGCTGGGCGACCGAGGCAGCGTAGGAACCTTCCCACCCGCCATTATTCGTGATCATGCCCATCTGGCGACCGGCAAAGCGGTACCACATGGCGCTGGGATCATGCCGCCTTTATCGCCAAGAGCCGCGACCCAGTCCTCAAAGCGTTCCACGCCGAGCTCTCAAACAAAGAGCTCTCATTCAAACCCATCATCATCGCGGTGCTAGAAAACGCAGACAACACCTCAACGCCAGAAACCGCTGTGGGCAGCGCTGGAACTTCCATACCAACCCAAATCTGTTTCCTGTCTTACCCCGGCAAAAGCGTTTGCTTTGCGCGTGACGCATTGAAAATTAATCTGCGTCTACGAAATCAGACCAAAAAGTTCTCATCAACGAACATCTCAGCGAAGTTCTGAGGGTGTAAAGTGACTCCATTTATGCGCGCAATCTCAACATTCCTAGTCCACATATCCCGGATTGCAGCGGGCATATGGGCGGACATTTTAACGGCGGCTGCGACCGCTTCGTGCCAATCACCATTGCCCCCATAAAGCGCCTGTAACTTGGGAGCAATTCCCTCAAGTGTACGCTGGTCTTCGGGAAGCAACTTATCGATCGACCTCAACACATACAATTCAAGAAGCCGAAGCAAAGGCTTCCCATCGTAACGCGGATTTCTGTCCATGGCATTACCTAAGCATCGTTGGTAGCGTAGTCTATGACACGCAGACATAAGGTCGAAGGCGTTGGCTTCTCATCTAATGAAGCAATCCAATCTTCTACAAATTCTTTAGCAATGCTAATCTCAAGAAAATAATGCAAGCCAGCATTCGATACCTCTAGGGGCAGCCCCCCTGCATCAGGTTCCTTCGCCACCATTGCGTCGGACTTGTCCGTCCACGGCGCTGAAGCGTAGATAGTATACTCAATGTCGAACGCTGATAGCCTGCTGATCACATCACAGAGTTTCGTTACTTGCCCCATTTTGAATACCCTCCTGCATTGTTCGGATGCAGCGCAGCTTGAAATATACTACCTGGCTTATGCTGCGATAGTGGCACCAGCTGCATTATACCAGCTTCGTCCGCATGGTGCCAAGTCCAACCGGAGGGTGAATTCCGGGGAGCGAGGCCGGTAGGCGTCCGCTGAAGGTTGATCCCAAGGTTTTGTAGGCCCTGTGCAAAAGTCACGTCATCGTCCAACGCTTGCAATAAGGACTCATTGGCCTCTCGAAAATGTTGCTGGCGTGAAACTCCAGGATATGAGGTTGGGCTTAACTTCACTTCATAGGCAACGCTGTAAGCTTGGCCTGAAGGCTCAAGCACTTTTGGCGTTACACCCGCCACCCCGCTCCCTACCCGCGCAGTCGGCACCGCGACTTGGAAGTTGACGCCACCGGCGACGGTGAAGTCAGCGCCCCCGAAGGGGTTCGGGCCGTTTAGACCAAGCGGGCCTATTACATTGGTGTTCGATCCCGTTGATAGCTTAGCCAGAGGGCCTTCTGGGATGATGTCCAATGCTTTCGTGGGAACCGAAAACGCTGCTTTAGCACCCATTCCGCCTATACTTTGGGCCGAAGCGACAGAGCGCAGGAGGGGGACTGCCTCAATCGCCACACCCAAACCGCCTAGGGCGGATCGGTTTTGGAAGGCGTCATAAGCAGCACCACCGGTGGTGCCATTTTTACCGAAAAGGGTGACGGCATCCAATGCACTTAGGGCCGAAATCGAGGCATGCAGTTTTGCGTTGATCAGATATGCATCGCGCGGGCTGTAGGTACCATCGGCCCTAGGCCCATTAACTCTTCCATTATTGCCGGACCACCTCCGTATACCGCGCTGCAGAGCCCCACTTGTGACATCATCATAGGCACCGGTTACGGAATCCGCACCTCTTTTCATAATTGCTTCAAAGAAGCCACGTTTTCTGCCTTGGACGATGATGACTTCCCGGTGGTCATCCTCCGATCTTCGTGCATGCGATCCATCCTTAGTCCTAAGTGTTGGCGGCTCCCTTTCACCCTTTGTCGTCCACAATGGCCCTTCGCTAAGCGCAAAGTTGGCAATGATCCCCCCAAGAATATCGGGTATGGCAGCACGGACGCTGTCACCAAAGTCTGAGCCATCAATGGCAGAGCGGGTAGCGGCACTGGCTAGAACTGCAGCTGTGCCGGTAATGGCTCGACCGGCGGCTTCGCCTAAGTGACCACTGGCCATCAGGCCACGGGCAAACTGCGTGTTGCCAACGGCATAACCAACGCCACCACCAACACCAGCCGCTGCAACTGCAGCCCAACTGAACTTGTCCTGTAGGCCAAGTGTCACATTGATGGCCTGACTGATGGCACTGTTCTTGGCACCTTGGATGATAGCGTCAATGATGCTTGTGGTTGCTTTTGTATGACTGGCAACGCCGCCGCTAACGAAGGCAGCACCTACTTCTTTCCAGCTAAACTTTTCCTGAATGCCGGTCGCAACACCAACTGCTTGGGATACGGTCGAGCCAATTGCTGCCGCGGTCGCATGACTGGCTACGGTCGCTGCTGCCGCTGCTGCGGTCGCGCTGGCTCCCATCGCTTTAAAGACCCCAGCAAAAAACTCCTTGGTGGCACCTTTCGTGAGATAGGTTACCACCACCGCGATAATCACCAGCAGGACCTGCCCCGCAATCCCACATCGTTGCTTCTTCGGCGGGACGGATTGCGGGGTGGAGGGGGTTACGTCGCCGAGGGTTTCGGCGGGGTTGTAGGGGGTGACGGAGGACGCATTATAGGTGTTGCGCATCACCCCAGCTGGTAGGCGCAAAGTCTGGCCTTCAAACAGGGATGCCGCACCCGATAAGCCATTGGCTTCGGCCAATTTGTACCAAAGCCCACTATCGCCCCATAGATTCTGGGCGATCCCTTGCAGGCTGTCGCCTGAACGGACCACATAGCTGCCAGCAACTGAACCTTGGCTATAGCTGTTGATCACTTCCAAATTGGACGAGAATTGCTCTTCCTGCTTGCCCACCGTCGCGCCATTGGCAAAAGCACCGGGCGCAGTTGTGGCAGGGGCCGCTTGGCGCTGGGCGACAGAGGCCGCGTAAGAACCTTCCCACCCGCCATTATTGGTGATCATGCCCATCTGGCGACCGGCAAAGCGGTACCACATGGCGCTGGGATCACCCTGGCTATAATTATTATCCGACTCTCGCCGCCGGATCACTTGCCCCGACACATCGGTGTCAAACGTCACCGTCCGCGCCCGACCGTCATTCACAAGCACGCTCTTGGTCACCATCTGACCGGCGATATTGGCCATAGTGAAGGTGGTGATCCGGGTGGCGGACCCTTCCTTATACGTGATC
>NZ_JBIIYV010000075.1:0-11781 GCF_044346625.1 Aquidulcibacter sp. | reverse complement strand
AGATGATGCCTCAGAGCAGTCCGGTGCCAGATATTCTAGGGGGCGACAGTTTGTGGCAGGCAAGGATGATATCCTTCAAGCCCTTTCGTCTCGTCATAATATTCCAGCGCCGCATCCTTAGACGACATAAGCACAGACACGTCGGCTCTGGGAAAACAGAGTTGGCCGCCCAAGAGCCAACAACTGGCACAACTGAAACTGTCCGCAATTCGGCAGAACTTGGCCGATCGCGGCTGGTCCGCTAAATGATGCGCTGACGTCGAAATCTGCCAGTCGTCTGAACGATAAACTCTGAATTCCGCTGGCCAGCAGGTTCTAGAGCACATCAAATCTGAGCCTGCACTGGGTCATGGCAGCCAAGCTTCATCACAACTATCTTTGCGGCGACCGCCATGATGTTAGCTTAGCATCTGCTGTCCAAGGCTTGGGCCAAGGAATGCTGCCGAGTGAATCGCTGCGGACTAGGGGCTTAACAACGAAGTTTGCTGGTGCGCCCTGCAGAAACAAAGCGACCTTCTTTCGTCGAACGTGCGAGCGACGGGTCACCGATCCCTTCACTTTAGTGTGATTTGACAGCCCCGGGTCTCGGACACAAGCCGCATGTATCATTAGTTTCCGGGGGGCTTTCATGCGTGCACTGATTTTGTCGTCATTGGGTATCATCCTTAGTAGCGTAATCTCGACCCCTGCGATGGCTTTGCCCATTTCGTTTGTGACTGCGGCACCACCCAGCACCGGCGCGATTGCATTACCTGTCGGCAAAGATGGCAAGCTTGGAGAAGCGGCCATGGCGGTTGACCGGATCACAAATGGCGGGATCTCGCGCGCAATCACTGCTGCTTCGTTCAAAGGCAATTCAGGAGACACACTAAACCTCTATAGTGTTGGGCCTTACAGCCGCGTGACATTGATCGGCATTGGCGAAAGCGCCATTAGTCGCGTCGGCCTTGAAGACTTTGGAGGCAGAGTGGCGCGTGCGGCGCTCGAAGGCCAAGCAAGCACTTGGGCTGTTGTGCTCCCAGATGCGCCCGCTTTTGTCGATGCTGGGGCCCTGGTGGCGTTGGGCGCACGGCTTGGCTCTTATGAGTTCCCTCAAATTGGCAAAACAACCCGGGCCACTACAGACCGGCCGCTTCGCTTGCATGTTGCCGATGCAAGCGCCGCAAGTTCAGCTTGGATAGGACGCTGGCAACCGGTCGGTGAAGGCGTGAAACTCGCGCGTGATCTAATCTCCACCCCATCGAACATCAAAAGCCCGCAATGGTATGTCGACTCTGTCAGCACGGCTTTTGAGGGGATCCCCAATGTGTCGATCACAGTTATTGACGAGAAAGAGGCCGCACGCCTTGGCATGGGTGGTTTGGTAGGAGTTGGACAAGGCTCGACACGGCCTGTTCGTCTGCTTGCTATCCACTATCGTGGCGGGGCTCGTGACAGCGCCCCGATCAGTTTTGTCGGCAAGGGCATCACGTTCGATAGCGGCGGCATTTCAATTAAACCCGGAGAAGGCATGTGGCGCATGCGCTATGATATGGCGGGTTCGGCTGCATCAATGGGTGCGGTATTGGCAGCAGCCAAGCGCGGCGCCAAGGTCAATTTAGTTGGTGTGGCGGCCTTGGCGGAAAACATGCCAGACGGCAACGCAATCCGCCCAGGCGATGTACTCACGTCCATGTCTGGCAAAACCATGGAAATCCTCAATACCGATGCTGAGGGGCGAATGGTATTGGCCGATGCCAATTGGTGGACCCAGGAAACCTTCAAGCCTAGCCTCATGATCAATATCGCGACCCTTACCGGATCCGCACGAGGCGCGCTCGGCGATGATTATGCCGCCCTGTTCCACAATAATGAGGCTGCGGCCAAGCGTGTTGAAGATGCTGGTGCCAAAGTCGGGGAAATGACTTGGCGCTTGCCGATACACCCATCTACCCGTGCCGATATTAAGTCCGATGTAGCCGATGTGAAGAACGTCGTTGAGGGCGGCGCACCAGGCGCGTCAATTGGAGCCGCATTTATTGAGGAATGGGTAAAGCCAGAAACCGCTTGGGTGCATCTTGATATTGCTGGCGTCGCTTGGGCCACCACACGCAAACCAACCATTCCTCCAGGTGCTGTTGGCTTTGGCGTAAAACTTTTCGATGAAGTCATTGCTCAGAGTGAAGGGCGTTAGAACGGCGCAATGTGTCACTCCGCTTGCCCCGCCCGACAATTCTTTTTGCGCAAGCTGAAACTCGACCTAAGCCTTTGGCTAGGCACAGCCTGAGGCACAGGCTCTCTAAGTAGAAAAGACGCTACGCCATTGGCGATACTCCTATGCCCAAGAACTGAATAGCGCAGACTGGCCCTGTGCAAGGTCAATGGCGACAGGCGTAGCTGGCAGCGGGTTTAAGTCCCGCGCTCGGTTGCTCGGGCTTAGAAATGCAGGACCACGCTCCGTGATGTTTGAATTCAGCTGCCCTTTTACCAAATGTCAGTTCGATTTAAAGCGGGTACGCAGCTTGATGGCCCTTGGAGCTGCGGCATCTTATTTTCGATCAACGCCTGGCCTATCCAGCCGTGTGGCATGCTAAGCGGTAGAGGCGCACGGGCTTGATCCTCTGTGATCGGCATAAAACCAACTTGCTTGTAATAGCTCGGATCGCCGTAGGTGATGGCAATTTGGACACCTTCGGCGCGAAGCGCCCTTAGTGCATGAGTGAGTAAGGCTTGCCCAATGCCAATCTTTTGACTTTCAGGTGATACTGCCATCGGTGAAAGGAGGAAAACGATGTGCGGGTCGAAAGCATATGTCAGTCGGGTAAAGATCGCAGCCCCAATGACACAATTTTCAATCTCGGCGCAGTAGACGCGGATATCTTCAAGCGGGGTTTCTAAAAGCAGATTGTGAACCAAATCGCCAATTCGCGCCCCTTCCTCTTGCCCCTCTGAAGCTTCAAAGGTCTTGGCGAAGAGTTCGATGAGCGCTTGCTGGTGCCCTGAATAGCCCGTTGTGAGTAGCATGATTACCGTCCTACCTTAGGCAGAGCTTAGCGCCTTTAGGGCATTTTCTGCAACCAGCGCCTCGCCCCTCCCGCTGTCTTAGGGGTAACCTCCCCCCAAAGTTTCCGCCATCTATTCGAGGTATTTGTTCTCCTTTGAACTGCTCCAGTTTTTAGGGCCAGCAATGTCCGCTTTGAAGCTACGTAGTATGCTTTTTGGTTGGCTTAATATGGCGCATTTGAGACCGGCGGCATTTCAACAGAACTGGCCGTTTCCAGACTGCCCTTTTCTAGTGAAAACTTAAGACCCTTACGACCCTAGTCGACCACTTGTGCGCAATTAAGGCCCGTCATAAAGCTGCCGCTCGGCACAGCATCGAGGTGAAACGCTGCAATTGATAGAGATACTAGGCTAAGCAGCGTCGGCAGCGTCGGGCGGTGCTTTCTTGCCGAACGCTATCCGCGCGTTGCAAACACGGCAAACGCACGATCTGTCGTTGACAGCGGTAGCCCTTGGAGCGGTTGGAACGGTGCTCTTGTCAGCATACGGGGTGGCAATTGACAGTGGGCCTGTGACGATTTCCAACTTGGCCGTTATGTCGTTTGCAATGGCGACACAGTATATGAAGCTCCGACTTGGTTGATTGTGACCGATTCATCTTCAAACTTAAGGCAAAATTTTGGTTAACCCCAAACACGGCGGCATCAACAAACAGCACTCTCATAATAAACGAGAGGCATTAAGGCGCAGGTCTGGTATATAGAATATCTTTTGAGAACAACATATAATCATTCTCGTTATTGTCTGATGCAGAGTTGCTAGCAAATACCAAAGATAGTAAAATTATGTATTACTTAAAGATAATATTAACTATATTCTTCAATGCACCATTTAGAACTCATCGGTAATGTTACCGGGCGCGCACGGTGGGCGCGCCCCGCTCGAAGTAGGGGAGTGTTTAGCAGTAAGGGCTAGAAATGCTCAGCACAATTACAAATCAAGGTGCCATGGTTCAGTCTGAACTTGTGTTTCCTCCCGCTGGCTTTTGGTTTGATGAAAACCCGGCACCTTTGGTTTGGACGGACTCTACCCCCCTTGCAGAGGCGCTTAATGCTGAGGCGGCGGAGCCTGATCCCGATCGTGGTGCCCTTTTAGATCGCTTGGCAGGTGCGCATGCCAAAAATGCCTTGGTCCGTGCCAATTTGGCGGCGTGCGCGTTCTTCGGTTTCGCGGAAGACGACCTGAAGGCGGCCTGGCCTCAGATTTCAGCGGACGCTTTTAATTTGGTCAGCGCACGGGAGGTATTCCGCGCCTTTGCCCAGGGCGATGAGGGCTTTTCTTGGCGCTTTCAGCATGTCCGCCCGGATGGGGCCATCCGCTACGGTGTGTTGAAGCTGCGCCCGCTGCCTCAGGCCGAGCCAGGTGCCACGCGGCAATGGGCCAACCTGATCACCGACATCACCGAACAGCGCCGCGAGTCCGATATCTGGTTTGAGACCAATCCGATCCCGACGATCGAATATGATATGATGGAAATGGCTGGCAGCATCAAGGCTTTCCTGGCCACTGGCCCTGCGCCCTCGGAGTTGCGCGCCGGTATTGACAGTGCGCATGATTTCATCCGGATCCGGCGGGTCAATCCAGCGGCAGAGAAACTATTTAAGCGTAGCGAAGCAGAGCTGATCGGAGACCCGTTCCTGACTGTGAGCGGGCAAAACCGTATTGACGCGGTCGATGCTTGGATTGAATCGCTACGGCGAAAGTCTCTGCAACGCCCTTGGCTCTCGCCGGTCGAACTGCCTGATGGCAGTGCGCGCCACGTCATCCACTGGTCGCGCCCATGGCCTGGCCATGAAGAGGATTGGTCGCGTACACTGGTCCATTTTATCGACGTCACCGCCAGCCGCACCGCAGAATTGCAAGCGATTTCTGACGCAGAGGCTGCTGGTCGCTTGGCGGCCGCACACTTTTCCCAGTCGCCGCTGGCGCTGTTCGAGACTAATCTCGGCTGGCTGCGCGAGGTATTGCGCCGGGCTCAGGCATTGGGACAAGTGCCGTCAGTTTGGGGCAAGACCAACCCCACAACCCTCGTTGAACTGATGGGTCACGCTCAGATCGGCAAGGCCAATGCGGCGGCGTTGAAGCTCTTTGCTGGATCCTTGGGGGATTTGCAGCGCCGACAAAAGGAGATCTTCTCTGCCGATTTCGTGGCAGCGGCCCTTGAGGGGCTCGACAATGCCAACCAAGACTTCCCCCTGCCGGACCAGATGACATTTCGCGGAAAGGCGCAGACCTGCGATGGACGTCTCGTTGAGTGTGTGGTCGTTTCAACCGCCTTACCAGGGGCCGAGGCGGATTGGTCGCGCTGCTCCACAGCTTTCCTAGACGTCACGGATTTGCATGCCACCGAGCGCGAGCTGGAAGCCGCTCGCGCAGCAAGCGCCGCGAAGTCCCGTTTCCTCGCCACAATGAGCCATGAACTGCGCACGCCACTGAATGCAGTGATCGGGTATTCTGAGCTGATGCGCGAGGAAATCCTGGAAGGTGGCACCGTCGATGCACGCGACTGCGAAAAGATCAACCGCTCCGCACGCCACCTTCTTGGCTTGATTAACGATGTGCTGGATCTCGCCAAGATTGAGGCCGACAAGCTGGAAGTGGTGCTGGGGGAAACCTCGCTTGTGGAGCTCTTGCAGGAGGTCGCCGACCTGGCGGCGCCGCTCTCAGCCCGAAATGGAAATGCGTTTGCTCTAGAGATTGATCCGTCCTTTGGCACGATCATTACGGACGCCCAGCGCCTGCGCCAATGCGTGTTCAATCTTGTTTCCAACGCTTGCAAGTTTACACAGGCGGGGCGGATCACGGTTTCCGCGCGGCCCGTTCAACACGACGGTGCGCTTGGCATTGCAATTTCGGTCTCGGACACGGGCATCGGCTTGTCTCCGGAGCAACAAGCCCGTCTGTTCAGCGAATTCACACAGGTCGACGATTCTTTGAGCCGCCGGGCCGAGGGCACAGGCCTCGGCCTAGCGATTACCAAGAAGCTGCTCTATCTCCTGGGCGGATCTATCCAGGTTGAGAGCGCGTTGGGTGCTGGCTCCACGTTCACGATTCACCTCCGGCAACATTGCCGCGACGATGCAGGGCGCTCGTTTAAAGCTGCTTGAGCAAGTGATAGTGTAGCCTCTTGGCCCCAGTCGAGTGGGGGAGGGGTCGTCCGTCCCAACGGATGGGACATCACTAGGAGCGCCACTGTGTTTTGCCAAGTGAAGCTATGCTCGGGCCGCGTCTTCGCTTTTTTAAACGACCCGCAATGACCGCCGCAAGACCTCTCTTGCCCCTCTGCGCGCATCCCGAAATACGTGTATGTTTGCGGGCAGAGTGTAGAGCGCGCCATCCAAGGCTTGGACCGCACAAGACCGCAAACAAAAGGATCGGGCAAAAAGATAGGGCCGGCTGAGCCGGCCCTAGGTTGGGCATCGTGAGGACGTTGGAGGCGTGGGGCTGACGATGCCGGTCCGAATACGGAAGGCGTTGCTCTAATGGCGGTCAGAAGCAGCCATGCCCAGAAGGCCAGAAGTGAGGACGGAAAGCCAGGCGGCGACAATAAGGTTGATCATGTTTTTTATCCTTGGTGTGAAGCTCAGGGAGGAGCGGGTTTATGGTTTGTTGTAGCCGCGATTTATGGAGGGTCGGAGGAGATAGCGTGGAGGGAGGCTTAAGATTTAAGCGCGCGCTGCGAGCGCGCCCATGGCAACGGCTCTCCCCACAACAAGTGCATGTTTCGGATTGGTCGGTCAGAAGGTTTTCTCGATTTGAAGCGCGAAAATTGGGCTGCTGGTGCGATCGCGAAACTCGGTGCTGCTGATTGGTGCAATGCCGCGCAGTCCCTTATAGCGGGTCAGTTCGCGATCATTGCGTTGGCCGAACAGCCGGTTGGCTTCGACGCGCATCTTGGTCCCTTGCCAGATGTTCCATTCGCTAAAGATCGAAAAGTCTGGCCCAAGCTCAAACTCACTTTTCAACTGGCTGCGAAAAAGTCGATAGGGCGGGTCATATCTGACTGCCGCGCCATAGCTGAAGCGCGGGTTGATGATTTGACGATAGTTGATCGTCGTACCGGCGAACTCGGCATTTTGTAATTGCCGCGTCGCGCCATTGAACGGATCTTGCACCGAGGTTTCTCGCCAAGCTGCATCCACTGTCAGTTCTGCACCATCTAGCAAAGAGCCAAGCGGGATTGTAGCAAGTAAATCGACCCCGAAACTGCTGGCCGAAGGCAGATTGCCAACGCCTTGGCCATCACCGACTGGCACGATGTCCACCACATTGGTTAGGCGTTCGCTCACGAAGGTGATGCTGACGCTGCCCCGTGTGCCCCAACGGCGTTCAGCCGTCAGACGCAGCCCATCGGTTTGCGAAGGCTGGAGAGCACTGTTCGTCTGGGTTGAGGAGCCGTCGGCGACTTGTTGTGCCCCTACGAAATCGCCAAAGTTAAGTTGGCCGACTTTGCGTTCGGCCTGCAAGCTCAGGGTCATTTGGCTGGTTGGGTTCCATGCAGCCACGACGCGGGGTTTGAAAAAGCGGTAAGTATTGGAAGATCGTAGCGGCTCGGCTAGGGTAATTCGCGATACTTCAAAGGCGATGGCACCCTCAACCGATATCTTGTCGATGCCTGTCCAGGTTGCCGACAAAGCTGCTGAGCCGCGTGTTTCCCCAACATTGGTGCGGCCGGCCTCAAGCGGTGTTGCAATTTTGTTGTCGATCTGAACGAACTCAGTGTTTGAGACTAAGGTCGTCCGCACGCCTTCAAATGCCGCGCTGACGGCAAGCTTTGGCCAACGCGGTGCCCAAGTCGCTCTCAAAATGCTCTCGGACAGGTCATCATTGGATGTATAAAGCGAACTCTGAATAGCCCCGGAAGGAAATTCTGCGCCGACTAGCGAGGAGCCCTTTTCGTTTGACCATGTTCTAAGGCCTATCAGTTTAGCTTCACCGCGGCCGATAGGGCGTGTCAATTCGAGCGACAGCTCGGCGCTGCGGCCAGGATAGTTTTCAGCTTCGATCTGGGTTCTGATCGGCAAAGCAGCGCCTGACGCAAAAGCGGTGAAACGATGGCGTCGCTTAAAGTCATCTGTCCGTAGCGATGTCGCCAACGTGGTGTTGATGCCGGCAATCGGGGTGGCGATACTCAACGAGCCAGAATAGTCATTGTAGCGCCGACGGTCCAATAGAGGACCAGCCTCGACGACCCCGCCGCTACCATCAATTAGCCGCTGTTGGCCTTCGAGTCGCGCGAGCGACTTGTTTCCGGCTTCCAGACTGGCTGACACGGTGGCGCTGCCAATTGATCCGCGCCACGACCCGGCTGCGGATGGTCCAAACCTGCCCCCTTGTGTTGTTTGGCCCCGCAGACGCAATGTACCGCTGCTACTCGTGGAGGCCTTTAGGATGACATTGGCCACCAGCCGACTGCCCCCGCCCTGAAGGCCAGTGACGGCTCCATCGAGCATGTCGATGCGTTCAACAGTGCGTGCCGGAATGCGCCGCAACAGTTCGGTCAGGGAGACGTCCTTAGTCGCGGGCCGCGCGCCATTGACCAGAACATTGCCGGCCGCGTCGCCAAAGCCGCGCAGGTCTTCGCTCGCAACCAGCGTGAAACCTGGGACCCGGGCCAGCATATCGAAGGCGTTCTGCGCCTGAATATCTGCGAAGTATGCTGCAGGATAGCTCGCGCGAGCAGGTGATTCCGACGCCGTTTGCGCACTCGATGAGGTGCACAACCCAATTGTCGCGGCAATACTGATGGTGATTAGATGTCTCATGTGCGCTTCCAATTCTGGGGACGCAATAACTTGTCAGAGCTGCAACAGCGTTGGCGGAAAATTGCGGAAATGTTGCGAACGGCTAACGATGGTTCAGGCTTTACCTTCTCCGCCAATGGGGATGATGATTTCGGCGAGCGCGCCGCCACCTTGCCCTGCGCTCAGTCGCAATGATCCGCCATGTGCGCGGGCGATGGCAGTGACGATTGCGAGGCCCAGCCCCGAGCCACCCGATTGGCGGGATCGTGACTGGTCGCCACGAACAAAGGCGGCAGCAAAAGATTGTGGGTCGTCACTGGGCCATCCGGGGCCAGTGTCGAGCACCGACAATAGGATTTGATCGGCGGCAGAGCGCACAGACACTTGAATTTCGCTTCCCGGCGCATAACGAATGGCGTTGGCAACCAGATTAACTAACGCGCGCTCAATGCGCCCAGGATCAACCTGTGCAACAATCGGCGTGGCAACCAACTTCAAGGTGTTGCCCTGTTCAGCTGCGTCAAGTTGCAACGTCTCAATGACCGACGCGGCGAGACGGTCCATTGCAACAGGCTCGAGGTCTAGCTGCATGTCGATGCCCAGCGGTGACGCCAGCATATTGAGGTCGGCGACTAGCTGATCGACAAGACCGATCTGGCGCAACAGACCGTTTAGTAATGTGGCGTCAAGCGGGAAAACACCTGATTGCACGCCGATCAAACGGCCACGCAAGACTGACAAAGGTGTGCGGAGTTCATGGGCGATGGCGGCAGAACGCATGCGCACATCATTGTCGGCAGCGGACAAGGCATTGGTCATTGCCGTAAAGTCGCGGTGCAGTGCGGCGATTTCCAGCGGGACGCCCCGACCAATTGGTGCCGGGGCGTGCCGGTCACCTGTTGCGATTTTGCGTGCGCTGCTGGCAATTGCCTCGATAGGTGCCGCGATCCGTCCTGCAGAGATGACCGCAAACCCGGCGCAACAGATGGCGGTCAACCCGATAAGTCCGCCTAAAGCCCAGCCGTAATTCAGTCGCCAAGGCGCAAAGCCGTGATCCATCTTGAAGTCGTAAACCAACGGCGAGCACTGTCCAGATGTTTCAAGTAAGCGCCCCAATTGCATCTTCTCGGCAGGTGCTAGACTGGCCATGAATAGCTGGTCGCGCAGACTATAGACATAGTCGGGCGCCAACGCCGCTACCAGTGCTGCGATCACACTCATGAGGATGGCGCTAAGCGCGATCCTCGCACGTAAACCCAATATCATACGAGATCCAATCGATAGCCTTGGCCGCGAATGCTGGTGAGGCGTACGCCACTGCCGGGCTGGCGTTTTATTTTCTGGCGTAGACGGCTGATATGGGGATCGACGGAGCGGTCAAACGCTTCCTCGTCCAGCGCGAGATCGACAATCTGGCCGCGTGTGATGAGTCTGCCCCCCCGCTCGACGAACAGATCCAGCAACTTGAATTCGGTCGGCGTCAGGTCAAGGGGCTGGGGTCCAACGAACGCGCAGAACGCATCCACATCGATCCGAATATTGCCAAAAGACCGAACGGTGTGTGCCGCCTCGCGGCGTTGCCTGCCCGCCAGCACCTTGGCACGCGCAACGATTTCATGTGGGTCGAAAGGTTTGACGACATAATCATCGCACCCGAGCCGGAACCCCGCCAGCTTGTCGATCGGCTCACCGAGGGCACTGAGGATGATGACACCGGGTTGGACTGGCCCAACGCGCAATTGAGCCAAAACCGACATACCATCACGCCGGGGGAGACCCAGATCAAGGATGACGATATCAGGCTGCCACCAGCGTGAACTATCCACCGCACTTTCGCCATCTCCGACAATGAGGCAATCGGCGTTTTCGCGGCGAAAAAACGCATCGACGATCTCCGCTATTTCGGGTTCGTCTTCAACAATCAGAATTTTGACCCCGGCGAGCGTCACACTGTTAGGGATAATTGCTGCAGTCGTCATACGCAAGGGCCTTAATGAGCGTTGTTTGTTAGAGCGGTTTAGCTGGGCCGGCGCGCATTCGATTGAGACCGTCGACCCTGTCGCTGTTGCGCGCAAGCCAGCTCCGGCGAACAACAGCCGCCACATGGATGACCAGCAAGGCGGTAAGCGCAAGGCCGGCATATTCGTGGACGGGCCAAAGCCACTCACCAGCTTTTTTGCTTTCTAAGAAGGTGGCGAGCGGCTCAAAGTTTGGCAAAGGAATACCGAAGGGCTTTGGCGCCTCTCCATAAGCAATCCAGCCTGCATATCCCGACAACGGCAGGACGATCACCAGCAGATACAAAGCAAAATGCGCGCCCCTTGCAGCTAAAACTTCTGTGCGCGTGCCGGCGATCGGCGGCTTGGCGGAACGTAGCGCAATGATAATCCGCAGGAGCATAATACCCAATGCGCTCAGCCCCAACAACACATGAACATCCGTCCACCAGTCTGCGGCTGGGCTATCGGGGACGACAAGTTTATAAGCAAGCGCAAGTCCGATCAGCACGGCGGGCAGGATCAGCGCCGCTGCACTCCAATGCATAAGCCGCATCAATCGTGGATATCTTTCGATCATGAACATTTCCTCCTCGATCCCTAATGCACCAAGGGATTTGTCGCTTTGTTGTGGAAATGTTGCAGATCCATTGCAGAGAATTTGTTGCTACCGACACCGTTTAGTCGGGTGCGCCCAAGTCCCGACAAAGATGAGGATAGGCGCAATGCCACGGCCCCTTCGACGGTGACCCAGCCCCTCATAATCCAGCCAGAAGTTTTTCGAAAATCAACCGTATTGAAGTGTAACTATCCTACCATCTCGTGAATGTCTGCTTTCGATAAGCCGCTAAACCGCCCTAAACGGCAACCCGTGTGAAGGGTTTCGGATGCCTCTTGGCGTACGAAAGTGTCCAGGGAACGAATCTTGGTTGTTGTCGGGTGGTGCTATGGGGATTTCGCCAAAGGTGGGGGTTGGGCGCGGGTTTTAGGGCCTTGGG
>NZ_JBIIYV010000143.1:0-3694 GCF_044346625.1 Aquidulcibacter sp. | reverse complement strand
GCCCAAGGCCCTAAAACCCGCGCCCAACCCCCACCTTTGGCGAAATCCCCATAGCACCACCCGACAACAACCAAGATTCGTTCCCTGGACACTTTCGTACGCCAAGAGGCATCCGAAACCCTTCACATACCAAGTCATAAAACGACCTTTCAGATCTTCCAGAAAGCGGACGCAATACGATCTATGCGAAGTGTTGCGCTTAGAAAATTGGTTTCCGATTCTTTTGTAGTCGTTGGACCGAATATCTGTCCATTTTGACTAGAAGCCCTATAATGGTGGAAATACCAATCAATGCGTCCCACTATATCGGTCTTATACTAGCCGATCTTCGCCATTTGCATAGCCTCGTGCGATCTGCTCATAGATTCGAGCATTCATTAGATTGGCATCGGAACAGTCTCGCTCTTTAATCAATCGCGCTGGCGATCCCGCTATCACGGAATTAGGTGGAAATTCCTGACCAGACCGCACGAGACTGTGTTCAGCAACAATGGAATTGGCACCTATTTTTGCTCCGTCCATGATGGTTGAATTGATCCCAATCAAGCATCGATCACCGATTTCACAACCGTGGAGTGTTACGTGGTGGGTTATCGAGCAGTCGTCGCCGACAATTGTTGGCGTAAAGTTTCCGACATGGACCATAACAAAATCTTGGATATTGGTTCGCGCACCAATCTGGATTTCATGTGCCTCGGAACGCTTGACAACATAAGGGAAAACAGACGCTCCTGCACCAATCCGCACTTTGCCGTAAATCAGGGCCGAAGGATGGATGAAAGCGGTGTCGGCGATGATAACATCATGACCTCTGGTAAACATAGCTTTTATCTCTATCATTTTAGGTTGATTGGCAAATTGCTGATTAGGGCATGGTTCAACACCAACATACGCGCATGTTCAATATGATGACGTGCTGCATTTTTTGCACCTTCCCGGTCGCCCGCCTCAAAAGCGACGATCAAGGCTTCATGTTGACTGTCGGCGTTGTAACGTTCCGCCTCGCTACCCCTTGGACCAAAAAGGCCCAACCGAACCAAGCGTTGCATTTCGTCGGCCAGTGATTCCAACAGAAGAAATAAACGGCGATTCCCTGTGGCGGAGGCAATTTCTGCGTGAAAAGCCCGGTTGTCTTCGACAAAGTCGAGCTGTTGGGCGTCGTTACCCGCCAAGTGAGCTGAACTGTTTAGATTTCGCAACTTTGCGATGTCGACCTTACCAATGGCTAAAACAGCAGCCTGTGGCTCTATCATTAAGCGCAATTCGAATAGCTCGCGAATAGAAGCGACGGTGATTGGTGTCACTAAAAAGCCGTGACGTGCTACAGGTTCGACCAAACCAACCTCAGCTAGGCGCATAAGGGCGGCACGCGTGGCAGCGCGGGCGAGACCAAATCGCCCCGACAATTCAGCTTCCGAAAAGCTAGTCCCGGGTGGCAAATGGCAGAGAATGATCGCGTTCTTGATGAGTCTCAGCGCCTGATCGCTTTGTCGTTCGCTTTGCGCGTCGCTCCGGGAAAATGCTTTGGCCATCTGAGGTTTTTTCCCCTTGAATGCACTATTGCCAGCCCATCACGCTATAACATCTTATTGACATGTTACAAGCGGCTCGGTTAAAGGCAGGGCATCGTTTGGAGGGCGCAGCTATGAAAAGACTCAAAAATTTCGTTATGGCGATCGCCTTCGTGCTCGCAGTGCCTACACAATCGGTTGTCGCCCAATCACCGCCTACTGGTGAACTTCAACCATTGGTGCAGAGATATGCCGAGGCTTGGGCGAGCCGTGATGCGGGACGGATTGTTGCGCTGCATAGTGCGGATTCCACATTCCGTCTGTTCATCGACGGCGCAGCGCCAGCAAAAGGGCAAGAGGCAATCCGTCAGCAGTTTCAAAAAATCCTGACTGACAATCCAACGTATCGGTCAACCGTTCGGTCGCTGAGTTTAGGGAGTGATAACGTCGTCATTGAGTATGACATTCACATGGACCCACCCCGTGCTTTCACATTTGGCGCATCCCGCTACGTCCCAAACGGGCGCGCATATCTTCTTCCCGCGATTGACGTCATCTATTTTAGAGATGGGTTGGTCACCGCGAAACATACTTACCTTGATGCAACCGTAATCCGACATAACAGCCGCAGTGCCAGCAGGGTGCGCCAATGAACCGGGCAATTCTGATTGGCCTTGGCATGGTTTGGATGCTGACGGGCGTTTACATATTTGCGCGACCTATGGATTTTTACGAAGTGACGCCCGGCTTAAAATTGATGGGGCCATTCAACATGCATTTTATCAGCGATGTTGGACTGGCTTTTCTTGCTAGTGGTGGTGCATTGACCTGGGGAGCCAGCACCACAACGCGCAATATTGCTATCGCGGGAATTGCTTGGCCATTTCTTCACGCGCTCTTCCATATCCAGATTTGGGGCCATCGCGGCTTCCCATTCGACGGAATATTCGCGTTTGATTTTGCACTCGTCATTTGCCCAGCTCTCTTGGCTCTTGCACTGACGACTACGTTAAAGGAGCAACCTGCATGTTCGTGAAAATCTGCTGGGCTTTACTTGCCTTGATCCACCTTCTGCCCTCGCTTGCTGTGTTCAAACCGGACCTCCTAACAAAGATGTATCGTGTCGAAGCTGGATCCGACATCTTCACGCTGATGCATCATCGTGCAGCTCTTTTCCTCATAGTCTTCATCATAGCTATTTGGGCTGCCTTACGACCGGAAGTCCGCCACCTTGCAACATTTGCTGTCGGGATCAGTATGTGCAGTTTCATTTTGCTCTGGTGGCTCGCGGGTGCTTCACCGGCGCTCAAAAGTATCGCCGTGGCTGACATGATTGGCATCCCCATTTTGCTCTTTGTCGGATGGCAAGCATTTAAAGTAGGAGGGTAGCGTATGTTGGGTACAATCGGCGTTTTGCTTGGGGCTTTGTTTTTTGGCGCGATTGGCGTGACCGCAATGTTCCGCCCCCACAATTTACTCAAAGATTTTGGCATCGAGACTACGGCAATCGATAGCCGTAACGAGGTGCGCGGTATCTATGGTGGGTTCCCACTCGCTGTGTCCGGGTTGCTCCTATTCAGCTTGACCCGTCCCGATCTGTCAAACGGTATATTGTTCGCGCTTGCCGCGTGTTCTGCCGGGATGGCAATTGGCCGGATCACCTCTGCAATTGTGGATCGACATTTGGGAAAAATTCCCTTGCTTTGGGGGATACTGGAGGTGATTGTCGCCTTCCTGATCGCGAGCAATATTACGGCGAGATGAGATGCTGGTTTAACATTTCGGTGCATCCAAAAGCACCTATTACGCCCGAAAGTGCCCGTGTTCGTAACACGCAGCCTCAAAAAAGCCAATCAATCTGTCTTAAGGATCAAGCATCGAATGGTCCGCTTATCTGCAGCCAACAGACAATTGCAGACCAGCCGCATTCGGCGCAATAAGTAGCCAAATCTGTCACTGATTGTTCGCTATGGATTCGATTGAAAATCGCCCACCGCCGAGAGGCACAACATTAGTTTGAAGACCAGCATTTCGGCAAATCGTCGAAGCTGCTGCGATGTCCCAGATCATGCAACCGTGCTCAACATAGCCATCGAGGCGTCCCAAGGCGGCGCTGGCAAGTGAAAAGACCGCTGACCTATATCGAACAACGGTATATCCTTGTGCTCTTAACTTGCTGGCCC
>NZ_JBIIYV010000074.1:0-12036 GCF_044346625.1 Aquidulcibacter sp. | reverse complement strand
TGAAGAAAGCATAGGAGGCAGTGTAGAAACCGCCCTCACCCAGCACAGGTTCAAGTACAATGGCGGCAACCGCTGAGGGTTCGATAGAAGAGGCAAAGACTGCTTTCAAGGCTTCAATCGCCTGCTCATCGGAAAAGCCGTGATACGGGATCGGAAAGCGGCTGTGGAAGATATCCCCCGGCAAAGGGCCAAAACCAGCCTTATAGGGCAGCACTTTGCCGGTCATCGCAAGCGTCAATAGGGTCCGGCCATGATAGCCGCCTTGAAAGGTAATCACGCCGCGCCGTCCGGTTTTAGCACGGGCAATCTTCACGGCATTTTCCAGCGCCTCTGAGCCTGTGGTAAAGAAAACAGTTTTGACGGGGCCTTCGATCGGCGCAATCGCGTTCAGCTTTTCCGCTAACTGCACATAGCTTTCATAGGGCGTAACCTGAAAAGAACAGTGCGAGAATGCATCCAGCTGATCCTTTACGGCCTTCACGATCCGCGGATCGCCATGACCGGTGTTGCACACGGCAATGCCGGTTGCGAAATCGATGTAGCGCGTGCCTTCTACATCATAGACCTCGGCATTGTTGCCGCGCGCGAAAAAGCGCTGGTGCATAGAGGAGACCCCCCGCGCTACGGCGGCTTCGCGTCTTGCCCACAATGCTGAATTGATTGTCATTTTCCTGCCCTTTGATATTCAAATGTTGCCGAGGCAGATCATTTTGGTTGTGAGATATTCGTCCAACCCTTCTGCTGCGCCCTCACGACCTATGCCGGATTGTTTGACGCCGCCGAAAGGAGCAACCTCGCTTGAGAAAACGCCCTCATTGACACTGACCATGCCAACTTGCAGCCGTTCAGAGACCCGCCAGACACGGCCAATATCGCGACTGAAGAGATAGGCTGCGAGGCCAGAGTCGGTCGCGTTAGCGAGGGCAATGGCAGTATCCTCCCTGGCAAAGCGGGTGATGGAAGCAACGGGGCCGAAGATTTCCTCGTTGGCGATTGACATGTCCGGGGTAATGTCAACGACAATGGACGGAGTAACGAACAGGTTCGTCGTTTCACCGCCAACCAAGAGACGGGCACCCTGGCTGAGCGCCTGATTGACAAGGGCCGTGACTTTGGTTGCTGCCTTTTGGTTGATCAGCGGGCCAATGGTGACCCCTTCGTGATCACCGGGGCCGACGGTCATTGCCCTTACCTTTTCGGTCAGTGCGGCAACGAAGCGATCATAAATCCCGTCCTGCACCAATATGCGATTGGCGCAGACACAGGTCTGCCCAGCATTGCGGTATTTGGAAACCAGTGTCCCGGTGACAGCTTCATCAAGATTGGCGTCATCGAAAATGATCAGCGGGGCGTTGCCGCCCAGTTCTAGGCTCAACCGCTTAACCGTGTCGCTGCATTGACGGTACAGCAATTTGCCTATTGCGGTGGAGCCGGTGAAAGACAGTTTGGCGACCCTTGGATCGCGGCAGAGAATTTCACCTATGGATGCGGCATCGGTGCTCGTAATAACATTGAGCACGCCTGGCGGGACGCCAGCCATTTCTGCTAGCTTTGCCAGGGCAAGAGCACTTAACGGCGTCTCCTCGGATGGTTTCAGAACCATGGTGCATCCCGCTGCAAGAGCAGGGCCTGCCTTGCGGGTGATCATCGCAATCGGGAAATTCCATGGCGTGATGGCTGCACAGACCCCAACGGGCTGCTTGATCGTCAGATAACGCTTGTTTTCCGCTACTGTCGGGATGGTTCGCCCATAGGCTCGTTTTCCCTCTTCGGCGAACCATTCGATGAAGCTTGCCCCATAAGCGACTTCTCCGCGCGCTTCCGCAAGCGGTTTGCCCTGCTCTGCGGTCATCAGGCGAGCCAGTTCCTCTCCATGTTCGACAATCAACTGAAACCAACGCAGCAGAATCTGGGCGCGCGCCTTTGCGGGACGTACCGACCATTCGGCAAAGGCCTTATCAGCTGCACGGACAGCTCGTTCCGTTTCCACAGCACCCAGATCAGGGAGGCGGACGATCTCTTGCCCGTTTGCCGGATTAACAACTGGAAAAACCTGTGTGCTTTTCACCCAGTCACCGTCAATGAACGCTGCGGGCTCAAACCATTTGGGAAGCACTCTCGTAACCATCGTACCGTCTACCGGTTCGCCACTTCAAGTACCGCATGCAGCAGAACATTCGCGCCAGCCGTTATGTCTTCGGGCGTCGAATGCTCAGCTTCATTGTGACTGAGGCCATTGATGCTGGGGATGAAGATCATGGTCGTTGGTGCGAATTGCGCAACATGTAGGGCATCATGTCCTGCCCCGCTAAAAATTTTCTGCCGGGACAAGCCCAGCGTCTCGGCGGCGCGGTCGACAATATCAATCAGCTCCGAAGCAAAGGGCGTCGGTTCCATTTTCCAGATTTGTTCAAAGGTCAGTTCGAGGCCATGATCAGCACAGGCCTTTTCAGCGAGTGCCTTCACTTTGGCTGTCATTTCTTCGAGGGTGGCAGCATCAGGATTACGCAGGTCGATGGAAAAACGGAGCGTTGTCGGTACCGTGTTTCGTGCACCTGGCGAAGCCTGAATAGTGCCGATTGTGCACAACCCGTTAGGTGCATAATCCTGCGTCAGTTTGAGCGATTGCTGAATGATATTGGTTGCAGCTGGCCATGGATCACGCCGCATTGGCATGGGCGTGGTGCCAGCATGAGCGGAAGCCCCTTTGACCGTAACATCGAGCCAGACCGCTCCCTGAATGCCAGTTACCACACCGATCGTCTTGCCATTACGTTCGAGCACGGGGCCTTGCTCTATATGCAGTTCAAAGGCGGCGGATAGCTCGGTTGGGGCTGCGGGACGGTCGCCACAATAGCCGATGCGCTTTAACTCGGCCTCAAACGTCAGGCCTGACTTGTCAGTTTGCGCATAGGCATCGGTCTTGGAGTAGACGCCGGATACAACACCTGAACCGAGCATGGCCGGCGCAAAACGGCAGCCTTCCTCGTTGGTCCAGACGGCCAGATCAATCGGCCGATGTGTTGCAATGCCCTGTTCATTCAGGGTGCGCAGTAACTCTATTCCTGCGAGCACGCCGTAAACGCCATCGAATTTTCCACCAGTCCTCTGCGTATCCAGATGGCTGCTGACCAGGACAGGCGCGGTGTTGGCATCGCGGCCAGCGCGGCGCGCAAAGATATTGCCGACCTCGTCGATGCTGATCGAGCACCCCAATTCCTTTGTCCAGGCAACAAATTGATCACGGCCTCGTTTGTCATCATCCGTTAGGGCTTGACGGTTACAGCCGCCTTCAATACCAGGGCCGATTTCGGCCATCTGCATTAATGTTGCCCATAACCGTTCGCCATTGACGCGCAGAGTGTTCATGCTGTTGACACCGATTTGAGGCCAACAATCCCCGCAAGGATCAGGCTGGCGAAAAACAGTTTCGCGATTGTTAGCGACTCTTGATACAGAAAATGCCCGACCAAAACGGCACCGACGGCGCCAAGGCCTGTCCAGACGCCATAGGCGATGCTGATCGGCACCTGCTGGACTGCAAACCAGAGCAGGGTCAGGCTAAGGACCAGCGAAGCGATTGTTGCAACAGAAATGACCGGACGCTCCCAGCCGATCATCTTGAACCCAGCTACCCAACCGATTTCAAAGGCAGCCGCCGCAAACAGAGCGCACCAGTGCAGCATCAGCAATTCTCCCATTTATGCAGGTAGGTTAGTGCGATGGTCTTGAGCTTGTCTGGCCCGAAGACTGGGCCGTGTCCTGCCCGAACTTCCTGAATACTGAGACGGAGGAGCCGTTCCATTGTCGTGCGATAGGCAGCAAGATTCGATCCCGGAATATCATCGAGCAAGGGGCCGTCATAAACTGCATCACCAGAATAGAGGGTTCGTGTTTTGCTGTCATAAAGGCCGATACTGCCCGGTGAATGACCAGGTAGATGCAGGACTTCAAATGCCTTATTGCCCAAATCAATAACGCTGCCTTCGTTCAATTCTTCGGCCACGCCGACGGGTTTCAAGACGCTGCTGGCATACTGGAAATCAGGGGAGGGCACTGCTGTCAGCATACCGCAGCGGCACTGATAGCCTTTGTTCTCCATATGCTCGACATAGCCATCCGGCCAACGAACAATGTCAAGTGGAATGTGATCTGTCGCGTTCCGCGCATCATCTGCCTCGGCCCAGTGGATGCACACATGATCAAATTCATGTGCACCACCCATATGATCCATGTGCGCATGGGTCAGCACAAGTTGAGTTGGCCGCGCCCCACCTTGACACAGCAAGGTTCGCAAGGGCGCGAGGCCAAGGCCTGCATCAATGATGAGGTCAGTTGTTTGCCCCGGTATCTTCCAAATGTTGCACCGCAGAAAAGGCGCCACATGTGGCTCTGTTATGCAGTAAGCTTCGCCAATGGAAGCGACCGAAAACCAGTCTTTAACATACGGCAAGGCATCAACGGAGTTCATGAGTGAGCCTCAGCTTTCAAAGAAAGGCGTTGAATGACCACCGTGGTTACAGACACGGCAATTGTTTCGGCATCTTCTCCCAATGTCATGACTGTTGCGACAAGACCATCGGCTAAGGTCAATATGAGGTTTGCTTCAGTTTCCGGGTCTATACTGACCGGAATGGCCCGTTCGTCGATCGCGCGTTGGAGCATCGTAACGAACAGAGACTTGGTATCCGCGTGCAGCTTTCGGTCGATGGCATTAATTGTTTTGTTATCGCCACCAACGAGAAGCATGCCGAGCAATAGCCTAGCGAAGAACAGGTCCCCAACTGATCGTTCAAATATGGTCTTTACAAGCTGCGCCAGACGGTCTCCGATAGTCTTGCTGTCGTCATTGGCGATCCGTTCTAATTCACATATTGATCGCTCACCGAGATGCTGAAACGCGAATTCGCATAGCGCATCGCGAGTGCCGAAATAATGCAACGGTGCAGACGGGCTATAGCCGGCCTCTGCCGCGATGAGGCGGATTGTTGCCCTTTGAGGCCCTACCCGAGCAATAACCCTGACTGCGGCGTCCACAATTTCAATCCGCGTAAGATCGTGATCAACAATTTTGGGCATCATCCAATCCTTGTTTGAAAAGCTATAAAGGCCGCCGCAATAGAGCTTGCAACTTCGCCGATTAAATCATGACCAGCGCCATCGATAACTTCAACAGAACAATTAAGACGACGCGCCAAATCTTCGCCATGATCTTCAACAAAAAAGCAGTCATGCGTTGCCTGGAGGATAAGGCATGGCTTGGTAATTTCACCAAGACGGTCGGCAATCGGTGCAGAATTTATCAGCGCCTGGACGTGCCCCATAATGCCTTCGGGGCGATAAGAACGGCCATGTGTCGCGATCGCCTCTTCGCGCGCCCGTTCAGCATCAAAAGGTGCCAGTGGGCCTGCGGCGAGCTCCATGAGCTTCGTGCGTGCTTCAATCGCCTGTTCATAGTTCTGCCGCTGCGCCAAGGTCAGGCTGGCAATGTTGGTTTCCATCGGCGGATGCGAGAGGCCGTCCGCGCCTGACGTTGTGAAGATCAGCGACAAGGAGCGCACAGCGTCCGGTTTTTGCAGCGTTGCACGCATGGCGATCTGTCCGCCCATAGAATAGCCGAGCAGATCAACAGGGTCTTTTGAATAGGCAGCAACAACCGCCAGCAAATCGCCAGCCAGATCATCCATAGTATAGCCGGTACCATCGGAGGATAGTCCTGCATCCCGGGTGTCAAACAGGACTATGCGATAACCGGCATCGATGATTGGTTTTAACAACTCTTCGGGCCAATAGCTGAGTTGTCCGTCAAAACCGGTCGACAGTACGAGTACGGGACCGTCATCGGGCCCTCGGGTTTCGGTATAAAGGTCTATTTCACCGTTACAGACGATAGTCATAACTTCGTTCCCGCCTCCGGTATCAAGCTGCGTGTGACCTGCTGCGTAAAGTCATGATGCGCGGCATCCCAAAAGGGCGCGTAAAAACCGGGGGCGGCCACCGGAGATCGCCGTCCTGACTGGATAGCATTGATAACCCGGCTATCCTCTGCCGCCGCCATAATCCATGCCTGTTCAACCATTGTGCGCAAAGGGGCTAACTCTGCGGACTTGGCGACGCCTTTTTCATAATAGGATGCAGTCATCACCTGTACAGTATCCACGCTATCGGGCGTAACAATGGTAACGTGGAGATGCGCCCCGATCAGAGAGCAATAAATGTTCGGAAACAGCGATATTATTATGCTTTCCTTGACTGGACCGCTGTTCTTGGTTTCCAAAGCCGGGATGCCAAGGTCGATGTAGGTGTCGCCCGCTGCTTCATTGGTGAAGCGCAGCCCACGCACCCCGCGATCACACACTGGGGTATAAAGCTTTTGGCCTTGAGCATCGACGCGCGGTACATGGCTTGACTGTCGGTAGCTGAAGTGCACAAAGTTTTCATGATAGACATTTACGCATGCATTTTCGTGATGCGTTTTCCAATTACCGCCCCAACTCGAACGGTCGATCATGGGTTCACCTTTGTGGTTATGACCAATGGCCAAGATATCCATGTCGATATCACCAAACAGGTCATTCATTGGCGCAATATAATCGTCAAAATGCTGCGCTGCGCCTGACAGGTTAATGAATAGCGCTGGCCCCCAGATTGCACTGCGAACGGGCTTAAGCTGCCTCGGCCCGGGTGCGCTGACTTTGGCTTCATCCGCAACGCCATCCCAATAGGGCGTGCCGATCAGTTCCCCGTCAAGAGCATAACGCCAACCATGATAGGCCGACTCCAAAACCTCGATGGCGCTGACCGGATCGATCAGAACTGGGCATTGGTCATAGGGGCAAAGATTATGGAAAACCCGCAGCACTTCGTCCTGCCCGTGGACTACCAACAAGGGTACACCAACAAATTGGAGCGGCACCGCGTCGCCTGCCCTAGGCGCAATATCTTTAAGGCAAAGTGCCGCCCAACCATCCATAAAAATGGCTTTGACCTCCGCCTCAAAGAAGGCTTGATCGGTAAACGCACGTGGCGGCAATGTTCGCGCAGATGCAATTGGCGCGAATATGTCTGAGACTTCCTGAGCGCTCAGCAAAGGCATTGATGCAACTCCTGCAATGTTAGTCTTTCATGATCTCAAGAGCAGCCCGGGCTGCGTTCACACCACTGATCAGGGCACCTTCAACTTGGCCAGGCATTATCGTCGCAGTTTCAGAGCCAGCGTAGAAAATGCGGCCTTCTTGTCCGCGCAGACCAGCTCCAAAATTGGTCCAGACGCCCGGGCCGGGTGCTGCGACACAGCCTAGACTGTAAGGCTGATCAAGCCAGAACATATCATCGTAAGCAATCGGTTCGCGAGCTGTGTCACCAAAGGCAAGCGCTAGACGAGTGGCGGCTAGGCGTGCCCGCTCGCGCTTTGGCTGTTGCCAAATGTGCAATGCTTCGCGGGCACCAAAAAAACCAGTAATAACACCGCTGTCTTCACAGGCGCTGCCATCAAACGCGACAAATCCACCACCACTCAACTGACCAGAGAGTCCGGCGTCACGCCAGAAGGGCCGCGGATAAATCATATGGAATTTCAGACGGCTGAAGGGTGTGAATCGTCGCTGCATCGCCATCCGCATCGGGGCTACGTCAGGCGTAATTTCAATGCGGGCAGCTAGGGCGGGTGGCAAAGCGATAATAGCAGTCTTCGCCCGATAACGATTGCCTGAGCGGGTCGTAACCATTACCCCATTCTGCTTTTGCTCTATGGCGATGACCGGCTCACAATAACGGACAGCATCGCCCAAGCTGTTGCAAAAAACAGAAGCAAGTTGTCCAAGGCCTTCTGGCAAAACCTCGCTGTCATGGCGCTCGCCGCCAAAACCCAGCATACTGGCAAAGCCGCCATTGGCTCGCGCATAAAACAGGGTATGCAGGAAGGATATTTGCTCTGGCAAGCCAAGGAAGCCTTCAACAACCTGCCGCAAGATAACTGCGGAAGACGGCGTCAGATTTTGCTCAGCCCAGCTCGCTACACTATGCTGATCCAGTAGCGCCGCGTCAGCGTTGCGGACAGGATTTTCCGGATCAATCTGCGCAGTGAGTCTGTCGAGCATCCCAACAGCCTCAGCTACTTCCATAAAATCGAAATTGGGCTCCCGCTGATAACCCGACCCGTCGGACCACTCGCTCCCATAATCGGTTGTAGAAAAAAGCTCCTGTCCTTCATCCGGGCGCAACGTAACCGCAAAGCCGAATGATGATGCCAGCGACTTGATTAGCAGCTGTCCCGGGCCTATCCACTGACATCCCATGTCGAGATTCGCCATCGCAAAGCGGTGCGTTAAGGCCCGACCTCCGGCGCGTGCACGGGCCTCAAGTACAATCGGATTGCGGCCCTCATCTTTGCATGTCTTTGCCGCCTGAAGCCCAGCAAAGCCAGCCCCAATGACCAGGGCGTCATAAACCACCTCCATTTTAGCATCCTCATTGATCGAAGTGTTTTCCGCAGGGTGACTTTATTGTTGCATTACTGTTGCATTTTGTTTTTTTGTGTTGTAGTTCAACAATAATAATAAGTCAAGCGTTTCAGCGGCGCGCCTCGGAGGAAAGTTGGATATGAAAAGTGCATTGATCGCATTTCTGATGGCGTCGGTCTCTACGCCTGCGGCTTTGGCGCAAAGCGCGCCTGTTCAGGATGACCCGGTGGCTGGGGGGGAGGGCGAGTACGTTGTTGTTACCGCTCAACGCCGCGAACAGAAGTTAAATGAAGTACCTTTGGCGATCAGCTCCTTGAGCGGAGATGTCCTTGAGGAACTCGACGTGACTGATATTACAAAGTTAACAGCAGCAATCCCTGGCATTTCCGGTGTGGCGCAAGGGATTTTGAGCCCTATCATCGCTATTCGTGGCGTCAGTTCCAACAGTTTCGGGATTGGCGGCGAAGCAAGCGTCGGCATCTTTGTGGATGAAGCCTACATCGGACGTCTTTCGGCTTCTTCAGTCCCGTTCCTTGATGTGGAACGCGTTGAAATTCTGCGTGGCCCGCAGGGCTCACTTTACGGTCGGAACAGCACCGCCGGTGCAATCAGTATCGTAACGAAAAAGCCAAGCATGAGTGAACGCCGTATCGAGCTTACGGGATCCTATGGTAGCTTCAAAGCCCATGAAGCAACCATGTCTTGGAATCAGCCTATCAGCGATAAGACCGCACTTCGCATTGCGCTGCTTGCGCGTGGTGACGATGCTTACGACCGAAACGTCTTTACTGGAAGCAAAGGGCAAGATATCAAATCCTATGGCGGACGTATTTCGCTGTCTTCTGAACTCTCTTCGGTTCTGAAACTGGATGCGGCCGTTAGCTTCTCAAGGGAGGATGCGGGCGCATATCCTTTCAAGAATATTGACCCGCGATATGCAGGTTTACCAGCGAGCGACCTGAACCCGTTCTCCGGCATCTATGCACATGACGCTGATGGGTTTGAAAAGCGCAAGAGCTTCGGTGCCAATGCGCGCTTGACCTGGGATATGTCCGACAATCTTTCGTTAAAAAGCATTACCTCTTACAATTATAGTAATGTATCAAGTATTTATGATATAGATGGTACATCACTACCTCTTATCCGTTCGGATTTTTCGGATGGTATTGGCCGCACTTTCGGTCAAGAGTTGCGCTTCACTTACGAAAGCGAGCCATTAACACTCCAGTTTGGAGGTAGCTTTTTCAAAGAAAAAATTCGCGATGCCCGCTCTGCAATCTTCGACGAAACCCTATATGTGTTCGACATAGTCGACGAGATTACTGGCGGCAGCAACGGTGAAATTCCTGCCAATTTCATTAGTGTTGGCGATCCTGCGTTCACGATTTGCGATGCGACATCCAATCTTGTTTTCGGCGCTGCTTGTTCGGATGCACAAACAGAAACGCTACGCCAGCGGGGCAATTATCGTTCACTATCGGCGTTTGTCGAAGCCGAGTTTGAAGTTTCGGATCAATTGACTTTCATTGCAGGCGGCCGTTATTCCAACGACCGGAAGCGCTTCTTCTTTGCTTCTCCATTGGTGAACTCGGTGACGTCTCAGCTGATAGGTAACAATCTTTTCCGCGCTGCAACGAATGGAGAAAGCTTTAAAAAGACATGGAAAGATTTTCAACCAAGGCTTGTTGTTCGCTTTCAGCCAAATGAGGATATAAACCTTTTTGCCAGTGCAACACGCGGGTATAAGAGCGGGGGCTACGACCCAGCCGTCGAAAATGGTGCTACAAGCCGTGATAGGACACAGTTCGGTGCAGAAAGCGTATGGAATTACGAAATCGGCGGAAAGTTTTCTTATGGTCGGTCGCAGTTCAACATTTCAGCATACCGGATGAATTATAAGGGTTTTCAGGTTCAGTTCTTCCAGAACTCTCTCACCTCCACCTTGAACGTCCCCAAATACAATGGCTTCGGCCTTGAAGCCGATGTTAATTTCCGCGTTGGGGACGCTTTGACTTTGACTGCAGGCGGCGCCCTAAGCGGTGCAGAATACGGAAATTTCATTGTTGATGATCCTGCGACAGGCTTCGCAAAAACTGTCAATCTGAAAGGGAATAGAGGTATTGTTGCCCCTAAAGCCAGTTTCTTTGCACGTGCTGATTATAGTCAGCCTGTCAGCGATAAATTGAACTTCAAGCTTGGGCTGGACATGGATTGGCGTAGCCGTCAGTTCTTCACAATCTATAACAATCCTGCGGAAGGGCAGCGTGCTTATGGTATTGTCAACGGCCTAGTCGGTGTGGAAAGCGAGGATGGAAATTGGGCCGTTTCTCTTGTCGGCCGTAACTTGTTTAACAAAGATTATCTAACAAGTGCGATAGATTATGGCTTCGGTATCGTTACCAACCGTGGGCGTCCCCGCACAATTGCAGTCGATGTTCGGTTAGGCTTCTAATGGCGGGACGGGAATCGGCTGAAAGGATAGCTTTGCCGCTTAAAGTAGGTGTGACGGGTGCAATGATCGTTGCCGGTTTAGGCGCAAGCTTCGCACCCTTCATGCTGGCGGCAGCCGTAAAGCAGACGGGTATCAATGAGGCTGCAGCGGCAAATCTGATTTCATCAGAATTCTTGGCTTTCTTGATCATGGCGCTTATCGTTATGCGCACACCAAAGCACGATCCGAGAGTGTTAGGCGTCACTTCCTGTCTTGGATATGCGTTAGGTGGACTGTTTGCGGCCACCGCAAAATCTATCGAAGCTTTATATGTGGCTCGCATCGTTTGCGGCCTAGCCGGTGGTATGCTGATGGCAGTCACCATGCGAATTATTGCATCGCACTTTACTTATGTACGACTTTTTGCGATTGCTATTGTTGGCAATGCTATTTTTAGTGCTGTTCTACTTTTCGCTGTTCCGGCCACCTTGCAAATGAGTGGCCCCGCCGCCGCTTATCTAACACTGAGTTGTGTTGCATTGGTTTTTGCACCGGCCATGGTTTCTCTTAAACTCGGCCATCGCGTCGAGTTGCTTGGAAAGGCACCAATCCTCCTTCCGGGTGTCATTTTATTGTTTGCTTATTTCCTAAGCCGCTTAAACGATTCTGTCGCTTGGCAGTTCACCGAGCGCCTAGGCATGATAGCCGGCATGGACGAAATGACTGTCGGGGCTGTGCTGTCTGCGGCGACCTGCATTGCCTTGCTTGGCCCGATTGCAGCAATCAAACTGGAAAAACGAGTCCATGCTGCATATGTTTTATTGGGATTTCTTGCGTTTAAGGCATTCCAATCCCTTATCATTTGTTATGTTCCTCACCCGATTGCTTTCGGCGTTGCACAAGTCAGTGCAATGTTTGCCTATGTTCTTTTGTCGCAGCTTTTCATGACCTCTTTTGCTATGGCCGATGCAAGTGGACGGATGGCTGTCATTGGCGGGATTATGGGCATGATTGCCGATGCCGCTGGCCCATTCACCGGTGGTCAGAGCGGGCTCGGGAAATTTGGACAGGTGCTATAAGTGGATGGACTGCCCTGATGCGGCATAGGATGCTGCGAATAGGAGACAGACATGGCACGACGTG
>NZ_JBIIYV010000073.1:0-12067 GCF_044346625.1 Aquidulcibacter sp. | reverse complement strand
TTGTGGTCGATTTGATATGCCATTCCAACAACGGCATACCCAATGCCTTCGCCACTTCAATTGCCAAAACAGTCTTGCCGGTTCCCGGCTCACCCTTGATTAGCAAGGGACGCTCCAATTTGATGGCAGCATTGACCGCGACTTTCAAATCATCCGTCGCCACATAATTCTTTGAGCCCTCAAACCGCATCCCTAGCACTCCTGATCATCTTGTTTTTGTCAGCTTGTCGACAGGCTAACAGGCATGGGGTGGTTGGAGCAAGTGCTGTTTGCCGAGCTTGTATGAAGTTCGATCTGCCTGCTTTTTAGGCAGGCCTGCGCAAGACACACTCAGTCCGCTTGACAGAAAGCGCTCTCGCCCGTGGAGTGCGGTCGTACAAGGGGAAACATCATGGCGCGCGCGCCTGACAAAGTAAGTGACATGGCTGCGCCACCGCGCCCCGGCCAAGAAGGGCCTTTCGAGGGCTATCAGTTGGGGGCTGCCTATGATGAAATGTTTGACGCCAAGGGCGACCCACGTCCCGGCTGGGCTGGTCTCTATAGTCGCTTAAGCCAAGCGACCCCGCAAAGCCTGCGCGATCTACAAGCCAATATTGACCGCACCTTTATGGCCCAAGGCGTGACTTTCACCGTCTATGGCCACGAAGATTCGACAGAAAAGATCATCCCAACCGATATCCTACCGCGCATTATTCCGGCGGCGGAGTGGGACAAGTTAGAGCGCGGCTTTAAGCAAAGGCTAGAAGCCCTAAACCTATTCTTAGCTGATATTTATGGTGACCAAGCCATCATCAATAACGGCTATGTGCCTCGGGACTTGATTCTAGGTTCCTCAAATTATCGTCGTGAAATGCTGGGCGTCGAGGTGCCCCATGGTGCCTATGTCAACATCTGCGGCACCGACGTGATCCGCCGCGAAGATGGTGCCTATGTGGTCCTAGAAGATAATCTTCGCGTCCCTTCAGGCGTCTCCTATATGCTGTCCAACCGCGATGCGGTTAAGCGTGCCTTTCCAGACCTTTATCGTGCAGCACGGGTGCGCCCGGTTGAGACCTATCCCGATGATCTTTTAGCTATGCTCAAGAGCTTGGCGAGTGAGTATCAGCCAGACCCCACTGTCGTAGTGCTGACCCCTGGTGTCTTTAACTCTGCTTACTTCGAGCATGCCTTTTTGGCGCGCCTGATGGGAACGCCCTTAGTCGAAGGGCGCGACTTAGCCATTCATGACAATGTTGTTTACATGCGCACGACGTCAGGTCTGAAGCGGGTGGACGTGATTTATCGCCGCGTCGATGATGCTTTTGTAGACCCCTTGGCATTTAGGCCCGATTCCACGCTTGGTGTCGCAGGTTTGATGAACGCCTATCGTGCGGGCAATGTCGTGATTGCCAATGCGCCAGGTGCGGGTGTTGCCGATGACAAAGCTGTCTATGCTTACACCCCGCAAATCATCAAGCATTACCTCGATCAAGACCCGATCATTGATATTGTTGAGACATTCTTGTGTCGTGAGAAAAGCCAGATGTCGCACGTTTTGGCCAATCTCGACAAATTGGTGGTCAAAGCGGTTGGCGAGAGTGGCGGCTATGGCATGTTGATCGGACCCCACGCTACAAAAGCGCAGATTGAGGAGTTTGCTGCCAAAATCAAAGCAGACCCCGATAATTATATCGCCCAGCCGACCATCTCGCTTTCAACCGCACCGACCTATATTGATAGCGCGGTTGAAACCCGCCACGTCGATCTGCGCCCCTTCATCTTGTGTGGCGCTAAGATGACCCTAACCCCTGGGGCCTTGACACGCGTGGCTCTGCGCAGGGGCTCGCTGGTCGTGAATTCGAGCCAAGGCGGCGGCTCTAAAGATACCTGGGTTCTATCAGGTCCAAGCGATGGGCGGACACGGACATGATGTTATCGCGCGTTGCAGATAGTTTTTATTGGATCGGCCGCTACACTGAGCGTGCTGAACATGCCTGCCGGGTGCTTCAAATCACCCTAACTGCCGGGCTTGAGGCCGGGGCAGAAGAGGCTGAAATGACGACAGAGCGTGCCATGCGGGCCTTGGGTGCCGCACCCATGGCTGCGCGCATGGACGCTTTAGAAGAGGCACGTCTTTTGACCTTTGGCGGCAAAGGCGATCTCTCTTCCATCCATACCGCTGTCTTCGCAGCGCGGGAAAACGCCCGCCAAGTTCGCGATCAAATCACCACCGAAATGTGGGAGCGTCTAAACCGGCTCTATTTCCGGGTGAGAGAGACCGCAACTAAGCGAAACTTTGGTCAAATTTCGTCTGGCTTCTTTGAAGAAACGATCAATGACTTGCATGCCTTTAAAGGCATTGTTTCTGGCACCATGAGCCATGGTGAGGGCTTCCACTTCCTGTCGATGGGCCGCACTGTCGAACGCGCACAATTGATTGTCCGCTTGCTTGACCTGCATTTTGGCGAGAAGCAAACAGCCATTGGCGATTTCGGTTGGGTTCAGTTGTTGCGGATGTGTTGTGGTCTTGAACCTTATCTGCGGGTGAAGACTGCGACCTTTCGGCGCGATCAGATTGCCGATTTCTTGGTGCTAGACCCTTATTTTCCACGATCCTTGCGCTTTTGCGCCAATACGATTGCCCAACATATCGATGCGGTTGGTGCGCTGGCCGATGAGCGCGCGCGCGAGACCTGTACCCGCTTGTCTGGTCGCTTAGCAGCACGGCTAAATTTTGCGGTGTTAGATGAAGTTACGGGCAAGAACGGCCAAGCCTTTATCGCCCAAGTCGCTGACGATTGTATCGCCATCTCTGAGGCCGTTCATGCGGCCTTTATCAGCTATTCCTTGGCAGACCGACTGCCTGGAACCAGCACTTTGGGAGTGCGTTGATGCGCCTCGAGATCACGCACGAGACCCGCTACACCTATTCGGCACCTGTACGTGAAAGCGTGATGGAATTGTGGCTGCAGCCGCTGACCTTGCCGATGCAACGCCTAGTTGGGTTTGATATTGTGACCGAGCCCCGAGCCAAGATGATGACGTATCGAGATTGGCTCGGGAATATCGTCTATCATTTTGACGTACCGGCCAAACATACTGAGCTGATTATTCGCTCAAGGGCTATGGTTGAGACCTATGAACGGACCGATCCTCTGCCCGTGAAAGTTGATCCAGGTGCCTGGGCCCACTTGCGCAGCGATGAAGTGCGTAGCCGTTATTATGACATGATGCGCCCTTCGACCTTTGTGGACGGATCGGGTCATCTTGAAATCTTCATGCGTGAACGGGACCTTTTGGTGCTGCCACCTGATCCGCTGACCGGCCTGCGCATCCTCAATAAAGAGATTTATGGGGCGTTTGACTATGTGCCAGGCTTTACCGCCGCCGATAGCCCGATTGATGCTGCGCTAGAGCACCGCAAGGGCGTGTGCCAAGACTTCGCGCATATCATGTTGGCGGTGGCCCGCCATTGGGGCGTGCCATCGCGCTACGTGTCTGGCTATCTGGCGAGGACCGAGCAGGATACCCAAATCCGCTCGGTTCCAGATGCTTCCCATGCTTGGGTTGAATGCTATTTACCCGAACAAGGCTGGGTTGGATTTGATCCAACCAACGACATGCTGGCCAATGAGCGCCATGTCGTGGTTGCCTATGGCCGCGACTACGCCGATGTACCCCCGACCCGGGGCGTTTTGAAGGGTGATGCGGATAGCGTGCTGGAAGTGGACGTGCATGTTCGCCAAGCCGAGCGCCTCTCCCTAGACAGCGACTTCCTAAAAGTAGTGCGATCTCCAAGGAGCCGGCCAGATCAATTTATCGCCGCACCCAAGCCCCAAAGGGCCGTTGCACTCGAAATGCAGCACCAAATGGAGCAGCAGCAGCAATAATTTGCAGTAACCGACGACCAAGCCGATGTCGCCAGATTGAACTGGCACCAGGCGTGCTGAAATATGCTTGCGATTCAATGTGCCATTGTAATCAATACCCGCTTGGGGTGAAATCCAAAGCGCACCCCTGACTTTGCACTGGCAGGGGCTTTCCCCAATCCGCACAGCGGGCTAAAATTTTATGCCACTATAATCAATGTGATAAAATTTCCGAGCCTCAGCGACTTGTCAAAGTCTTTTGACGATTTCCCCAATTAGGTTACCAAAAGTTATATCATTTCTGAACGGAAAATGAATAGGTGCTAAAGAGCCGATTCTCCAGATAATAGAATCTGGATGGTGCCTGCTGATTACTTAATTCAAATAATGATTTCCAATGAAACACAGGAAAATACCTAAAAAGCAATGTTCTCCTATGGTAACTAATGCAAATTAGGCCTTTTCATGTGCGCGACGCAATGTAAAAGCTGAGAAACGAATTTTAAAAGTGGAGGATTTTGTATGCCACAAGGTAAATTGAATACCCGACCGGCGGTCGCAGCTCAGGACCGCGCCGAACGAATTCTTATCGAAGCGACGAGATTATTCACTGAAAATGGATACGCAGGCACTCGAATGTCCGACATTGCCTCGGCAATCGGCGTGACAAAGCCTATTGTCTATCGCTACTTTGACTCAAAGCAGGTATTGTTTGAAGCATTGGTGCGGCGCGTACTCGCCGACCAAATCGAAGGCGCGTGCCGTTTGATCGACGAACACCGCGGCCCAACAAAGCCTTTGCTGAACCAATTGGTCCAAGATGCCCGGATTGCCTTGAGCGCCCCCGGTGCCTTGGCACCATGGCGAATTGCAGTGGGCGAAGCAGACCGATTCCCGGATCTGGCTGCCTTTCTGCGCCATGGCTTCATCGACCCCGTCGAGGCATCCATCAAAAACTTATTTGAGCGCTCTCTAGCGGCCGCGGAAACCCAAGGCACAGATGCGGCAACACTCACGCGATTATTCTGCGCGCCAGTGGCAGCGGTAGCGATGATGATGGCAACCTTTGGCGAAGCTGAAGAAGCGCAGTTTGACGTCGACGCCTTTTTGGCCGCCCATGTCGAAGGCTTCTGGCGGGGCTGGGCCGTTAAGCCCTAAAGCTTAGCGTCCCAAGCGGCGTTCCCAATATTTGGCAAGCCGCAAATAGCGATAAAATGCGTAATTCATGGCTGTCATGAAGCCATAGAGCCCACGCACAAAATGTCTTCTCGCGATATAAGCCTTCATAAAGGCAAGCGGGAATTCTGCGACCAAGCGTGCCGCGCCGATCTTGCGACCCTTGTTGTCCAAATCATCGGCTTGCATGTCGGCATAGGCATTCAGCTTGATTAATTCATGACCCAGCGAACGGATCGACCGGTGCTCAATCACGCCCTGCAGGCGGTGTACGGGGGCTCCCTTCATCATATCGACACGGTCATGCACGGGCGAAGGTGAATAGCGGCCAACCTGTTTATGATAAAGGCGAACTGGGCTTAGCCGAAAAGCCCAAGCATGGGGGCGGGCCTCGCCTGGAAACATCTCGATAATATCGGTTTCAAACCCGCATGGCGAAAGATCCGGCCTACCTAGGGTCGCTTCGATGGAGGCTGCCAGCTCTGACGTTACAACTTCGTCGGCATCAATATTCAGCATCCAGTCATGGCGGCACTGATCCTCGCCAAATTGCTTTTGCAAGCCATAGCCCGGCCAAAGATTAGAGACTACCCGGGCGCCCAAACGCTCTGCTAACTCTTGTGTCCCATCGGTCGAACCGGAATCTATCACCACAATATCATTCGATAGGCCCTTCACAGATTCAAGCGTTGGCCCAAGCCGATCCACTTCATTCTTGGTGATGATAAAAATCGATAGGGGCAATGTCATTGGGCGATTCCTTCAAGGACCCCATCCCTAGCAGAGCCCCAGCATGCCCGTCGAGATGGAGGGCTTGATTGTGCAACGCAAGCCGACCCCAAACTGATAACCAACCCTCGCTTCGGGCAGGCTATCGCTCTACATAGAGAACATGAGCGAAGATCGTGAGCGCAATCGATTAAGTGGCCGGCTCAGCCGGGTCGCCCGTGTTGGGGTCAATATGGGTACGGCTGCGGCTACGTTTGGGGCCCAAAGGTTGGTCGGCGGCAGTGATGCCGACAAGACGATTGCGGTCGCGCTGCGCCAAGCCCTCGGCAAAACCCGAGGGCCTTTGATGAAAGTGGCCCAGATATTGGCCACTATTCCCGACTTCTTGCCGCCCGAATACGCCGAAGAATTAGCCGCCCTTCAATCCAACGCGCCATCCATGGGCTGGCCTTTTGTTAAGCGGCGGATGCGCGCCGAATTGGGGCCCGATTGGGAGAGCCGTTTTTCGAGCTTTGAGCGCGAAGCAGCACACGCTGCCTCGCTTGGCCAAGTCCATCGCGCTACGCTCCATGATGGCCGATTGGTCGCGTGCAAATTGCAATATCCAGACATGGCGAGTGCGGTTGAGTCTGATGTTTCCCAACTCAAGTCCCTGCTAGGATTGTTTCGACCTTTTGAGAAATCCCTAGACCCGAGTGAGGCCGTCGAGGAAGTTTCTGATCGCTTGCGCGAAGAGCTCGATTACACACGCGAACGCCAACATATGCGGCTTTATGGCGATCTATTGGCTGTACAGCCAGACATCACTTGCCCAGAGCCGATCGACGGCCTGTCAACTGGGCGGCTATTGACCATGACTTGGCTCGACGGCGCACCGCTTTTGACTTTTAAAGATGCGCCGCAGGAAGAACGCGACCGCATCGCGACTTTATTGTTTAAAGCTTGGTGGGTGCCGATGATGGCAACAGGGGTTATCCATGGTGACCCTCATTTGGGTAATTATTCGCTGACGCCCAGCGCCGACCGGCTCAATCTCTTAGACTTTGGCTGTGTGCGGATATTCCCGCCGCGCTTTGTCGCAGGCGTCGTGCAGCTCTATCTTTCGCTGGAGCGCGATGACTTTGAAGGCACCATGGCCGCTTATGAGATTTGGGGCTTTAAGGGACTGACACGGAAACTCGCTGAAGTCCTCAATCTGTGGGCAAGGTTTATTTATGCGCCTCTTCTCGACAACCGCGTACGCACCGTCGCGGACGGTGTAGCTCCCGGCGATTATGGGCGCAAGGAAGCGTTTGAAGTGCGCAATCTGTTGAAAGAACATGGTCCCGTGACCATCCCGCGTGAGTTTGTCTTTATGGACCGCGCGGCCATTGGTTTAGGTGCGGCTTATCTACATTTGGGTGCCAAGCTCAATTTCTATGAATTGTTCCAGAACTCTATCGCAGGCTTTAACGAGGCCGACCTCGGCGCGCGACAAGATCAGGCCTTGCAGCGAGTTGGCTTACGCTGAAATCTTAGCGGCCCTTGACGCAAGGTCACGGCTTGCTCAAGCGCCCGCCTTAGGCCAAGTCGGGAGCATGACAGAGGCTAGCCCCAATAATCTTGTTCGTTCCGAACTTTCGTCCGTGCCAGAAGTCTCCGACGGCAGCCGCGACAGGGGTCCGTTAGAAGCCTATGGCGGTGAACGTCCAACCTATCCCGCTTGGGCATTGGACGCGATCGCGCACGCGCCGGAAATTAAGCACTTCCACGTCGATGGGGCAAAGTTAGAGCTGCTGATGTGGGGCACAATTGGCCAACCGGGCGTGCTTTTATTGCATGGCAATGGCGCACATGCGGGCTGGTGGAGTTTTATCGCGCCATTTCTCGCCAAGTCAGGTTATCGCGTCGCGGCCCTGTCCCTTTCCGGTATGGGTGGCTCAGACTGGCGTGAAACCTACACGATGGACTTGTTTGCGGACGAGGTTTTAGGGGCCTGTGATCAGGCGGACCTTGCCGCAAGTGGTCAAGCCCCGGTGATTGTGGCCCATTCCTTTGGTGGCGTGCCTGCAATCTACACGGCGCTGAAGGCCACCGACCAGGTGGGTGGGCTTATCTTGCTCGACAGCCCGATCGAGCCGCCGGGTGAAGAATGGAAGGGCCCACCCAAGCGGACAGCCCCCAATCGAGTTTATTCCACTTTAAACGAGGCTTTGGCGCGCTTTCGCTTGGCCCCGCCTCAGCCTTGCGAAAACCATTGGGCTTTGGACCATATTGCACGGGGCTCGTTGAAACAGGTTGAGGGGGGCTGGACGTGGCAGTTTGACCCATTCTTGTGGAATAGCTTTTCGCCCATGATCATGTCGGAGCGCGCCAGTCGCCTCAAAGTGCCGACCATTGTCATGCGAGGCGGTAACTCATTTTTGATGGAAGATCGTGTCTTCAACTATATGAAGACGATTTTTCCAATAGGCACAGGCTTTGTGACCATTCCTGAAGCGCAGCATCACCTGCTATTAGACCAACCTTTGGCAACCATTGCAGCATTGGAATCCAGTTTGGCTGGCATCTCCATCTTGCCTAAGACCCCGATGCGCGGCTAAGAGAGGCATAACGGAGAGTTCATATGGCCAGCCACGACGATCACTATGCACACGGCGAAATGGAAATCGCAGAGCAATCTGCCATGTATCAGTCGTTTTTGGTTGCAACACAGTGGGGTTGTGTCCTGATCTCGGCCATGGTGGCATGTATGGCCCTGATCTGGGGCGCTGATGTGCCTTGGTTGCAAGCGGTTCTGGGCTGTGGCGCTTTGTCGGTCGTGGCGGGCCTCGGCATGAAGATGGGTAGTGCCTTCACGATTACGTCGGTTTTGATCACCATCATCGGCTTGATATCGGGTGGCATTTCGACAGTCGTCGGCATGTTCATTTAAAGCGGCCTTCCAGCCGCACGGCTAACCGCAAGGGTAGGCCCAGGGGTCACTTAAAATCCCCATTCCAATGCAGGTTAAACACTGGCGTTTTGACCAGAACCGGTTTTAAGTCTGACCGAACCCATGGAGCCGTGTGTTGGCCAAAGTACAGATTGAAATAAATGGACGCAGATATGCGATTGGCTGTGATGAAGGCCAAGAAGACCATGTCATGCGCTTGGCCCGCTATTTCGATGAGCATGTTAAACGCCTAGCCAGTTCTGTCGGACAAATTGGTGATCAACGACTTTTCTTAATGGGTGCTTTGATCGTTGCTGACGAGATGCACGATTTGAAAGTACGTCTCGACAAAGCTGAAGCGGAAATTGCGCGCTTGAGTGATGTTCGGGCACAAGCTGCCCAGGCTGCCCTTGATCCAGCCCCGGCTACAGCCTTGGACGGTGCAGCTGGTCGACTGGAGGCATTGGCAGCGCGGCTAGAGCAAGCCTGAACCATCAGGGCCCATTGCTTCCCGCAATAAACTATCACCTGCAGCTTCTTCGAGAATTGTCTCGAGCGCCTGTCCATTGACGGGCACCTTGCCAATTTCCAGCATCAGTGGAACCGCAAAGGGTGAAATCCGGTCGAGCTTTTGATGGCGGACTTGGCCTGCAATGCGCGTCAGACATTCAGACAACCGCCTAATGTCCAAAAGTCCCTCACCTGCTTCATAGCGCGCTGCCTCCAGCAAAATATGGTCTGGCTGGTGGCGGCGCAGCACATCAAAAATCAAATCCGACGAAAAGGTAACTTGCCGGCCGGTCTTGGTCTTACCGATTTGGTTTTGCTCTATCAGACCGGCAATGACTGCGCATGTGCGAAACGTCCTCTTCATCAAGACGCTTTCTTCCAGCCATTCCTCCAGATCATCACCCAGCATATCTTGATCTAGCAACTGGTTCATATCTACGCGGGCCATATCCTTCTGCCCCCAAACCGATATGGCGTAATCATTGGCAACAAAACCCAAAGGATCGAGGCCGAGCCGCTCAAGTCGGCGGGTCAACAACATGCCGAGTGTTTGATGGGCTAGACGGCCCTCAAACGGATAGCACGCGAGATGGAAGCGATTGCCGCGTGGAAATGTTTCCACCAAGATTTCCTTCTCTTGGGGGATAATCGAAAAGTAACTTTGCATCTGCAGCCATTCTTGCAACTGCGGATGCAAGGTCGGCCAATAGCTTCTGTTGGCGATCATGGTGCGCACACGGCCCGCTAGATAGGTCGAGAGCGGGAATTTACCGCCTGCCCAAGACGGCACTTTTGGCGATTGGTCATGCGCTTTGCTGACCAGACAATCGGTGCCCGAGACCCCTTCAAAGCGCCAGACTTCGCCCGCGAACAAGAAGGTATCGCGGGGCGACAAGCCATCGACAAAGTATTCCTCAATCTCACCGACAACACGGCCGCCCACAAATGTACTGCCCCCCGCTGGCGTTCCAGGTCGGCGAGAGCGGTTTGGAGAGACTTGGCGGACTTTCAAAACCGGCTCTGCCACAATCGAGCCCACATTCATGCGCCAAGCCCGCGCGGCCTCACGATTGCGGCATAGGAGGCGGCCCTGCCCGTCGCGGATCAATCGGGCAAATCGGTCATAGGATTTCAAGGCATAGCCGCCATCGGTTACAAAGCCCAAGACCCGATCAAATTGTTCGCGCGGCAACAGATGATAGGGTCCTGCGGAGGTGACCTCTGTGAAGAGTTCATCGGGACAAAAAGGGGCACCCACAGCACATCCCATAATATGCTGCGCCAGTATATCGATCGCGCCGCGTCTGGGAACAGGACCATCAAGGTGCTGCGCCAAGACCGCATCCCGGGCGGCTTGGCACTCTAGCATTTCAAACCGATTGGTTGGTACCAGAACTGCCTTGGAGACTTCATCGAGCCGGTGATTGGACCGACCGATCCGCTGAATGAGGCGAGAAGAGCCTTTGGGTGCCCCCATTTGAATCACCAAATCGACATTACCCCAATCAATCCCAAGATCGAGAGTTGAGGTACAAACAATGGCGCGCAAACGGCCCTGCGCCATGGCTTCTTCCACTCTCCGGCGCTGCGACACATCGAGTGAGCCATGATGCAGCGCGATTGGAAGATTGGCCTCGTTGATCTTCCAGAGTTCCTGGAAGGCCAGTTCAGCTTGAAATCGTGTATTCACAAAAACCAAAGCCATCTGGGTTTGTTCAATCGCTTGATAGACCTCTTGCATAGCATGACGTCCCGTATGCCCAGCCCAAGGAATGCGCTCCTCAGACAAGAGCATAGAGATATCGGGGGCCACGCCCTTTGGCCCGCGCACAATGCGGGCAAAGCGGGCCTCAGAACCGGCCTGTGGCGCAATCCACTGAGATAAGCCCGCCTCGTCAGCTACCGTAGCAGAAAGGCCCGTACGGCGCGCTGACGGGGCAAAGCGCTGCAAAGCTGCCATCCCCAATGCCAGAAGATCTCCGCGCTTGGTCGGTGCAAGGGCATGGGCCTCGTCAATGATAATCCGCTTGAGCCCCTGAAACAGATTGGCCGCATCTGGCATGCCAACAAATAGGGCGACTTGTTCAGGTGTCGTCAGCAAGAGGTCAGGGGGATCATAGCGCTGGCGCTGTCGTTTCGTGGCTGGTGTGTCACCGGTCCGCGTTTCCACCCGTACGGGCAGTCCCATCTCGCCAATGGGGGTCATCAGATTGCGTTCGACATCGACCGCCAAGGCCTTGAGTGGCGAAATATAGAGCGTGTGGAGACCTCGCGGCTGTTGGGCAAGCTCGGCCAGTTCAATCAGGCTGGGCAAGAAGCCCGCTAAAGTCTTCCCAGCCCCCGTGGGTGCGATCAGGAGGCTATGCTCCCGAGTTTGATCGGCAGCCAAAAGATCAAGCTGATGAGCACGTGGGGCCCAGTTACGTCCCGTGAACCAAGCCTGAAAGGCTGTTGGCAGCGCGGAGGCACTCATGGTTTGGTATGGGGTTCCTCGCCGTCAGACGACTTCCGCCCCATCGCCAAAATTTGCCCGAGGACCGAGTTCGTTTGCACCGGGCCAAATCCCACTTTGTCTTCGCGCGGGACTGCAGGACGCCGCGCTGTGCGCCACAAGACCCACGGCACCATGATGGCCGATACCACGCCGGCTTGCCAGAAGATGGAGAGCGCGCTGCCCGTTACCTCAACCAAGAGGCCGCCGATAGCTGGGCCAATGATGGTTCCCGCTGCCCAAACAAACAGGAGACCAGAGCTGGCAGCAGCCAGCTCCGCTCTGGGTGTGCGGTCCCCCAAATGGGCGACCGCAATCCCGTAATAGGACAAAGCCCCTGCCCCCCAAATGCCAAACAGGATTGTATTGAAGGTGAGCGAAAGCTCCGCGCCAATCGTA
>NZ_JBIIYV010000029.1:0-38621 GCF_044346625.1 Aquidulcibacter sp. | reverse complement strand
GGTCTGCCACCCCACCTGGATGGGGTTCAATCCACTCAATATGCTCCCAAGCCAGTCGCTCATACATAATCCGGCGGTCAAACAGGCCTTGCTCATTCATCTCGACAAGGACAAAGCGGTTGCGGAAATAGGACAAGAATACCTCTTGCAAGAGATTCATCACGCCAAAGGCCAAGGCCAGCAATTCATCCACATGTCGCCAAGGCACAAACTCACCTCTGACAGTCATGGCAATAGTGATGTTTATGGCCGCATAACCGATCGCCAGAATACCCAAAAGAATGCGCGGTGGGCCAATTTTTGCTTGAAACGAACTCACCCTTAACTCCAACTTCTGCTCAAATATACGACAGGTTAGCATCGATCTTTTTGTCCGCTAGTTAGAATGGTTCTTCTAGCGGGGCTAAAAACAGCTTGACAAATTATGCTGCAGCGCAGCAGAAGAGTTTGGCTCAGACTAGGTCTGATCGGGGCTTGAAGCGCATGTTTCTGCCTCTAAATCAGACTATCGAGAAACCAATTTCCACAAAATGCGAAAAACCATCGCGCCAAGCATGTTCAGCGGGAGAGTTCGGGATGACGACAACAGATGTAGCGGCACCACCAATTTCGGGTGAGCCCTTGCTCGATCTCTATCCTGTCGGCAAAATTCCCCCTGCTTATCATGTGCCTAAAACCATGTGGGGCTGGGCGATCCGGAAAGAGCGTCATGGCCGCCCTCTAAAGGCGATGCAGCTTGAAATTTTGCCGACGCCTGAGATTGATAATGATGAAGTCCTCCTGTTGGTGATGGCTGCTGGCGTCAATTATAACGGCGTTTGGGCGGGGCTGGGTGAACCTGTCAGCGTTCTGGATGGATTTGACCAAGATTATGCAGTTGTCGGCTCTGACGCCGCTGGGATCGTTTGGGCTGTGGGCAAGAACGTCAAGCGCTGGAAGCCCGGCGATGAAGTTGTGGTCCATTGCAACCAAGACGATGGTGACGATGAAGAGTGCAATGGCGGCGACCCCATGTTCTCAAACAGCCAGCGCATCTGGGGCTATGAGACACCGGACGGGGCCTTCGCCCAGTTCGCACGGGTTCAGTCCCGCCAGTTGATGACACGGCCCAAGCACCTGACATGGGAGGAAAGCGCTTGCTACACCCTCACCCTGGCGACGGCTTACCGCATGTTGTTTGGCCACCGCCCCCATGTGCTTAAGCCCGGTCAGAATGTTCTGGTTTGGGGTGCATCGGGTGGCCTCGGCGTATTCGCGACCCAATTGTGCGCCGTGTCAGGTGCCAATGCGATTGGCGTGATCTCAGACGAAAGCAAGCGCGACTATGTACTGTCGATGGGGGCGAAGTCCGTCCTCAACCGCAAGGACTTCAATTGCTGGGGGCAGTTGCCCCTCGTCAACGGCCCAGAATTCAACGATTATATGAAGGAATGCCGCAAGTTCGGCAAAGCCATCTGGAACGTCACCGACAAGCGCGATGTCGATATCGTGTTTGAGCATCCAGGCGAAAGCACCTTCCCGGTCTCCGTCTTTGTCACCAAGCGCGGGGGCATGGTCGTGATCTGTGCCGGTACCACGGGCTTTAACTTGACCATGGACGCCCGCTTCTTGTGGATGCGGCAAAAGCGCGTGCAAGGCAGCCACTTTGCCAATTTGCAACAGGCGAGCGCGGCGAACCAATTGGTGATTGAGCGCCGCATTGATCCGTGCATGTCGGAAGTGTTTGAGTGGGCCGATATCCCGCTGGCTCACGAAAAGATGCTCGACAATCTGCATTTGCCCGGCAATATGGCGGTCTTGGTCTGCGCACCAAAGCCTGGCTTGCGGACATTTGAAGATGTGCTGGAAGCCAGCGAATCTGTTCCTGACTAAGTCTAACTTTGGTGAGGCTTGCCGAAAGCCAAATGCAGGATACGATCTCTCTCAAATAATGATCTAGGAGAGACGACATCATGACCGTCCATGTGCCAGCCAGCCAGTTTACTCGCTTTGAAGTTCGCCCTTTGACGCCTACGATTGGCGCTGAATTGCTGGGTATTGATCTGAGCAAAGACTTGGATGACGCCATGATTGGCGACATTCGTGCGGCGCTTTTGGCCCATAAAGTCGTGTTCTTTCGCGACCAAAACATTGACCGCGCCCAGCATTTGGCGTTTGCGCGCCGGTTTGGTCCCCTTGAAATTCACCCCGCAACGCCTCGCGATCAGCCAGACCCAGAAGTCCTGCGTATTGCCCATGGCCCGAACTCGCGCGGGGTCGAGAATAATTGGCACTCCGATGTCACCTGGCGGGCAGAGCCTTCGCTGGGCTCCATCTTGCGTGCCATCGAATTGCCTGAAGTTGGCGGCGACACGTTATTCTCGGACATGTATGCGGCCTATGACGCGCTTAGTCCCGCGATGCAGGCATTCGTCTGCACCTTGGAAGCTGAGCATGATATCGCGCGGGTTTTCGCCAAAAGGCTAAACCAAGACATTGAGAAGCTTCACGAAAAATTCCCCGTCCAAACCCATCCCGTTGTGCGCACACATCCTGAGACGGGCAGACGCGGAATTTACGTCAACACAGGCTTCACCTCTCGAATTCTTGGCCTGTCCAAGAAGGAGAGCGATTGGCTGTTAGACCATTTGTATAGCCTCGCCGCCGTACCAGAGCGTGTTTGCCGCTTCCGCTGGGCACCGGGCTCGCTTGCCTTTTGGGACAATCGCGCTTGCCAACATTATGCGGCGTCAGATTACTTCCCAGCTGTACGAATTATGGAGCGTGTGACCATTGCCGGCGACAAGCCCTATTTTGATCCATCACGGGGCTAGTAGGCCGAGCAGCCCTAAACTGTCAGAAGAAGCCGCAACGCCTCATAGCCTGCCCAGACCCCCAAGGGGACCAGTAAGGCCGGGGTCAGGCGGCGGATCGCCCAGTCCATAGAGCGGTTGATGCTCCCAACGAGGGGCTCAAACTGTTTGTGCGCCATTTTACGGAAGCAGAGCAACACAATCAAAGGGCTAACATAGATCAGGCTATAAAGCGCCAACCAAGCCAAGAGACCCAGAAAATTGGCCTCCGTGGAAACCATGATTGGAATCGCGCCAAAATAGGGCAACGCTGTCGGCAGATCTGATAGGGTCGAGCTCAAGGCAAAGAGAAACACACCAACCAAAGCGGCAGAGTTTGGCTGTTTTGGTTCTTTGTCCGCAACTGCTGCAGGTCGCCGCCACAAAATGACCGCGCCAATGAAAGAACCTAGTGCAAGCGCAAGCCAAAACGCGATCGCCATCCAAGGCTTGATCCAGGGTCGCATGGCCGCTGCAGCCTCAACCCAACCGCTTACCAGCGCGACCCCGCCTAGGAAATAGACCAAAAAGGTTGCCGTAATGAAGATGAAACCGCGCGCCAGACTTTGCTGTCCAGCAATGACAACCGCACAAGCCGCGATAGAGAAGGGATTGAGGCTGTCGATAAAGGCCAAACCAATAATGGCGAGAAAGGCGGAAATAAATGTCATGGGTGGACCAAAAATTAGCTAAAGTTAGGCCTCACTACGTGGGTCTGCCCTATTACTTCGTCAAGCGTAAGCTAGGTACCCGAAACGGATGCGCTGACGTTTTGTAGACCGCTTCCTTTTCCCTTGGCCCCATTTTAGGGGAAACCCTGTTTCACCAGGATGGATCATCTAGGATTAGCGCGACATCTGTGTCGTCACGGGCCCTCTCCTCGCCCCCAATGGGGGGTCGACCAATTGGTCGACGGACGGGGGTGAGGGGGACTTTGCGCAGTGTTGTAGTAGCTCACACAAGATGAAAAGCTCTGAGACCAGCATTCAAATTGGGTGAGTGTAAGCCCTCACCCCGATCCCTCTCCCATAGGCAGAGGGGCCGGGGCGCGTGGTGTGCGCCAAATGAGGTGGGCCAGATTAACGGACTGGCCCGGATTACGACGCAAACCATGCGCCCCGGCTGAAATAAGTCTGTGTGCCCAAGGGAAGATCATGAGCCCTCCTCGGTGGTGACATTTCCCCCGCCTAGTACGTAAAGGCCAAAACACACTTAAGGCTACCCGCGAGGTTGGACCAAGCCTATTGAAAGACTTGACCTCCGGCTTCACACGGCAGTCGGTCTTGAACACACCGGGCATAAGGACAGCTAATCCTTATGAAAACACGAGGCAGCCACGTCTGCCCCGATTAACCCCGCTTACCCATCCCCAACCGGTGTCGCCGCTGCAGCAACAACGCCTTCTTGCCGGAGATGGGATTAGGTTACGGGGATGGCGGATGGGGTGGGATAAGTTTTTGTCTATTCGCACTCCCCTCTGGGAGAGGGGAGCGCCCCAACCCGTCGACCTATAGGTCGACCCCAGTGGGAGAAGGGCATTAAATGCGCGCTGCCCTCACCGCGCCGTAAGCTTCGCTGTCAATGCCCCAAATGCTGCGTCATGGATCGCGGCGGTGAACAAGTTCGACAGCACGGGGTGGCTTCCAAAGCGGACGATGACGATCTGGTTTGTAGGGTCGATATAGACACGTTGTCCCGCCACGCCGAACAGATTGAAGCTTTGATTGGCATCATGGCTGATCCAGAACTGGCTGCGATAGGACCAGTTGAGGCGTGCGGGGATGGGATTTGAGGCCCGAAATGCGCCATTATCGCTGCCCGCCTTAACTTTCTTCACCACAGCGGCGGGAATAATCTGTTGGCCATTAAAACTGCCATCTTGGCGCAACATCTCGCCCAAGCGGGCAAGGTCACGCGCTGTGACATTGAGGCCAGCCGCAGCGATTTCCTGCCCGGCTGGGTCAATCGCCCAAGTTGCGTCATGCTCAACGCCCAGTCGCTTCCAAACCCGTTCAGAAACGAGGCTTGATAGGCTTTGCCCGCTGGCCCGCGCGATCACCCAGCCCAACGCGTCGGTTGCTGCAGAACGATAGCGGAATGGGCCACCGGAATCTGCAAAGCGGGTCTTCAGCGTTGGCAGTGCCTCATAAACACCTTTTGGTGCCGGGATATTTGCGGGGCCCCAGCCCCAAGCCAGGGCATAGCGGTGGATTTCCGCATTTGGATTGGCGTAATTTTCGTCAAAGCTGACCCCGTCGCGCATATCCATAAGGTCGCGCACGGTCGCTGTTTCCCAAGCAGAGCCAGCAAGTTCGGGCACGTAGGTAATGACTTTGGCGGTTTCGTCTAGCTTGCCATCATGGATCAAGAGTTCAGCCATGAGACCGACAAACGACTTGGTGACTGAGAACAATAAATGCTGGCTTTCGGGCGTCATGCCGTTGGCGTAGCGCTCATAAACGACTTTGCCTTTATGTATCACCAACATGGCATCAGTGTGGGTTTCGGCTTCAAATTGCGCCCAGCTGATTGTCTTGCCGTCCGGGGCGGTAAAGGTCAGCCCATCGAGTGACATTGGCTGGCTAGGCAAGGGGCTAACCGGTCCACCGCGCGCCACGCCGCGGGTCGGGAAGAGCTCTCGTACATGTTGATAGCTCCACCCTGTGTAGGGATAGGCGAGCGCATTATCGCGTGTAACACGCTTGTCCTCAGCAGCCGGAAAGCCAACATTATAGCCAGATTTTTGCCAATCCAGACGAGGCTGCGGTGCAGGTGGCATGGCTGGCGCTTGGGCGAATGCCTGAGCACTCATTAAGCAAACTGCTCCCAATATGGCGTATTTCCCGATCCGCATGTTCGTCTCTCCCATCACCTGCTTGATCTATGTCGAGCCTAGATAGGCGTTAGCCTAAAGGGTTACGACCGAGGTGGCGAGTAGTGTTCGCATAGCGCACAGAGCGCGCAACCAACGACTTCACCATTTATAAGGCAGATTTTGCTAATATCCATAGGGGGTCCTCAAGATTTACGGGACGTGTCCTTGGGAGATGGGCTGGCATGACGTCGCTGAGCGTGCAGAATTCGAGACTGACACAGATTGTAAGCCTCGCCTGCCTGTGGATTTTCAGCCTGATCCTAACCCTCCAATTTCCCCCAACTTGGGATGTGGCATGGCAGCACCACATAGCTAAAGAAGTTCTTCATGGGGGAGAGCTTTATCGCGATGTGATCGACCTTAATCCACCGCTCTGGTTTTGGGCGGCAGTCCCCAGTGTCTGGTTGGCAGAGATCACCCAGCAATCCTCGTTCGCGATTGCCTCCTTCTTCAATCTTTTGGGGCTCGCCATCGCACTGCCGTGTATTTGGAGCCTTTTGCCACAGACTTGGACCCCGCATGGCCGGACGATTTTTTGTGCTGGCCTTATTCTGGCAATAGGCATTGTGCCCTTGGATGAGGCCGGTCAACGCGAACAGGCCTTTTCCTTAGCCTGTGCGATTTGGGTTGCTATCTTTGCCGCGCGCCTTAAGGGGCAAAGAATTGGGCTTGTTCTTGCCATTCTGGTTGGGTTGATTGCGGCCTATGGATTTGCGCTCAAACACTATTTTATCTTGGTTCCAATTACATTGGAACTGTGGCTGATCTGGAAGCAGCGCAAGGCTTGGCGTCCCTTTCGGCCTGAAGTTCTCACCCTCGCTTTCAGCGCAGTGGTCTATACCGTATCCGTCTTAGCGCTTGTTCCGCATTATTTGACCGAAATCGTCCCCTTAACAGCAGCAAGCTACCAAGGCCTCCGGGATTTTGGCGACCAACCCATGCTCGTCGCGATTTCAAAGATTATTGGGCTTAGCAGCATTGCATTCATCCCATTTATCTTGGTCCTCTTGAACCGAAGGGCAGGCCCATTTGAACCGATCGCCTTAGGTTTATGTTGGGTCGCTTTAGTGTGTGCTTTCAACGTCTGCATTCAAGCAAAAGGTTGGGGCTATCATTATATGCCTATCAAGGCTGTCATTATCCTCGCAGCCTTAGCCCTTGCCCTGCACAAGCCAAGCGCGCAGCCCGAGAGCGGTATTCGCTTTAGCCGATTGGTGGCCGGTACTTTGATCTTGGGCAATGTGGTCATCCCAGGGCTCAAAACTTGGACATTTGTGCAAGAAAACGCTCCGTTGCCAGAGGGCAGCCCAACTCGAATTGTTGAGCAGATGTTGGAAAAGAGTCCCCGCGACAGCACAGTTGCAGTCTTATCGTCGGACCCAGGCAATGCCTTTTATCGTCCGTTCGAGCAAGGAAAGGCCCTCTATTCTCGCTATTTCTCTTTGTGGATGCTGCCCCAATTGCACGCCGACAAGAGCGTGAATGGGCAAGCGATGCTGCAGGATGTTCGGACGAAGATCACACAGGATTTGATGTGTAGCCTTCCAGACATGATCCTCATTGAAACCACGGCTGGCTATAATTCAGACTTGTGGTCGGCCCAGTTTAGCGTGACTGACCCGCTGGCTATTCTGGAGCCCCAAGCCGCCTTCAACAACTGGATGGGTCAGAATTACCAGGAAGGGCCGCGTCCAGGGACCACAATCCGGGCTTGGTTCCGGACGGACAGCGCTACACCCACAAAGCCGACCACATGCCGGAGAGCCTAAAGCTTGGCGGCAAATACTTTTGCAACATCGTCCTCGGTCATCACGCGCAAACTGCCGGCATCTAGGTCCTCGGGAAGGCCTAAGGCCCCAATCTGATCGCGATGAAGTGCGGTGACATGATTGCCGATCGCCGCGAACATGCGCCTAACCTGATGATAACGGCCCTCATGCAGCGTCAAAATAGCCGACCGCTCACCGGTTACTTCTAACTCTGCAGGCAACAAGGGCTTGGCCTCACCATCCAGCATAAGGCCACCAGCGGCAAAAGCGGCTACTTCAGTGCCGTTGAGCGGCCGATCGAGCGTAACCACATAGCGCTTAGGCACATGGTGCTTTGGCGAGATGATTTTGTGCAAGAGGTCGCCATCATCGGTCATCAAGATGAGGCCAGAGGTCTCTTTATCCAGCCGCCCGACCGTCGATAAGGCCGGCTCTCGTGCCCGCCACCGGTCCGGTAGCAAATCATAGATGAGTGTGCCCGCCTCTTTGCGCGAACAGGTTACGCCCAAGGGCTTATGCACCATGATGACCATGCCGGGTAAGGGGTCGAGCTTTTTCCCTCGGATAAGCATACGGGCCGGCAAATCAGCTTCAAGACTGACGCGCGCGGCCTCATCGCGTACGATCTCACCGTCGAGGCTAATCCAGCCCGCTTTCGTCATCAGGCCAATGTCACGCCTCGACCCATAGCCCATGTTTGCCAAAAGGCGATCGAGACGGGCAGTTGGAACCGGTCGGCTCATCGGATCGCCTGATAGACTTTAAAGCCTTGCGCCTCAGATTTCAGCGTGAAGCTGGCAAAGCGGGCCTTCAAGGTCGCTTCATAGGGCAAATGGCGGTTGGCGGTCAGCCAGAGGGAGCCACCAGGGCGCAAAGCCTCTGCCGCGCGGTGAATCATGGCCGTACCGAGCGCCTGATCCTCAATCCCCGCGCGGTGAAAGGGTGGGTTCATGACAATGGCGTCGAAGGTTTGCCCCAGTGCGCCTGTGGCCACCAAATCGACCCAGACGCTCGAAAATCTTGGGTCCTGAATGCTCTTATGAGCGGCAGCTATCGCCCTGCGATCCAGCTCAAATCCAGTGACCGCAGTGACTTTTTGGCCCTGTAAAACCAGTTGCGAGAACACCCCTGCCCCGCACCCGAAATCCGCCACCTTGCCGGACAAGGCTGGCAGAACTTCCATCAAAGCCTTAGAGCCCGCATCCACACGGTCCCAACTAAACAGCCCCGGCTGTCCCCAAAAGCCTAAGTCTGGGAGCAGACGCAATGCGCCTTCGGCTAGTGCCGCATCCAGTCCCCTCAATGTCTCCGGGCGGGTGCCTTGGCAAATGCGGTGATGCCGTTTGGGTTGGTCCGAGACCATGACCCCAAAGCCCGTCAAGTCTTTGGCCAGACGTGTGCCGCCTTTGTCCTTTGGAGCCAAAATCGTCAAAGGTGCGCCGGGGGCCAGGGCGCGCAGGGCAAGCGCGATCTCATGGCGGCGCTCAATCGTATTAGAAGGTGCCCGCATGACGAGGCCCGCATAGGAGCCCTCTTTCAAGGCATCCAAGGTAACAGCGCCGGGGTGCAACGGGGAAACCTGCACCCCGTCGTGCGGCACTTCGACTAAGCCGGCTGGAATATCGCCATAGATCAAACTTCTGCTCATAGGCCTGATCTGAGCCAGATTGCGTTCAGATACAAGTTCGGCTGGGCAGCGAAGTACAAAAGCGCGTTTTAATCCATAGGATCAAAGTTGCGCGTGAATCTTAAATCAATGTGCGTTTTGATCCAAAGGATCAAAGTTGCGCCTGAATCTTAAATCGGCATCCGCATGATTTCCTGATAGGCTTGGATCGCCTGATCGCGGAAGGCCAACATGGTTTCCATTTGCACTTCGGCAGCGGCCACGGCCGTGACGACGTCGATCATTTCAGCCTTGCCAGTGACCGCTTGAGCCGCTTGGGTTTCTGCAGCCTTTGTGGCCTCGACCGTGGACGAAACTTGTTGTGCCAACATGGACGAGAAATTGAAGTTGGTATCGGCAATCACTGGCCCCGTGCTGGGGGCAGCGCCACCGGCGGCGGCACCATAGGCTTTGGCGGCAAGAAGGGCGGCTGAATTCATAACTCAGGTTTCTCCTGAAAAGGCGCTTTTAGCGGCGCAGCAAATCGAGCGTGCGAGACATCATGGCCCGCGCGCTTTCAACGACATTTAGGTTAGCTTCATAGGCACGCTGGGCCTCGCGCATATCGAGGCTTTCAATCAACGTGTTGACGTTTGGCAACTTCACATAGCCCTCGGGATTCGCCCCGGGGTGGGTCGGGTCATAGCGCAAGCGGAAATCCGACGTGTCCTTCTGGACCTTGGTCATTTTGACTTCTGTTGTACCATTCTCGCGGTTCAGAACTTGGCCAAATACACTGACTTTGCGCTGATAGGGGTCGGCACCGGGATTGGGTGCGGTGGAATTGGCGTTGGCGATGTTTTCCGCAATCACCTTCATCCGCGCGGTTTGAGCGCGAAGGCCGGAAGCAGCAACATTGAGCGCAGCATTCATATCTGACATGGCTTATCTTCCTATTGCGGCTTGCGCGATGCCAAGCGCATCAATTGCAAACCTTTTTGATAGAGGCCTAAAGCCGCGTCATAATTCATGCGCGTATCGGCCACTTTGATCATTTGTTCTTCTAAGACGACCGCATTGCCATCCAGCGTCACTTCGCTGTCTGGCGTCTTAATCGCGCGGCCAGAGCCTGCTGCGGGCGCGCCACCATCCAAGTGCCCGGACCGTGTCGCCGCCATTTTGACTGGCGACAAAGGTGCCGCCCCTGCAAGGCCGCTACGTGCTTGCGGCATTTGCCGCGCGATTGCATCAGCAAAGGCACGGTTATCGAGGTCGCGCGGCACATATTTGGGTGTGGACGCATTAGCGACATTTTCTGCCAAGAGCTTCTGACGCTCGTTCAGAAAGCCCATACGTTCGCGCAGAACGTTAAAAAATGGCGTGTCGGTGATGCCCATGACATGATCCTTGCGATTCTTCGCATCTGTAATGATGAAGTGATCGTGGTTAAGCACTGATTAATATCCCTGAAGGCCTTTTGTTAACTTTTGATTAACCGGAGCGGGCGACGCGAGAACAGGCGTGCAGAAGCACGCGCGATCTGGGTGGGATGGCATCTAGGATAGAGGGCTGACCAATGGACTTTTTTGACCTCATTCGGGCGACCGCTGCTTTGGCCGTAACGCTTGGCCTCTTGCTCGGTGCCGCTTGGCTGGCCCGCCGTTATGGCCTGATGCAGGGCCAAATGCCCGGCCTCGCCAAAGGCCGACTGAAATTGGTGGAGCAGCTATGGCTGGATGCCGGACGGACTCGTGCCATTCTCATTCAGTGCGATGATCAAGAGCTTTTGGTCTTGGTCTCCCCCACCGGGGCGAGCACGCTCAGCTCCAAAACTATCGACCCGTTAGCTTCAAAGCCCCCTTCGCTCGCTGTCTCCTCAGCTACAGGCACCCCTTCATGACCTCAAAAGCCTCAAACAAAGCCGCCCAAGCCAAAGGCCAATCACGGGCCGAGCTCAAACGCCTACTCAAGCGCTGGTTGATCATTTTTGTCTGTGCCATGGGGGCTTCTATGTTGGGGGTTGCCACCGCAGTGGCGCAATCGATCAATTTGGATTTGGGTAGTGGGACTGGACTGACAGAACGAGTGGTTCAGACTGTTGCGCTGATCACCATCCTGTCTCTAGCGCCCTCTGTTGTGATCATGACCACCAGTTTTGTGCGGATTGTTGTGGTCTTGTCCCTTTTACGGACGGCGATTGGCCTTCAGCAAGCACCACCCAATGCGGTGATGGTTTCTCTGGCTTTGTTTCTTACCGCCTTTATCATGCAGCCGACCTTCGAGCGTTCCTGGAATGAGGGCATCGCCCCTTTGACCAAACAGGAATTGACGATGGAGCAAGCTTGGCCGCGCACCACAGAGCCACTGAAGCAATTCATGCTGGTCCAAACGCGGGAAAAGGACTTGGAGCTGTTTATCCGCCTGGCCCGCATCCCGACGCCACAAAATGCCCAAGCGCTGCCGATGCGCGTGGTTACCCCTGCTTTCATGATTTCAGAATTGCGGCGCGCCTTTGAAATCGGCTTCTTGTTGTTCGTGCCGTTTCTGGTGATCGACCTTGTGGTTGCGTCGCTCTTGATGGCAATGGGTATGATGATGCTGCCACCGGTTGTGGTCTCGCTGCCGTTTAAGCTGATTTTCTTTGTGCTCGTCGATGGCTGGCGCTTGGTTGCTGAAAGCCTCGTGCAGAGCTTTAGGGCCGTTCCACCCGGTTAGCGACTGACCACTGGCGCCGGCGGGGGATCACGCGGCGCATCCACACCTGCACGTGCCGCAGGCCGTTTAGGGGCTGGTTGATTTTGTGCTGTCTTCGGTGCCGTGCTCGCTGACCGCGCTGGAGCACGCTGTGGGCTAGAGGCGACAGCAGGAGAACGTTGTGGCGGCAAGCTTGGACGCACGTCTGGCAACAGGGGTGCCGCTTCCTTTTGGGTTCCCTCAGGCTGGAGCGCCTTAGGCAAGATCGAAAGCATAGCAGCCGTCAGACGTCCGTTAGGATTGCCATCCGTTGGGCCAATAGCCCGCGCGGCTTGGGTGGTTTCGGCTCCTGTCGGGGTCTCGATACGGTTTAAGCGATCCCGCAAGCGACGCATCAGACCGTCATACGGGGAGCCGCCGGTGGCGATTTTCACAGCCGATTGTAAGGAGGCACTCGACGGAATGGCACTGTCCGTTACCACTTTGAAGGCTTCGGCATAAGCGCTCTTGCTCATCGCTTGGCCATGGGTGCGAACAAGGCCGCGGTTAAAGCCATCTTCCCGTGCCATAGATTGAGCAACCGCAACCCGCAGAACTTCGCCTGCATCTTCAGGAGTCAAAGTTGCCCGTGCTGGCGGCAGAGATGCCCGCGCATTGGCTGCCGCATTCGGCCAGTCGCCTGCCCGCATATAAATCTCAGTCCGTACCCGCGCCGCATCGGGGGAGTCGTCAAACTCAATGGTTTCCAGCGCGTGATCTTTACGACCAAGATCAGCCAAGCTTGCCGCTTCGATCAAACGACGCTGTTCATTCAAGGGTTCTGGCAAGAGCGATACGCGGCTATTCCAGATCGCACGCAAGGCCTCTTCTGGACGGCGGTCCATCAAGTAAAGTGCGGCAAGATCGGTCGCAACCTGGGCTTTCGAGAAGCCTTCGAGGCGCTTATCAACTTGGTGCTGCAACAATTGCGTGGCTTGGGGTAATAAATCCAGAGCGACTAAGCGCTCTGCCAAGCCACGCACCATGCGGTCCCCATCTGGCCCAATCGGAGCCAAAGTTCGGAAGTCATAGAAGAGCGCCAAGGCTTGGATTGGGTCCATCCCATCCGCGCCGCCTTCGAGAAACAAATATTTGAACTGTTTGAACAATTCATCACGAAGTCGACGGGCAGCTGGCAGATCAGGACGCAGAGTCGAAGCGCTGGCCATTGTCGTCAGGCCGGAGCGAATATCGCCAGCTTGGATATACAGGCCGCCCAAACGACGCAGAATGTCGAATTCCAAGTCGTCACCGCGCCACGTGTAGCGTAGGGCATCCAGCGCCTTGATCGCTTCAATCGGCGAAATTTTGCCGCTCGATTCTCCAAGGTTCGCCTTTTCATAGGCCGCCCGCGCGGCAATCTCGCGATCAGGTGCGGTCGCAAGCTTGGTCAAGGCAACCAGCGCCTCGTTGACGCGGCCAGTGGCCCCCATGGCACGCGCAGCCAGGAGCGCTGCTTGCAATTGCGTCAGTGGGTTTTGGGCTTCGCGCTGTGCGCTATTGGAGGTCATGGAGGCTAACGCGCCATCACCCAATTCTAAGGCGGCATTTCCATTGGCAATGTTAAACCGGGCACGATATTCAGGTTCAAAATTCTGCAGCGCGGTCTTGCCACGTTCAAAGCGGACGCGGGATTCGCTGGCATTGCCGCTCATCTGCGCAGCCAAGCCGGCCCACAACTGCGCGGCAGGATCTTCGGCGACTTCAGGCTCGCTCAACAAATCCAGCGCGCCTTTCCCATGCCCGCCCATCAGGGTGGCGATACCTTCAAGGGCCAACAACTCGGGAGAGCGCTCTAGGGCTGGAACGTCAGAGCGTAATTGCCGAATAACGCCAGAGGCTTCCGCCCCCAGATCCCACACAATAAGGAACCTAGCCAGATCGACTCGGGAGCTGATCTTATTGTTGCTGTCGCCCAACTCAAGTGCGGCTTTGCGCCGCAATTTATTGAGGTTATTGGTGAAATCTGCTTTTGGCCCCAATTGCCAAGTCTTAAAGTCGATGAAGCCCGGCGCCGTGGCTGGACCTTCACTCATCGCATCAGCGGCTGCCAAGCCTGACAAGGCCATGCCCTGCGGGCGGACCAAGACAAATCCGTCGACATCGCGCCGCAATTCGAAATCATCAGTCCTTGGTACAACCACTAAGCCGTGAAAAGTTTCTGGCAAAACGGCTTCCAAATAAGATCTTTGCGCGCCCAAATTGCTGATTGGGCCTAAGGCCAGCCCGACCAAAAGGGTGTCGCCCACCGCAGGATCTGTGATCATGCCAGTTGCTGCACCATCGGGCACTAAGGCCTTTACCCGGGAGGTGCCGTCCAAAGCTTGTTCGCGCACCAAACCAATCGAACGCCCTGTTACTTGCTTTTCTGGCGATAGAACAACTTTCCACTTTGAACCGATCGGTGTCGGGGTCGCCTGAACCTCAGGCGGCGCGATGATGCGAACACCTGAAACCCCGTCCCCGCGAACTTTCTCAATTCGGCTGAGAAATCTGCCACTCGGCACGCGGCCCACATCCACATCTGCTGCGGTCGCAAACAGCACGTAAATTGAATCACCCCGGCGGTACACGGCGGCTGGGGCTGGGGTTTCAAAGTCAAACTCCAGCTGCATCTCCTTACCGACCATGGCGCTGCTCATGCGGACACGGCCGGTGGGCGCAGGATCTGGCCGCTGAGCGAGTAAGGCTTCAGCATCAAGCTCGCTGGCTTTCGCTTCTTCGCTCATGGCATCTGGGTTTGGCGCTGCTCCCTTCGCCTCACCTGCTTTAGCACCTTCTTTGGAAGCTTGCTTGCCAGCAACCGACTTTGGGGCGGGCGAGCCAATCTTGCCGCTAGCTTCGTCTTGCAATGCCTGAATCGTATCGGGGTTTGCCCCTTCTGGCATAATGTCGATTAGGATTGCATTACCGTCCCGGCTGTGACGTACAACACTATTGGGCGCGACATCCAGCAAGAAGGATGAATCTGTATCGGAATTATAGCGCGCGGCATCCTCGACCCGCGCAGGAGGTCGATTGCGGATTGCGGCGGTATCAAAGGCAAATTTGCCTGGTATCGCTATCGCTAAGCGGTCGCCCCGGCGGGCATAGCCATGGGCAGGCAACGGAAACTGATTACCAACGCGCGACAGACGCAGGCGCGTGAATTCCTTGGCCTCAAACACATCTACTTGAACTTTGGGTGCCCCGACCGGCGCAGTCCCATTAATCATTTTCTTGGGTGCGCCAGACTCATCATCGGCTGGGCCTTCGCCCGCTTTGCCCGCCGGAGTCGCTGCCGCTAAGGCTTTGGCCTCACCCTCATAGGGAGGCGGTGCTTCTGCATTCGACATCACGAAGTCAAAAGCCTGAACATTGCCAACACGGCTTGTCACCACACGGGTTGGCTGTAACAGGGCGACGCGAATGGTGCGCTTGTCAGTACTCAATGCGGCTGAGGCCACAAAATCTGGCGCGCCTTTGGCAAAATTTGTCGGATCAGCTTCAATGGCGCGCGGCAGACGGATCAACGCGAGGCCATTATTGGGTGTTGCAACAGCCGTGGCGGCAAGATTGGTCCCCGCAGGCCAAGCGATTAAGAGGCGTGCATAGGTTGCATCTTGGCTAGCAGAAAGCGTGACCCCTTTGAGGCCTTGTTGGGCCGAAGGTGCAGCACCGGCCGCAGGGGCAGCATTTTGGCCATACGCCATCGGTGGCGACGCAAGTGCCACACAGACAACATAAGCAAGTAACCGGCGCAATTTAGCCATCTGGTCTCTAAGTCAGATCTCTTGTTCTCACTGCCGGACCACGTCTGGCCCAGTTTCTGGAGAAATCTGCTTATGCCTGAATCCGGTTAAGCTCCCCTTACCAGTGCAGACCGACTGAAAGAGGCAGAATTGCGGTTAACTTAAGCTTTTGGCCGTTGGGCGGGGTCTGCCGGGGCTTGACCTGATGCCGCTTTTGCAGCTGGCTGCGGTGTTGAAGGGTTGTTCGGCGCTTTTGGCGTCGGCGCACGCGGCGCTGTAGGCCCGGCACCGGCTGGGCCTGTCCCTTTGGCATCCAATGCAGCATTAGCCGCAGCCGAACCTTTTGGAGCAGGACCACCTTTGGCTTGGTTGTTTAGAGCGGCTTGCTGGCCAGGCGCTTTAGCAGGCGGGGCTTTAGATGCTGGTGGGGTTGCAGGTGCTGCTGCGGGTGCTGCTACGTTTTGGGGTGAGACAGGGGGGCTACCTGCCATAACTGGCAAGGTTGGCGCATCAATTTCAGCCAAACGACGGGTGACTTCGCGTGCACGCTCTGGCGACATTTTTGCCAGAATAAGCGAGAGCGGCTGCTCCTTCATTTTCTGCGCGATTTTCAACAAGACTTCGGTGTCCAAACCTTCCCAGACCACGGCCGCATCCTTGGGCTTCATCTTCTCATAGACCCGGACGAGCGAGGTAATCCGCTGAGATTCCAAATCATCAACTTGGCCTAAGAGTTTCTGAAGATTGCCTTCTACAGCCTTTAGCGCACTCATCCGCTCTTGAATCTTCGCGTCCGTCGTGGCGAGCAGGTTTTCCCGCGTGACAATATCGCGCTCGCGCGTGTCCAAGGTTTGACGACGCTCTTGCAAGGTTTGCAACAGCCGGAATTCAGCTGCGCTAATGCCCGCTTCTTTGGCCAAATCGACAGGCAAGCACATCGGCGGACCGGCTTTAGGTGCGGCAGCCCCGGCAGTTGGTGCCCCAGCATCAGCAGGAGCGGCAGCTTCTTTTTTCGGGGCTTCGCCTGCGGCCATTGCATTGGTCGCGTCAAAAGCAACGCGGCCGACTTGTGCCAAGCCGACCACGCCCAAACCAACAGCCAGAGCCGTTAAAGGCCGAAGCTTAAAACTCATCTCAATCCACCCCAGGTTTCGGCCAACGGGCGACCGCGCCGCGCCAGCCGGAAATCTTCTTCAACTTCTTCTTCATCCCAACGCAGGTCGCGCTTTTGCCGAGTTGGTACAGGTTCAGGCGCTGGCGCTGGCTTCAACTCGACTGCACGTGCGGTTGTAACGAGAAACTTCAAGGCCTCAGCCGCTGCGCGGGCCTCCTCAATATTGCGCTGAAGGTCTTCTCCAGCGGCCTCTGAAACAGATTTCAACGCCGCTACAGAAGCTTCAGCCCGACCGACAGCCAAAGCGAGTTCTGTGGCAGCAGCAGCCACCCCGTCCTTGCCTTCACGCAGGGCTGTGATCTTGCGGTCCAGACGGATGCACAAGACCGCGACAGCCAACATCGCAACCGCCAAAATGATCTGCGCAATCGGGATATAAAGGTCGGTCATTGGTTCATCAGTTCCCGTCTTGCCGAGTTTGTTAGTGGTCCATCCAGAGACAAAGCGATCGCACGGCCCATCTTGCCCATGCGGCCTTTGGTCAAGGCAATCTGCCCGCAACGCAATTCCACGCTGCCGTCTGGGGGTTGGTTCAAAAACACGGTTTCACCGACCTTTAAGTTCAGCAATAGACCGAGTGGCACCGGCAGTTCGTCAAGGACAGCTTCAACCTGCATGTCCGTCGACCAAAGTTCGGTAGCCAAGTGGCCTTCCCAGATATTATCCCGACCAAATTTCTCACCCATGAATTGCTGGATGAGCATTTTACGGATTGGTTCAAGAGTTGCGTAAGGAAGCAAAAGCTCGACCCGACCGCCCCGGTCTTCCATATCAATCCGCATTTTGATCATGATGGCGGCGTTGGCAGGCCGCGCGATGGCGGCAAAGCGCGGGTTTGTTTCAATCCGGTCCAGCGAAAAGTCCACTTGCTTCAGGGGCTCAAATGCGGCCTGCATATCTTGCAAGATCACTTCGATCATCCGCGTCACAAGCATGCGCTCAATCGTCGTATAAGGGCGGCCTTCGATCCGCATGGCTGTCGTGCCGCGGCGGCCACCCAACAACACGTCCACGATTGAGTAAATCAAATTGGAATCAACGGTCATCAAGCCGTAATTGTCCAATTGCTCAGCCCGGAAAACCGCCAAAATAGCTGGTAGTGGAATGGAGTTCAGATAATCGCCAAAGCGGATTGACGAGATGTGGTCGAGGGAGACTTCAACATTGTCGGACGTGAAGTTACGCAGACTGGTCGTCATCAACCGCACCAAGCGGTCAAAGACGATTTCCAACATGGGCAAGCGTTCGTAGGAAACAAGCGCGGAGTTAATGATCCCGCGGATGCCGTTTTTCTCATCGCTATCATCATCGCCGAGGTCAAAGCCCAAGAGCGAGTCGATTTCGTCTTGGTTCAGAACCCGTTCCGCACCAATTGCAGAGGCAGAAATGGTTTTTCCGGTTTCACCACCTACCATGGCCTCCCATTCGGCAGCAAAGGCATCATCGCCACCGACACCTGGGGCATCGCCCGCAGCCTCTGCTTCCCAAGCAGCCGCCATTGCGTCTTGATCAAGATCATCCGCCATTATTGAACCAACATTTCTTCGATGAGAACGGCATCGACTTGGGCCGGCGCAATCGCCAGATTGACCCGCTTCAAAAGCTCAAGCTGCAAACGGGAATAGCCGGCAGAACCTGCAATATCTTCCATTCGAAGCTCACGAAGGAAGCCTGTATATTGATCAAGGATACGGGGCAGAAGCGGCTCAATCGTCGCTGCAGTTTCCATATCCTTAGCTTGCAACGTCAGACGAAGCTTCAAATAAGCAGGGCGCGAGTCAGCGGTGGCAATATTGACGATCAGGTCTGGGAGCGTGACGAACCCTTCCCCATTTGGACCCTCAGCCAGTTTTATACCGCCTTCTTTCTTGTCATCGCCTTTGCCCTCTTTGCCTTCTTTGCCCTTTTCCTTTTTCTTTTCGTCCTTTTTCTTCTTGTCCTCGTCCTTGCCCTTTTCACCATTCGCATCCGCAACGGCAGCAGGCTTCTTGGCGAAAACAAGGAAATAGGCCGCAGCGCCACCGCCACCTAAAAGCAGAATAGCAGGTAGAACGATGAATAAGATCAGCTGTTTGCCGGCAAGTTTCTTCTTGCCACCAGCGCCTTCCTCCCCTTCAGCGCCTTCAGGAGGGGCGTCACCCTTTTTCTCTTTCTTACCGGCCATTGGTGTCTCTCTCTGGCTTGAACGAGCACCGACTCAGCGGGCACGCATGGGCGTTTGTAAGGCCCAGAGTTAAGCCAATCGTGGTTAATGAAATGTCACTAAATCTTAACCATGCGGCAAAAACTGCCCAGAGACGGACCAAAAACGCCTATTGCGGCCAATTCTTCACGGCATCATCTGCCGAATTCGAGCGCCAACCATTTTAGAATATTGAATTTTAATGATTAATTCTTGGCCCGGCACTTGCAAGGTGTTGGTCCTGGCTCAGAGAAGTTGGTGCCAAAGCGCATCGTGAGCTCACCTAGAAGGTAAATTTAGAGATGGACAATACACTTCTCATCACTGTTTCGGCTCAAAATGCCTTGCGGCGACAAATGGATGTCGCGGCAAACAATATGGCGAACGTCTCCACCGCTGGCTTTAAGTCAGAGTCGGTATTGTTTGAACCCGTCATTCGCCGTCCCGCCTCTATTGCTGAAAGACCCAAGACGGTCGAGTTTGTCCGCGATTATACGATCGCACGTGACTTCCGCCCCGGTGCCCTACAACGCACCGACAATCCACTTGATTTTGCCTTGGCTGGCGAAGGTTATTTCACCGTCCAGACGCCGCAAGGCAATGCCTATACCCGCGACGGTCGCTTCCAAATGGATACGCAAGGCCGCATCGTAACGGGCGATGGCCGCGCTGTTCTCGATACGGCTGGCCAGCCCATTACTTTAGACATTACCCAAGGCGAGCCCTTGGTCGCGAAGAATGGATCTATCCAGCAAAATGGCGTGACGGTGGCCCAACTTGGCATTGCGCGGTTTGACCGCCCCGGTGCCCTCGACAAAGTCGGTGATAATCTGTGGAGACCCACAGATGAAGCCGCCCAAGCTGCTGGAGACCCGCAAGTCGTCCAAGGGATGATCGAAGGCTCCAATGTCGTCGCAGTGACAGAGCTTACCCGCATCATGGAAATCAGTCGCGCTTTTGAAAGCGCAACCCGTCTGCAGAAACAAACTGAGGACTTGCGTGGACGAGCGATCGAACGTCTCGCCCGGGTTCAATCCTAATCTGACTAAAGGACCAAGCACATGCGCTCTATGAATATCGCAGCTACCGGCATGTTGGCCCAACAGCTCAACGTTGAAGTCATTTCTAACAACATCGCCAACATGAATACAACAGGCTTTAAGCGCCAGCGGGCTGAGTTTCAGGATTTGATTTATCAAAACCTCGAACGCCCAGGTGCCACGACCTCTGACTCCGGCACGATTGACCCAACCGGGGTACAAGTCGGCTATGGGGTGAAAACGGGGTCGGTTTATCGTATCGCCGAACAGGGCAGCCTGACCCGAACCGACAATAAATATGACATGGCAATCAATGGCCGGGGCTATTTTCAAGTGCTCATGCCAGATGGGCGGACGGCTTATACACGCGCTGGCAATTTCTCTTCCTCAGCAACTGGGCAAATCGTGACCGGCGAGGGTTATATTGTTCAGCCTGAAATCCAGATCCCCGACGGTGCGCTCGACTTCTCCATTTCGCCTTCAGGTCAAGTGCAAGCCATCATCTCCGGCCAAACCGCGCCGCAGGATCTGGGTCAGATTACGTTGGCGGGCTTTGTAAACCCAGCGGGCCTTGAAGCTTTGGGCGACAATCTGTTGGTCGAAACCGCCGCATCAGGGCCTGCCACTATCGGTAACCCAACAGGGCCCGGCCTTGGCTCGATCAACCAAAACTATGTCGAAGCATCCAACGTCAATCCGGTGTTTGAGATTTCAGCCCTCATCATCGCCCAGCGGGCTTATGAAATGAATTCGAAGGTCATCAATGCCACCGATGAGATGATGCAAGCCACATCTCAAGTCCTCCGGTAGGGCTTAAATGACTAGTCCCCGCCCCTCGCCACTGATTAGCTGGGTTAGCTGCCTCGCGCTCTTAGTGCTGGGCGCGCCTGTCGTGCAAACTGGCCCAAGCTATGCCCAAGTTGCCCAGAAAGGCCCTATACTGTCGCTCAAGGCCAATCCGCGTTCGGACAAGTCCCAAATTACCTTTGGCGATGTGTTCGACAATGCGGGGGCTTATGCCAATGCGGCGATTGCGCGCTCTCCCGGTCCTGGTCAAATGGTTGTTTTTGGTGCGGCACCCCTTCAAGCGCGCGCGCGGGCGGCGGGCCTTAATTGGCCAAACCGTGAAGGCGTACGCCAGATTGTCGTCAATGGACCCGGCCGCATCGATCCCCTGATCCCAATCCAACCAACGGCCTCAACACCCAGTGTGCCCGACATCCGGCAAAGAGCCAGCGCGCCAGCAGCAGCCCCAGCCCGGCCTGAAGCCCTTGCTGTCCTTGGTCGTACGATCCAGCGCGGTGAAGCTATTCAGGCAGAGGATGTGGTGTGGATCGATACACCCTCGACCGCCCCTCGCGATGCGCTGGCAGACCCAGAAGCTTTGATCGGCAAAACCGCCAAGCGCGTTTTGCTCGCCAACACCCCCCTGCGTGCGATGGACGTGATGGACACGCCGTCCGTGCGTCGCAATGAGCCTGTGACCCTGATTTATGAATCCGAAGGCCTCAAATTATCGGTTCGCGGCAAAGCTCTGGGCGATGCTGCCATTGGGGCCAATGTGAAAGTGCTAAACCCGAAATCCAGCAAAGTGCTGGAAGCCATTGTCGATGGCCCGGGCACGGCCCGCGTGATGCTAAGCCAGCTTTCGGCTCGGGTGCCTAATCAGAATGGAGTCAATTGATGCAAAAGTTCAGCTTGGTGATTTTGGCGGCTCTGACCCTGACAGGCTGCGCCTCTACACTTGAGGAAGTGCGCACCGCTGGTAAGCCGCCTGAAGTGACGCCGATTGAGAATCCCGCCTATGCCGCAACGGGGCGTCGCCAAGTTGTGATGCCAATGCCTACCCAGCAGATGAGCCAAGCCTCGTCAAACTCGTTGTGGAAGGCGGGCTCGCGGCAATTCTTCAATGATCCCCGCGCCTCCAATATTGGCGATATCCTGACCGTTATGATTCAGATCAATGATCAGGCGCAATTGAACAACTCAACCGGCCGTACGCGAAAATCCACCATGGATGGCGGGGTGACCAGTTTCTTTGGTTTGGAGCAATTGCCGGGCAAAGTCTTGCCCGAAGGGTTCGACCCTTCCACCATGGTTGGGGCGAGTTCTAACGGGGCATTCGCAGGCCAAGGCCAAGTGGCGCGCAATGAAAAGGTCGATATGACCGTTGCTGCCATCGTCACCCAAGTCCTGCCGAACGGTAATTTGGTGGTGGCGGGTCGCCAGGAAGTGCGCATCAACAATGAATTGCGCGAGCTTTTGGTCTCAGGGATTGTGCGGCCACAAGATATCACATCGGCCAATCAAGTCCGCCACACACAAATGGCAGAAGCCCGCATTTCTTACGGTGGGCGTGGCCAGATCACGGCCTATCAACAGCCGCCCAAAGGGCAGCAAGTCTTGGGTGCGATCAGTCCGTTTTAAACGCGGGCTGATCGCCTCAGCTTAGTCGTCGCGGTGAATGCGCTCTGACCGCTCGTGGCGTTCTTGGGCTTCCAAGCTCAAGGTCGCTACCGGGCGGGCCATCAAGCGGCCTAAAGAGATGGGCTCACCGGTTTCATCGCAATAGCCGTAAGAGCCATCCTCAATCCGGCGCAACGCAGAATCGATCTTGGAAATGAGCTTGCGTTGACGGTCACGGGCCCGCAACTCAATATTTTTATCGGTCTCAGCAGAGGCGCGGTCTGCTACATCTGGCAGAGATACGGTCTCGGTTTGCAGATGAGACAAGGTATCCTTGGAGTCGGCTAGGAGCGAGCCCTTCCAATCTTGCAGCTTCTTGCGGAAATACTCGCGCTGGCGTTCATTCATGAACTCTTCGTCGTCGGTAGGCACATAGTCACTTGGCACATCGGTGTTTGGCATAACTATTGTCGTCATGACGTACCCCTGCTTCTGCATGTGATCGATGAAGGCATCGCACGATGTCCTCGCGCTATAGTGAAGCCCGAGACGGCTCGCAAGGCGCAAGAAACATTGGGCTGGGCTCAGAACTGCTAAAAGAACAAGCTACTGGCTGCAACTCTAAGAAGGGTCCCAGAAAATCGGCCGCCTGATGCCCCTAAAGCGCGCGCTCTAGTTTGGCGAGCTCGACCTCGGCGCGCAGTTCCACATCATCGAGAAGCGCGTTCAAGGCTGGATCATCCACGGCGTCGCGGTGCTCACGCAGGGTTTGAGACAGACGTGCCACTTGTTCACGATTGACGCCCCCACCCAAGATGGCGACGCGTATCTCGTCTAATTGATCTAAGAGGGTGGATGAGCGGCGAGTCGCGCGACGGCGGCGCTCAACCACATCATCTTCGCCCTGCAAGGCCAAAAGTGCACCCACATTGGCGATGGAGGTTGCGGACATGGCGCGATTGACTTGCGCTGGCCCTCCTTCGACTTGCCCTGGCAGCACAAATCCCGGTGCCGCACCGCCGGTGGCGCGACGGGCCCCAGAAACAGAAGATGTGGACGTGGGCGTATTAACTTTCATGAACACGACTCATGGGCCGCCTCGGTTAAGACCTGATTAATGTGTGACACAGAATGGCGGGAAGACGGCAGAATGCCACTAGGCCTAGGCAAACCTTGCCGATCCGCTTGGAAGCCCATGCCAAAGCATCCCCACAAAACCATTGTTTTAATATCATTTTTTACAGCAAGATTGCGGCATGGATTTAGCATGGTCAAAATCAATGACACAGATAATTACGCCCGCATTCCGTCTTGTTTCTGCAGCCCTCATGTTCGGGCTGATCAGCCTATGGTGTGCTTGGCCTGCGCAAGCTTTTGCCCAATCGCGCATCAAGGATCTGGTGCAGATCGAAGGGGTGCGTGACAACCAATTGATCGGCTATGGCATTGTGGTCGGTCTGCCTGGGACCGGCGACGGTCTGCGCAATTCGCCCTTCACCAAGCAAAGCTTGGAAGCCATGCTGGAGCGAATGGGCGTCAATACCCGAGAGCAAAATCTGCAAACAAAAAACGTTGCCGCCGTGATGGTAACAGCGAGCCTACCCCCTTTTGCCACCCAAGGCACGCGGCTTGATATTTCGGTCTCAGCCTTTGGCGACGCCAAAAGCTTAGAGGGCGGAACGTTGCTCGTAACCCCGATGATGGGTGCGGACGGTCAAGTCTATGCTGTTGCCCAAGGCCAGCTGACGGTCGGTGGTTTTACCGCGACCGGCAATTCTGGCACGAGTGTCAGCCGAGGCGTCAGCACCAATGGCCGCATTGCCAATGGTGCCCTGATTGAGCGCGAGCTTCATTTTGACCTTGCCGGCCAAACCGAACTTCGTCTTGCCTTGCGCAACCCAGATTTCACCACCGCCCGCCGCATTGCCAACGCCATCAACACAAATTTAGGCGTCGCTGCAGCCTCGGTAGAAAACCCTTCAACGGTGGTTCTTTCAAAACCTATTGGCTATCCAGGCGATATGGTCAGCCTGATCGGCCGGGTAGAGCGCTTAAACGTAACCCCTGATCAGGTTGCCAAGATTGTGGTTGATGAAGCGTCTGGCATTGTGGTGATGGGCGATAATGTGCGGGTGTCTACGGTCGCTGTGGCACAGGGCAATCTCACCGTCTCAGTGCAAGAGACGCCCCTCGTCAGCCAGCCAAACCCGCTGAGCCAAGGCGAAACGACCGTCGTGCCACGTTCCAGCGTCACGGTTGAAGAAGATAAGGGCGACCTCACCGTTATTCGTGGCGGCGTGCCGTTGCGCGATCTGGTTGAGGGCCTCAATTCTCTGGGCGTCAACCCACGCGACCTCATTCAAATTCTCCAGGCGCTGAAGGCCTCTGGTGCGCTGCAAGCTGACATCGAAGTGATGTAAGGGACCCACAGAATATGGATAGTATCGCCCCAATAATGCCCTTTCCCCAAACCCAGTCGACCTCGGTTGAGGTCTTGGGTGCACGCGCAAAAACGCTGAAGTCTAACGCCGAGATGGACAAGACCGCGCGGGAATTCGAACGCATGGCCTTGGCGCAGATGCTGTCGCTTATGGAGACAGACACTGACATCTCGGACTCCATGTTTGGTGGCGGCGCGGCAGAGCGCGCATTTCGGCCCTTCTTGACTGAAGAATATGCCAAGGGCTTTAGCGAACAAGGCGGGATCGGCATCGCCACTGCCGTGAAACGAGAAATGCTCAAAATCCAAGAACGCGCACAAGCAGCGGGAGTATAGATCATGACCCTAATGGCCAACGACCCCAGCGATTTACTTGACCAATTGATCCTGTTGACGCGTCGGCTCGCTGATTTAGCTGAGAGACAAGCGGCTTTGTTTGAAGGCAGTCGGTTCTTGGAAGCACAATCCCTGAATGAGGAATCCGCACGCTTGGCCAATGTCTATGCGTCGGAAAGCCGCCGGATTGCGCAGAACCCGAAAATGCTCGAAGGCGTGCCGCCCGTACTGAAGGCGACCCTGACGGTGGAGACAGAGCGGTTCAAGGCAGCCATGGAAGCCCATGAGCGAGCATTGGGACGTCAACGCGCCTTGGCCGAAGGCTTGGTGCGCGCCATCGCCGAAGAAGCGGTGGCAGCCCGCCCGACACCTGTGGCTTACGGCCCAGGCGCTCAAGCCTTCCGCGACACCAGCGCCGTTGCCCTTGATCGTCGGGCTTGAGTTAGCAAGCCTCCCCCTTGCCCGCCACAAAACAAAAAGGCCGCCCCGAGGGGCGGCCTTTGTCACTGTAGAAGCCTGAATGGCCTCAGTGCTCAACGTTGCGCCACACTTGGCGGTAAGAGAACCATAACAGAATGGTCAAGAGCAACAGAAAGGCCATCACGCCAAAACCTGTGATCTTGCGTTGGGTCTGATGGGGTTCAGAAGCCCAGCTCAAGAAGGCCACAACGTCACGGGACATTTGGTCAACAGTCGGTTTGACGCCTTTATTGGCTTCAGTATCGGCATAGGTCACTTGTTCATCGACGATTGGAGGACCCATGGCGATCACGCCACCAGGCATGTACGGATTATAGTACTTGCCCTCTGGAATGGACTTACCCTTGGGTGGCGTTTGATCATAGCCACTCAAAAGCGAGTAGACATAGTCGCCACCATTGTGACGCGCCTTGATCAAAGCCGACATATCAGGAGGCATCGACCCACCATTAGCCGCTTTTGCTTGTGATGCGTTTTCAAACGGTGACACAAACTTATCAGCTGGCAGACCTGGACGTTCTTCCTCATTGCCGTCTGGATCCACTGCTTTCACGGTGTAGGTGGCAGCAATGGCCTTGATGACTGGGTTTTCGTTCGGGTTTGGATATTTGGGATCATAGAACGGGCCATGTTCATCACCGAGGTTACGGTAATGAAGCAAGTTCATCGAATGGCAGCCTGAGCAGACTTCCTTGTAGACTTGGAAGCCGCGTTGTAGCTGGGCCCGGTCAAAGCGACCAAATGGGCCTTCCCACGAGCCATTGACTTCCCGTGGATGCTTGACCTCGCCAGCAGCTTGCGCGCTGCTGGTGAAGGCCACGACAGACACGAGGCCTAAGACCCCGGCGATAAATCGGCGTGCGAAAGTTGGTTTCATTACAAAGTTCCTCATTCCGCCGGTACAGCTGCAGCAGACACGCCTGCCGACTTCTTGTGGGATTGCAGGATCGAGTCGGCAATCGACGCAGGGGGGGTTTGGGGTTTCTCAATCACGCCCAACACTGGGAGAATGACCAAGAAATAAGCGAAGTAGAACACTGTGCAGATCAGCGAGATCAACGTCCAGGGTGGTTCAGCCGGCATGGCACCACACACAGCCAGCATCAGGAAGTTCAGCACGAAGGCAAACCACCACATGCGAGCGACCGGGCGATAGCGCATGGACTTGATCTTGGACGAGTCAAGCCAAGGCAAAGCGAACAAGATCAGGATAGCACCACCCATAGCAATCACGCCGCCAAACTTGGCATCGATGATCAAGACGTCGAACGTGATGGCCCGCAGGATCGCATAGAAGGGCAATAGATACCATTCAGGCACGATATGCGCTGGTGTCACTTGGTTGTTGGCAGGGATATAATTGTCTGGGTGACCCAAAGTGTTGGGGCCGAAGAAGACAAATCCAGCAAAGATCAGCAAGAAGACGCAGATCGCAAACGCATCCTTGATTGTGTAGTAAGGATGGAATGGAAGGGTTTCTTTCTTCACGTCTTGGACTTCAACACCGGTTGGGTTGTTGTTGCCAGGCACATGCAGCGCCCAGATATGCAAGACCACAACGCCTGCAATCACGAACGGCAGGAGATAATGTAGTGAGAAGAAGCGGTTCAACGTCGCATTGTCGACGGCAAAGCCACCGAGCAACCAAGTCTTGATCGAGTCCCCGATGAAAGGAACCGCACCCACGATGTTGGTGATCACGGTTGCGCCCCACAAGGACATCTGACCCCAAGGCAACACGTAACCCATGAAGGCGGTGATTATCATCAGCAAGAAGATGATGACACCCAAGCCCCAGAGAATTTCGCGAGGTGCTTTGTAAGATCCGTAATAAAGGCCACGGAAGATGTGGATGTAAACGGCCAAGAAGAACATGCTGGCCCCGTTGGAGTGCATGAAGCGCACCAACCAGCCATAGTTCACGTCCCGCATGATGCGCTCAACCGAGTTAAAGGCCATGTCGACATGTGGCACGTAATGCATCGCCAGGATGATCCCGGTGATGATCTGGCTGACCAAGCAGACCGCCAGAATGCCGCCGAACGTGTACCAATAGTTCAGGTTCTTTGGGGTTGGAAAATCGACCAGCGTGTCATTCATAAACCGCACGATCGGCAGACGCGTATCCAACCACTTTTCGAGGTCGGACTTAGGCACATAGCTTGAAGGTCCACTCATGTTCGTATCATCCAATCTTTACGACTGTGCCGCCGGTATAGACATAGGGCGGAATATAAAGGTTTTTCGGAGCTGGGCCCTTGCGAATGCGGCCAGCGGTATCGTAGTGCGAACCATGGCAAGGGCAGAACCAGCCACCGTACTCACCAATATAGCCGGGCTCAGCAATGCCGACAGGGATACAACCCAAGTGCGTGCAGTTTGCTTCCATGATCAGATACTCTGGCTTACCAGGCTGTTCATTGGACTGCATGGTGCGCTGATCGTCCGTTTGCGGATCCTTAAGCTCAGCGCCGTCGTCCTTTTTACCTTGCGCGATTTCCTCAGCGGTCCGGTGACGAACGAAAAGCGGCTTACCGCGCCACATGATCTTGGTCTGCGAGCCTTCCGCGACTTTCGACACATCAAACTCAATAGATGCCAAAGCGCGCGTATCGGCAGCTGGATTCATTTGATTGATGAGCGGCCAAGCCAGCATAGCGGCACCGCCCGCTGCTACGGCCCCTGTCGCGACATGGATCATGTCACGCCGTGTTGGTTCTCCGGCTTCGCCGGCTACTTCATGATTGGTGGCTGACACCTTGCTACTCCCGCATTCACACACGTCTAAAAGTCGTTTACCGCTAAAAGTAGGGCAGTAACGCCTATTGAACGTGCGACGGAACGCCGCATCTCGCGGCACCCCCTCCAAAGATGAGATTGCATAACGTGCGCCTAGCTCTCTTTCAACCAGATATCGCGCCAAATCTCGGTGCGGCCATACGTCTTACCGCGTGCCTTGGCGTTGGGTTAGATGTCATTGAACCTTGCGGTTTTCCCTTATCAGACAAGACCTTAAAGCGTACATCCTTGGATTATGGCGACAAGTGCGACTGGCAGCGTCACGATAGCTTTGCTGCATTTGCAGCAGCCACAATGCTAAGAAATAGCAGGATTGTGTTGATCGAGACGGAGGGAAGCACGCGTTTAATCGATTTCGTCTTTGAACCGAGCGATGTTTTGATGCTGGGGCGGGAAACCGAAGGGACCCCTCCTGACGTCATCGCAGCTTGTCACGCCTGTGTGCGCATTCCAATGGCACCGGGACTGCGCTCTCTCAATGTGGTGACAGCGGGAGCTATCGCCTTAACCGAAGCCATGCGACAAACTGGCGGATGGGCGACGCTGGATTAGCGTTGTAGGGAGGAAACCGGGACCACTTTCCCGGCAAAAGAACAACAAACGAGGGCAGAATGAGCGAGCAAGACGACCGTAAAGCACAGGCAAGAGCATGGTTTGAATCCTTGCGCGACCAGATCATGCAGGCGTTTGAAACCCTCGAAGACGAAGCAGACCCTGCCCTTTACCCTGGAAGTCCCGGCCGATTTGTCCGCACGCCTTGGAACCGCAAAGAAGAAGCTGGCGGCGGCGGCGTTATGGGAATCATGAAGGGCCGCCTGTTTGAGAAAGTTGGCGTGCATGTCTCCACCGTCATGGGCACGTTTCCGGCCGATTATGCCAAAACTATTCCAGGTGCCTCTGAGGATCCCCGCTTTTGGGCATCTGGGGTCAGTCTGATCGCGCATATGACCAATCCGCGCGTTCCGGCGGTGCATATGAACACGCGCATGATAGCAACCACTGAAAGCTGGTTTGGCGGCGGCGCAGATTTAACGCCTTTGTTGGCCTACCAGCGCACACAGGACTTCCCCGACACGCTGACCTTCCATGCATCGATGAAGCAGGCGTGCGATGCGCATGACCCTGCCTATTATGCAAAGTTCAAAGACTGGTGCGACACCTATTTCTATTTGCCCCACCGCGACGAACCTCGTGGAATCGGCGGCATTTTCTATGACCATCACAATACTGGCTCTTGGGAGAAGGATTTTGCCTTCACCCAAGACGTCGGTCGCGCCTTCTTGTCCGTCTATCCTGAAATTGTGCGCGGCCGCATGAACGAGACTTGGACTGAGGACGAACGGGAAGCTCAGTTAATTCAACGCGGTCGTTATGTGGAGTATAATCTGCTCTATGATCGGGGTACGACCTTTGGCCTTAAGACTGGCGGCAATGTAGAGAGCATCCTCTCGTCCATGCCACCAGTAGTAAAGTGGCCTTAATTATCTCACCACAAGCTGGTTAAACTGTTGCCACTTTTGCTCAAGACTTGGCGAGCTTTAGCGTTTTAGGCTAAAGCGCCGCCATGATCCGCCATTTTTTGCCCCTTCTTCTGGGCCTTTCCACCCCTGTTTTCGTCACACCTGTTCTGGCTCAAGCTAAAGCCCCTGCTGCTTTGGAGCGCCTGTACGAGAAGGTCGCCTGCGAAAAAGCGGGCCAAAGTTTTGCTGGCGCAGATTTGCGTCAGCGCTTGATTGGCCAAGCTGGGCTGACCATGACGGGTGAGCTTTTGAGTGCGATTGAATCGCGTAGCTTGGGCCAGCTTGCGGCAACGAGCACAGACCCTTCCCTTTCCGGTCTGCTCGCATCGACTATGGCCGTGCTATCAACCCCGACCGTGGCCGAGGCTCGCTTTACCCTGACCAGCCAAGCCCAACCCGATGCACGGGCTCGCGCGATTGCTTTCCTCAATGGCAATACAGATGGGATCAGCTTGGCTTGCAAAGCCGCCTCGCCGCCGCCACCGCCACCCCCGGCTGTCATTGTGCCGCGAAAGGAACCAACTGCCAAGCAACGTGGCCTGATCCTCGCGGACAGTAAGAACGACTTCATCAAACCTGCACGCGAACGTGGCTTTGCCACGCTGGGCTTTGAAGAGGACAAGGCCGCCGATACCCGTCTTCTGAACGCGAGCTTAGCGCTCGCCATTGAGCCAATCTTATTTGCCAAGCCGTCAAAGACAACAGAATTACGCTGGACGCCCTTTGTGCAATATAACCGTCGCGCGGCGCGCTCTGGGCGGGAAGAGGTCAATGATCTTACGCTCGGCACTAGCTTTATCTTCCGCAATCCTACTCAACCAGGTGGGGCGATTGGCTTTGGCTCACTGGCTTTTCAAACCGATGATGCGGCGAAAGCTGCGGTGTGGGTGGGCGATGCTTTGATTGACTTCCCGCGCGTCAGACCCTGCACCCGTCGCGACGCGCTGGGTTGGGCCATGCGCTGCAATCTATCGATCGTAGTCGATTATGCCGACGTTCAAGACCCCGGTGACAGCCAAAAACTGGCCGAACTCGACGCCTATCTGCGGGGCGGGATGAATTTGGGCTTGAGTGCTGAGCAGGCTTTTGGCTTTGGCGTTATCACAATCTCGAGCAGCTATAATGGACGCTATGACATCACAAGCCGCAAAGCCTCTGGCGGGATCTTCTCCCTCGGCGCAGGTCTGCGACCCGCGGCAGGGTCCAATATCTCGCTAGAGACGCGTTACACCCGCGGTACGACCATTAACACCTTGGTGGATGTCGACAAAATTACGCTGCGGCTGGGCTATCGGCTCTAAATCGTGAAAGCCTAATAAGCGCAAGTCTCATAAACTTTGTGGATATTGCCACCCCATTCCCCGTGATAGCGCTCGAGCAAGCGTTGGGCTGGGGTCATGCCGCTGGCCGCGATTTCGTCAAGCTCGCTTAAGAAGCCTGTCTCATCATCACCAGACGCGTTGAGTTTCGCGCGCGCGCGCAAGCCTTGGCGGGCAATCGTCAAGACATCCTTGGCGACATCTTGCGCAGAACGACCCCGAATGGGTGCCTTGAGACCCAAGAATGGCACCGTGCGGCGCAGGCTCTCGCGGTCTTCTGCCGTCCAGTCCTTGACGAGTTCTAGGGCTGCCTCGGTAGCCGCATCATCATACAGCAGACCAACAAAGAGCGCGGGCAAAGCACAGAGCCGCGACCAAGGGCCTGCATCTGCGCCGCGCATTTCCAAGAAGGTCTTCAGACGGACTTCTGGGAAGCAGGTCGTCAAATGATCTTCCCAATCCTTCATCGTCGGCTTTTCGCCCGGCAATTCGGGCAATCTGCCTGCCATAAAGTCCCGGAACGAACGCCCTGCGAGATTGAGATACTCGCCATTGCGCTTGGCAAAATACATCGGCACGTCGAGCGCCCACTCTGCGTATCGGGCAAAACTCATGCCCGGCTCAAACACGAACGGCAGCATGCCGGTACGATCTGGGTCCGTATCGCTCCAAACATGGGCGCGATAGCTCAAGAAGCCATTGGTGCGGCCCTCTGCAAAGGGCGAATTGGCGAACAAGGCTGTGGCAATGGGTTGTAGTGCGAGTGAAGCTCGGAACTTCTTCACCATATCGGCTTCAGAGCCGAAGTCCAAATTGGTTTGTACCGTGCAAGAGCGGAACATCATTTGCCGGCCGAGACGGCCGACCTTGGGCATATAGTCCCGCATGATCTTATAGCGGCCCTTTGGCATCAGCGGAATTTCTTCCAAACTGTGCAAGGGGTTGAAGCCCAGACCCAAAAAGCCAATCCCCAGCTTGTCAGTGACGGTGCGGACGTCACTGAGATGGGCACCCACTTCGGTACAAGTCTGGTGCAAATGCTCTAACGGTGCGCCAGATAATTCAAATTGACCGCCGGGCTCCAACGTGATCGACGCCAGGCCCTGCTTTAAGCCAATAATATCGTCACCTTCATAGATGCCGTCCCAGCCCGAAAGGGTCTTCATCCCATCCAGCAGGGCGCGCACGCCCGTGTCGCCCGCATAGGGAACAGGCGCATGGGTGCCTTTGTAAAAGCCAAACTTCTCGTGCTCGGTCCCAATTCTCCAATCAGACTTCGGCTTTGGCCCCGCATCAAAATAGGGCAATAAATCCTCAAAGGTCTCGAGGGGGCGGGAAAGGTCTTCTGAATCAGCCATGCACAAAGTCTCATACGACGTGTAGTTCACGCCGGTGTGAGTTAGGGCGCGTTTATGACAGGCGCAAGAAGGCCCCTTGGATTTTGCCGTTTTTATACTGTCAGGGCATGCGCAAATTGATGGTTGACGTCGCGGTGCTTGGCTTCATCGGCCCGCACCGCCAACACCACATCACGCAGCCGCGCATCCGGCGCAAGCTTCCAATAGTCAATCGCAATGGCGGGCGCGGCCACATTCTCGAGACGACCTGCATCGATCTCAGCCAAGTAAGAGGTATAGCTAATCACCGCTTCTTCCTCGAAATAACCAACCATTCGATGGGCCGTGCGGGGGAAGAAAAGATAGAGCACAAAGAAGGCATTGAAGAACACACCTTGCGCCAACAAGATCAATAAGCGCTCTAGCCAGTTTGGCTGAGCAATGGTCACGAATGTCATCAAGTGCATGCGCTCATTCTGGGACTCATCGAGCAAGGTCTGGATCCAGCCGTGATCATCTTCCATGCGGCGGATGCTGCGCATATGAACCAACATCCCTGCGACCATGCCGGGCACAGCTGCCACGGTTTCCAGCACAACGGCGCGGTGGCCATAGCGCTTGGCAAAAAAGCGGTCTGCAAAGAAGCGCAGAGCACGGGTCATTCCCAAAGCCACCCGGTCTGAGAGGTCCTGTGGGGCTTGATGAAACTCTAAAGGGTTCTCCGTTTCAAAAGGATAACCCGACGCCGTGGTCATGACTCTCTCCTGCTTTTGGGCACCCATCGCGCATGATTGCCCTTAGGTGCAAGCAACAGATGGTGATTAGGCGTGCTTTCGAAAATGCGACGCAATGTCGCCCCCATTTTCGGCCCTTAAGTCCAATCGCCCCAGGCGCTTTGGATCAAGGTTAGCCCCGCAAAAGTTGCCGTATCGGCGCGCAGGATACGTGGTCCCAGATTGACGGGGCGAACCATAGGGCTCGCCCGCAGTTTCTCCCGCTCTGCCGGAGTAAAGCCACCTTCTGGACCGGTTAAAAGCGCCACGCGGGCAGGCTTATCGGCTAAGGCGTCTGCCACCGAGAGGGCATCACCTGCTTCATCAGCAAACAGGATCAGTCGTTGTTCTGCCTTGGGATCAAGCAGGCTCATAAGACCTACCGCATCGAAAACCTCGGGCACAAACAAGGTGCCGCACTGCTCAGACGCTTCGGCCGCGCGACTTCGGAGGCGCTCAAGGTTGAGCTTGCGGACGATGGTGCGCTCGGTCAACACGGGGCGGATGCGCGCCACGCCAAGCTCTGTGGCTTTCTCGACAATCGTGTCGATGCGGTCGCCCTTTACCGGGGCAAACAACAGGTCGAGGTCGCAGACAGCGGTTTGGGTGCGGGTCTGTTCCGCGCAGACCACCTCTGCCCCCTTCTTGCCCACGTGCGTTAAATGGGCCAGCCATTCGCCATCACGGCCATTGAACAACAAAACCGCCGCGCCCACAGGCAAACGCAGCACATGGGCGAGATAATGCGCTTGCCCCGCATCGAGCGCGACGGTGCGATCTTCGCCCAAATCAGAGGCGACATAGAGGCGTTGGCTGGGCTTCATCATTCACTCATTTGGCTAGCCCCCTTGCGCGGGGCGTTAGGTAGCGTGCACACTTCAGACTTATGCCGGAGGAAGCAAGATGGCCAACGACAAGAAGTCCACAAAAGCTGCAAGCGATGCTGCCAAATCCAAGATGACAGATGCTGTATTTTTGGAGCAGCTAGAGCCTCTGCAAGTCGCGCTCGTCACCACCCAGCAATGGTTGATGGAGACTGGGGCAAAAGTGCTGATCATCTTTGAAGGTCGCGATGCGGCGGGCAAGGACGGCACAATCAAGCGCATGATTGAACATATGAGTGCGCGCTCTACCCGCGTCGTCGCGCTGCCTAAACCCTCAGATCGCGAAAAAACCCAATGGCATTTCCAGCGTTATGCCGCCCATCTGCCAGCGGCGGGCGAAGTCGTGATTTTCAACCGCTCTTGGTATAATCGCGGCGGGGTGGAGCCTGTCATGGGCTTTTGTACCCCTGAAGAGCATGCTGATTTCTTGCGCGATGTAGTGCCGTTTGAAACCATGTTGAGTGAGTCCGGCACCCACATCATCAAGCTTTGGCTAGACATCAGCCGCGAGGAACAGGCCCGTCGCCTCGAAGAGCGGCGGACAGACCCCCTCGCCCGCCTCAAAATCAGCCCGCTGGATGCCGTCGCGCAAGAAAAATGGGACGACTACACCGCCGCGCGCGATGAAATGCTCAAAGCCACCCACACCGCCCGCACGCCTTGGTTCTGCGTGCGCGCCGATTCCAAAAAGCACGCCCGCCTCGCCATCATCCGCCACGTCTTGCACCAACTCGCGTGCCCAAAACTCGAAAGCCAAATACCCGAAGCATCGAGTGATCTTTTGTACAAATTCACGGCTAAGGCCATTAAGGACGGGCGTCTGGCAGATTGAGGGGGGGGGCCTCCCCTCTCCCAGAGGGAGAGGGGCTTTAAAGCTACCATGCCCGTAAACCCGCCGGCACAAGATCGTTCAACACAGCGGGCAATGCCGCAATCAAATCACCCGCAGTCAAGCCCGGCCCGACCCGATTAGCCGCCGTCGCGTGGATCCAAACTGCCGCGCAGGCTGCTTCAAACGCAGGCATAGACTGCGCCAACAGGCCACCGATTAAGCCAGCCAGCACATCGCCTGTTCCGGCGCTGGCACAAAAAGGTGTGGCCAAATCGGATGAAGCTAAGCGGCCGTCGGGGGCAGCAACCCACGTCTCTGCACCTTTATGCACGACGATTGCGCCCAAATCCTGAGCAAGCATCAAACTCGCCTCCTCCTTCTTGTCCGGATCAAACGGCCCAGCGAGACGAGTGAACTCCCCGCTGTGGGGTGTCAGGATGGTTGGGGCGGTGCGGGCTTGCACAGCTTGCCACAAAGGCCCATCGTGGCCGCTTTGGGCAATTAGGGTCAGGGCGTCGGCGTCGAGCAGCAGGGGTTTCGGAAAGCCCATCACCATATCCAACACATCACTGGCTTGGTCGCCGGTCAGCCCGAAGGCCGGGCCCAGCACCACGGCATCAAAATCCGCACACAGGCTCGATAGGCTTTGCTCAGGCAAGCGCTCGATAATCAGCCGTTCTGTCTCATGACAGGCCAGAATGGTGGCAGACTCAGGGGAAGCGATCAGGCTGACCCACCCTGCCCCTATGCGATGACCCGCAGCGGCCGCTAGGCGCGCGCCACCGGTTTGCAGCTTGCCGCCACAAATCACGGCGAGCCTGCCGCGACTATGCTTATGCGATTGTGCGCTTGGCCACGGAATGGTGCGGGCTTGCTCGATACTGATTACGAACTCTGTCATTGACGCCATCGTTTCTGATGAAGGCGCGCCAGACATCGGCTAGCGCGTCCGCTCAAGCTCAACGCCGGAACAAGCAGCGCCTGGCACCGCGCCGGGCTTTTCGACCCGCAGACGGACACTCAAAATCCGCTTGTCCGTTAGCACGGCTTCGCAGACTTTTTCGGCAAAAGTTTCAATCAGATGCAGATGCTCACCGGCTGCAACATTGCGCACATGGGCAACCAGGCTGTCATAATCGACGGTCTCGGCCAGCTCATCACTGCCGGCACGAACCGAGGCTCTGACTTGGACCTCCAAATCGACCACCAAAGGCCGCCTCCGCCCCTTTTCATGTGCATAGACGCCACATTCGGCCTCAACCATCAGACCTTTGACGAAAATCTTGGTCGAAACAGCACGCGTCGGCGGCGCCTCCACGCCCTTCGATTGCTCAGAAAACGGCTTGGCGGGTGGCTTGGCTGGACGGCGAATCATGCCGCCTTGTCGCATCACAACGCCCAATTCAGAGGGGCCTGAAGATTTCATTCGTTGATCCCATCCACATCAGGTGTACGCCAAATCAAGCTTTGCCCACCATCAACGGCCATGATTTGGCCCGTTACGGCCTCGGCATTTAACAGAAAGCAAACCGCATCTACCACAGTTGCAACGGGACTGCCCGTGCCCAACAGCGTGGCATCGACTTGTTTTTGAAAATCTTCCTCAGACTGGCGGATGTTGCGCGCTGTCGGGCCCGGTGCCACGCCATTGACGCGCACGTGCGGTGCTAGGGCTTGCGCCAGCGTATGCGTCGCTGTGGCCAAGGCCGCTTTGGATAAGGTGTAGGTAAAAAACTGCGGCGTAAGCTTGAAGATGCGTTGATCAATCAGATTGACGATGGAGCCAGTCTGTCCCTCTGGCAAAGCAGCGGCCAAGTTGCGGGCCAATTCGCAGGGAACGCGGACATGGACATCAAAGTGGCGATCCCAGCTGGCGCGGGTAAAGTCCGAGGCCTCATCACCTTCAAAGATCGACGCATTATTGACCAGGCCCGTGATGGGTGCCCCTGCAAGACTGCTGGCCCGCGTGATCAGGCTGGCAACATCGGCCTCCACCAAAAGGTCCGCTTGCACGGCAGAGGCATTTGCCCCCTTTGCCCGCAAGCGTATGGCCGCGGATTCTGCAAGCGCAATCGAGGTGCTGGCATGAAGGATCAAGGTGTGACCCGCCTCTGCTAGCTTTTCTGCGATGGCAAGGCCAAGGCGTTGGCCAGCACCTGTCACCAATACGGTTTTGGGATTTAATGTCATGGGGGTAAACTAGGGCACAGACGCTTGTAGGGCCAGCCCTGTTCAAGAGCCCCAAATCAGCGGACGCTTTCCCCACTGTAAGTGCGACTTTCCTATTCTTCGATAAAGATTTAAGGCTTATCGAAGCGAATTTATTATCTTAAATGTGTTTTAAAAATCTGGTTGCCGCCGTGGATTACTTGCGAACCCTTGATGATATCTTGAGCAATCTGCCGCATGGCATTCTTGTTCGATGCAAAGACGAAATTCTATTTGCAAACAAGGCCGCGGCACGGGTCTTTGGATTTAACACCGTCCGAGAGCTGACGGATCATCGCGCAGTCAACGCAATGATGGGCACGTTCGTGCAGCCTCAAACGAGCCCCGAGCGCAGGTTTGCTTACTTTTCAACCAAGGACGGCGATTTGTTTTTCGCCGATGCAACCGAGCGGGTGATCGATTTTCGAGGTCAGCAAGCGGTACTAATTACACTCAATACGCCACTTCAAGCGGCCGAAGATTTGTCAAATACGCAAACCTTGGTGGAGCGTTATGCCTTGGCACTGCGTCACGCTAAGCTAGGCGTTTGGGATCACGACCGTGTCGCCAACTCCCATTACTTTTCACCATCCTGCCGCGACATTTTGGGTCTTCCCCACGCAGACTCACGCGCATTTCAGTCTGTATTTGAGGACCTGATTTATCCTGAAGATCGGCCTCTGGTGCGCGCAGCTTGTGCAAAAGCATTTGGCGAACGCGAGCCCTATAGTGCGCAATTTCGAATTATGCTGCCAACTGGTGAGATACGCTGGGTGTCGGCGACTGGCACAAGCATCCATGACAGCGACGGCCTTGTATTGCGCTTTGCCGGTACAATCGTGGACATCAGCGACTAGAAGCACAAAGAGCGCGAATTGATCGAAGCGCGAAAAACTGCCCATGCAGGGCTTGAGGCCAAAAACCGCTTTGTATCAGGCCTCAGTCATGAGTTTCGTACCCCCATTCACGCGCTAATGGCCCTACCGCGACTACTCAAGGAACAAGCAAACCGTCCCGAACTCACAGACTTGGTTGAGGCTTCTGAATTAGCCGGGGAGCAATTATTGTCGCTGGTTGATTCAGCGCTTGACCTTTCTGGGATAGACTCTGGCACGGTGGATGTCCGCACAAACCCGTTTCCGCTCGCCAAGACCTGCATGACAGCGTGTGACGCCATGAATTTGCGCACCGCGGCACGGCGGATTGACCTTCAACTCGATAGTCGCCTGTGAACAATCCCCATCCCATTGCCATTGAATGGGTTTTCGGCGGTTTGAAGTATTCGGATTTGCAAGATTTTGCTGTGTTTGGCAGATTTTCTTGCGATTTAGGTGCGCGGCTGCGCG
>NZ_JBIIYV010000028.1:0-38907 GCF_044346625.1 Aquidulcibacter sp. | reverse complement strand
ACCCAATCCTAAACCAGAATGATCAATGACCAACCGCCAATCCCCCCGCTCCGCCAGCTATGTGACGAGCGCTGCGCAGGGGGATTAGCTGTCACCGCGTGTTACACCACCAAATGGGACGTGATCCCGTTTTTTATTGGTGGATCAGCTGCCCGAAGGCTAAATACCGCTTTAGCGGCTGCCGACTGAGGTACCAATCGAGTTGAAGCGGGTGCCCATATTGTTGCCAAGACGGGTCAACGAGGAGATCAGCACGACAGCGATCAAGGCTGCGATCAGGCCATATTCAATGGCAGTCGCCCCAGATTCGCCCTTACGAAATTTTTGCAAAAACTTTTTCAACGGTCTCTTCCTTCTGACATGCGCGCACGAGATGGCATCTACTAAGCGAGATTCCTTTCTCTGCATGATCACCTACACGACACAGGAATAAACATTAGGTAAAATCAGGTACTCAAACTTTATCTATCAGAGGTCCTGGCTATCTTGAGACATGAAATCGCGATTCTAAACCACATTGAAAAATTTCACTTACAAGTAGACACTCCCAATAAATACTCAAACTGGAACAGCGATATTCTTTCCACCAAAGACTGATTGCCAATTCTCTATCTCGCTCACAACGACATCATCTGTCGCATGCACCAACTCCGCCACTTGGGCATAAGAAATAAACTGCTCAGGCCCAGCGAGCAGGATGGCACCTCGTTCGGCAATCACATCAAGCTTTTCCGCTGTGACTTCAGAGATTGCCGAAAAGCGCTCAAAATCACCAAAATAGCGGATGGAAGCGATGGCTCCGCCAAAGGTGGGCAAGAAGACGCCTAAGAAAGTGAATAGCTTTGAGAAATGGCTCGCCACTTCTTTCGAGATCAAATGGGTCGTGCCGGCGAGTTTTAGCCCCAAATAGAGCGACACCGAAAGGACCGCGAGGGCGAATAAGGCTTCAGACAATTGATCCAAGCGGTGATGCGTCTTGTGCAGACGCTTGGCCTTTTGTCGATGATACGTGCTTTGCGCTGCGGCGTGGCGCAGGACAAGATCACAAAGCGCGGTACGCAGGTAAGTGGACGTGATTGTCACTTGCGGCAGACCGACATCACGCAGCCCGTGACGAGCATACCATTCGGGCCAGGATGTCTGCGTGCCACGCGGCCATCGACCCGCAGGCCGCGCGACCCCAAGTGTCAAGAGGATTGTGGCATGACGCAGATATTCTGCCACGCGGCGGGTCTCAAACCAACGACGATGCCAACGGCGCTTTTGTCCAATCCACGTGATAGCCAAAATTCCGGCAAGCAAAACCAATTCAAACCCCGCAAAAATCCACTTCTGCTCACTCGAGGCCATAGGCAAATAAGCAATACCGCCGACCACCGCGAAAGCGGCGAACAAAAAGTTTAGAACCATGCCGCCACGATAGGCATCCGACAAATGCGACGAGATGCCATCTGCCCAGACGAAGCGCTTGAGAATGTCTGCCGAAATTTTCTCCACGAAATCGGGGTCTTGCTGCACCAGGTTTCGCGCAGCTTCAATCTGCGCTTGGCTATCGCCTGTGGGAGCAGCCCCGGGACTTTCATAGCTTAGGCTGAGATTGCGGAACCGATCAGCAAGGCGTTCTGAACCAAAGAGGGCCTCCACGCGACGATAACCATGCCACCAAAATTGGCTCTTTGGTCGCCATTTTTCGGCCTCGAGCGCCTTTAAACCCTCTTCATGATTGCCCTTATGGACTTTTGCTTTGCCAGGCGTTGGGCGTAAAACGGACTCTACCAGCTTGCGTAAATCTTCTTGCGGTTGGGTTGCATCGCCCGTCACGTGCGGCAGTGTGGCCAAGTGCTCCGGCACACTTAAGATGCGCCAACTTCGGGGGTTGCGCGCATCAATCCAAAGCACGGGCGTTCCCATCGACAAGGCAAGCGCAATCGTGTGGCCCGTCCCGCCAACAAAGCTGGTGCTGGCCCCATCCCAAACACCGACGACAAGATCTGATTGCTCGATCATCACTTGGGCGGCCAAGGCCACACGTTCGGAGGCCGCAAAGGAATAGGCTTGGGCCGCATTAACGTCCTTAGGAGCGGCAAGTTTGGCAAGATAGAGGCGCTCTATCAGTGCATCTCGATCAGCGAGCTCAAATAAGCGCGCGGAAGCGACTAATTCGTCGATCACAGCCGCCCGGGCCTTGGTTGGCGTAGAACAAGCCCCTGCCCCCGACAGCAAGAAACGCGCTTCGTCCGCATCAAGCGGATGGGCATTGATCGCAGTGTTTAATTTGCGCCCGAACGGCAAAGGCGCGACTAATTCCCAAGCGCGGTCCTTGGCTTGGCGTGCCGCAATTTGATCGAGACCATCCACCAGGAGGGAATGTATGCGGGTTGCGGCCACTGTCGCTTTCGGCTCCGCAGCGCGCTCTTGTGCAACCGCCGAATCCAGCAAGTCGAACACCTGTTCCAACGCCACTTCGATTGAGGCCCGATTGACCGAAAAAGCTGGGTTGGCTTCACGATGGCCTGTGACACCCAAACACAGGCGGATCGCAGGGGCGGTGGGAACTGAAAACGATAATTGCTTAGCCATGGAATAGAGCTATCCCTAGCCTGATCGGCACGTAGATTTCATGGGCTTTAAGGCCTGCGAGCGGGCTATTTCCCTGATTAGAAATGTTCATCCTCGCCCCGTCGACGTCCAACTTGCATCAAGATTCTTGGTTCCAGCGTTACAGGAGCCACAGGATCCCGTCGAGAGTCTATTCGGAGGCTCGTCGGGTCTTTCGCATCTTGATTTTTCGCCATGAGGGTCGATAGTCGAGAGCCTGATCTGACATAGCGAGTTTTTAGCATGCCCATTCAAGCCTCTGATACTTTTACGCAGCTTGCGCGTCTCGCCTTCTTGGTGATCATTGGTGTCGGGTCAGTAGCCACAGCCCAAGATTTGGACCCAGCCACCCCGCCAGTGGCAACAGAAACCCTGTTGGGCGGGGCGGATCAGGATTACGAGGTAGAGCCGTTTGAGCTGCTCGACGTTTTCGACGGTTGTGTCTTGAACCTCGATGGCAGTAATAAATACTGCACCTTGGAAGGGATGGGGGGCCACTTTCTCAACAAGAATGAAGCCTATTGGCAAGCCCAAATCTCAAGAAATGTTCCGGCTTCTGAGTATCCAGCAGCAGTCCGTCAAAAGTTTCCCTTATGGGAGCTAAATCACGTGTGTGGTGGGTCTATGATTGCGCCGAATTGGATTCTGACGGCGGCGCATTGCATCAAACAAGACGATGTGCTCCGCTACGGCCTGACGGTTCGTTTGGGCGTAGGTGATTTATCAAAATCAGAAGGGGTTGCCTTCAAAATTGATCGCGTGATCGTCCATAAAGATTACAATGCCCAAACAAAACTCAATGATATCGCCCTCTTGCACTATGTCGATGAACGGACGGACCCTAAGCCGCTAAAGGAACTGGGGATTAAGCCCATCTTCCTCCACGGGGACATAGGGGAAGGCCCTCGCCTTACACCGGAACATCAATTGATCACCATGGGGTGGGGTGTGACTTCGGTCGGGCCTGACGGTCGCAATTCGAAGAATCTCCTAGGATTCAATCTTAACCGCATGCCCAATCAGTTTTGTGCCCAAGCCCTCAAAGCGCCTGACAGGATAAATGAAACAGTAATTTGCGCGATTGGGCCGGGTATTGATGCATGTCAAGGGGACAGTGGCGGCCCGCTTAATGCAGCAGTCTTCCATCGCAGCTCTGGGCGCGCAGTTGCTGTCCAAGTCGGAATTGTGAGTTGGGGAATTGGTTGCGCTGTCCCCGGCAATCCCGGAGTCTACACGCGCGTTTCTCGGCATCTAGGCTGGATCCGCCGGGCGATGGCAGCACCTAGCGATGTGAGTGTGCTGCGCTAAACGGCTTACGGTCAGATACAAAAAGGGCGGGCACCCGCATCGCTGCACTGGCACCCGCCCTCTGGAGTTTTAAATCGGAGTGAGCCCTATTTCGGTGCATCCGGAGCAGCTGGTGCCCGACGATCTGGGTTGGCACGTTCTTCTTCAGTTGGCGGTGCTTCCGCGGGAGCCGCAGCATCCACAGCATTCATGCTCTCTTCTGGCATGGCAGCGGCTGCATCGGTGGCATTCGTGGCGGCATCTGCAGCGGCATCAGCAGCGGGCGCAACTTCATTAGTAACGGCGGCATCAGCAGCAGGCTCGGCAGGCTTTGGCTGGCTACAGCCTGCGACGGTAATGCCTGCAACAGCAGCGAGTGCAATGAGTTTCAATTTCAACATGTCAGACCCTCCCAAAAAGTTTGGTCCATGAGCTTAAGCTGACCTGCAAGGGTTTAGCAATTGGAAAAATGGCCACTTAGGATGATCACACGCGTCATTTTCGCTGAATTATTCAATTAAATTGTCCTGAAAGTCCGATTCAGGTTGCGGTGGGGTCAAATTAGGCAAATATGGGCGCACTCCCGCATTGCAAAAGTTTGCAAAGGTGGGATGTTGGGAGCAAATGCCATGACCATTCATGCCGCGGATTTGAAGAGCCAAGATTGGCGTAAGCAAGGGCTAGCTCCTGCACTTTTGATTCTAATGGTCGTGACCACTCCCCTATCTGCAACCGCGCAAAGCGCGCCAGAACCAGAGCCGGGCGCAGGCGTTCTTGGCGGCGCAGACATGGAGGCCGAACCCGCCCAAGACGGCATGGAACAGGGCTTACCTCCATGCTTAGCGGGTCAGGCAGGCCTGCAATCCTGCCAAGAAACCATCATCGGTGGCCAGAATGTTGGCCCGGGTGAAGCACCATGGCAGGTTCAAATTTTTCGGGCCTATGACCTGCAAGCTGGCAGAAACCCGCACCAAGACTGGAAGGAGCATGTCTTGTGTGGCGGGTCCTATATCGGCAACAACTGGGTCTTGACGGCCGCGCACTGCTTCGACGACGCGAATTTCAAATTGAGCGACTATCGCGTGCGACTTGGTGCGCGCGATCTAAGCAAGGATGAGGGTGTGAGCTTTCGGATTGATCAGGCCGTGCGCCATTCGGGATATGATTCAATCCTAAAACTCAACGATATAGCCCTGTTGCACTTTGTTGATGAACGGCTTTTGAAGTGGGACATCGGCCGTTATGGTGTGGAAGCCATCGCATTGCATGGCGATGTCCCATCAGGCCCATCCTTAACGCCCAATCACCTGTTTATGGTTACCGGTTGGGGCCTCACCTCTTATCGTGATAAAGACAGCTTTTCGCCCATTCTGCAAAAGGTCCAATTGCAACGCATGCCGACGAAAGCCTGCGCGGACAAATTGGAGAAGCCGGACCAGATCAATTCGACTGTCTTGTGCGCGCGCGAGCCAGATAGCCAGATGCTCAATGATCGTCCCGGTCAGGAAAGCCAAGACGCCTGTCAAGCCGATAGTGGCGGGCCAATGACCATCACCAACCCCCGAGGCACGCCGATTCAAGTTGGCATTGTTAGCTGGGGCAGAGGGTGCGGCTATCGAGGCTTTCCGGGCGTCTATACGCGCGTGGCCATGCATATTGAGTGGATAAGGTCGGCCAAGCGCCTGCCGCCCGCGCGCCGTTCCTACCCCTAGCGGCTCTAGATAAACCCAATGACTTCTACCAAGCGCTGATAGGCTGCATTGCCCTTAAGCTTGTCCAAGAGTGGGTCTGTAAACAGGTTTGCGAGGCCCGCATCTTTAACCTGATAGGCGCGCTCCAGCTGCGCTACGGCACGCTCCAGCTCACCCCACATCGCATAGACTTGCGCCTGCTGATAGAGACCAGAATCTCCCGCCTCGCCGACGAGCTTTTCAAGATTGACTTGCGCAGCGGCTTTCTGGCCTGTCAAATGGTCCAGGATCGCAAGACCTGGCAACGCGAATACCCGATTTGGCTCAGCCTCATAGGCCTGTCGCGCCTCAGCCAGACGGCCCATAAGCAGGAGTGCCGTGCCACGGAAACTATGCGCGACACTCATTTTTGGGTTCATGCTCAGCGCGCGCTCAAAAAATGGCAAGGCTTCTGCGTAACGACGAGCCAGTAACGCGATTGTGCCGGAAGAGCGGAACACGGTTGGGTTAAGTGGGTCCAAAGTCGTAGCCCGTGCGATTGTTTCCGCTGCCTCATCAGCACGGCCGGTTCGGGCACAGAAAACGGCAAATCCGGTCAAGACGTCGCCGTCGCCCCGGCCATACTTTATCGATTGCGCAAATACAGGCTTTGCCGCTTTAACATCGAGCCCAACATTGAACAGGCCGAATCCTAAAGCCGAGTATCCGTCAGCAAAATCGGGGGCGAGGGCGACGGCCTTCCGGCCCGCTGCGATCGCATCCAAGCGCATCTTTTCTGCAGCATTGGGGGAAATTGACTGGCCATAGAGTACAGAAAGCGTGCGAGAGCGCCACGCATGGGCGGCTGCATAATTGGGGTCTAGGGTAAGGGCGGCGTCAAACTGTGCTAGGGCGTCGCGATCAGTTTGGCCACCTAGCGCGGATTCAAACAGAGCCCGGCCTTTCAGCTTATGCTCAAACGCGGCAACATTTTGAGTGCCGCCGGGACTGGTGCCAGACGCTTTGGCGGTTGGAGCCTTTTCAGAAGTCTGCTGCGCGACCCGGTCGACCAGAGCGGTTGTGACCGCGGCTGCAATCTCGCTCTGCACGGCAAATACATTGTCAATTGGGCGCTCAAACGTTTGCGTCCAAAGGCTAAAGCCCGTTTTTCCATCGATCAGTTCTGCATTTACGCGGACGAGCGAGTCGGCCTTGCGCGCGTTGCCGTCGAGGAGATAGACAACGCCCAATTTGCTTGCCATCTCCTTAGCCGTCTGGGCGCGATCTTTAAATGCCGAAGACGAGGTTTGTGCGGCGACTTGCAAGGCTGAATTGCGCGCAAGTTCGGCGCGTACCTCTGCCGAGAGCCCGTCTGCAAAGTAGTCTTGCTTGGGATCACCGCTGAGATTGAGGAAGGGCAATACCGCGACACGATTATCCAAAGCAGCCGAGCGACCCGCCGCCCCGGCCTGTTGGTCCTTGCGGTTCAACCACCAGATTAGTCCAGTTCCGACAAGGCCGATGCCAGCGGCACCAACCCCGATCAAAATACGACGGTTTAGGCTCTGCTTGTACCCTGCGTCCAGATAGACTTCACGGATACTGGGTACTTCTTTGGCTGGGCCAGGCGTATTGCCTTGCACCGGATGTGAGCGTTGCGCCAAATGCTGTCGCACATCCGCCAAGAAAGCTCGCCAAGCCGGATCGGTACGATCACCAGCCCAGTGACCGAGCTCAGCCGTTTGGGTTAGCTCAAACATAATCGGCCGTTCGCAGACCTCAATCATGGCAGGAACAAGGGTCTTTTGCCGATTTGCAATTGTCGCTTCTGCGCGCACCCACCGAGAAGCCACCGACTTCTTAGACCATAGGACCACGACGGCACCGGCTTCTCGTAAAGCCTTCTCAGTTACTTCGTCATAGGCCTCGCCCGCGCGCAGCGTGGTATCCCACCAAACATCAAAACCTTCACTCGCAAACGCGTCGGCAAAGAGCCGTGCTTTGGCTTGGTCCTCTCGGTTATAGGATAGGAAGATGTCCGGCACCTACAGTCCCCATGTTTCAACCCCTACTTGTACAGAAAGCTGAGCGGGACGTCGAGGCCTTTGGCCAAATAGTCGATTTAGATCAGGCGGCTTGCTAAAGAGGGCAGCAAGCCACTCAGGGACTAGGCACGTACTAAGTCAGACGCAGCGTGGAACGCTGCCTCATCCAGGCCAAGCGCCGAAAGGGCGGCTGACAGAATGCCCAAGCTATCGAGGCCAGCTTCTGCAATCATGGCGTTCGGGCTGGCCTGATCTTGGAACCGGTCAGGTAATGTCAAGGCACGAATGCGCAAGCCCTTGTCTAAAGCCCCTTCTTTGGCCAAGAAGTGAAGCACGAACGCGCCGAAGCCACCCACGGCACCTTCTTCGATCGTCAACAGAACTTCATGTTCCCGCGCGAGACGACGAACCAAGTCTTCATCAATCGGTTTGGCAAAACGTGCATCTGCGACAGTGGTCGACAGGCCCATCGCGTTGAGGCGATCTGCTGCCCGCAACGTGTCACCAAGCCTTGCCCCGAAGGACAGAAGCGCGATCTTTGTGCCTTCGCGCAGGATGCGACCTTTGCCAATTTCTAAAGGCGCGGGATCTGCCGGCATAGCCAGACCCAATGCCTCACCCCGGGGGTAACGTACGCCACTGGGGCCCTCATCATAGGCAGCGCAAGTTGCAACCATGCGGGCCAGTTCGACTTCATCCGCAGCCCCCATCAGCACAAAGCCAGGAAGCGCACCCAAAAAGCCAATGTCAAACGAACCAGCATGGGTTGCCCCATCTGCGCCCACTAGCCCAGCGCGGTCGATGGCAAAGCGGACGGGAAGTTTCTGGATCGCCACGTCATGAACGACTTGATCATAACCGCGTTGCAGGAATGTAGAATAGATTGCGGCAAAAGGCTTCATACCATCGGCCGCAAGGCCTGCCGCGAAGGTAACGGCGTGCTGCTCGGCAATCCCGACGTCGAACATGCGATCTGGGAATGCGGCTTCAAACAAATCTAGGCCCGTGCCCGTGGGCATGGCAGCCGTAATGGCTACGACGCGAGAATCTTTGCGCGCTTCATGCACTAAGGAATCACCAAACACCTTGGTATAGGTTGGCGGACCCGCTGGGGCCTTTTGTTGTTCGCCGGTGATAACGTTGAATTTCGAAACGCCGTGGTACTTATCAGCCGCACTTTCGGCCGGGGCATAACCCATGCCCTTCTGGGTGCGGACGTGAACCAGAACGGGTTTATGGTCGATTTCGCTCGCATTGCGCAGGATCGGCACTAGGGTGTCGAGGTCGTGACCATCAACCACGCCAATATAGTGGAAGCCAAGCTCTTCAAAGAAGGTGCCACCCTGGACCATACCACGAGCATATTCATCTGCTTTGCGCGCAGCATCCGCGAGCGGCAAGGGCCAGACTTCAATCATTTTTTTGGCGGCTTTGCGCAGCGATAAGAATGACCGTCCGGAAAGTAAGCGCGCAAAATAATTGCTCATCGCCCCAACGGGCGGCGCAATCGACATGTCATTGTCGTTCAAGATGACGATCAACCGCTTGGTCGAAGAGGCGGCGATATTCATCGCCTCATACGCCATACCGGCCGTCATGGAGCCATCGCCGATCACAGCGATGACGTGGTTGTTATCGCCTTTCAAATCGCGCGCGACACAAAATCCAAGCGCCGCAGAGATCGATGTCGCAGCATGGGCTGCGCCAAATGGATCATAAACACTTTCAGAACGCTTGGTAAAACCAGATAAGCCATTGGCTTGCCGCAAGGTACGAATGCGGTCGCGACGGCCTGTGAGGATTTTATGGGGATAGGCCTGATGGCCCACATCCCAGATCAGAATATCGTCCGGGGTATCAAAAACATGGTGCAAAGCAACGGTCAGCTCGACCACGCCCAAGCCAGCGCCAAGGTGACCACCGGTGACAGACACAGCATCAATCATGGTGTCGCGAACTTCGCCAGCCAATTGGGTGAGCTGCTCTCGCTCGAGAAACCGCATGTCTGCCGGGGTGTGGATCGTATCCAAGAGCGGAGTTTCGCGCATGGCCTGCTTCCTTCTAAGGCGAGTGTTGCGTTTTAGGGTGGTGCGAGGGCAACCAGCTTGTTTTGGGGCGAACATCTGGGCTCAGCTTGGGCCCAGCCTAGAGGTAGGGGGCAATTGGGGCCAATGCACCGGCATTGACCCCAATCAAAAGGGTTCGCTTAGCGAGGTGGGGCGTAATTGTGGACTTCAGCCCAGCCATACCAGTCGCTGACGACGGTCCCTGTCAACAAGATCCCGATGCCGCCGGTAAGAGTGGTCAGCACGGCGAACCACCAAGCCCAGCGGTGGATGGATTCCATCGAGGCATTGAAGCCCATGGTCCAGCGCCAGAACAATGCAGCCCGTTCAGAAGCCGTACCGCGATCGGTGATCTGCTCAATCTCACGCTCACCGCCATAGCGGCTGACGGCAAGAATGGTCGCACCATGCATCGCGAACAAGAGAGCCGACCCGTAGAGGAAGACGATCGAGAGACAATGGAACGGGTTGTAGAACAGATTGCCATAGGTGATGGAGAAAGCCCCGGTCCAATCCAAGTGGGAGAAAATCCCATATGGAACTGCCTCACTCCAGCTGCCCATGAGCATAGGACGAAGGAAGCCCAGCACGAGGAACAACCAGATCGCAGAGGCAAAAGCCCAAGCAACATGGGTGCCCAGACCAAGCGCCCTGGCCCGATTATACGTGCGGACCCACCATAACACCACCGATAGCGTAAAGAAGAAGCCGGTAATCACGAACCAGCCCCCTTGATCAAGCGGTGGCAGAATATTGAAGCCTTGTTCGGGTGGCGGTGGGTTCAAGGAAAGCCACGGCAATTGTCGGATGAACTCGACGATATTGTAATCCACCGAGGCGAACATATTCATGCCGATGATGAATAAGGCAAGGAAGCCAAAGGACAGCGATAAGGTACCTGTCCAGCCTAAGTAGATTGGCCCCAATTGGGCATTGCCGATCTTGCCTAGCAAGCGCGAGATGCCAATAAAGCCTTCGCCGTCGCGCTCCAAACTGCCCTTAGGCAAAGGAACGCCAAGTTCTGCAGGTCCTCGGACCTGGACTTGTGTAAAGATGTTTTGATAGCCAGCCATTTTGCGTGCTCCTGCCTATTAGCCCCAAATTGGGAGTTTAAGCCACATGTCCCACCACTCGGGCCAACCGAGCGACCAGACTGGACCGCTGATTATGATACACACCGCACTCCAGAAGACAGCCGAAAGTGCCAAAAACAGGCCCAGACGGTGGATCCCAAGGGTACCGATGGAATAGCCGAGAATATCGCGGAAGAATGTGTCTTCATGCTCCGGGGTTTTAACCACTTCGCCTTCGCCAGGATTGGTTGCGGACAGGATTAGAGATCCATGCAGTGCCAAAGCAAAGGTGTTCACGAAGAAGAAAGTGACCGCCACCATGTGGGCCGGATTGTAATGGAAATTGATGTATTGGTAGCCGACGTTTGAAACCCAGTCCAAATGCGTAAAGATCCCATACGGAAAGGCATGGCTCCATGAGCCCATGAGAACCGGACGGAAAACTTGCAATGTGACATAGGCAAGGATCGCAAAGCCAAAAGCAAACGGAACGTGGAGCCCCATGCCAAGCTTTCGAGCAATTTCAACTTCGCGTAGCGCCCAAGAGGAAAATGCACCAACTGCGCAGATTGTAATTACTTGCCACAGACCACCTTGTTTCATCGGTGCCAAGGCCAGTCCATAACTTTCAGCGGGCGGTCGAATATCGATCAGCCACACATTCCAAGTTGGACCTATGGCTGCGCCATAAAGGATCAAGGCGGTGCCAAGCGCCGAGAAGAAAATCGCGGTCACTCCGAAGAACCCTACGTAAAAAGGCCCCACCCAAAAGTCGAAGAGGTCGCCGCCAACCAGCGTCCCACCTCGAACACGATATTTGCGTTCAAAACTCAGCAAGGCCATGATTTGCGTCCTCCCTTGCTCGCTGAAATCAACACGTCAGCGAATTCGTGCAAAAAGCGACAGTGGGAGCAGACGACCTTGATTGTCGGTCGTCTGCACCTACCAGCGCGTGCGAACAGCGAGGCCCGCAAGCGCATTTTTGGTTAGCTCAGCCGTGAGACGGAGCTGAGCTCTGCAAAGAAGCAGCTGGTGCTGCTGCTGCAGGCGGCTCATTAACTTCAAGGAAGTTGTACCGTGTGGTGCTGAGCATCAGGAAATGCATGAGCATCACCATGGTTGCCATAACGGTCATGAGTGCCACCAACAGGCGACGTGGATCAAATAGAAGCCAAATGCGATACATGATCTATCTCCCTTCCTAGAACCACGGACGCCACATCCAGATCAGGATGTGAGCGACAAATGAGGCGGCGAAAAACGCAGCAAAACCACCCATGAAGATACGATGGAATTCCTTCGCTTCATTGCTGGTCAGACCGCTGATCGAGCCTGAGTTTGAGTCATTAGCCATTAGTTACCCTCCATATTTTGGAACGGCTATTGTTGTGGTGAGCCCCCACAACTGGGCCAGTCGCGTCGCAGAACGGCGCGGCGGCTTGGATGGCTTGCGCAAGGCGAGCCAAAAGGGTCATTCTGCCGGTCGAAGTCCGGCAGAAAATTTCTTGAGAGGAGGAGAGGGATGCAAACATGATCCGACCTCACGCCATCTCTTGCTGGGTGCGCGTCACGCGCTCCAGAGCAACATTTGTTTCGCCAGCAAGGCGGGCGGCCCGTTCTGCGCTGTCCCGCAGGCGCTTAGCCGCAGAGATGCGGACCAGGACGGGTTGTCTGTCGACAATGGCATCAAGCGCGGCCTTGGCATCGTCATCCCAGGATAATTCGACATGGTGCCGCGCTGGTGTGGCCTCAACTTTGTCCATTTGTCCGGCGAGCGGCAGAATATGAAACAACGCGTCGAACAGCGCATTGCACACTTCCTGGATCAGATAAGTCGCGCCGGAATAGCCCATGAAAGGGGTGCCGGTATGACGACGAATGATGGCCCCAGGGAAGCTAGCCGGAATGAAGCAAGCCCGTGAGCCAAGCTCGGCCATATACATCCGCTCATTCACGCTGCCGAACAGGATCAAAGGCGGACTGGTCTTTAAGGCCTCCAGAACAGCTTGATTGTCGGGCTTAACCCCTGCGCGTCTGCCGAAGGAGAACGTGCACGGAAGACCCATATCGGTCTCAAGGAAGTTGCGAACCCCACGCGCATAAGTCTCGTTGGCGACAATGGCGAAGCTAGCCGTACCAAAGAAGTCTTGTGTGACCGAGCGCCACAAATCCCATATCGGCTTGATTGTGGTGTGCTTTTCCTTGGCGATGAAAGGCTCTGGATCCAGACCCGTCATTTCACCCAGTTTACGCAAGAACAACGTCGTTGATTCAAGTCCAATCGGGGCCTGCAAGTAAGGCCGTTCAAGCGTTTCGCAGAGATTGCGGCCAAACTCACGATACATGCACACATTAACTTCGGCTTCTGCCAGTCGCTTTACATCGGCCAAATGCGAGCCAAGCGGGAACACCATGCCAACTTCTGCACCAATGCCCTCGATCAAGCGCCGAATTTCGGCCAAGTCGGAGGGTAGATTGAACATGCCGTAAGCCGGGCCAATGATATTGACTTTGGGCTTCGCACCTTCTTTGCGTGGCTTAAGCTTTGGCACTTTCTTGGTGCCGAAATTGGTCCAGAGCCAGGTTAATGCACGGTCTGCACTTTGCCACTGATCTTCATCGATCGTGCGCGGCAGAAATCGTTGAATGTTCGTGCCCTCAGGCGTCACCCCGCCGCCGATCATTTCCGCGATAGAACCGGTTACAACCACTGCCGGCAAATGCGGGTCAAGTGCTTTCCAGGCCCGCTTCATCGCAGCTTCGGTGCCGGTTTGGCCTAATTCTTCTTCGCCAAGGCCTGTGACAACAATCGGCAATTCATGCGGCGGCAATGCGTCGGTGTAATGCAGAACCGAGGTTACAGGCAGGTTTTCACACCCGACAGGCCCATCGATAATGACTTGCAGGCCTTTAATGGCTGTGAAGGCATAAACAGCGCCCCAATAGCCACCGGCACGGTCGTGATCAAGCACCAAGGTCATGTTCCCACGGCCTCCTCTGCTGCGCGCGTTGCGGCTAAGGCTCTGGCATATTTAGCTTTAAACTCTGGGCGCTCCACTGGGGTATCTTCCCAGACACCAGCCGTGTCGTGTGAACCGACGCCGTCAAAGAAAGCCGTCATCTTCTCGAAACGGGCGCGATTGGCCAAAGCGGCATTGATCACGGTCGCTAGCGAGCCTGCACCTGCTGGTCCCATAAGAGGCCGCGCGGAGATTAGATTGGTGAAGTAGAGCGCAGGGATCGACAATTGCTTGGCGTGTTGCACCACTGGAGTCGTGCCAATAGCGAGATCTGGGCGAATGGCATCGACCGCTGCAATATCTTGCTCCAACGAAGCGCGATACTGAACCAGAACGCCCTTGCTCTCCAGCCACTCACGGTCAGGCTCAGACCAAGGCGTACGCGGGCAGGCGGTGCCGACATAAGCGACTTCCGCTCCACTTTCGATCAAAAGGCGCGCAACTAAAAGCTCGGAGCCCTCATAGCCCGACACGGTCAGGCGGCCCTTAATCGGCGCATTTGACAAGGCGGCCTTGATGGCTGGCAAGAAGCGGTTTTTAGCAAAGTCGACTTTGGCTTGGGCAATGCCGCAAGCCTCGCCAATGGCGTCCAACCAAGCGGCAGTGCCGTCGCGACCAACCGGGGCAGAGCCGACGATCTTGCGACCTGCCGTCTGAAACTCTCTGACACTTGCCGTATAGAAGGGGTGAATGGCCGCAACTGCAGCGCAATCAAGGGCGGCATAAAGTTCACGCCACTCACGCGTTGGTACAACCGGACCTGCTGCCAAGCCCAAAGGCTCTAGCATCATGCCAATGCCGACTGGGTCTGCGGGGAACATCTCACCCAAGAGCGTGATGGTTGGCCGATCCTTCGACAGATTTTGAGGTGCTTGGACAGGGCCAGCTTCGGCCTCCGTACGGGCATAGCGCAACATGGCCCCAGCCAGCACATCCTTGGCTTCTGCATGGGTTGGAATGCCAAAGCCTGGCACATCAATGCCAATGATGCGCACACCATTGATCTCTTTAGGCAACAATTGCAGCGGCACGCCCGAAGCGGTCGGCACGCACAAATTGGTCACAACGATGGTGTCGTAGAGCGCAGGGTCTGCAAGCTCGAACACCGCATCGCGAATGTCCTCAAACAGCTTACCCGTGACCAAAGTCTCGGAGTTAAACGGCACGTAACCGACGCTACGTCGCGCGCCATAGAAGTGCGAGGTAAAGGTCAGGCCATAAACACAGCAAGCTGAGCCTGACAGGACCGTCGCCGTGCGCCGCATGCGAAGCCCAACGCGCAAGGACCCGAAAGCCGGGCACATGCTTTGTGGCTGATCGTGCGGGCCCTTTGGATAATCTACGGCATAGAGGTCCAGAATCTCAGACTTACCCGCTGCCTTAGCAGCCGCGGCCATGGTTTCTGCCCCTGCATGACATCCTTGCCCTGCTTGATCTGAGGAAGCAGGCACATCATCCGGCGGCGGCTGGAAAGAAGCGTGGTAGTCGGTCATTGCTGGTTACACCGTGTCATAGACCACCTCCAGCGTTGGCTTTTCAGCAAACACACCGCCGCGCATATCGGCTTGGGTTGCCGGGCGCAGCACGAAGTCACCACCAGTCTGATCAGGCGAGAACAAGCCCAACAGGCCGTCCTGGCTGAGAGGTGTTGGGCGGACAGGCGGTGCCGTGGCCACATTCATGGCCAATTCTTCAAACAAGGGGCCCCAGGTGTCGCCCGGCGTGCCGATGATCTGATAATTTGCCGATTTCCGACGAATATCTTCGTCAGCCGGAATAGCTGAAAGGACGGGAATGCCGACGGCCTTTGCAAAGGCCTGCGCCTCACCGGTGCCATCATCCTTATTGATCAACATGCCAGCGACGCCGACGTTTCCACCTAGTTTGCGGAAATATTCCACAGCCGAGCAGACGTTATTGGCGACATAAAGCGATTGCAGGTCGTTTGAGCCGACCACGATCACTTTCTGGCACATGTCACGGGCGATTGGCAGGCCAAAGCCGCCACAGACCACGTCACCCAAGAAGTCCAGAAGAACATAGTCAAAGCCCCAATCATGGAAGCCGAGTTTCTCAAGCAACTCAAACCCATGGATAATCCCGCGGCCGCCACAGCCGCGCCCGACTTCAGGGCCGCCCAATTCCATGGCAAACACGCCGTCGCGGACGAAGCACACGTCTTCGATTTTCACCTCTTCACCGGCCAGTTTTTTCTTGGCCGAGGTTTCGATGATGGTGGGGCAAGACTTGCCGCCAAACAAAAGTGACGTGGTGTCAGATTTAGGATCACATCCGATCAGAAGGACGCGCTTTCCTTGTTGCGCCATCATATAGCTGAGGTTGGAGAGGGCAAAGCTTTTGCCACTGCCGCCCTTGCCATAGATCGCGATTACCTGGGTCTCTTTGGTAACTTCACCCGTATGAACGGGATCAGGCTCTTGAGAAGCCTCTTCTACCAGAGCACGTCTATCCAACAGCGTAACGGTCATGCGCAACCTCTCCAGTCCAAAATCATCTTGAGACAGGCAGCATCGGAAAATGCAGTCCTGTAGGCACCGGCGGCACCTTCAGCTTCGGCTTCGTGGGTGATGAGTCCGTCGAGCGACAGACGACCATCGGAAACAAGCTCCAGCGTCGCGGCCAAGTCGGCCGGGGTCCATTCTGCGGCGATGCGAATACGTGCCTCGCGCATGAAAGCAGGGGGGAAGGCAAAGCTGATCGGCTGATCATAAAAGCCCGCCAAAACAATCTCGCCGCCGCGGGCCAGACGCCCGATCCAGCTGTCGAGCAAGGTACCCGCGCCACTGGCGTCGAGAATAACCCGGTAATCGCGACGATGATCGTCGGAAGGATCACAAACGCCATAGCCCATGGCACCGCCATGTCGGTCAGGATTGGTTTCCCAGACTATAGGTGCCGGATAGCCTTCGGCCACAACGATGCGTGCCAATAGCCGACCTAAAACGCCGTGGCCGATGATGAGTTCGGGCGGCAGCGCCCCGTCAGCAATCGCGTGTCGGGCCGTCGCGGCCAGCGCAATGAGAACGCCACGACTGGCCAATGATTCTTGAATGGGGATAACGCGCGCGCTGGGTGCGATCAGGCGCTGGGCAGCACCACCGAACAGACCGCGCGCGCCGATAAAGCCGGTTGATCCTGGAATGAAGACAGTTTGGCCGATGCGGTCTTTTGCGTCCGCTCCAGCGTCCACCACGCGGCCAACAGATTCATAGCCTGGCACGAGGGGATAGCCCATGCCGGGGAATGGCGGCATCCGCCCGCTCCACAACAAGCGCTCCGTACCCGTGCTGATCCCGCTAAAGTCGACATCTACAATGACGTCGTCACGGCCAGCATCCCTAAGCTCAAGCGTTTTCAGCGAGAGCTTCTCAGGCGCTTCCAAGACAACGGCCAAAGTTTCCATACCAAGTCTTCCCTCATGAATGCGGTGTCTGCATCCAATCTTCCAAGGTGTCACTCTAATTGGACGATTAGATATGTCAATTGAAACTGACGCAAAATCGTAGCGATCACTGAGGGAATGTTTTTGGGACAAAAAGGCCCAAAAAGTGAGGCTTTTACCGTGAATCGATCAGGGATGGGCGATTAAGACACGGACCAGCATCGGGGTTCTGGTCGGTTTGTTCACGATGCGGCTAAAGCCAGCTGCGCGTGCCATGGCACTAATCTCGGCCGGCGTGCGGGCTCGACCCCGACCCATTGCCATCAAATAGAAGCCAAAATAGGCCTCAGCCATGGGGTCTTGTGTTGGAAAAGCGGACATTGGCTCCGCAATCATCAAGACACCATTTGGCGGCAGCGCCGCATGGGCAGCGCGCAGGAGCTTCATTACCGTCGCATCATCATGGTCGTGCAGAATGCGGACAAGGGAGATAACGTCAGCGCCCTTTGGCAGAACGCCATCGAGAAAGTTGCCGCCGATCGCCTGCGCCCGATCCCCCAATTGGCGGACATCAAACGCTGCGCGCGCCCGGTCAGCCACAGCAGGCAAGTCGAAGACACGCACCTGCACATGCGGCGCGTGATGCGCAGCCGCTAACGCAAAAGCCCCCTCACCCCCACCGACATCCATAAGGACCTGATGTTGGGTCAATGGATAGGCAGCCAAAATGTCGCTAGCAATCATGGGCTGGGTCGCGCCCATCAAGGCCGAATAGGGAGAGATCGCATCCACTTTCGTCTGATCGGGTCGATCATAAGCGGCATACGGCCAGAAGGAGGCCAATTGCCCCTGCCCACCGCCTTGCTTCAACAAGGCAACTGGGTCGGCAAGGTCGGCATAAAACAGGGCATGATGGCGGATCATATCGCCCAGACCGGCATTGCCGAGAAGCGCTGCTCCCTGCATGCCAAGCGCGTAACGATCTGGGCCCGCCAGCTCTACCAGATCAAGGGATTGGGCCGCCAACAAAAGCCGCGCCGCAGAGTCGAGTGGCAGATCCATGGCTTCTGCCAAAGCTTGGGTCGTCTTTGGACCTTCGGCGAGCTTTTCAGGCAAGCGCAATTGCACGCAAGCAAGCAAAACTTGAGAATAAACAAAGCCTGCCACCAAACCAAACAGGCGATCAGCGCTTTGGTGCGCGATCGGACGGGTCAGGAAAAAGCCAGCAGCCCAGCGCTGAAAGCTTGGACTAGAAACCAAGCGATTGCGCCATGCTGTCCAAGCATCAAGCCAGGAGCGCGGTATCATGGATGTCTAGGCAGCGCTGCGGGCAAGTTGCTTTGGCACAAGGCGTGTCGCCTGAACCCGAACCGTCTCGCGCAGGGCTTTGGCCCCGGCACACTCTGGAATGGATTGGGCCGCACGATCCAAATGCGATTCCAACAAGGCCACAGCGCCATGTACACCGAGTGACGTCACAGCACTTGGCCGTTGCAGCGCATGGTCTCGACCGCTTGTCTTGCCAGATTCCTCACAGTCACCCAGCGCATCCAAAAGATCATCGGCGACCTGATAAGCGGCCCCCAAGCCTTCACCCAAGGCGCGCCAAGGCGCGGGGTCGGCACCCGCAGCCAATGCGCCGGCAGTGGTTGCCGCCACAAACAAGGCACCGGTCTTGGCCTGATGATAAGCATCAACGGGAGCTGAAGTCTCACACTCCCAAGCCTGGCCTGCCACAATCCCATAGGGCGCACCAACACCGCGCGCGATGCAGGAAATCAAGCCCGGCAGTCTGGCGGGGTCCTGCACGCCAGCGCGCGCCAGGACCTCAAATGCCATCACAATCAAAGCGTCACCGGTCAGAAGCGCCAAGGGCACGCCAAACTTCGCATGCACAGTTGGTTTGCCGCGCCGCAGGTCAGCATCATCAAAGCAGGGTAAATCGTCGTGGACCAAAGACGCACAATGGAGAAGCTCAATCGCGGCCGCAGCGGCATCGGCCAGATCAGGACTTGAGCCGCCACAAGCGGCAGAGACAGCCAAGCAAAGTTGCGGGCGCACCCGTGCGCCACCCGGGAAAACGGCATAACGCAGGGCAGCTGCCAATCCAGGCGCTGCATCATCCGCCTGACCCATGGCCACAGCGGCTTCCAAAGCCCGCTCAATCCGTGCTGTATGCGACATATTTCGCTCTCCAACCTCAATCTGTCACATGATTTGGACACATGTTAGCGTCTAGGTCAATTGACTTTGTAACGGTTTTGCATGGAACTAAAGTCTTAATGGTGCAGCTGTCTCCCGATCAAAGCCTCCGCGGCCCTAATTTCACCGCCCCAGTGGGCGGCGATGGTGGTTATATTTGGTGGTATCTCGATGCGGTAAGTGACGATGGCAAGTATGGTTTAACCTTGATTGCCTTCATCGGCAGTGTGTTTTCCCCTTATTATGCTTGGTCTGGCTGGAAAAATCCGTTCGACCATTGTGCGATCAATGTGGCCCTCTACCGATTGGACGGAGCAGGAGGCCGATGGGCCATGACCGAAAGGCGGGCAGATCAATTAGATCGCAGTGCACACCACTTTGCCGTTGGACCAAGTTCCCTTCAGCATACTGGAAGCGAAGTGGTGGTGGATATCTTTGAAGTTTGCATGCCTATTCCGTCACGCCTCAAGGGTCGTATACGGCTGATTCCTGAAGTTGAGACGCAAGCCAGTTATGATCTTGACCTAAACGGTCGGCATTCGTGGCGCCCCCTCGCGCCCAAAGCCCGCGTTGAACTTAGCTTTGACAGCCCAAACCTGTCTTGGTCGGGCGACGGCTATTTTGATAGCAATGCCGGCCAAGAGCCTTTGGAGCGGGCCTTTGCGCATTGGCATTGGGGGCGGGCCCACCGCGGGGAAGACTTGCGGCTGTTCTATGACGTCACCAATCGGTCCGGGCCAAGGCGCGCGACATTCCTCAAAGTAAGCCATGACGGGACGGTTTCAGAAACGTCACCAACCAAGCAACAGGGATTGGACAGAACTTTCTGGGGCATTGATCGCGAAGCTTGGTCCGATGGACCCGCGCCGGCTCGCGTGATCAAGACGCTGGAGGATACGCCATTTTATGCCCGCTCTGCACTAGAAAGCCGACTTGAGGGCGAGCGCGTCGTGATGATGCATGAAACCTTGAACCTTGATCGGCTGAAAATGCCGATCGTGCGGGCCATGTTACCCTTCCGTATGCCCAGAAGATTTTTCTAAAGCGGCTTTTTCCGCCTCGGCCTGTTTTTTGGCTTCTTCAGCTGCGATCCTTTTCGGTGATAGCGAGATGACCTGCCAAATGGCAAAGCCTAAAATCGCAATGCCGAAAAAAACCTCCAAGAGCAAAGGATTAAATGTCATCGGCTACGGCTCCCTGTTCGATCACGCATTTCAAGGTCCGAGAATAGATCCATGACCCAATTGAGATCGTCCGTCACACTTTGCTTGCGCTTGTTGGCTGGCCCAAAGCCCGGCGGGGACTGAACAATCGCCGCCACCAATGGCCTACCCACGCCACGGGCAATCGACAACTCGCCCTTCGGTGCCGGACGTGCCGCCCGCTGCATCGCTGCCCCAACCAGCCAAGCCTTGCGGGCAGCCGTGGTGCTGGCGCGCTTGGAAACTGAATCATAGCCTTGAGCACGAATGACTTTGCCAATCTCGGCATAGAGCAAGCGGGCAGCATAAATGGCAGGGCGAACGGTTGCGGGCAGGCGCGCGATGGCCTGGTCCGCGCGGCGGTAAAGTTCTTCTGCGCGCGCCAACAAGCGCTCCGTCAAAACAGCAATCGCTGGTGAAAAGTCAGGTTGGGAGAGCCAGGATTCAGGCTCAATCCCCACTTCTCGCAGCCAAGCACGCGGGATATAGAGCCTGCCCTGCCGGGCATCTTCACCGATGTCGCGCGCAATATTGGTCAATTGCATGGCGACGCCGAGATCACAGGCGCGCTCGACCATGGCGGCACCGCGCACGTCCATTAAGGCAGCCATCATCGCACCGACTGATCCTGCGACGCGCTCCCCATACTCTTCGACATCAGCCAAGGTTTCATAGGTGCGCTGTGCGACATCCCATTCAAAGCCCTCCAACAACGCATCAAACACCGCGCGTGGAATGCCATAAGCACGCACGACATCGGCAAGGCAGCGGTCGGCGGCTTCGGTCTGGGGACGGCCCGAATAAACGCCATCGAGGCGCCCGCGCAGGCGCGCAATCGCGTCACCTTGGCCATTCTCCACATCAACGGCATCATCAGACAAACGGCAGAAGCCATAAAGCGCATAGGCTGCTTCACGCAGCGCCTCGGGCAGCAGCAAGGACGCGGAGTAAAAGGAGTGTGACCCTGTTTTAATCAGGTCCCGGCACGCCGCTCGATCCGACGGGGTGGCATAGGTAGGGGTCCCAGCCATGGGCTCGTTCCTATCTAAGCTTTCGGCCGCGATACTCAGCATGCCCATCCAATCTGTTGTTTAAAGTTCAAAGTCCGCTCCCTGCAACTAATCATGGACTGAAAATCTAGGCAAGCACGCCATTAGCCCGCCTCCAAATACGCACCCTCGAACCACGAAATGTCCTGGGTGGAGACTTGGCCGAAAGTCTGTTGTTGCCGGATCGACAAAGCGATGATCGAGAACGCCGTGATCGGCATGGTGATAAAGGGCATTGGGTCACGGGCATCCCACGTTACATCTTGGGCGGTGCGCAGCACTTTTAAGCGCTCCCAATAATGGGGTCCTTTAAACATTGCGGCCTGAACCTCCGTCAGCGTCGGATAAAATTGCTGCATCAACGCCCTCTGTTTGAACCGGATCGGCTTGGCGCCCGGCTCAAAGATGGCCAGGGCCAAATCTTCGGTCTCAACGAAATGGACGCCGCTGGTCACACGGGGATTACATTCAATGGCCCAAGCTTTTCCCTCCTCATCAACGAAGAAGTCGAACGAGATGAAGCCAGTATGATTTTCTCGTTGCACAAAGGTTTTGACCCATTTTTCGATCGCCGGAAGTTCGACGCGCTCAAAAGCAACAGCGACGCTGCCGGTCATGACGGCCCCTTGATAGATGACATTGATCAAGACTTCACCAGCCTGAGCCATGGCAAAGGTGCTATATTGTTTGCCCTTTAACTGGACTTGCACGACCGCGCGCTCGGATAGGTTAGCAGCAATGGCGATCAAGGATGTGCGCGCCGCGTGCAAACTGACCGCACGGCCAGAGCACGAGAAAATTGGCTTGACGACAAAATCATGGGCGTCGGCGATCCCTTGTGCTTCAGGGCTTTCGATCAAGGCTGTTTCCGGGACATCCAAGCCATGATGGCGCGCTATTGCGGGAAAGCGCGCCTTATCGTGAAGCGCCAAAAGGCGGTCGACCGGCGGGGCATAGAGGCGGGTTTGCGCGGGCAGTCGCCCCGCTAAATGCGCCACATGCATGGTTTCCTCTGATAAAGGCAGGAGCAGATCTACCGCTTCATCCTCGATCACGCGCAGAAGTGCCGTCAGATAGGCTTCTTTACCCTTCGAGGGCGGCGGCACCTGAAAGCACTGATCGACGCAATTCGAGGCCCCGGTTAAGTGCGACTTGAAGGGCTCCGCCACCAGAACGCGCCAGCCGGCGGCCTTAAACGATCGCGCAAAGTCCAAGGCTTTGGGCAAGCGTCCAATGGTCAGCAAGACGGTTTTGCTCATGCCCGCACCGAAACTTTGATCATGACTTCTTGGGCCGGACGTGTCGTCAGCCGGGCGACGGGGCGCACAAGTTCTGGCTGTTGCACGTCAAAACGATACTTTCGCAAGATACGAGCAAGGATCAATGTCGCCTCTGTGGTGGCAAAGGCTGCGCCGACACACACGCGCGGGCCCGCCCCAAATGGGATGTAAGAGCCGGTCACAATCTCATGCTCACGTTCTGGCAAAAAGCGGTCTGGATCGAACAGATCAGGATTTGGCCACAAGGCCTGATGGCGATGCACCGCCCACGGCGCAATCATCACCATGGTCCCGCGCTTGATCTTCTTGGTCCCAATCGTGGTCGCGCGCGCCGCCACCCTCGGGATGAAGGTGATAGGCGGATAAAGCCGCAACGCCTCCTTAAACACGTTGCGGGCATAGGTGAGCCGCTTGACATGATCGAACTCAATCGGGCCGGTGCCGGCAACTGCCATGGCTTCAGCTTGAACCTTATCGGCGACAATGGGCTGCATCGCGGCTATGAAGAAGGCCCAGGTCAAGGCGCTGGCGGTTGTTTCATGCCCGGCCAAGAAGAACACACCTAATTGATCGATGAGCTCCTCGCGGGTAAAGTGGGTATCGGTCTCCAGATCGCGCGCCGCAATCACAGCGGCTGCGATATCATCAAATGTCGCCCCGGCCTCTAGATGGGTGTCGAGCAGACGACCGATATGGCCGCGAATCCGGGCGCAAGCCTCCAAAACATCGGCCCGTTGAGGGATATCATCAAAGGGCTTGCCGAAGATCAGACGCACCAATTCAACATGGGCGACACTGCGTTCAAAGAAGGCAAAGGACTCAAATACGTCTCGTGCTGTGTCATTGGCGAGGGAAGCCGAAAAAACGGTGCGGCAAATGATATCGGCGGTCAATTGACCCATGGCGAGGTCGAGTGACATCTCCTGCCCCGATGTGGCAGCGGCCTGCAGACGCGCCTCAAAATCATCCAATGCGCCGACCATAGACGGAAAGGCTTTGGCCAGTCGAATATGGGAAAAGGCCGGATCAATCATCCGCCTTTGTTGACGCCACAAGGACCCGCTGGACACAAACATGCTGTCGCCCACCAAGGGCGTTAGCGCGCCAACCATCAAATCATTCTTGGGAAAGATATCCTCAGGGTCCGCTAGAATGGGCTTGGTTAAAGCCGGGTCATTCACAATCTGGATGGAGCGACGCGAATAGCCCAATGGCCCCATCGGCAGTAAGTAAGCGTCAGCTGGCATCAGGCTCAACAGATCACCATCGCCTTGTCGGATCACCCGGATCAAGCTGGCCAATGGCCCCATAGGCGCGGGCCGAGGCGGGGTATAGACCGCGCTTTGAGCGTCAAGTTCGTCCACCGCCACCCTTCTACCTCAGCCCACTCATTTTGATCGCTCCGCAGAAAGCCGCGCTCAACCCCTTGAAGCCTAACGCTTGACGCGTCACTATGTCCAGCCCGCTAGACGCTTTCGACTGGATAGACAGTGATGCTTACCTTGTTTCACACGTTGGTTGCCATCCACATTGTGTTTGGAACGGTTGGACTGGTCAGCTTTTGGATCCCGGTTCTGGGCAAGAAGGGTAGCCGCAATCACCGACTGTTGGGTAAAATTTTTGCATGGTCGATTTTGGCCGCAGGCTCGGTGGCCCTGTTATTGAGCATTTGCACCTTGGTCGACCCCTTGGGGACCCACCCGCACCTGAAGGACCCCGTTTTTGTGCGGGGAATTTTTGGTGTGATGATGCTTTACTTGGCGGTTTTGACCATCAATCTCGCTTGGTATGGTCTTCAGACGATCAAGAATAAGGCCAATCATGCTGCCAATCGTCGGGGGCTAAACCTCGCGCTGCAACCCATTCTGGTCGCAACAGCCTTTGCCTGCGCCATAGAGGGTGTCTTGATTGGCCAGTATCTGATGGTGGGCATGTCCATCATTGGCTTTGCAACGGCGGGCACCAATTTGTTCTTTATGCTGAACCCCTTACCCGGTCCGAAAGTCTATTTGATGGAACATGTTAAAGCGATCGTGGGGGCTGGTATTTCGGTCTATACAGCGTTTGCAGCCTTTGGCGCGGTTCGCGTGATGCCCTCTATCGCTTTGCACCCAGGCCTATGGGCCATTCCTTTGGTTACCGGCCTTGCGATCATCCTCTACCATCACCGTCAAATCAGGTTGAGCCTGCGGGCTCGCGCAAACCAGACCGCAGGCGCGGCTTCGTGAAAGCCAAGAAGGTCATCGTCATTGGCGCCGGGATGGGCGGTCTTGCCGCCGCAATTGACCTTGCCAGGCTAGGCCATCAGGTTGAGGTGGTCGAGCGGGCTGCCACTATTGGTGGTAAGATGCGCCAAGTGCCGGTCGGGGATACCGCCATCGACGGCGGGCCGACCGTCTTTACGATGAAATGGGTGTTTGACGGCCTGTTTAAGGATGCGGGCCTCGCGCTCGATGATCACCTTGCCTTGCTGCCTGCGACAATTCTGGCCCGTCACGCGTGGTGCCAAGGCGGCAATCTGGACCTGTTTGCCGATCGCGACGCCTCTGCGGAAGCTATTCGCGATTTCGCGGGGCCCGCAGATGCGGCAGGCTATCTGGCCTTCTGCAAGCGCAGCGCCTCAATCTACGAGACTTTGCGCGGCCCGTTTATCGCAAGCCAACGGCCGAACCCTATCGAACTTGTTGCCCGCGTTGGCTTCGACAAGCTGGGTGCAATGTGGGAGACAGCGCCGCATCAGACGATGTGGGGAGCACTTGGGGCCTATTTCCGCGATTCACGCCTCAAGCAATTGTTCGGGCGCTATGCCACCTATTGCGGCTCATCGCCCTTTGCGGCTCCGGCGACTTTGATGTTGGTCAGCCATGTGGAGCAAGAGGGTGTTTGGCGGGTTGATGGCGGCATGGCCAAGGTCGCACAAGCTCTTGAGGCGTTAGCTATCAGCCAAGGGGTGACGTTCCATTTTCAAGCCGATGTGGAGCGGATTGAGGCTCGCAACGGGCGCGTCAGCGGAATTGCGCTGAAGAGTGGCTTGACCATGCAAGCTGATGCCATTGTGTTCAATGGCGACATCTCTGCCCTTGGCCGAGGTCTCTTGGGTCCCGACGCCGTCCCGGCGGCGAAGCCTGTCGCCCTGCCCCAGCGATCCCAGTCCGCCATCACTTGGTGCGCCACTGCCACCACCAGCGGTTTGGACCTGGCCCATCATACAGTCCTGTTTTCCAATGATTATAAAGCTGAATTTCAAGACGTCTTCGTCCGGCAGCGGCCACCGCAAGCCCCGACGATCTATATCTGCGCGCAAGACCGTGACGATGCGTGCACCCCACCCGATAGGCCTGAACGCCTGTTGATCCTGATGAATGCGCCTGCCAATGGCGACAGCCAAACCTATGGCCCAGAGGCTGAAGCCCAAGCCAAGGAAAGCGCGTGGGACATGATGGCCAGCTGTGGCCTGCGCCTATCTGTCGACCACGAACAAGCCACAACGCCACAGGGGTTTAATGCGCTGTTCCCAGCAAGTGGGGGTGCGCTCTATGGCCGGGCCAATCACGGACCTATGGCCAGTTTCCAACGGCCCGGTGCCCGCAGCGGCATCAAAGGCCTCTACCTCGCCGGAGGTTCTGCTCATCCGGGCCCAGGTATCCCTATGGCAGCTCTTTCCGGGCGGCTTGCTGCTGCCCGCCTCCAGGCGGATTTTCTGACCGATTAAGCCGTTTTGACTTTCGAAGCCCAAGCAGTTGCTGGCGGGATCAGGCGATCAATCACTTTGGCCGACGAGACCACCCCGGGCAGCCCCGCGCCTGGATGTGTTCCAGCCCCAACAAAATAGAGGCCTGGCACGTCTGAGCTGATGTTATGGGGCCTGAACCAAGCGCTTTGAAACAATTTAGGTTCCATGCCAAAGGCTGCACCATTGGTTGATAACAGGCGATCCTGAAAGTCTTGCGGTGTGAGCATATGGGACGAGATGATCGCGTCAGACAGGCCAGGCAATACGGTTTCTGCCAGACGTTGTTCGATCTTCTTGCGGTAGGGCTCTGCCATCCTTGCCCAATCAACGCCGCTCCCCAAATGCGGCACCGGGGCCAAGACATAAAATGCATCACAGCCTTCTGGGGCGAGGCTGGGGTCATTTGCCGTTGGGCGATGCAGATAGAGGCTGAAATCTTCAGCCAGCTTCTTTTTGGTGAAGATATCCGTCAACAACTCCTGATAGCGTGGCCCCAAAACCATGGTGTGCTGATAACAATCGTCAAACTTCCGGTTGGTCCCGAAATACCAGACAAACAAACTCATCGAATAATCGGCGCGCGCGATCTTCTCATCGGACCAAACCTTGCGCGGCTGATTGCGAAGAAGTTTAGAATAGGTCCAGCCCAAATCCGCGTTGGAAACCACGAGATCTGCGGGAACAATTTCCCCCGACGCCAAACGAACCCCCGCCGCCCGACCATTTTCTGTCAGAATTTCGTCGATTTCGGTATCATAAATCAGCTGATTGCCGTGACCTTCAATGAGGTCGACCATGCCCTTAACCAAGGCTCCGGTTCCGCCCAGGGCGTAATGAACGCCATAGGTACGCTCCAGATGGGCGATCAGGCAATAATAAGAGGTTGTCGCAAATGGATTGCCGCCAATTAGCAGCGGATGGAAGCTGAACGCCACCCGTAGCTTCTCATTCTTGAAGAATTCCGAGACCTTGCCATAAACAGTTCTAAACCCGCCCAGCCGGATCAAATCGGGCGCGGATTTGAATAGGGTGGACAGCTCATGAAACGGCTGGTCGACCAGTTTGGTGAAGGCTTCATCATAAATCGCCTCACTGGCCACCATATAGCGATCAAAGCCCGCAAGGTCGTCCGGCTCAAAGCGGGCAATCTGCTTGCGCATCGCATCGAGATCGGCTGTGGCCTCAAAGACGGTCCCATCATCAAAGCGGATCTTGTAAAACGGGTCGATACTGCGCAGTTGCACGTGGTCAGAGAGGGTCTTGCCACAGAGGTTCCACAATTCTTCAAAGATGAAGGGGGCAGTGATGATGGTCGGGCCAGCATCAAAGGTGAAGCCGTCTTGGCGATAGACATAACCGCGCCCACCCGGGCCATCGAGCTTTTCATAGAGGCTGACACGATAGCCTTTTGCGCCCAAGCGGATGGCGGCAGCCAGCCCCCCGAAGCCAGCGCCAATAACGATAGCGTGTGGGCGGGTGTCAGCGCGGGCTGAGGCGAAATCAGAAGGTCTTGTTGTAAAGTTCATTGGACAATTAAACCCGCAATTTGAGTGGGCGCAAGACCCAGCCCCTCCGGAAAAAGAGGAAACTCAAGGGCCGGCACATACCCTACCACAAACAGAACACCACAGGCCGTGCGGCAAACCATAGATTAATCCCGTTTGCCCTCAGGCAGGATAGATTTAGGTCGTAGAGGGCGCGAGAACAGCCAGTACCACAGCGGCAACAGCGTGTGGATTTTCTTCATGCGCCAGATGGCCCAGTTCCGGCATGTTGATAAATCGGGCTTCCGGCACTGTTTGGCATAGGGCTTGTGCGCTAGCCGGCGTCACGGCCGCATCCTTGGCACCTGAAAGCAGGTAAAGCGGCGTCTTTAGGCTGGCCATATTCTTGACTAAGGGGGCTAGGTTCCAATTGGCCATCATGCCGAGCAAGCCTGCAACATGGCCAGGGGCTGTAAACAAGTCGCGATAGCGCGCCAGCATATCGTCGGGAATGACTGAACCGGTGCTCCGCATCAGCCTCTCAATCCGTCGGCGATCTTTAGCCCCTTCTGCGACCGCATAAATGGTAATCGGGTTGAGGCCCAAGACGTGGGCAGCAACCGGGAAAAGCAGGGCGGGAAGGCCTTTAAAGGGCTGAAAGGCACCATTAATGGCAATAATGGCTTGGGGATGGATATAGCCCGCTAACGTCATTTCGGCTGCGATCGCTGCGCCAGCCGAATGCCCAATGACGATCTTGGGCTCAATGTCCAACGCCGATAACAAGTCTCGTAGCAGAGCGGCCATTCCGGGAAGGGACTGGCCAGTTTCTGGCGGTGTTTGGGTAAAGCCATGACCGGGTAGGTCTGGCATGATCAACGTATAATGCGCCGCCAGCAGTGGCACGATGCCAGCCCACGAATGACAAGACGAACCTGTGCCGTGCAACATCAGGAGCGGAGGTCCTTGGCCGATCGTCTGCAAATGCCATTTCTGATTGCCGACTTGAATGAAGCGACTGCTTTCACGATTTGGCCAATTTACCCCTTCACGGTTCCACTTTGGCTTCTGGTACATCAGGTCAGATCCGTGTGACTCAAGGGAAAATCAAAGCAGCCTTCAGCGGCAGGCTTGGTAAGTGGATCGACCATGTCCACAGTGTGGTCACCTGCAATTCGCATCAACGCGATTCTCGATTGTTCCACTACTATCATCCCGTGACCACCTAAAACACCGGCTTGTCGCTATACTGCCAGAGACAAGCACGCCAGAGCTACGACATGACAAGCCTGTTACCGATGGCAGGCACGACCGTTCAGGCGGGTCTTGGGAGAAAGAACAGCATGAGACGGCAAGGTTTACAATGGAAGTTTCACCCGCAACGGGACCTTCTTCTCGCCGAAGCGCACGCGCGGCCCTCCACCCCCGTGCAAGCCCCGCATTTGGCTTCCCGTATTGCCACCATGTCGGGCGAAGGTGGCGTGGGTGCCGACCGCGCCCATATGGCAGCCCTATGTCGCAAAATTGGTATGTCAGAGCCCGGACCTGATGCTCGTTGGTGTGTGGTGGACGGTGGAACTTGGCGGCTCCGGTGGGAACGACATACCGAAATCTCAACCTGGACTGTGTTTCGCGACAGCCCCACGACGCCTGACTTTATGTTTGAGGCAACGGCTTTAGACCTTCTGCCACAAGACTGGCTGGCCGACCTTCCCGGGGAAGTTTTGGGCGCGGCCCATGTCGTGGTGTCGACACTGGCACCCGACCATTTGCCTTTTGCCGATAGCGATATTATCGCCGCGCGGGTCGCAAACGGTTCGATTGATGTCTTCAGTGACTTTCGCCCGGGTCCTGATTCCTTCACGCGCTTTGTCATGGTGCAGTCTGACCCAAATCCTGTGACCGCAGGGCGGGTGCTACAGCAATTGTTTGAGATCGAGACCTATCGTCTGTTGGCATTACTGGCCTTTCCATTGGCAAACTCCACCTCTGTGACCTTGGCGCGCTTTGAAGCTGAGGCAGCGGCTTCGGCCATTCAAGTTGCCGATGAAGGCGGCGTCGAGGCAGACCGCAATCTCTTGTCGCGCCTTGCCGCTTTGGCGGGTGCGGCCGAAGCCATGGTTGGGGCCACCACCTATCGCTTTGCTGCCGCGCGTGCCTATGAAGGGCTGGTGCAAGAGCGGATCGGGCAATTGCGTGAACTGGCGATTGAGGGCCGTCCGACGATCTCTGACTTTATGGAACGTCGTTTAGCCCCTGCCATGCGAACCTGCGTTGCCGTCGGCGACCGCCAACGCGACGTGATCGAACGCATCGCTCGAACGACCCAGATGCTCAACACGCGGGTTGAAGTGGCCTCTGAAGCGATCAATGTAGGACTTTTAGCCTCCATGGATCGGCGTAGCCAAGAGCAATTGCGCTTGCAACAAACCGTTGAAGGCCTGTCGGTTGCTGCCATCTCTTACTATTCCTTGGGACTGATCCTATTCATGATGGAAGGCCTTTCTGAAACCATCTTCCACTTTAACGCCAAGGCGGCCACGGGGATTTCTGCCCCCGTCGTGGTTCTGGGCGTGTGGTTCATCTTGCGGCAATTGCGCAAGGATATGTCGCGCGAGAAATAGGGTGGGCGATTTCGATCGCTTTGCTCACTTCAGAGCAGCGGGGCAATTCTTGCTGCGCAAGCTGGGTTGTGCTCACCCGGCAGGTGGCAGAGGCCATACACCAAGAAAGAACAGCCATCCAACTCAATAGCTGGATGGCTAAAATCCGATAAACAAAGTCGCTTTCGACTTAAGCCGCAGCCGAAACCCGACCAAGTGCGCATTGTTGCCACAAGTCAGACAGGGCCGTTACCAAACGCTCAATATCGGCATCGCTGTGCAAGGGCGATGGCGTAATCCGTAGCCGCTCTGTGCCGCGGGGGACGGTCGGATAATTGATCGGCTGGATATAAATGCCCGACCGCTCAAGCAGCCAGTCGCTGATCATCTTGCATTTGACCGGGTCGCCAACCATCACCGGAATGATGTGGCTGTCATTGGCCATGCAAGGAATACCAACGGCCTCCAAGCGACGGCGCACGTGGGCCACGCGGTCTTGATGACGCTCGCGCTCTGCAGAACTTGCCTTTAGATGACGAATGCTGGCGCACGCGCCCGCTGCCACTGATGGCGGCAAAGCGGTTGTGAAGATAAAGCCAGAAGCAAAGCTGCGAATGAAGTCGCACAAGGCGGTGGAGGCCGCGACATAGCCACCGAAGACGCCAAAGGCTTTGCCCAACGTGCCTTCAATAACGGTCAGGCGGTCCATCAGGCCTTCACGCTCTGCGACACCACCCCCGCGCGGGCCATAAAGACCAACGCCATGGACTTCGTCGAGATAAGTCATCGCGCCATATTTTTCCGCGACATCGCAAATGGCGGCAATCGGGGCGATATCGCCATCCATCGAGTAAACGGACTCAAAGGCCACCAACTTAGGTTGTTCTGGCGGGAGGCTGGCCAGAACGTGCTCCAGATCTTCGGTGTCATTATGTTTGAAGATGCGGACTTCAGCGCGGCTGTGGCGAATGCCTTCAATCATTGAGGCATGATTGCCTTCGTCGGAAACAACAACGCAATTGGGGATCTTGCTGGCCAAGGTGCTCAACGCCGCCCAGTTCGACACATAGCCGGACGTGAACAATAGGGCGGCTTCCTTACCGTGCAAGTCGGCCAGCTCTTGCTCCAGCAAGATGTGGTAATGATTGGTACCTGAAATGTTGCGCGTGCCACCCGCACCCGCGCCACACCGATCGATGGCTTCATGCATGGCTGCGAGGACTTTGGGATGTTGGCCCATACCCAAATAGTCGTTCGAACACCAAACCGTCACTTCATGGACGCCATCATCGGTATGACGCGTCGCGCGCGGGAACTGGCCTGCGTGACGCTCGAGGTCAGCAAAAACACGATAGCGACCCTCGGCACGTAGTGCGTCCAGCTGGCTGTTGAAATAGGCTTGATAGTCCATGTTATTTCCCCTCCCGACAGCCTAGCGGTGCTTTCACCACCACCAAGCCGTTTGTTATCTGTTTGGCAAGCGACTTACCAAACGGGTTGCAGCCGAACATTGCTGGGTAGCTCATTCGAAAGTGTTGGTAATAGATAGAGACTGACGAAGGTCGCGCCGACTTGCGCAGTCCACCCCAGTCGTTTTAGGCCGTTCATGAACCCGCCCTGGGCTTTGGCAGCATCGATCTTATCTGAAAGGATGCGAAGACGCTCAAACCCGGCGCGGAAAACTGGATTATCGGTGTCTAGCATAACTGGGAAGACTTGCTTCGAAATCTCGGTCGTCAAGGAAAAGACCTGATAATCATAGTCGGTTGGATTCACCCCCAGGGCTTTGTGGAAAGCTGGGCGGGCGTGGTCGCGCACATACATGGTGGCATAGACCGACAATAGGAAGAACCGGATCCAAAGCTTATTGGCACCCTGCAACAAAGTTGGGTCAGCGCGCATGATCAGGGCGAAAGCCTCGCCATGGCTGAATTCATCATTGCACCATTCCTTGAACCAATTGAAAATCGGATGGAATTTGTGCTGCGGGTTGCGCTCTAATTGCCGGAAGATGGTGATGTAGCGCGCATAGCCAATCTTTTCGGATAGATAGACCGCATAGAAGATAAACTTTGGCTTGAAGAAGGTGTATTTTTTGGTCTTGGTCAAAAAGCCCAAATCGACGCCAATGCCAAAATCCTTTAGCGTTTCATTGATAAAGCCTGCATGGCGCGATTCATCGCGGGCCATATATTTGAACAAGGCTTTGATATCTGGATTGGTCACGCGCTTGACGATCTCAGCGTAAAGAACGCAACCGGAAAACTCCGAGGTGATGGAGCTGACCAGAAAGTCTACAAACTCACGACGCAATTCAGGATCCAAGTCATCGAGCCGGTTATCGAACGCAGCATCGCGCTTGAAGTGGCCGCGGCGTGGGTCGGCTGCCATGGCCGAAAGCATGTGATCCCATTCCTCACGAACCGAGGACACATCGATCTTATCCATCGCCTCATAATCGGTGGTGTAGAACCGCGGGCTCAACATCGTGTCGGTTTTGGCCAGTTGCGTGGTGTCGAGATAGGAATCGTCAAAAGTGGCTGCGTTCATGGCAGTTTCCCCGGTGTGAAGCTGACTTCATAGAGCTCAAAAAGCTCAAAGTAAGAGGCGACTTTGATCCAAAGTCTTTCAAGGGCGGTCGCGCGGATAATCTTGACACCCCGGTGCAAAGTGCAGGATTCACCAAACGACAGCCGGATCGGGGGTCCTTGGACAATCATCTTGTCGCCCGGTCCGAGGATGGAATCATCGTCCAGAGAGACATGGGCATGGAGGCTAGTCTCATCATGCTGAATCTCAATGGTACATGTTGTCACATGCGTCGCGCGCTTGAAGGCTTCAGGCCACTGAAGGGTCCAAAACTCGGGTTGCTGATGATGGAGATACGAATTGGTCATGCTCTCACCAGTTCCATCGCTTGCGACGTGTAAAAGCCACTGACAACACGGGCACTGCGGCCAACTTTCCAGCCAGCCATGCGGGGGTCAGAAGCCACCGACTTACGCAGGAAAGCCTCGCTGACAGGCTCAATCGCCGGTGCTCGGTCGGACCGTGGGAACAACAGGCCGACGGCGTGCATGATTGTCAATAACGGGGTTTTTGGCGCAAAGGTGAAGACGATTGAGCCCGTGCATCTAGATGCCAAGGATGCCAAAGCCGTCATGATTTCGTCGCGCGGGTAATGGATCAAGGAATCCATCGACACGATATGGTCATAGGAACCATGGGCTGGGTCCAACATGTCGCCAACGCGGAAATCAATTGTGCCCGGTGCTGGATCAATAGGGGCCCGTTCGCCAGCCACCGAAACAAGGCTAGCAGCGACATCAACCGCTACCACATCCGCGCCACGATGGGCGGCAATCACGGCCAAAGCACCCGTGCCGCACCCTGCATCAAGAATGCGCTTGGCGGTCAAGGATTCTGGCAACCAAGAGACCAAAATCTCGCGCATTTGGTCGCGGCCAGCCCGCACAGTTGCGCGGATTTTGCTGACAGGTGCCGTCGATGTCAGTTGCGCCCAGGTATCTGACGCCGTGCGGTCAAAATAGGTCTCAAGGCGTTGGCGGCGCTCAACATAGGTGGTGGTCAGCATGTCCAAAGCTCCCGATCAATCAAAGCCGAGGAAATCAAAGATATCGCGGTCCTTCATCGGCTCGGCCTTCAGTTCCTTCGTGCCGACCCACAACGAGGCAGCCAGACGAAGATATTCATTCTGAACTGCCTCGAGCTCGTGGGAGGGTTCCATTTCAAACAAGGTCGACTTCTTCAGACGCGACCGACGAATGACGTCGAGGTCCGGGAAATGCGCGACGCGTTCGAGGCCACAGGCGGCATTGAAGCGGTCGATTTCGTCGGTATCCTTGCTGCGGTTGGCAATTACGCCACCCAAGCGCACATCATAATTCTTCGACTTGGCTTTAATGGCTGCCAAAATCCGGTTCATTGCAAAGATGGAGTCGAAATCATTAGCGGTGACGATCAAGGCCCGCTCGGCATGCTGCAACGGGGCCGCAAATCCACCGCACACCACGTCACCCAGCACGTCGAAAATCACCACATCGGTGTCTTCCAACAGATGATGTTCCTTCAGAAGCTTCACGGTCTGACCGACGACATAGCCGCCACAACCCGTACCCGCTGGCGGACCGCCTGCTTCGACGCACATCACGCCATTATAGCCTTCATAGACATAATCTTCAGGGCGCAATTCTTCGCTGTGGAAGTCGACGCTTTCGAGGACATCGATGACGGTCGGCACAAGACGTTTGGTCAGAGTAAACGTGCTGTCATGCTTTGGATCGCAGCCGATTTGAAGAACGCGCTTGCCTAGCTTGGAGAAGGCGGCCGACAGATTCGAGGACGTCGTGCTTTTGCCAATCCCGCCCTTGCCATAAATGGCAAAGACCTTTGCTTTTCCAATCTGCAAATTGGGATCAAGCTCTACCTGAACGCTGCCTTCGCCATCACCACGCAGTGAGGGTGCGCGCGTGATCGGGGTCGCTCTGGGTTTCAGGCCGCGGGGTAGGTCTAATAGAGCCATGGGTACTTCTCCTAGGTCAGGCAGCGGCGGCTGCGATGCCTTCCAAATTGTCTTCAAGTTCATCACTGGCATTGCGGAGCGCTTCCAAAGTCGCGCTGTCGGGCTGCCAATAATTGCGGGCGTGGGCTTCCAGGAGGCGGTTAGCCATCCGGGCGGAAGCTTTCGGATTGAGGGCGGCCATGCGCTGGCGCATGACGTCATCGAGTACATAAGTCTCGCTGATTTTTTGATAGACCCAAGGCTGAACCTGTCCGGTCGTAGCCGACCAGCCCATTGTGTTGGTGACTTGGGCTTCGATCTGACGCACGCCTTCATAGCCATGCGACAACAAGCCTTCATACCAACGCGGGTTCAGCATGCGGGTGTGGGTCTCAAAGGTGACTTGCTCGGCCAATGTGCGGATTTTGCCGTCGCCTTGGGTTTGGTCCGAGATATAGACAGGCACATCGACGCCGCGGGCACGCTTGACCGCCTTGGTGATGCCGCCCAGCGTATCGACATAATGGTCAATCGTGGTGACGCCGAGCTCAACGGAATCGAGGCCTTGATAGGTCAGATCGACCGTTTTCAAAATGCCCTCCAGCACAGCCGACTGGCGCATGGGCGGGCCCTTGCGGCCATAAGCAAAGCATTTGCGGCTTTGATAGGCTTCGGCCAATTCATTCTCATCGGTCCAGCAGCTGGCATCGATCATCTGATTGACGTTGGCACCATAAGCCCCGTCGGCATTGGTGAAAACGCGCAGAGAAGCGGTTTCCAGATCACAGCCGCTCTCGGCTTGTTGGGCCAAAGCATGCTTGCGGATGAAATTCATGTCTTCCGCCTCATCCGCGCTTGCGGCCAGCCAAGCTGCCTCTGCCAACATGCGGGTCTGCAAGGCTAAGAGATCGCGGAAAATGCCCGACAAGGTCATGACCACGTCGATCCGAGGACGGCCGAGCTCTTTCAGCGGAATAAGCTCTGCGCCACACAGGCGGCCATAGCTGTCAAACCGTGGCCGTGTGCCCATCAGATAGAGCGCTTGGGAAATCGCGCTGCCTTCACTCTTCAGATTGTCAGAACCCCAAAGAACTATGGCGATGGTTTCTGGGAAGGCGCCGGTCTCATCCATATGACGGTCGAGCAGTTTACGGGCCTGCCGCGCGCCGTCATGCGTGGCGTAGGCGCTTGGCAAACGGAACGGGTCGAAGCCGTGCAGATTGCGTCCTGTTGGCAACACCGCAGGTGTGCGAACCAGATCCCCACCAGGTGCTGGACGGATATAGCCGCCATCCAGCGCGTGGATCAGCGACGACAGCTCATGGTCGGTTTCGAGAAGCTTATTGCTTTCAGCCAAGTGCTCCAGCCGCTCAATCAGGGTACGGTTGGATTTCATGCCAGCCGCTTCCAAGGCTTCAGCAGGCATCGCACCATGGACGAGCGACTCGATGACGGGGCGGGTCAAAGCCGCATCTGGCAAGCCATTGGCCATCGCCAAAAGAAGGTCAATGCGCTCCTCCACCGAAGGGGCTTGGCCAATCACATGCAAGCCTTCAGGGATTAGCGCGTCATTCAACTCACTGACGCGGGCTTGTAATATTTCAATCTCAACCGCGCACGGTCCACGCCAAGCAGGGGTAGCGGGTGCCAAGTCTAAAGCAGAGGCTTGAGTTTGGATGAGTTCAATCAGACTGTCGCGATCGGTTTGATCCGCACCCTTAGCCGCGTGCCAGCGTCCAATGCTTTCGCGTAAATCTTGCAAGCCTTTATAGAGGCCAGCTTGCACGATTGGCGGGGTCAAATAGCTGATCAGCGTGGCCCCACCGCGACGTTTGGCCAAAGCGCCTTCTGAAGGGTTGTTGGCCGCGTACAGATAGAAATTCGGAATGTCGCCGATCAATCGCTCTGGCCAGCAATCGCCCGTCAAACCGACTTGCTTGCCGGGCATGAATTCCAACGCGCCATGGGTTCCAAAGTGCAGAATAGCTGAGGCCGCAAAATCCTCGCGCAAATAGCGATAGAAGGCGGAGAAAGCATGGGTTGGGGAGAAGCCCCCTTCGAACAACAGGCGCATGGGATCGCCTTCATAGCCAAAGCCTGGCTGCAGGCCGACAAAGACTCGCCCGAATTGTGCGCCAAGAACGAAGATGGAGCGCCCGTCACTGAGCTGCCGACCAGGCGCTGGGCCCCATTGGCCCTCGATTTGGGCCAGGTGCCGCTCGCGGCGGACGTGATCATCCACGGGAATGCGGATATGCACATTCGCGTCCGTGCCAAACCGGGCTGCATTGCCGATTAGAAGGCGATCGCGAAGCGCATCAACCGAGGCCGGAACCTCGACGTCATATCCTTCAGACTTCAGGGTTTGCAGCGTATTGTAGAGGGACGAGAATACCGCAAGATATGCGGCCGAGCCAACCGAACCTGAATTGGGCGGGAAGTTAAATAGCACAACCGCCAGGTTCCGCCGTGAACGCTCTGAACGGCGCAATTTCACCAGCTTGGCGACCCGGTCGGCCAAAGTCTCGGCCCGCTCGGGGCAAGCGCGCATTTTGGCTGGCCCGGTTTCTTCCTCGAACGTGCACCCATAGCTGCAGCCCGTGCAAGCCACACCTTTTCCATCCGAGCGGCCACCATACACCACAGGAACGGTTGCGCCGTCCAATTCGGGGATAGCGATCATGATGGTGGACTCAACAGGGTTTAGACCCATGTGAGAGCCGCCCCAGCCTTGCAGCGTTTGAAATTCCAGCGGCTGTGCCGAGATGTAGGGTACATCAAGTTCGGACAAGACTTTTTCGGCCGCAACGGCATCATTGTAAGCAGGGCCGCCAACCAGCGAGAACCCAGACAGAGACACGATGGCGTCAACGCTAACCCGCCCATCGCGCATGAAGAATTTTTCAATTGCCGGACGGGCGTCAAGGCCACTAGCGAAAGCAGGGATCGCTTTGAGGCCGCGCGCCTCCAAAGCCTCAATCACACCAGCATAATGTCCTGCGTCATCGGACAGAACATAGGAACGTAGCAGCAGAACGCCGACAGTTCCGTTGATTTCGCGATTGAGTTTTGGCAAATCCTCTAAGCGTTCGCTGATGCGATTGTCCGCATGGGGATGAAATAGGCCGACTTCTGGATAATCGATTGGTGCGGCTGCATGCATCTTCAAGCGCAAGGCACGCCGTTCCCCATCTGCGTAGCGCCCGATGAGGTTCTGGACCATCGACACAACATTTTCTTGCGAGCCCGACAGCCAATATTGCATGGTCAGAAAGTAGTTGCGCAAGTCCTGAGCTGGACCTGGAATATATTTCAAAAGCTTAGGCAAACGACGCAGCATGGCCATTTGGCCAGCGCCTGAACTACCGCCTGCTTTGGTCTTTGTGCCCCGCATGCGTTTCAGCATGGCCAGCGGCCCCTTATCAGAGCCGTTCATGCTGAAATTACCAAGCTTGGTCATTTTCACGACTTCGCCGGCTGACATGATGCCGATCAGCGCATCGCAATGGTCACGGCGCGCAGCCAAAGCTGGCAAGACAGCTTGGATATGCTCGTCGATAAACATCATGGAGACGAGGATAATATCGCCTTTCGCGATGTCGCGATGACACGCTTCAAGCGACCCGGCCTTGTCAGCCCAGTCGGTGGCGGCATGCATGACAAGTTCAAC
>NZ_JBIIYV010000027.1:0-39297 GCF_044346625.1 Aquidulcibacter sp. | reverse complement strand
CGATCACTATCCTCTTCCCGCCGCACGACAAAGTTGCGGACCTGTCGTGAAACCATAATCCGGGCACTGGGACGGCCTGCATAGGGGTCAACCACAGCTGGTTTGGCATCAGCGGGATTGGCCGCAGGTGTTTGTTCAGCGGTGGGGCCAATACTGGCAGCCATTAACATCGTTAGGGAAATCAGCATCAGACTTTCCTTTCCTGTCACAGCCAAGCGCACGTGTGGCTGGCAATAAGGACGAAGCCTATCGTTGAACTAGATATCCCGCAAGAGATTCAAAATGGCCTGAGGAGCTTTGTTCGCCAGAGACATGGCTTGCACAGATAATTGCTGCCGCGTTTGCAGGGCTTGTAATTGGGCGCTTTCATAGCCCAAATCGGCGTCGACCATTTGGCCAATTCCAGCGGTGACACTGTCTTTCAGTTTCGAGAAATAGACGGTTTGGTTTACAAACATTTTGCTGGCAGCGCCAAGTCGCGAGAGTTCAGTGTTGAGAAAGTCGAGACTGGCGCTGACCCGGGCTGCAGCATCGATACCATCAGCAGCGGTGGTTAGTGCCGTGCCACTGCCCAAATACATGGCGGCAGCAGGGTTGACGATGGCACCTGGTGCCGCTGGTAATCGCAGATCCACGATGGGTAGGTCGAGGCTGGTTGATCCGTTGGTGCTGGCGAGAAAAGTAATGTTTGTGCCAGTCGGTCCACTTAACAAATTTTGGCCGTCAAATACGGCATTGGCGATAATGCCGCTAATTTGTTCTCGTAGAGCGATAAAGTCCGCATTGTGAATCGCGCGGCTCATGCTTGAGATAGAGGTATCGGAAGCCGCGACTGCCTTTTCCCGCATCTGCGTTAAGACATCAGACAACGAAGAACCAGCTGCGAGGGCGACATCGGCGATGCTAATGGCGCGGTTAAGGCTGGTGGTGACAGCGTCTAGGCTACTGGCTTCTGCCCGCTGTTGTTGGGCGAGGCCAAAGGTGGCGGCGCCATCGCGCGCTCCACTCGCTTTTAGCCCTGTCGAAATCCGATTTTGGACGGTTTCAACCCCGCGATTAACGCTGTTGAAAGTTTGGACAGCGCTTAAAGCTACCAAATTGGTGTGAACGGTCGATGTCAAATCAAGCCTCCTCGAATGAGTGAGTAAGAGGCTTTTAGAGGTGATTTGATTTGGATAACCAATGGTAAACGCCACCAAAACCCTATTTTTGGTGGGTAAGCGCGACTTTAAAGTCGCGGTAAAAACTATAGGACGCAGGCCGACTTAGGCTTTTGCGTCGATCATCATGCCGACCATTGCGGCGCGCTCATCTTCATCAGCGAGAGAGGTCAACGTGCTGGCCAAATCTTCAATCGGCCAAATCCGTGTGACTTCGCCAGTCACCCGATCTACCGACTTATAAATAAAGCCCTCAAACTCTATGCTCTTCTCAATGACCAAGGATTTGTTGGTTCCCATGATCTTCTCAACCATGGCAACGCGTTGCTGCGCCTCGAGCGCATCTTGCTCGGGGTCAACCGAGGCAGATTTCGATTCTTGGCTTACCGCGCGCTTATAGTCATTTGACGGCGCACGGTCGTTGGTTTGCTGATTTCTGATGTTTTTGGACGCTGGTTGTACCACAACCGCCTCCTGCTCCTGGCGTATAGGAGCAATTGGTGCGGTTTGTGCCAGCGAGATGTTCTTCGTCTCGATGTTCATCCGATCCTAGGCCGATGTCTCCACCGGTCCCCTCCAGTTCTTGTGTGCCAGGTACATCTACTAAAGTACCTAGGTCATAATGACCCACCTTTGGGGTAACACAGGAACGTCAAGGGAAGGTTTTCCCAATCGACCGCATTTTAGATAGAATTAAGACTTATTGATGCGATGTTCAGACATAGAAAACAGGCCCGGCTGCTACGCCGGGCCTGAAGTTTATGTCAGAGGATTGTCTTAGCGGAACAGCGAAAGTGCTGTTTGCGAAGAACTATTTGCAATCGACAGAGCTTGAACGCCCAGCTGTTGCTTAACCTGCAAGGCTTGCAGTTTCGCGCTTTCTTTGGCGAGGTCGGCGTCGACAATGGCCCCGATCCCGTTGTTCAAAGCGTCTTGAAGCTTGCCGATAAACGTACGGTGTACGTCCAAGCGTTTGGCACCAGCACCCCAGGTCGCCAATTGCGTACCCAAGTTGTCGATGGACGCGTTGACCAGACCCAAAGCGGTCGTGGCGTTTGCGTTGGAGTCGACCGCCGAAGTGCCGGTTACCGTGATTGTGGTGCTGGCCAAAGCCAAGCTGACACCGGTGATGGAAATGGTGTTACCACCCGTTGCATCACCCAGTGACACGGCGTTGCTTGGTGTTGCCGCAATCATGTTGGCACCGTCAAACGAAGCGTTGGCCCCGATGCTGGTGATTTGATCGCGGAGCTGGGCAAAGTCGGCAGCCAAAGCCGCTTGAGCCGAAGCCGAGTTACCAGCCTGTGTGCCGGCCAAAGCCTTGCCCTTCATTTCGTTCAGCAATTCCATAATGCTCTCGCCAGCAGCAATGCCGGTGTCGAGGATGGAAGCAGCACGATCCGCCGATTCCCGCACGCGGTCATAAGCTGTAACATCAGAACGCATTTTGTTGGCAATGGCGAACAAAGCACCATTGTCTTTAGCAGAAGCAACCTTCAGACCGGTGGCAATCGCATTTTGCGTCTTGGCCATCTCACTGTTGGTGCGGTTCAAAGTTTGAAGCGCAACCATGGCGCCTTGATTTGTGTTTACGCTAATCATTCTTGATCTCCTTACTGGTACATGGCGCACGCTATTTTAGCGCGGAAGTCATTCGGACTTACCGGTGAGGATATGTTTGAGACCCATATTTTTCGTTCTTGAAATGGAAGCAATTTTACCGAACTCTTGGTAACAGAAAGTATAATTGCGATATTTCAGCTAATCACAGAAAAAAAGGGCTTGGACCAAAGTGATCCAAGCCCAATCAATATTTGATTTTATTCTTGTTTTAGCGGAACAGCGAAAGTGCTGTTTGCGAAGAACTATTTGCAATCGACAGAGCTTGAACGCCCAATTGTTGCTTAACCTGCAAGGCTTGCAGTTTCGCGCTTTCTTTGGCGAGGTCGGCGTCGACAATGGCCCCGATCCCGTTGTTCAAAGCGTCTTGCAGTTTACCAACGAAGGTACGGTGAACGTCCAAGCGCTTCGCGCCAGCACCCCAAGTCGCCAATTGGGTACCCAAGGCGTTGATGGAGTTGTTAGTTGCGGTCAGGGCAGCAGCCGAGGTGGTGTTGTCGGTCAAGACGTTGGTACCGGCGACGCTAATGGTCGTGCTGCCCAAAGCCAAGCTGATGCCGGCGATGGAAATGGTGTTACCGCCAGCTGCGTCACCCAGTGACACGGCATTGTTTGGTGCCGCCGCAATCATGTTAGCACCGTCAAACGAAGCGTTGGCGACGACGCTGGTGATTTGGTCACGCAATTGCACGAAGTCGGCAGCAAGAGCCGCCTGAGCAGAAGCCGAGTTACCAGCTTGGGTGCCGGCCAAGGCCTTGCCCTTCATCTCGTTCAGCAATTCCATGATGCTCTCGCCAGCAGCAATGCCGGTGTCGAGGATGGAAGCAGCACGATCCGCCGATTCCCGAACGCGGTCATAAGCTGTCACGTCAGAACGCATTTTGTTGGCAATGGCGAACAAGGCACCATTGTCCTTAGCGGAAGCAACCTTCAGGCCGGTGGCAATCGCGTTTTGCGTCTTGGCCATCTCACTGTTGGTGCGGTTCAGGGTTTGCAGGGCTACCATGGCCCCTTGGTTGGTGTTTACACTGATCATTCTTGATCTCCTTACTGGTACAAAAATCACGCCATTCAGGCATGAAAGTCATTCAGACTTGGGCAGATACTAGGGATTGATCGCGGATTTTCTGTTCTACAAATAGAAGCAATTTTATCGAACTCCTGGTAAGTATAAAAGAAAATCGAAAAATAACTGCCATAAGACAATATAGAATCAAAAAGGGCTTGGACTAACCCGGTCCAAGCCCTTTCAGCTTTTGACTTCTATTTGGCCTTAGCGGAACAAAGAGAGCGCTGTTTGCGACGAGCTGTTGGCAATCGACAGAGCTTGCACGCCCAGCTGTTGCTTGACTTGAAGCGCTTGCAGCTTGGCACTCTCTTTGGCGAGGTCAGCGTCCACGATGGCACCGATCCCGTTGTTCAAAGCGTCTTGCAGTTTGCCAACAAAAGTCTTGTGCACTTCAAGGCGCTTGGCACCTGCACCCCAGGTCGCCAATTGCGTCCCTAAGTTGGTGATCGATGCGTTGACTTGGCCAAGTGCTGTTCCAGAAGTGGTGTTGTCGGTCAACACCGCTGCTGCCGCCACAGTAACCGTGGCACCGCCCAGTGCCAAGCTGGCCCCTGCGATGGTGATGGTGTTGCCGCCGGCAGCATCACCCAAGGACACCGCACTGTTGGGGGTACCTTGAATCATGTTCGCGCCGTCAAACGAGGCGTTCGCAATCACGCTGGTGATTTGGTCGCGTAACTGAAGGAAGTCGGCAGCTAATGCGGCTTGAGCGGAGGCGGAGTTACCGGCTTGCGTGCCGGCCAAAGCCTTGCCCTTCATTTCGTTCAACAATTCCATGATGCTTTCACCAGCGGCGATGCCGGTGTCGAGGATGGAAGATGCCCGATCAGCCGATTCCCGCACGCGGTCATAAGCTGTCACGTCCGAACGCATCTTGTTGGCAATAGCGAACAGAGCGCCATTGTCCTTAGCTGAAGCAACCTTCAGGCCGGTGGCAATCGCGTTTTGCGTCTTGTCCATTTCGCTGTTGGTGCGGTTCAGGGTTTGCAGGGCTACCATGGCCCCTTGGTTGGTATTTACACTGATCATTCTTGATCCTCCGGTACGCACAAAAATGCGTCATTCAGATGCACCGATCATTTTGACCTACGCCAGAGTAACACCCCAGATGAAATAAATTTATAATAATCATATAAAATTTTATCGATATGGCGAAATTCTCAGGTATTTCTGTAATAAATAAGAAAAGGCCCAAGCATTTCTGCTTGGGCCAATTTGTACGATACTTTTTTCTTTTTTATGAGATTTAGCGGAACAGCGACAATGCTGCCTGCGAAGAGCTGTTAGCAATCGACAATGCCTGAATACCGAGCTGAGACTTGGTCTGCAGCGCTTGTAGTTTCGCGCTTTCTTTGGCCAAGTCGGCGTCGGCGATGGCGCCGATCCCGTTGTTCAAAGCGTCTTGTAGCTTACCAATGAAAGTCTTGTGCACTTCCAGACGCTTCGCACCAGCACCCCAGGTCGCCAATTGCGTACCCAGATTGGTGATCGAGGTGTTGACGAGGCCGAGTGCGGTTGTTGCGTTGGCGGCGTTATCGACAGCGGAAGTCCCCGTAACGGTAATGGTGGTGCTGGCCAAGGCCAAGCTGACGCCAGTGACTGTAATGGTGTTGCCACCAGCCGCGTCGCCCAAAGCTACAGCGTTGTTCGGGGCCGCTGCAATCATGTTAGCACCGTCAAACACGGCATTAGCCCCGATGCTGGTGATTTGGTCGCGCAATTGCGCGAAGTCGGCAGCCAAAGCGGCTTGCGCAGAAGCGGTTAAACCTGCCTGCGAGCCAGCCAAAGCCTTGCCCTTCATTTCGTTCAGCAATTCCATGATGCTTTCGCCGGCAGCAATGCCTGTATCGAGAATAGAGGCTGCGCGGTCAGTCGATTCACGGACGCGATCATAAGCACCAACGTCGGATCTCATTTTGTTGGCAATGGCCCAGATGGCACCGTTATCTTTTGCGGTGGCAACCTTCAAACCCGTCGAGATTGCGTTCTGGGTTTTTGCGAGGTCGGAATTGGTTTGTTTCAGAGTCTGCAGCGCGACCATGGCGCCGTTATTCGTGTTTACGCTGAGCATTTCTTAGCCCTCATCCATACTAGGTTCTTACTCGCATTCAGCAAGTCGTATTCGTTTTGAATACCTAACCACGCTACCAGTGAGTTCTGAATGCTCCGTTGAGGAGTATGGTAAACAAATCTCTAATCCAAACTATTATCAGGTACAGTCAGGTATTGTTCTTCAACACATTGGTTTTAAGTTTTTCCTTTTACAATCAGTTTATACTGACGGGATTTCCGAGCCAATTTTGGCTTTGCATCATCCTTGGTTCCATAATAGGCTCTGTAAAATTTTATCAAAAAGATGGGGGAAAATAACATGCGCGTCTTGGGTATCAAGCTAATCCCGCTCATTCTTTCCTCCGTGCTAATCTATATCATCGGCGCGCTCATCTATGGCGTGCTGTTTTCCACCCAATGGATGGCCTTGTCGGGCTATACGCCGGACATGCTGGCGGGCGAGCAATGGCGGATGGCCTTAAGCCCGATCATGCCCGTCATGATCACTGTGGGCATGGGCCTTTTGATCAAGGATAGGGGTATTACGACGCTCATGGCCGGCCTGCGGTTGGGCGTGATGGTGGGCCTTCTGTTTTTGGTTGCAGCCCGGCTTTATAACTACGCCTATGGCAATGAGCCCTTGGGGCTTTTATTGATGGATTCCGCGCATTTGATGGCCAATGCGATGATCGCAGGCGCGGTTCTAGGCGCGATGAAAGCCGCCGAATAACAGGCTCGCGAAGCAGGCCGTGAAGTGATACCCCGTGCCAAAGCCAATCAGGCTGAACCAATGATTCTGGTTCAACAGGGGACCTTTCTTGCGCATTCTGATTTCAAACGACGATGGCATTCATGCGCCGGGCCTAGTTGTCTTAGAGCGCATCGCCCAAGCCATCAGCACCGATGTCTGGATCGTTGCGCCAGAGGTCGAGCGTTCTGGCGCCTCTCGGGCATTGACGCTGACAGAGCCGGTCCGTGTCCGGTCTGTGGGAGAGCGCCGCTTTGCCTGTTCGGGTACGCCAACCGATTGCGTGCTGTTGGGCATTGATGAATTGGTCAAGGGCAGTCGCCCAGACTTGGTACTGTCAGGCGTCAATCGCGGCCAAAACCTTGCTGAAGATACCAGCGTCTCGGGCACAGTCGCTGCAGCGGTGCAAGGCATGCAAATGGGTATACCGTCAATCGCTTTATCCCAAGCCGTCAATTTCCGCGTTAGCCAGCCTATTCCGTGGCACACCGCCGAAGCCCATGGTGCTGGGGTATTGCGCAAACTCCTCGCCAAGCCTTGGTCTGACGGCGTGGTGATGAACGTCAATTTCCCTGATTGTGAGCCCGAAGAAGTCACCGGTCTTGAAGCGACCTTTCAGGGCTTTCGCGATGAATGTATTCATCAGATAGATCGGCGCAGCGATCTTCGCGGCAATGATTATTACTGGATCGGCTATCGCGGCAAACTCTCAAAACCACCGGCAGGCTCTGACCTTCTTGCCATTTATGAGAACCGGATCTCGGTCTCACCGCTCCATATCGATATGACGGAACACCGGGTTTTAAGCGCTCTGCGGGAGGCGTTGGGAGCATGAGTATCGAAGATGGCCGCGCCCGTATCGTCCTTGCTTTGCGCAAAGCCGGAGTAACTGATGCCTCGGTCTTGAACGCCATTGAAACCATCCCACGCGAAGTTTTTATGTCGGCTGGCTTTGAAGGACGGGCTTGGGAAGATGCTGCCTTACCGATCGAATGTGGCCAGACCATCAGCCAGCCCTATGTCGTCGGCATTATGACGGCGGCATTGGAGCTCACCGGGCGCGAGAAAGTTCTCGAAATCGGTACCGGCTCTGGTTATCAGACCGCGATCCTTTCCAAGCTGGCGCGCCGCATCTTTACGCTCGAGCGCTATCGGACCCTGTTACGCTTGGCCCAAAGCCGCCATGAGGGGCTGAAGCTCACCAATATTGTTTCCAAGTGCAGTGATGGTGGGTTGGGCTGGCCTGATCAAGGCCCGTTTGACCGGATCATTTTCACCTGCGCTGCTCCAGTTCGCCCAGACGCTTTGCTAGCGCAACTGGCCCCGGGCGGCATTTTGGTGGCCCCTGTTGGGGCAGGGGCGGTGCAAGAGCTTTTGCGTTATCGCCTGCGCGAGGATGGGGTGTTTGAAGAAGAAGCCCTGATGGATGTGCGCTTCGTGCCTTTGTTGCCCGGCGTGGCGCGCGAAGCTTGAGCGTTAATGGGAGCAGCAACGCCTGCTTAACCATGTTGTGCGACACCTTCGTCCATGCGTCGCGTCATCAGCCTTTTTCTCATTGCCACCCTTGCACTTAGCGGTATCTCTCCGCTAGCGGCCCAGCCGGCGCCTGGAACACTTGACTTTGATCCGCAAAACCCGCCGACCGAAACCCGGGTTATGCGCGGCGAGACCCTCTATGCGATTGCTGAGCGCACCCGATCGCCCTTGGTCGGGCTGATCCAAGTCAACGCACTGCGCGCGCCCTTTGCCTTAACCCCGGGCCAAACGCTCAAGCTGCCGCCGTTGAAGGTCCATATCGTGCGCCGTAACGAGACCTTCTCCGCCATTGCGCGGCGCTATAATGTGGACGAGCGCTCCCTGGCGTTGTTCAACCGCTTTCCGCGCCCGGTCAAAGTTCTGCCGGGTCAAAAAATTATTCTCCCAGCGCTTGTACGCGATCAATTGACGGGCCTAGAGCCGCAAGACCTTGTTGCCTTGCTGGCCACAGAATTGGCTGCAGGCCGTCCAGTCAGTGGTGGCGTGCCAGGCCAATTGCGCCCTAATTCTGAAGCGGGTCCAGTCGTCACCGTTCCACCGCCGCCGCCCAAGCGCCCGGTAGCAGAAGCTCCAAAGACCACGCCGGGGGCGATGGCCGCCTTGCCCAGTTTTGCTTGGCCCGTTCGCGGTCGCTTGGTGGAGACCTTTGGCACCAAAGCGGACTTGCGCGTGGTGGACGGGATTGAGATCGAGGCACCTTCGGGTACGCCATTTAAGGCCGCAGCCTCTGGCCAAGTGGCCTATGTTGGCAATCAATTGGCGGGCTATGGCTGGCTCGTCCTGATCCGCCATTCCAGCGATTACATGACCGCTTATGCCTTCGCCAATTCGGTCAATGTCCGCGAAGGCCAAGCCGTCACCCGCGGACAGGTCATCGGCCAAGTCGGCCAAACCGGCCGCGCCCGCTCCCCCCGCCTACATTTCCAAGTTCGCCACGCAACAAAGCCAGTTGATCCGGTGCCGTTTTTAGCTTCGGGTAGCGCTAATCCGACTTGATTGCCGCATCCCGCAGATCGATCGACAGACCCAATTGCCCCGCCCGATCAATCACAAATTGCCACGCGCTGCGGCCAGACCGCGCGCCACGCTGGGCGGCCCATTGTAGGGCGGTGCGGTCGAGTTCTGGATCATCGGGGGCGAGGTTAAGCGCCGTGGCATAGCCGTGCACAATCGAGAGCCAAGTCGGCTGATCCAAGCTTTGGAAGCCCAGCCACAGACCGAAACGCTCTGGCAAGGCCACTTGTTCTTCCACCGTCTCTTCCGGACGGAATTCGGCTTGGTTGCCATCTGGACGATTGATGAGATGACGACGATTGGACGTGACATAGACCAATAGATTGGCCATCGCACCCGATACGCCACCATCCAACACGCTTTTGAGCGCCTTATAAGACTCATCGGCCCCTTCAAACGAAAGGTCGTCTATAAACACCAGCGCGCGCCAATCCGCCTCGCTTAAGCGGTCGGCCAGATCGGGCAGGCTTTTCAGGTCGGTGCGGCCGATTTCGACCAGTTTCAGGTCTGGATATTGCTTGGATACCTGATGATGGACGGCCTTGACCAAAGCGCTCTTACCCGTGCCGCGTGCACCCCACAGCATGGCATGATTGGCAGGATTCCCTGCGGCAAACCGCTCCGTATTCAATAGGAGCCGCCCTTTCTGTGTCTCGACGCCTTGGATCAAATCCAACGGTACACGGCGGGGCTGCGCGACGGGGGTTAAGCGCATCTGATCGCCGCGCCAGACAAAGACGTCATGGCCGTCAGGGCTCGGCAAGGGCGCAGGCGCTGGGGCCAGCCGCTCTAATGCTTCGGCAATGCGCTCTAAAGGATCGCGTTCCACGTTCATGACTTTTTCTTCTTCTTTTGAATCTTGATACAGGAACCTAAGCCGCTCTCGTGCACAATCCGCGCACCTTTTACAATGCCATTGGCCTTGCGCGCGACACGGCGTGAGGGTTTCGTCGGGCTCCATTTTGCAGGAAGCGGCAGAATGGCGGCAAGCCGAGCGGCCTGCATCGGGGTCAGGTCTTTGGCGTGCTTGCCAAAGTGATAGAGCGCGCCAGCTTCAGCCCCGAAGATACCGGGGCCAAATTCGGCCACGTTCAGATAGGCCTCCATGATGCGTTGCTTGGGCCACAGGGTCTCGATCAGAACCGTAAAGCCCGCCTCCATGCCTTTGCGCAGCCATGAGCGTTCGGGCCACAGAAACACATTCTTGGCGGTCTGCTGGCTGATGGTGGAGCCACCGCGCAGCTTGCGACCGCGCTGGTTGCTCTTCACCGCCTTCTGGATCGCGACCCAGTCAAAGCCATCATGGCTACAGAATTTGGCATCTTCTGAGGCGATCACCGAATAGATCAGGTTGGGGCTGATCTGGCCTAAAGGCACCGGATTGCGCCGCACATCCTTGCCCTGAAAAGCGCGCTCAACCATCAAAACTGTCCCCGGTATGGGGACGAAGCGGTAGATTAGGGTCCAGACAATCGGTGCCAAAGCGAGGAACGACATGATCTTACCCAACCGCCGCCAAAAGCTCTTGCGAGGTTTCTGCTTGGGTTGCGGGCGAACCTGTGGCGAGGGGCTGGTAGCAAGGTTCAAAGTTCTACTTCCCATTCGGCGCGCACACTCGCGTCGGTCTCATAGGCCATACTGGTCTCTGCCAAAGCTGAAAAGTCTTTAGGCGGCATCAATTGTCTTAATGCCCATACACCGGCCCCGCGCACCAGGGCGTGCTCATGCTGGCTTAGATGCTGAGCGGCAGGCAAGGCATCGACGTGTTTGCTATTGCCAAGGCCAATGGCGACATTCCTTAGAAAGCGGGCCACGCCAATGCGCTTGACGGGGTTCTTAGCAAAAAGCGCACGGAAACTGGCGTCATCCAACTTGGCCAGTTCTGCTAGGCTTAGGTGCTTTAGCTCGTCGCGCACCTGCAATTTCGTCTCGCGCGCGGTCTGGGCGAATTTGTTCCACGGGCACACGGCCAAACAATCATCACAGCCATAAATCCGATTGCCCATCGCGGCGCGGAACTCCAACGGGATTGGACCGGCATGCTCAATCGTCAGGTAAGAAATGCAGCGGCGGGCGTCGAGTTGGTAAGGCGCGGGGAAAGCTTTGGTCGGGCAAATGTCCAAGCAAGCCGTGCAAGACCCGCAATGGTCCTTGGTCGGCGCATCAGGGGTGAATTCTTGCGCGATCAGGATGCAGCCCAAGAACAGCCACGATCCAAATTCGGTTGAGACCAAATTGGTGTGCTTACCCTGCCAGCCAAGGCCCGCGCGAGCCGCCAAAGGCTTTTCCATCAAGGGAGCGGTATCAACAAAGACTTTAACTTCCGCCCCACTTTGGCGATGCAAAAGCCCGGCAAAGGCTTTCAGCTTCTTTTTGATCACATCATGATAATCATCGCCGCCTGCATAGACCGAGATATTGGCTTGATCCATGTGTGCCAATTTCTCCAACGGGTCAGACTCCGGGCCATAATTGACGCCCAACATGATGGCAGTCTTTGCATCCTCCCACATGGCATTCGGATGGGCGCGCCGCTCCAGCGTCTCTTCCATCCAGCCCATCGACCCGTGAAAGCCTGCTTCTATAAAGGCGCGGAGTCGGCTATCAGCTTCCCACGCAGCGCGCGCATCGGCGAGGCCACAGACGTCAAAGCCTTGCTCGATTGCGAGTTGCTTGATTGCAGCAGCGTCAAGGGGATGAGGTTTGGACGCGGTCTTGGCCAAAGCGCCCTCCTAAAAGTCCAAATCACCATAATGCGGTGGGGGCGACAGGCCTGCCAACAAATCGCCCAGAAGGGGTCTGAAAGCCGGGCGCTGTTTCAAGCGCGCATACCAGTCTTTGCCTGCTGGCGCACTGCTCCAACTGACTGCATCCAAATAGTCTAGCACCGAGAAATGAGCGGCGGCGACCATGTCAGCAATCGATAGCTTCTTACCACCAATCCAACCTTCCGCTTCAGCCGCACGGCCAATCTGGTCAAGGGTTTGGCTGGCAGCCAAGGTGGCCTGGCGCAAAACTGCCGTATCGGGTGCGCCGCCCCGGGCGAGTGCCTTGCGCGCTTTCTCATGCACGACATTTTCGACAATCGGCCCCAAGGTCCGGATCGCCCTTATGGTCAGGGCCCGCACCGCTGCGCGCTCTAACGGCCCGCCGGGTAGTAGGGGCGGGGTGGGCAGTAAGTCTTCCAGATACTCAAAGATCGCGAGTGCTTCGGAGATGGTAGCACCATGGCCCCAAGAATCATCGACCAGCACAGGCGTCACCCCGTCGGGCGCAACTGCAAGCAATCCGGGGTCTGCTTCAAACGGGGAGGCCTCGCGCACATGAAAGACGGCGCGCTTTTCACCCAGCGCCAAGCGCACGGCCCGCGACAGGGGGTCTAGGGTTCTGGCATGAACAAGCAGCATAGGATTTCTTTGTGCGTGACGCTGGCCAAGGTCAATGATGGCACACAGGTTTCAGAACAAACGGGCAGTGGTCTACAAGAAGGAATAGGGATCCATATCGATACTCACCCGCACACTGCCGGGCACACGAAACCCGCGCCGCCAAGCGGCCATAAAGGCCGACAGGTCGACTTCCTTGCTCGATTGGATCAAAAACCGCCGCCGTCGCCAACCGCGGATCATGGCCAGTGGTGGCGGGGCTGGGCCCCAAACCTCCACGCCGTCTGCTGGAAACAAAGCGTCACTGGCCGATTGGGCCGCGGCATCAACCGCCTCATCGGTTTGGGCCATGAGGTGCATCGCCGCCATGCGTCCAAAGGGCGGCGCACCGACGGCGGCGCGGCCCAGGCTTTCGGCTTCGATAAAGGCATCGCGGTCGCCCATGACGAGGGCTTGCAGCGCTTCATTGTCGGGATAATGGGTCTGGATCAGGGCCCGCCCGGGTCGATCGGCGCGGCCGGCCCGGCCTGCAACTTGGCTCAACATCTGATAGGTTCGCTCGCCGGCACGGGGGTCGCCACCTTTGAGGCCCAGATCGGCATCAACCACCCCGACCAAAGTAAGGTTCGGGAAGTTGTGGCCCTTAGCGACAATCTGGGTGCCGATCAAAATATCGATCTCGCCCTTCTCCATCCGCGCTACCAGCTCTCGCACGGCTTGGGGATTATGGGCGGTGTCAGAGGAGAAAATCTCAATCCGCGCATCGGGGAAGCGCTCGGTGGCTTCGGCTGCAATGCGCTCGACCCCTGGTCCAACCGAGACCAGCCCATCTTCGGCCCCACAATTTGGGCAAGCATCGGGCTTGCGCATGGAAAAGCCCGTGAGGTGACAAACCAAGCGGTTGGAATATTTATGCTCCACCAGCCAAGATTCAGTATCGGGTGCCTTCATGCGATGCCCGCATTTGCGGCACAAAACCACGGGCGCATAGCCGCGACGGTTCAAGAACAACAAGACCTGCTCGCGCTGTTCTAAAGTCTCCGCCATCGCCTGAACCAGCACCGGGCTCAGCCATTGATCGCGCTCAGGCGGAGACTCCTTCAAGTCAATTAGGCTGACATCGGGCAACAGCGCCACGCCATAGCGGCTGGGCAAGAGGAGGCGTTGATAGCGACCCGCATCGGCATTGAGACGGGTTTCCATCGAGGGTGTGGCAGAACCCAAAACGATTGTTGCTTGCTCAAACTTGGCGCGCGCCACCGCCATATCGCGGGCATGATAGCGCAGGCCATCGTCTTGCTTAAAGCTGCCATCATGTTCCTCATCGACGAGGATCATCGAGAGCTTCGCGAATGGCAGGAACAGGGCAGAGCGCGCGCCTATGACAATGCGGGCGCGACCCGCAGCCACTTCCCGCCACGTCCGTCGCTTTTGCGCCGCGCCAATATCGGAATGCCATTGTGCAGGGGCTGCACCAAAGCGTTGCTCAAAGCGGGCCACAATGGCTTGGGTCAAGGCAATCTCTGGCAGCAGGATCAGAATTTGCTCATCGGGTCGGGCAATCAATGCTTGGGCGACCGCTTCAAGATACACCTCTGTCTTGCCAGACCCTGTCACCCCGTCGAGCAAAAAAGGGTTGAACCCGCCTGCGGAGGCCGCTTTGGCAATCATATAAGCCGCATCTGCCTGCATTTCGGATAAGGGCCGTGCGGGCAAGGTCGGGTCTGGCGTATCAAAGGGCAGGTCGACCGGCCGCTCGATCTCTTCCAACGCGCCCAGCTTTAAAAGCGCGGTGACAATGCCGGAGCCAACGCCTGCGGCCTTGGCAAGGGCTGCCCGAGGGATGGGTTCTAGCGCGCACGCAAGGACGCGGGCGCGGGCTTCGTTCAGCTTTTCGGGGCGCAGCGCAGTTGCAACGGCCAAACGCTCAAACGGGCCGGGTCCTAAGGCTTCAGGTTGCCGCAAAACCATCGCCAAGACTTGGCCCGGCGGGGTGACAAGGTAGCGTGCGGCAAAATCGATGAACTGGCGCAAGGGTGGGGAAAATGGCGGACTATCAAACCGAGACTTAACTGGCTTTAAGTTACTGCCATCGCTGTCGGGCTTTACCGCCCAGACCACACCTATACGTAAGTTTTGCCCCAAAGGCACTTCCACCACATCGCCAAGCCCAAGCGTTAGCTCTGGCGGGACGACATAGTCAAAGGCCTCCGGCAAGGGGAGGGGAAGAAGGACGGAAACGACAGCCATACTCTCCTCCTACGCGAGACGACACGACTTGGGCAGGGGGGCGGTTCAGCCCATCGGGCATTTAGATAAAGGAGGGCTGCGTCAGATTTGGGTGTTGCTAATTTGACTTAAGCAGCGACGCGCGTTTCAAACGCGGTGCCCGACTTCACCAGATGGGTGACCGTTTCAATATCGCCCAAAGCGGTTGAGGTCGGGGCGTGGCGCGACAACAGCATTTGTGCGCGCAAGGCCGTCTTCACCGCTTGATCTTCGTGAATAGCGCCAGCGCAGCCCGGCTCAAACCCCAAATAGGAGCCACAGGCCCGCGCAAAGGATTGGTGAATCCGATCGGATTCCCTCTTGTTTTTGACCCGATTGGCTAAAACACCAATACGCGCGGCGGGTCTGCGACTTTTCAGAAGCTTCACAAAGGCATAACCATCAGTAAGGGAGGCAGGTTCATCTAAAGCCACAATCAACACATCGTCGGCGTCAGCCGCAAGCTTGAGCATCGCATGGCCAATACCTGCCGCAAGATCGACGATCACGCGGTCATAGGAAAAGCTAAGGGCGGAAATCCCGGCTGCTATGCGCTGGACGTCTCGTTCTCCTAGGTCGGCAAAGCTGGCGATGCCATGGCTGCCGGGTAAAAGATCAAAGCCGCCAGGGCTTGCAGCGCCCCCGGCGATGCGCATGACGGCTTCGGCCAAAGTCGCTTCACCGTCCATCACATGGGCGAGGGTTAGGTCTGGCTGGACGCCTAATTGGATGTCGACATTGGATAGGCCTAAGTCACCATCGACTAGAAGAACGCGCTCCCCTTGCTCTGCCAAGGCACGCGCCAGCGAAACAGCAATGAAGGTCTTGCCGACCCCGCCCTTGCCCGACGCAATCGCGACAACACGACCCGGCGGCTTGCGGGCAGGAAACGGCACGATGGTGGTAGAGTTGCTCATGCCGCATCCTCTGCTTTGATATCATCGAAGGGCTCTAACAAAAGGGCCGCGACGCGGTGGGCGGAAGCCAGCGCGATCCCACCTGTGATGAAGGGGGTAGCCGAAATTTGTGCCAAGGCCATGTCAGCTTTGTGCAACGCAAAGACCGCCGAAGCCCGCCGCTTGGTCAGGTCAAACCGGGTTGCGATGGCGCGCTTGGTGCCGATCTCGGCATAGGCGCGACCCAAGTCTTCGAGGTCCTCGTAACGCAAATCTGCTGGCATGCAGAGAATGGGTTCTAGCCCAACCTCTTGCACCAATCGTTCGGTGGCTCGCATGTCTGAAGGTTGCATGGGGCTTGCCGATGCGGCGTCAACAAAGACGCATTGGCCGGCTTGGCGCGCCTTTTTGGTCAGGTGAGAGAGTTCTTGTAAGGTGGTGGCCGTTTCAAACGGCGTGCCCAGGCGGTCGGCCATGGCACGCAATTGCTCTGCCCCACCGCAGCGCTCGCTATCGACAGAGATCAACAGTGCTTCATAGCCGACGGCCAAGGCCCGCGTTGCAAGCTTGGCTACAGCGGCTGTTTTGCCTGCCCCCGGTGGCCCAACCAGCACGACGGGGCGGGTGGGTGCGGCCTCAATTGGCTCAAACTTCAGCTTCTGGGACAGGGATTCTGAAAGAGCTTGGCGCAATTGGGCATGATCACTGACCGCCATGGTCATAGCTTGCTCCCGCGTCAGCCCAGCTCTGGTCCAGAAGACCGCCAAGCGCGACGGCGCAGGCTTGCTGACCGGTGGCTCAGGTGCGGGATTAGGCTTGGCCTGAGTAGGGGGCTTGGCCTTGGCAACAGGATTGGCCGGCACTTGCGCAGGTTTAGGCGCTGGTTGTTGCGCGACAGGCTTAGCCGCTGCCTGCCGCCCCAAAAGCGCTGCGGTGCCTCGGCTCGAGACCGACGCGGCCTTGGGTGCATAGATGGGCTTTGGCGCAGGTGGAACGATGTCCACCGGCGCGGGGCGTGGTGGCTCGTTCAGAAAATCTTCGGGCTTAAAGTGTTGGGCCAAGGTCTCTTGTTTGGAATTTGCCCCCAAGACTGGCTTCGCGCGCTCGGGTGCAACGGCTGATTTTGCCCTCGGTTTGGTGCCGGGCTCTGCCGAGGCGCTGATTTCAATACCGCCACGCGCGCTGCGCCAACTTAAGACTACCGCCTTTGGCCCAAGCTCTGCCCGCACTTGCGCGATAGCCTCGGGCAAGGTGGGGGCAAAGTAGGTAAAGACGCGCATTAGTCAGACACCTTAGACACTGCCTAAGGTGCGCAGTTTTGCCTTTGGGTGGATTTCATTCTGGCTCATGACCATGGTTTGGGCGCGGAAGCGCTCAATGAGCGAGCGGACATAGGGGCGAATGCCACCCGATGTCAGAATGACTGGGATCTCACCGGTTTGGGCGGCGCGGTCCAAAGCAATCCGAACCGCTTGCACAAATTCATGCACTTGACTGGGGGCCAGCGCCAATTGGCGGTCGCCGCGTTCGCCAACAATCGCCTCAGAGAAGGCCTGTTCCCATTTGGGTGACAGGGCTACAATTGGTAACGAGCCATCCGGGCTGCGGTTTTGGAAGCAGATCTGGCGGGCAAGCCGCGCGCGAACATGTTCCACCATCGACACGGCATCCATTGTCGTGGCTTCAGAAATGGCTTCCATAATGGTGGCGAGGTCACGGATCGACACCCGCTCGCGCAGCAAGCTTTGAAGCACGCGCTGAACCGTCGCCCAAGAGACTTGGGCAGGGATAGTGTCCTCGACCAGCTTCTGATGCTCTTTCGACAATTCCTTCATCAAGCGCTGAACTTCAGCAATCGAGAGAAGCTCAGCCATATTGTCCTTCACCACTTCGGTCAGATGGGTGGTCAGTACGGTAGCCGGATCGACAATTGTATAGCCTTTGAAGGCGGCTTCTTCGCGGAAGCTTTCAGCCACCCAAGCCGCAGGCAAGCCAAAGGCCGGCTCTTTGCACGGCTCACCCGGCAGATTGGGGGTCTCGCCTGCTGGGTCCATCACCAGTAGATGGCCGATGCGCAATTCACCTTCGCCGGCTTCCATCTCTTTCACGCGGATCGAATAGCTGTTGTTGGCAACGGCCATATTGTCCAAGATGCGCACCGCCGGCATGACAAAGCCCAATTCCTGCGCGATTTGGCGACGCAGCGCTTTGATCTGATCAGTGATGCGACGGCCCTGAACGTCATTGACCAAAGCTAACAGACCATAGCCCAATTCGATTTTGAGCTCGTCGATTGAAAGCGCCGTCGCAATGGGCTCATCCTCTTCAGGCTTTGGTGGAGCATTTGCGGCATCATGGGCCGCGACATCGGACGTAAACTGCTTGTCGGCTTCGGCTTTCCAGAGCTTGTAGGCCAGATAGCTTGCCCCAGCCCCGATCAACCAAAACGCAAACAAGGGCATGCCAGGCAGGACGCCTGCGATAAAGGCGGTTGCGGCGACCATGCCAAGCGCCTGTGGGCTGCCTGCCAACTGGCGGGCCAGTGCGGTTTCCGCAGCTTCCTCAACCCCAGCTTTTGCCACCAACATACCTGCGGCTAGCGAAATGATGAGAGCGGGAATTTGGCTGACCAGACCGTCGCCAATCGTCAATTGGGTATAGGTCGTGCCGGCTTCGCTGAAGCTTAGGTCCTCTTGGACCATCCCGATGATTATGCCGCCAATAACATTGATGGCGGTAATGATCAGGCCCGCAATCGCGTCACCGCGAACAAACTTCGATGCACCGTCCATGGCCCCGAAGAAGTTGCTCTCGCCTTCCAGCTCTTTCCGACGACGGCGGGCTTCGTCTTCACTGATGAGGCCAGCTGACAAGTCGGCGTCTACTGCCATTTGCTTGCCGGGCATCGCGTCCAAGCTGAAGCGAGCTGCAACTTCGGCGATGCGGGTCGAACCCTTTGTGATGACGACAAAATTGACGATGACCAAGATGACAAAGACGATAATCCCAATGACAAAATTGCCACCCATGATGAAGTCACCAAAGGCGGCGATGATTTCACCAGCTGCGTCTGGGCCTTCATGGCCATGGGATAGGATCAGTCGGGTCGAAGCAATATTGAGGCCGAGCCGGAACATGGTCGCGACCAAAAGGACGGCTGGAAAGGCGCTAAATTCCAGTGGCTTTCGGATGAACAACGCGGTCATCAAGATCAAGACCGAGCTTGTGACCGAAATGGCCAATAAGAAATCCAACAGGAAGGCCGGCAACGGGATGATCAAAAGGACCACCAGCCCGACAACCCCAGCGCCCATCAAAACTTGGCCAGTCATGACCCCACTGAAGAAGGTCGATAGGCTGAACTGAGGTGTTTTTGGGGTCGCGCCAATTCCTGCGGATGTGTCGGTCATGGACTAAGTTTATCCGTAAACAAAGCGGGGTTCGTTGGCACCAGGTGCCGGCACGTCGATCCCGGCATCCAAATAGAGCTTGAGCTTATTGCGCAGGGTACGGATTGAGATGCCGAGGATCTGGGCGGCATGGGTCCGATTGCCATAGCAATGCTTCAGTGTGTCGAGGATCATTTCCTGTTCCACGGCTTCTATGGTGCGCCCAACCAAGTTTGCTGGCGCACTTTGGACTGTTTGCGCCGCCAGAATGGCTTGTCCGGCCGTCGCAAGATGGGGGTTTAGGGCAGAAGCAGTGCCTAAGGCTGACCCATCGGGCAAGCGAATGTCGCCGATCTCAATTTCCGGTCCACCAGACAATAGGACCGCGCGGTGCATGGCGTTCTCTAATTCCCGCACATTGCCGCGCCAAGGATTAGCCTTGATCGCATCCAGCGCAACATTGGAAATGCCCTTTGGCTTTAGGCCATTGGCGGTGGTGTATTTCTTGATGAAATAGGTCGACAAAGCGACCAGATCGCCGGGGCGGTCGCGTAAAGGTGGAATGCACAGATTGACGACATTTAGGCGGTAATACAGGTCCTCTCGGAATTTGCCCGCGCGGACATCCTCTTCCAGATTGCGGTTCGAGGTTGCAAGGATACGGATATTTACGGGGACCGGCTTGGACCCACCAACGCGATCAATCACCCTTTCTTGAATGGCGCGCAAAAGCTTTGCTTGAAGGCGGATATCCATTTCGCTGATTTCGTCGAGCAGAAGGGTGCCGCCGTCGGCCTCTTCAAATTTGCCGATCCGGCGTGCCAAGGCACCGGTGAAGGCACCTTTCTCATGGCCAAAAAGCTCTGATTCCAGCAGGTTATCTGGAATGGCGGCGCAATTGACGCTGATAAAGGCTCTGTCGGTGCGGCGGGAATGCTGGTGCACAAAGCGCGCCATGACCTCTTTGCCAACGCCGCTTTCCCCTGTGATCAGCACACTGGCTTCTGACGGTGCGATCTGCTCGGCCAGCCGGATCACAGCTTTCATGGCGGGGTCATGCGCGATTAGCGGGCGGTTGTCGGCAGTAATGGCGGCAAGGACAGCTGCAATGAGTTCCGGGTCAGGCGGCAATGGCAGGAATTCTTGCGCGCCCTGCCGGATGGCGTTTGCAGCGGTGCGCGGATCGGTGGAGACGCCACAGGCAACAACCGGCACGATGATGTGTTCGGCCTCATTCTGCGCGATCAAGGCAGCGATATCATGGCTGACATCGACCAGAAGCAGGTCTGCCCCTTTGCCATTTCGCAAAGCTGTTGTGGCCTGCGCAATGGTGTCGACCTGGAACACTTTTGCACCGCGATCCATCGCAATCTTCGATGCGACGGCAAGCTGCCCACTCATGTTGCCAACAATCAAAACTCGCATTTTCGGTCTCCTCACGCCGAAGCGTGTTCACTAGTCTCGCGCTTCTGCGCGCATTCGTTTCGGCTCAAGGCTTATGAGTTGGTGTCATTGTCCTTGATGATTTCAGTCATGGTCACACCGAGGCGTTCGTCGACGACGACAAGCTCGCCGCGCGCCACGAGGCGGTTATTTACATAGATATCAATGGCTTCCCCAACGCGGCGATCCAGTTCGATTAAGGAACCACGTGCGAGTTTCAGGAGCGAAGCCACATCCATCGTTGCGCGGCCAAGCACGGCCTTAATGTTCACCGGTACATCAAAGACCGGCGCCAAATCGGTCGCCGTTCGGGTGTATTGCTGCGGCGCTTCGTCCTGCACTGCTTCTGCTGGCAATGAATCAAGCTCCGAGAGGTCGGGCAGATCGTAGGACTCGTTGTTTTCGTCCATTTCAGGCCTCCTCAGGTCTGGGTTATGTCGAGGCTTAAGCCTTCAGCATCTGCTGAGGCGAGCCAGTTTTGAGCGGAAGTTTCGATTGCCGCGAGGGCACCGGCGCGGTCATGCACAATGCGTCCATCACCCCAATCTAAGGTACAGTCGCCGGTCTGGGCGTTTGGGTCCGGCCGCACGGCAATCTCGCCTGTGAAGCCAGCCTCTCGGGCGCAGCCGATCAGACGTTCTTCAATCGTCTCGGCCAATTCTGGCGAGACGCGGACTACTAAACGCGGCGTATCGCGCAAATGGGCAACAGCGGAAGTAACAATCGCCTCTACCCGGTCGGCACCATAGGTATCCAACGCTGCATGGGCGACCGAGCGTGCAGCGGCGAGTGCGACTGCGGTTGCATCATGGCGCAGACTAATGGCCTCAGCATTTAGGCGGCCCAACATCATTTGCATCATGCTAGCGATCGCCCGTAGGGCCTCGCTGGTTGTCCGTTCAACTTTTACAAGTTCAGCCTGCTGTCCCTCGGAAAAGCCTGCGGCATGGGCAGCCGCCACGTCTTCGTCAGTTAAAACTTTGCGGCGGTTCGAGGCGCTCGGCACAGCTGCGCCAGCTTTGGTGAACATCGGCTCGAAGGTATGTTTGGACGATTGAACCATCATGTGCCTCAGTAAATCAATTCGTCATCACGCCCGCCGTCGGCGAGCATGATTTCGCCACGTTGGGCTAAGTCTTTGGCAATCTGGACCATGCCAGACTGCGCGCCTTCCACATCCTTCAGACGCACAGGACCCATTGAGGCCATGTCATCGCGCATGATTTTGGCGGCGCGTTCTGACATATTGCCGAAGAAGAGGTTGCGCAGTTCGTCAGACGCCCCTTTGAGCGCCAAGGCCAATTCCGACTTCTCGACAGCCCGCAGGAGGGTTTGAACGCCGCCGGGATCGAGTTTCTTCAAGTCCTCAAACACGAACATCAAGGAGCGAATGCGCTCGGCTGCTTCGCGGTTGCGCTCTTCCAAGGCACCGATAAAGCGATTTTCCGTAGCACGGTCGAAATTGTTGAAGATTTCGGCCATCAGCTCATGGCTATCGCGCTTTGAGGTCCGCGCCAAATTGCTCATGAATTCATTGCGTAAGGTGATTTCGATTTTCTCCAGAATGTCGCGCTGGATCGGCTCCATGTGCAACATCCGGTTCACGCACTCTAAGGCAAAATCGTCTGGCAGAGCCGACAGCACACGGGCTGCGTGGTCTGCCTTTACCTTTGACAGCACCACAGCCACCGTCTGTGGATATTCGTTCTTCAAATAATTGGCCAAAGTCGTTTCAGCGACATTGCCCAATTTGTCCCACATGGTTCGACCAGCTGGACCGCGGATTTCCTCCATAATCGCTTCCACCTTTTCAGGTGGCAAGATCGAGGACAGCAGGCGTTGGGTCTGTTCATAGGACCCCATGACGGCGCCGGTGTTGGAAATACGCCCAACAAATTCGACCACCAATTCCTCAACAGCATCGGATTGCACATTGCCCAGATTGGACATGGCTTGCGAGATTTCTTTGATTTCTTCTTCGTCGAAAAAGTCCCACAAAGACTTGTGGTCTTCCCCTAAAGCCAAAAGGAAGACGGCCGCTTTTTCTGCGCCTTTCAGTTCACTTGATGATGCAACAGCGGCCATCTATTTGCGCTCCTGCAACCAAGCGCGGATGACGGATACGGTCTGTTCGGGATTGTCTTTAACCATCTCCGAGACCTGTTTCATCGCATTGGCGTTCACCGAACCTTGGATGCGCGCAATGTCGACGCGTTCATCGCCTGTGCCAGCGTCGCCTCCAGGTAAGGCAACCACATTGCCAGCCCCAGCCATCCCAAGAGCTTGACCGGGCAGACCCATCGGCATGCCAGCGGCACCACCGCTCGACGCCTCAAATACGCCCTTCACGAGCGGACGCGCGACAAAGAACAGGAGCGCCGCCGCAACCAAGGTCATAGCCAAGATTTCAGCGCCGCGCATGATGTCATTCTTGTCAAAGGCAAATGCACTGGGTGCTTTTGAACCTGCATCGGATGCGGCTTTAGCAAAGCGCACATTGACCACTTCAATCTTATCGCCACGCTCTGCATTGATGCCGGCAGCAGAGGTAACCAATGCGGCAATCTGTTGCATTTCAGCTTGAGGACGTGCAGCCCATTTTGGTGTTTCGCCCGCTTTTGCAGCTGGGGTAGACACTCCATCGACAGCAACAGCGACAGACAGCCGCATCACCTTGCCTGGGGTGATGACTTCCGTGCGCGTGCTCTTTGAAATCTCGTAATTGACGGTTTCGTCGGTGCGATTGGAGTTAGATTCCTGTCCGCCAGCGGCACCTGGTGTTTGGCCATCGGGCACGTTTTGCGCTTGCGTTACACCTTGATCATTGGCTTTGTCTGCGGCGACTTCTTCGATTGTTCGGGTAGAACGGGGCGCTACCTGATCGGGATTGAAGTTTTCTTCGGTCTTTGTCACTTGGCTGAAGTCCAGATCAGCTGAAACCTGCACGCGCGCGCCACCAGGACCCACAATGCCTTCAACAATCTCTTGCAACCGACGGCGTAGGCGCTCTTCATACTGGCTGGTGCGATCATCCATGGCCGCTGATGAAGCATCTGCGCCAATGCTGGCGCCGGCCAGCAATTCGCCGCGCTCATCTAGAATCGTTACTTTGTCGGGCGAAAGGCCTTGAACGGCGGCAGCTACCAGACTGCGAATTGCATTGATTTGCTTTTCAGACAGAGAGCCGCGCTCTAGCCCGACGACGATCGAAGCGGTTGGAGACTCTGAATTGGTTTGGAACAATGCCTTCTCGGGGAGCACCAAATGAACGCGCGCGGCATTGACGGTATCGAGACTGTCGATTGAGCGCGCTAACTCGCCTTCGAGTGCGCGCAGCTTGTTGACGTTTTGCACAAAGGAGGTGGCACCCAGCGCATCTTGTTTGTCGAAAATCTCATAGCCAATCGAGCCTTGGCCGGGCAGGCCGTCTGCAGCCAACCGCATGCGTGCTTCAGCAACTTTTGAGCGGGGAACGAATATGCTCGATCCATCGGGGGAAAGTTGGAAGTCGACATTGGCGGTTGTCAGGCTTTCGCTGACAGCGGCTGCATCTTTGGCAGACAAATCTGAATAAAGCAGTGAACGTTCTTCTGCGCCGACGCGGAACATGATCGCGAACAGAGCTGCTGCCACCAACGCCGTTACAGCAAAGGCGGCGGCCAGCTTTGCCGGTCCTGCTGACTTCAAAATCGAGATAAATCGTTCCAACGACCCGCTCCGCTTGAAGCGCCAAAACCCGCAGACTTAAAGGGTCTGTCGAGGGTTCGGACGCTCCGTCACCTTGTTTCGCGCTGGGATCAATCAGTCGGTTTTAAGCGATCCGAATCAGACTCAGCACGGTGGCAAAGTGACCGAATAGCCTTGTTGGCTACTCGGTCATTTTTGCCTGCTAGGCAGCTTTTTCCGGGTGTTAGGTAAAAGACACGTTAATTTCGGCGGTTAAGCCTGCAAACTTAACGGTAGTTTTGGATGCGCGTTACACGCAGCCCAGGAAGACCATGGCGGTCCACCTGACGTTGCCAGCCAAGGAATTCCTCAGCTGTAATGCGATAACGCGCGCACGCATCCTCAAAGCTGAGCAGGCCGCCTTTTACAGCAGCAACCACTTCAGCCTTGCGGCGTGCAACCCAACGTTCTGTGTTGGGGGGTGGTAAACTCGACAAAGTAAGAGGTGTACCCTCTGGACCCGTCACCGATAATTCCCGTTGCATGGCGTGCACCATGTGCTCACCTCCATATCTTGTTCTTGAGAAGAAGATACGCCTTTCGATTTAAGGTCGCGCTAAGCGACAGGCTTAATTTTGAGTGATCTCAGACATCAGAATTCTTCGGATTGCCGTAGTTCTGCGTTCAGCTTGTTACCCTTAGCGCTTCATCCGAATGACTTCGTCGAGCATGTCATCAGCTGTTGTGATGATCTTCGAGGAGGCACTGTAGGCGCGCTGAATGATGATCATGGAAGAAAATTCCAGAGCTAAATCAACGCTTGAGGATTCTAGGCTGGACGAGGCAATCACACCGGCTCCGCCAAGACCTGGATCCTTTAGGCTAAAACCGCCTGAATCCGCCGTTGGTCTGTAAACCCCGCCACGGTCTGCGATCAGACCGTCGGGATTAACAAATGTCGCGACGGGGAGTTTATATAATTGCCGTGAAACACCATTGTTGAAGATGGCGGAGACAAAACCTTCCTTGTCGATTTCAACGCCGCTCACATCGCCAAAGAGCGAACCATCGGTGGTAGTTGAGGTGATAGACGTTGGGCTGTCGAATTGGCTGACGCCGCCCTCACCGCTGATTTGTCCGAGGTCGAGCGTGAATGTTTGGGCGGCAAGACCGGTTGAAGTCGCCCATTTTGCTGCACCGGCGGCGGGCGCGCCACCTGCTGCAGCGCCAAGGTTGAAGCCGGCCAACAAACTTGGCGAGGTTGCGGTCGTGTCAAGCTGGCCGCTCGGGGTAAACGCTAATGTGCCCGTCGCAATCTGTCCGTTGACCAAGGGCGCGCCAGTTGTGACGCTGCTCGCTGGTGAAGCATAGATTTCAGTCGTCCACTGATTGGCAGTCGCGCTTTTCAGCAAGGCAACATTGAACGTGCGCAGGCCACCGAGGCTGTCATAGATTTGAAACGACCAATTGGCATCAGGGGTTACACTGCCCGAGGCCATATTGTTGGTCGCCGCATTATAGGTGCCACCGGACACAGCGGTACTGACCGGAGTCGTCGATTTCAGATTGCCATTGATTTTTGCCGTTGTCGAAGGTGTTGCCGTACCGGAAATCGAACTGATGTTGACGGTTTCAAGCAAGCTTAGGTCGCTAGGGCTAGTTGTTACCGTGCCCGTTGGGTCAACGCGCCACCCTTGCAAGAAATAGCCGGCTTGATTGACCAGATTGCCTTCATCATTGGCAGAGAATGTCCCGACCCGTGTGAACGCCACGTCGGTCACAGCGCCACCAGCGGTTTGCAGGGGCGACACAGCAAAGAAGCCTTGTCCCGAGATCGCAAGGTCTGTCACAGTCGCTGTTGTACTCAAATTGCCTTGCGATCGCACCAATTGACGGGTCTGAGCCGAAACCCCGCCCGCATTATAGGTGGAACTCTTGCTTTGTGGGTTGACCAGCCGCGTAAAGTCCGTCCGGTTCCGTTTGAAGGCCGTTGTGTTCACATTGGCGATATTGTCAGAGACAACAGCCATGGCGCTGGAATTTGCGATGAGGGACGAAACGCCCGCCAGCATTGCGTTATTGATCGACATTGAATGCTCCTGATCGTGTTTTTATTGTTAGGAGCATTCTGCCCAACCACTTGTGTCCAGATATTAGGGACGGAGTGTTGATTTTTAGTTGATTTTTTTCTTAATCGCAGGGATTTAAGTCAAAACATCAATTCGCTTGCAGTCCTATCTTAACGATTGACGACAAGGGAAGGGCCGCGCCGCCGATGGTGACCGTTGGCGTATTCCCAGAGAGGTCAACCCCAGTAATGACGCCCTTTTGGCGAACCGTCCCGGTGATCGGACGTTCGTCCGCGCCTTGGGCATTGAGCTCCAAACGATAGGTCCCGGCAGGTGCTGCCTTGCCTGATTGATCCTTGCCATCCCAGGTAAAGGTCTTTTCGCCGGTGGAAGTTTCACCCGGTTTGGTGGCAATGGTCCGGCCTTGCGCGTCCACAATTTTTAACGTCGTGCTGGTTGAAGACCGCGGCAACTCATAGCGCCAGGTGGCTTGGCCACCGCTCGACAGACCAGCCAAAGCAGATGTCGCTGTCGCTTCTTTACCCAGATAAGCCACAGCCGTCGCGCCCGCGCTCAGCTTGGTGGTTTCGGTCAAGGACGACAAAAGATCATTGGTCTTCAACTGTTGTTCCACGCCCGAGAATTGCACCAATTGGTTGGTGAAGTCCTTGGTGTCCAAAGGCGAAAGTGGGTCTTGGTTTTTCAACTGCGCCGTTAGAAGCGTCAAAAAGGTCTCAAAATTATTTGCCAGCGAAGTTTTAGGCGTCGCGGCCGATTTCGCCGCTGTCGCGGAGGCTGCTGTCGAAGCGGCCGTCGTATTGGTCACTGTTGCCATTTTGTGTTCCTTACAACTTAGGCGGTCATGGCGATGCGGGCGCGTTGCCAGCGTTCGACAGGACCAGAGAGATGGGCGGAAAGCGGTACTGTCTGCTCAGGCTTGGCCGCTTCGGATGTTTCATAGCCATCGAGACTGTTCTTAAGGCGTGCGCTTTGCTGCTGATTGGCATCGCGATTTTGCTGCGAGCTGCCTTGATCATTCATTGAGAATGAGAGGCCATTTTCTTCCAGCTCAAGCCCGGCTTCTTGCAAAGCACGCGTCAGATCGCGCGCGGACAAGGCCAAGTCTTTCAGGGCTTCAGGCCGATCCGTACTAACCACGGCTCGCACCTTCTTGTCTGTGCCAACGGTCAAGCGCACATCGACCCGACCCAATTCGGGTGGATCGAGGCGAAGCGTGAATTCCTTCAACCCATTTGAAATCCGGCGCATCATCGCCGCAGCTAGCATCGGGATTGTGTGAGGCTGGACAAGGGTCGGTTTTGGACTTGTGTCCGTCGCCGGAGCACCTGCCCAATCTGTGGTCGTCGAGCTGGCGGCATCCGCTGCACCATTGGCACCAGCCAACATGCCGCCGGCATCGGTTGCAGCAACCTTGGTTTCTTCAGCTTTGGCTGCGGCTTTAGCGAGGTTCGGCACAAGCCCTGCTGTGATCGCGGCGGTTGCTGGTTGTGTCGGGGTAGCAGTTAAAGCCGCATTTGGTGCGCTTTGTAGGCCTGCATCATCGGTCGCAAACAAGCCAGTGCTATTCGCAAGCCAACCTGCAGAGCTGTTTGCTTTAGCACCGCGTGCCTCAGCGGATTGCGCCTCAAGAGACCGTGCTGCACCTGGCCCTTGGGGATCTGCGGCAAGCGCCAAGTCAATGGCGGGACCGGTTTGAGCCGTTGTTGAATTGGTTGGCAGAGGGCTCGACTGAACTGCCTGGCCTATGGCGGGACCGGTTTGAGCCGTTGTTGAATTGGTTGGCAGAGGGCTCGACTGAACTGCCTGGCCTATGGCGGGACCGATTTGAGCCGTTGTTGAATTGGTTGGCAGAGGGCTCGACTGAACTGCCTGGCCTGTCGCAGTAGCAACAAACTGCGCCAATTGACTGTCTTCGGCCACGAGCTTTTGCGTTTGCCCCAAGGCAGCAAGGCCAGCAAATAGACCCTGTGAAGCTGTGGCTTGTGTTTTGATCGCGAGCGCTTGTTCTGTTGCAGTCTGGTCCGCCTTGGACATCACTAAGCCTTCAACGGACTTGGTTGGAAGAGCCAAGCTCGTGTCAGCTTTGAAGGTGGTGCTCGTGGCCTCGGGTCCTGAGGCATCTGAGGTGGCTGCTTCTAATTGGCCGAGCGTGGCGGTCGTGCTTTGAGCCGCAGTTGCTTGAAAGGCGGTGCCTAGCCCTTCCTGCTTTGTCCCAGCCGCGGGAAGGATTGACGACAGTTCGACCGGAGTGATCGCAACAGGAAGTGCTAGCCCTACAAGAGCTGGCGTTGCAGAAATATCCGTGGTCACAAGGGCGTCACTTGTCGATTGATCTGGAGCCAGCTTGATAGCACCTATTGACTCAGCCAAGTCCGGCATAGACTTGGTCGGCTCTTGTGGGGTTGGTGCTTGGACTAGGCCAATCATGGTGTCAGCAAAGCTCAGTCCAGTGGCCTCACCCATGTCATTGATTGGTAGTGCAGACGGCCTCGCGCGCCGCGACGGCGGTGCTTCTGCGATGCTGTCCATCATGCGACCAACCGATTCCATATATTTTAAGCCCCCGCTTCCCAGTTTGTCACACGTCACGCTGCGACTTCGAACAATAGGGGTAGCAAGGGCCGTGCCATGCTCAACTTGGTCTAATAGATTGTTTTAATTTAAATTTACTAACGGTTAATCGAAGTAAATAGTGGTCAAATTAGCCACCTAGCGGCATAGTTTGCCGGGTAGAAGGCCAATCCTGCCGCGCGATCAGAAATCGTTCGTGGCCTGAAGATGATGCGGTTTCTATCCGTCTCAGACGCGTCATTGAGGCTTTAGAAGCCTTTGGCGCGCGGGTTGCAAGTAAAGGCGTGACTACGTGCGTTTGCTAAAGAGGTCGCGGCGATAGAAATGAAGTAAATCACTGATATAAATGATTTATTTCTATAGTTTCTTGAGCGGCTTACTCAGCCGAGGTGCGTGATTGGGCAAAAACTGCTCGGCAAGTCGGCAAAAATGACCGAGTGGCGGGTGGATTGAGGCAGAAATAAAGGCTGAGTTGGAATGTCGCTAAATTCGATCATGAACATCGCTACGAGTGGCCTGTTTGCGAGCCAAAATGCCATTCGCACGGTGACGCAGAACGTCTCCAACGTGAATACGCCGGGCTATGTGCGCCTCGAGCACAATCAGAATGCGCGCGAAGTTGGCGGCAAAGGTCAGGGTGTCGATACCGCATTGGTTACCCGAGCGGCCGACCGCTTTTTGGCAGCAGCTTCGTTGGCTGCTTCCAGCGGCGCGGGCAGTGCGGCGGGTCGCTCCGGCTATCTAGAAAATGTCCAAGCTGCTTTTGGCGATCCAACCAGTGAATCCTCAATCTTCGCCGCGCTGAACCGTGCTTTGGGTGCCTTTGAGACGGGCGTCCTTAACCCCGGTTCAATCTCAGCCCGACGCGGGGCCATTGCCGAGCTGCAAGGCTTCCTCGCTCAGATCAACACCGTCGGCCAAACCATTGAGACGGCGCGGGCTGATGCGGACCAGCGAGTGGCAGACCAGGTGCAGCGGGTGAATACGCTGTTGAAAGATATCTCGGCGGCCAATTCCGACATTATGCGCGCCAATGCTGTCGGCGATCCAACCGGCGCACAGCAGCGCCAAGCCGATATGATCCAGGAATTGTCGCAATATATCGACATTAAAGTGGCTCAGCGCCCAGATGGCTCAACCGAAGTACGCACCAGCAATGGCGTCTTGCTGGCAGGTTTCAACCCAGCCACCTTGAACTTCAAAGCCTCTGGCATTGGTGCAACCTCGTTTGATCGAATTACCATTACCTTCGGAAGCGATCCAACCGAACGGGAATTTGAACCCAGCATTCAAAGCGGGTCGTTACGCGGCCTCTTAGATGTACGCGATCAGGATTTGGCCAAAATTGCTTACGGTTTGGGAGAACTAGCGGGTGGTATTGCCGATGCGCTAAATGCCGCCCACAGCCAGAACGCCACTTTGCCACCTTTGGCGTTGGCAAAAGGTAGCGATACCGGACTTTTGGCTTCCGACAGTCTAAACTTCACCGGCCAAACCAGCATTGGTGTTGTGAATGCCGCAGGCCTTTTGGTCAGCAAGATCGACATCAACTTCAACACCGGCGCGATCAGCGTCAATGGCGTGGCATCGGGAACCACCGGGACAACGATTGGCTCGCTCGTTACGGCGCTCAATACCGCGCTGGGGGCCAATGGCACGGCAAGCTTCACCAATGGGCGGCTACAATTGCAATCGGCCGCACCTGTGCCGGCAACCGCGACCCCCAATGGATTTGTGTTTGATGAGCCTGCAACCGGGGGAAGCCAACGCGGCAATCGTGCATTTGCCCATTTCTTTGGATTGAATGATCTTGTTCAGTCCGGCACGCCGCTCAACTATGCCACGGGCCTAAAAGCCACCGATGCTCACGGCTTTGTCGCTGGCAGCGTCATGAGTTTGCAAGTTGTCGGGCCGACGGGCGGCATTGCAACGACCAAGAATATCACCATTCCTGCTGGCACGATTGGCGACATCATGAACGCCCTGAATGATCCCACGACAGGGATCGGGCTTTATGGTGGGTTCTCACTGGATCCCCAAGGCGTCATGAAGTGGACGCCCGGCACAGGCCAAGGCAATTTGCGTTTGGAGATCACGCAAGACGTCGGTCCACGCGGGGGTACCAGCCACGGCTTTGCTGCGATCTTTGGCGTTGCGTCAAAAACCCGGGAAGCGCGCGCCTTAGGGATTGAGGTCAATCCAGCCATCGTTTCTGATCCCGCAAAAATGGGTCTTGCACGGCCAGACCTTTCCACGGTCGCCATTGGTGCTGTCGCGGTTGGCTTGGCCGATAGCCGCGGCGCGCAGGCCTTGTTTGATGCGTCGCGGGCACCTTTGCCTTTTAGTGACGGGCCAGGCGGCGTCACCCGCTCGATGAAGTTAATGGACTTTGTTTCTTCACTTGGGGGCGATGTCGGACGACTGGCGGCGGAAGCGGCTTCTGACAAACAAACCGCTGACGGCTTTAAGGCCGAGGCTGATGCCCGCCGAGCCAGCGTCGAAGGCGTCAATCTCGACGAGGAATTGGTCAAGCTGACCAGTTTCCAACAAGCCTATTCCGCTGCCGCCCGCATGATCCGGGCAGTTGATGAAATGTACCAAACTTTGCTGCAGGCCGTTTAAGGCCAACCAAAACTGAAGAAACACAGGTGGAGCAACCCTCATGAATCGCGTCGCAACCTATAATCAGTTCTTCGGCAGTGCAGCTGGTATTGCCTTGGGTCAAGCCAATATGGCGAAGGCGCAAGAGCAGGCCTCGACGCAAAAGGTCGCCGGAGACTTGCAAGGGTTTGGCATTGAGGCCGGGCGTCTTTTGTCTGCTAAAACCTATGCCGAACGTTTGGATCGTCGGGCCGAGACCCTCAAGGCGCTGGAAGCCCGCGCAGATGTCGAAGCCACGGCCCTAGATAGCGCACAAGCCGCAGTCCAGCAGGCCCGTGATGGCTTGGCTAATGCCGCAGCCAACCAAAATGGTGCTGGCTTGAAGGCAGCCCTTGAGCAAGCCCTCAGCATCATCGATACAGCCGCCAACGCTCAATATAATGGCGAGGCTATTTTTGGCGGCGAGTGGGGCTATGGCGAGCCGTTTGTGCCCGCCAGCCTCGATACTTTGGCCGCGCAACCCAATACTGATGCCAATTGGGTGGATACCGGACGCAATCGCACGGTGATGATCGAAGATAATCGCTCGATCGAATTGAGCCGCAATGCAGAAGATTTGTTCCGGCCCTTCGTCGACCTTTTGCGTTCGATCCGCGTCTGGGAAAATGCTAATGGTCCGCTCACCGGGAAACTCACCACCGCGCAGCTGACCTATGTCCAAGGCCTCATTCCCCAGATGGCAGCGGTGCAAACTAATTTGATCGACAAATCGGCTGAGGCCGGCAGCACTGCGAAGCAAATTGAGATGGCTGTGACCACCAATGATGCCAAGCGCGATACCTTATTGGCCACAATTGGCGATCAGGAAAATGTTGATCTGGCCGAAGTGGCGGCCCGCCTATCTGCTGCGCAAACCCAGTATCAGGCCTCGGCTGCGATCTTTGGGCAGCTAAAGGATCTGAACCTGCTGCAATATCTGCGATAAGCTGCTAAAGCCCTGCCATCGCTACAGGCCTTGAACCTGTGGGGAAGGAGAGAGCATGTCGCTAGAAACACTTGTGGTGCGCGCCGACGCGGGCCTTTCGACCATTCCAGATATTGATTTGGGCTTTGATAAGCCGCGTGCACAAACTCGGGTCGTGGTTGCGATGTCTGGTGGCGTAGACTCCTCGGTTGTCGCGGCTTTGGTCCAAGCGGCAGGCTATGAGACCATCGGCATCACCCTTCAGCTCTATGACCATGGGGCCGCGCTGAAGAAGCAGGGCGCTTGTTGTGCTGGGCAAGACATACACGATGCGCGCCGGGTCGCCGATCAGATCGGGATTGCCCATTATGTGCTGGATTACGAAAGCCGCTTTAAAGAAGCGGTGATCGACAATTTTGCCGATACCTATCTCGCCGGCTTTACCCCTATCCCTTGCGTTCGCTGCAACCAAAGTGTGAAGTTCAAAGACTTATTGGAAACAGCGCGCGATCTTGGTGCGGATTGCTTGGTGACCGGTCATTATGTTGGCCGCGTTGATGGGCCAGAAGGTGCAGAAATGCGCCGCGCAGCCGATGCTGCGCGCGACCAATCTTATTTTCTGTTCGCGACGACCCGCGCGCAATTGGGCTTCTTGCGGTTTCCTTTGGCAGGCCTTCCCAAGCCTGCCGTGCGCGACATTGCAGTGGCACTGAACCTACCCGTTGCGATCAAGCCTGACAGCCAAGACATTTGCTTTGTTCCCAATGGCAAATATGCAGACGTAGTGGCCAAGCTGCGCCCCGGTGCGGCGGAACCGGGTGAGATCTTGCATGTGGATGGACGCGTGCTGGGCACCCACGACGGTGTGATCCACTTCACGGTGGGTCAAAGACGCGGCCTTGGCGTTGCGACGGGCGAGCCTTTGTTTGTGGTCAAACTCGACGCAGCCGCCAAGCAAGTGATCGTCGGCCCGAAAGAATGCTTAGCAATTACCCATATCACGCTTACGGACGTGAATTGGATCGGCGAACAGGTCGCAGGTGAAGATGCGCTTGATGGACGGCGTGTATTAGCGCGTGTCCGCTCGACCCGTCCGCCAGTTCCTGGAACCTTGCAGATCGGGGCAGGGTGGTCAGTTGTCTTGGATGCACCAGAAGAAGGTGTGGCACCAGGGCAGGCTTGTGTATTCTATGATCCTCTCGATGCGGGTGACCGGGTGCTAGGTGGTGGGTGGATTGCAGCGACCGCCCTGCGCGGCGAAGGCTTGGCGCTGTAGCCCTTGGCCGCAGTCTGGGTTAAATCGGGACATGCCCACACTTCATCAGCCCAAGAAAATAAACTTTGTGCCACCTATTTTGCGGCGTAGGTTCATTGTGCCGGACAATCCCCGCGAATTAGGAACTTTGGTTGCCATTATTGGCCTCGCGATTTCTTTGATCTCCGCGGGACCCACACTCTCGGATTTAAGCCAGTGGGCGGGTAAGCGGCAAACCGAAGCCAAGCTGGTTGCCACCGTGCCTTTTCGGGCCAATCTCGAAAGTCGCCTTGTGGGCGTTTATTTGTTTGACGATGAAAATAAGCTGCAAGTCGCGGTGCGCGGTCACCGCGTTTATCTCAACAAGGCTGCGGTGGCACCAAAGGCCTTGGTTGTGTGGCGGGCGGGCCGTTCTGACAAAGCCAAGACCCTGTTCCAATATCTCGACTACCTCTTAGGCTTGCCGATTGGCCTTGGCATTTTGGCTTGGGGCCTGTCCATTCGTGTTAAGCGACCCGATCCATTTGAAGAGGCGATGGCTAATCGATCAGATAAGGACGGTTCTGCTTCATGAATTATCGTCACGCCTTTCATGCCGGTAATTTCGCCGATGTATGGAAGCATTTAGCCCTTGTTTTGAGCATCGATCATTTGCGGCTGAAAGAAGCCCCGTTCCGCATCTTGGATGTGTTTGCGGGCATTGGCACCTATGACCTCTCGAGCGACGAGGCCGCACGCAGCCCTGAGTGGCAAGATGGCATCGCTCGTTTATGGGCGGCCGAAGACCCACCTGCGCCGGTTAAGCGTTATCTCGAGCTTGTCGCAGCAGCGGGCGATGGCCCCAATACCTATCCCGGGTCCCCTGCGTTGATTGCAGAAATGCTGCGCTATCAGGACAAAGCTTTGTTCTGTGAGCTGCACCCGGTTGATTTTGAGATCTTGGCTGGAAGGTTTGAGCGCGCCCGCGGCATTAAGGTTGAGCGCCGCGATGCGTGGGAGGCGGTGCGTGCCCATTTACCACCGATTGAACGCCGTGGACTGGTGCTCATTGATCCGCCGTTTGAGCGTCCAGGCGAATTTGAGCGTTTGGTCGAAGCTCTGCAGGACGGCCTCAGCCGCTGGGCAACCGGGACCTACATCCTGTGGCATGCCGACAAGGATCACTATGTCACAGGTGAATATCGTCGCGCTTTGGCCGAGACTGAGGCGCGTCTGTTAGCCGCCGATTTGCAGGTTTGCGCGCCCCATGAAGGCCAAGGTTTGGTCAGTGCCGGGGTGACAATTGCCAACCCGCCATTTGGCTTGGAAGAAGCTTTGGCCGAGGCGGGGAACTATCTAGCGTCACTTTTTGCACGCGGAAGCGGCGCAAAGGCTGAAATAGCGCGCATTTCTGGCCGTTGGTGAGGTTGCTTCTCGTCTCACACTCGCGCATAAGGCGATAGCAGGTTCGTTTTTAACAAACTGAAATGACCGCACCGGCCCCGCTACTGGTCGCACACGCCCCATTCATTGCGTGCAAGACCAGAATAGCTTCGGCTTTGTGCTGGTCTGTCTCAGTCGAGATGGCCCTGTGGCGGCGCAACCCTGCTCCGTCGGTTCCCGGGGAATTACATGCGTTTCGACGACGACGACGAAGATACCAAGCCAGGCGACAAGAAGAAGAAGCCACGTGAACGCGCACGTGGCATGGAAGAACCTTCATTCGACGCACCATCACCTTCATTTAATGACCGTCCACCACGCCGTGATTTTGGTGGTGGCGGTGGCTTCGGCGGCGGTGGCGGCGGAGGCGGCGGTTTTGGCGACCGCCCACCGCGCCAATATGGCGACCGTCCACAAGGTGGCGGCGGCTTTGGTGACCGTCCACCGCGTCAATTCGGTGACCGTCCGCAAGGTGGCGGTGGCTTTGGCGACCGTCCGCCGCGTCAGTATGGCGACCGTCCGCAAGGCGGCGGTGGCTTTGGCGACCGTCCACCCCGTCAATATGGCGACCGTCCGCAAGGTGGCGGTGGCTTTGGTGACCGTCCACCACGTCAATTCGGTGACCGTCCGCAAGGCGGCGGCGGCTTTGGCGACCGTCCACCCCGACAATATGGCGACCGCCCACAAGGCGGCGGTGGATTTGGCGACCGTCCACCGCGTCAATATGGCGACCGTCCGCAAGGCGGCGGTGGCTTTGGTGACCGTCCTCCACGCCGTGACTTTGGCGGCGGCGGTGGCGGCGACCGTGGTCCTCGCAACTTCGAGGATCGTGCCCCGCGCGAGCCATTGGAAAACCATGAAGGCACTGTGAAGTTCTTCAATGCTGAGCGTGGCTTTGGCTTCATCACCCCTGATGGTGGTGGCGCAGATGTGTTTGTGCACATTTCAGCGGTTCAGCGTTCGGGCTTTGAGGTCTTGGAACCAGATCAGCGCTTGGCTTTCCAAACCTTGCCTGACCGCTTTGGCAAAGGCCCGAAAGCAATCAATCTGTCCTTATTGGATGGCTCTGCTTCAGCAGCGGCTCCAGCGCGTGATTCCGCACCAAGTGGTGACGATGATCAGCCAGATTTGGGCGATTACAATCCAGAATAAGACGTCGGTCGGGGCTGAAACAGTCCCGACTACTTGCTCTCACTAACGCGATAGCGCCGCCCTTGGACTTTGATCTGGGGCGGCGTTTTTGTGCGTTCAAAGGCCCGCCAAGCTGGCTCAAGGTCACGCCAAAAGCTTGCCTTTGGCCCTTGGCCTATTTGCAGCATCCGAAACGACGTCATTTGAAACGGAAAAATATGGAACGGGATGGATGCCTGCCCGTTGACCAGCGCGGAATAGGCGATTGTATAGACTTCTTCCATATCTTGATCGGTTAGCCCGTAATGTCGCCCCGAGGCGCAGCCTGCCTGCAGCAAACTGGCCGCGCCGCGCCAGCCACGCCCGCGATCATAAGCGTTTGGCCAATTAAGGTTGATCCCTAGATAGCCGACCCCCTGTGGCCGCATTTGAGAAGCGGTAACGGCATAGAAGCCTTCGGGCTGGCCCGTTGATGTATTCTGGCGCGGCCCTAACGCTCCGTCCTTGCTGCAGATTTTAAAGTTGCGCAGTCGGTTATAGGAACCAGACGGTGCCTTCACCCAGACTTCTAGTCGGTCTTGCTCTCGGATTAAGCGAAAATAGACTGGGGCACCCAAGGTTAAGCCGAGGTCTGAATAAGCAAAAGCCAAACGTTGGCGGGTGCGTTCAATCGCAGCGGCGCCGACTGAGGTAACAGCCACGCGCACGCGCGCGCTCGCCTGAGCCTTTGGTTCGGCACTGACGGCTTCAGTCCCTGTTGTCGCTACCAGCAATACACTCGCGACCGCTGCCAGTATGTGGCGGCGAAAGTGTGCCTTTGGCAACGCAGAGACCATGGTGGTTCCTTAACTCATAAATCGTTTTGGTGCGGCTGCTGGTGCAGCGATCTAAACCAGATCGGGCTATAGGCCCACGACCGTTAAAGCGATATAAAACCCCGATGCAACCACTCATGAACCTGATTACTGATGTGCCCGGCTTAAAAATTGGCCAAGCCGAAGATGTGGCCGCCTTAACGGGGGTCACAGTCCTCCACCCCGATGTTGCCGCCGTGTGTGGCGTCGATGTGCGCGGCGGTGGACCCGGCACGCGGGAAAGCGACGCGTTAGCTCCTGAGAACCTTGTTGATGCGATAGACGCCCTGGTCCTGTCAGGGGGCTCGGTGTATGGCCTTGCTGCTGCAGATGGCGTGGCAAGCGTTTTAGGCGCGCGTGGGCGTGGTTTTGGGTTAATTGACCTGCCAGGTGTGCCGCGGTCACCGGTTGTGCCGGCAGCCATTCTCTACGACTTGGCCAATGGCGGTAACAAAGGCTGGGGCCAAGAGCCGCCGTACCGGGCACTTGGCGCACGCGCGCTGGAGGCAGTCTCAGACCGCTTTGAACTTGGGGCCCATGGCGCTGGCATTGGCGCACGGGCAGGGCAGTTGCGCGGTGGTGTCGGCTCTGCCAGTCAACGTACGGCTGATGGTATCCATGTCGGGGCGATTGTTGCGGTCAATTGCTTTGGCAGTGTCATCATGCCCGGCAGTGACGCCTTTTGGGCTTGGCCGTTGGAACAAAATGGTGAAGCCGGTGGCATTCGCCCAGACCCCACACTGATGGTCGATGGCGACGATTGGGGGCCTGCCAAGGCTAATCCCGCCGCGATGGGCCGCACCAACACCACCATCGCCTGTGTGGCAACCGATGTGGTGCTGACGCCCGCCCAAGCTAAGCGCGTTGCCCAAATGGCAAGCGCCGGCCTTGCCCGCGCGATCCGACCAATTTTTGCCCCGTTTGACGGCGATGTCGTGTTTGCTATGTCGACGGCTCAGCAAAGTTTGGCCGAGCCAACCCATTTCAATATCGCCCGAATTGGCGCTCTGGCTGCGGATTGTTTGGCTCGGGCTGTCATGCGTGGCGTCTATGCAGCCAAAGACGCTTGATCTTCGCCTCCGCGCCGTCTAATGACGCCGCCTCAGCGCGCCCGTAGCTCAGCTGGATAGAGCATCAGACTACGAATCTGAGGGTCGGGCGTTCGAATCGCTCCGGGCGCGCCATTAAATCAATCACTTAGCTGGATCCAAGCCAAACCCCACTGGGGTCTGCTACCAATTTGCTACCAAATGCCAAAAACCTAACGGAATGATCTGGAACGACTTTTTTCTGCAGTGGTAGCAGCAGTGACCACCAGATTATTGGTAGCAAACGGGCATTTTGGCGCTTTCTGGGGGTTTCCAACGCATTCTGATCGTTGCAATTCGTTTCGATGGCTGTGCAATGCGCCTTCACTAATAACGCAAACGGCACTTTCCTTTAATAACGCCTTGCGCTGTTAACGCGTGCGTGAATAGCCTAGCTTCTTATTATTCGGCATCCGTCATCAATCTGAGCTTTGACTAATGACTCATTGCTTCAACTTGCGCGTGAACTGGCGGCTCGGATTCTAATCAAACTTGATCGCGGCCATTGACCTTTTGAAATGCGTCCAAGGCTGGCGGTCAAGGGGCATAGTCGGCTTGCCGATCACGCTAATTTCGATCAACGCGCAACTTCGATCCTTGCGGATCGAAACGCGCTAAGGCGTGACCCCTTGAGGGCCAGATTGGAGGCTATAAAATCACTCAACAGCTTCAGGGCAAGCAAAGCGCCGCATTGAAGCTGTTCCTAGGCCTCCTAGAGAGTGACTGTTGTTTGCACCATTTGTGTCGTGGATTTGCGAACTAACTTGGTCAGCTTTGCGCCACGGGTTGCCATTTGGGGTGAGTTGACGGTTGCTCGAAAGCGGACATTTATAAGGTCAGCTTGTAGGGTGCGGTCCGACAGGACTGCACCACCTCAGGATTGAGGTCTTGGATTCGGTTCTTTTAACTTAGACAGCCTTTGCCACAGGCTCTGCCTAGGCAAAGGCTTATACCAAGCTGCATTGATCATAACCCATGTGCCCATTTGCGCCGACCAATGGTCATGATGTGCCATGGCTGATCGATGAGCTTGTTCCATGCCTCGCAGCAATGGTCGACGATGTTATCGTAGGA
>NZ_JBIIYV010000142.1:0-3817 GCF_044346625.1 Aquidulcibacter sp. | reverse complement strand
CGGACAGTATCAGGTCTGTGGGATATCATCGGCTCCCTCGTCACCATGTTCAAACCAGAAGAGTGCCGAAACTACTTCGCTAGCTGCGGATATGATGCATATTAAGTGGAAAATGCTCTAATAACCGCCACCGCGCTAAACGCCGCCAACCGCGTGGGCTGATGCAGGGTCACACTGCCGTAAACTTGGCGGCGCTGGGCTTCTATGACGGCGGGGCGGAAGAGGGTCATGGGAATATTAGTCCGATCAAAGCAAAGTATAAAGAATAATTTATTATTACTCCTCTAATTTAAAATATCTCTTAAATCACCTTGAGCCGAACAAACTTTGAATAAAAACGAGATAAATTGGGCCAATCGTAAGAGATAAGCAATTATTGGTAAAATGAACAATACAAGAACCAATTAAGCCGGCTAAACTGAAGGAGCGCGGATCGTCTGGGAAAATCAAGAAAACAAATGCAACAAAGGTAAATCCCGCGAATACTCCAGTCGGGTAACCGTGGGCGCTTACCGCTAGCAAGTAGACTGCGATCAATGCTAGTCCAAATGAAAACCCGTTCAGTTTTGTGTAACTAGCCTCATTTGCTTTTCTCATCAGCCGATCGCGGAGCTTTCTACCGGCAACAATCAAGCCATTGACGCAAAGTACTGTAATTGTAGTCAGAATATTTTCAACTAAAGGGGCATAAAGTAATGCAAGCAAAACATGACGGGTTGTTGGCGGCTTTGCTGACACGGTGCTGCCGTATATCATGGCAATATAGGTGAATTCAAAAAATGAAATACTAAAGTAGATAACAATTCCTAGAAATGTGTACCTAAAAAAAAAGCGTCAGCCCGAATGCTTTGACTTTTCATATTTGGGAACTCCACTGGAGGTATCCTTTAATCAAAACTCGGGCTGACGTGGCATATTAATAGGGAATGGGGAATTCAAGCGGTGGCAAGAACGGCTTACCCCCCATCTCATCCCAGTTCAATTGACGCTCGGAATCCGTAGTTTTCCCATCGCCGTTTCGATCGCGATTCACTGCGTCAACTGTTCTGTTGTAAGCCTCTTTGGCCGCTTTGTTCTTTATAGCATCAAGAACTTTCCCAAGGATTTTTAAGGGATTATCAATGTCTTCTCCCAATCGCTCAAAAAATGTATCCAGATAAGGGTCTTTGTTCTCGCCTTTGACCGGGTTTCTATAATTGTTCCAACCTCGACCCGAGTCTCGGACCCAACGACCATCGGTGTCAGTTTCGACCCCCCCACTTACAGATTCGATTTCATCCATCGTTAAAGCACGCATATTTCAATCTCCCTGTCCGGTCTAAAATCGGGACCAAATACCTCGCTGCATTTGGGTTCCCAAGCGGACGCCGTCGAAGTTGACTTAGCGGCGGGGGGTATGTCAAGTGGCGAAATAGCGGTTTTATAATCAATCTGTGGATAAATATTTTGGGTAGTAATGCATGATACCTGAGGTTGGGCAAGCGGAAAATTTGGATCGGCCAGCTCACGACGATAGCCGCACGTGGCTGACGCGCCTGTTCCACTCCGACAAGCTGCCAATGATGCTGCAGGCAGAGGCGGCTGAGTGCGGCTTGGCCTGTCTTGCCATGGTCGCGGCTGCCCATGGCCAGCGCCACACGCTTTCCGATCTTCGCCGCAAATTCAGCGCCAGCCTTAAGGGTACGACCCTCAAAAGCGTCATGGATATGGCCGATGGGCTGGGCATGGTGGGCAGGCCGCTGAGGCTGGAAATCGATGAATTGGTCAGCCTCAAGCCGCCTTGTGTGCTGCACTGGAACTTGGCCCATTATGTCGTGCTGAAGAAGGCATGGAATGGGCCGGGTGGGGTGTGGGCCATTATTCATGACCCAGCGCGCGGGGTGCGCAAAGTTGCCCCGGCAGAGATTGGCCGATCCTTCACCGGTGTGGCGCTGGAGCTGACGCCCACGCCAGCTTTCACTAAGAAGAAGCACGTCGAGCGGGTTCGCCTGACTGATATGTGGAGCACGCTGAAGGGCCTGAAGGGGCCCGTGATCCAGCTCTTCGCGCTTGCCCTTGTGGTGCAAGTGATTGGTGTGTTCAGCCCGATGCTGAACCAATTGATCATTGATGATGCCATCTCCAAAGGCGATATGGACCTTTTGACCACCATTGGGATGGGCATGGTGATCTTGCTGCTGATCCAAACCGGTATTGGTCTGCTTCAAGGCTTTGTCGGCATGTATCTGGGCACGCAATTGTCGTTTCAGATGCAAAGCAATCTCTTGCGCCATGCCCTGCGCTTGCCCGTGGCTTGGTTTGAAAAGCGCCATATTGGCGACATTATGAGCCGGTTTTCCTCGCTCGGGCCTGTGCAAAGCTTCCTCACCAGCGTGCCCATTGGCGCGACCTTGAATGTCATCATGCTGGTGGTGGGTGGCACGATGGCGGTGTTGTACTCGCCGCTGTTGTTTGGTTGTGTGATAGCCACCATGTTGATCCCGCTAATTGTGCAGGCCGTCACCTTTCCCTGGGTGAGGCGGAAAACCGATGAGGGCATTAGTCTTGGCGCTGTAGCCTCCACGACTTTCATGGAGACCTTGCGCGGCGCGCGGACGTTTAAGCTATTTGGCAAAGAACGCGAACGGGTCAGCCAATGGCAGAATGATACCGCCGCCAGCGTCAATAATAGTGTGACCATGCAGCGCTTCGGCCTGTGGGGTGGGGCGGGGCTTGGCATTGTAACGGGCCTGCAAGGTGTCGCGGTCTGGTGGCTGGGGGCCAAGCAAGTGATTGATGGCACCATGAGCCTTGGCATGTTGATGGCGTTTCAATCTTATGCGGGGCAATTCTCTGGCGCACTATCGGGCCTCATTGGCCTTTACTTCCAATGGAAGACGTTAGAGCTTCACCTCGAACGCCTCGCCGATGTGGTGCATGAGGATCCCGAAGCCGGGGTAGATGAGCCCATTCAAGAAGGCCGCTTGTTTGAAGGCCGTATTGGAGCAGATAAACTCTCCTTCCGCTATGCAACCCATGAGCCTTTGGTCTTCAAGGATGCAAGCTTTTCCATAGATCCCGGCCAATTTGTTGCCATCATCGGCCCGTCAGGCGGTGGCAAGACGACTTTGATGAAGGTCTTGCTAGGCCTGCTCGATCCAACTGAAGGCGAAGTGAAAGTTGAAGGGGTTGGCCTTAAGAATTTTGGCGTCCGTACCTTCCGCCATCGCATTGGCGCAGTCTTGCAAGATGATCGCCTGCTGGCGGGAACGATTGCTGACAATGTCTCTTTCTTCGATGCAGACCTCGACATGGCCAAAGTGGAAGACTGCTTGGCCAAGGCTTGTGTGTTGGACGATATCCTGAAGATGCCGATGGGCACGATGACCTTGGTGGGTGATCTAGGGTCAACCTTGTCTGGAGGGCAGCAACAGCGCGTGCTTCTCGCCCGCGCGCTCTACCGCGAGCCGACGATCCTGTTCCTTGATGAGGGCACGGCCAATCTCGATCCTGAAACCGAAGCACGGGTTTCGGAGACTCTGCGCGGTCTATCCTGTACCCGCATCTTTGTCGCGCACCGGGAAGCCGCGATTGCTGGGGCCGACCGCACGCTGCTGGTTGCAGGTGGCACAGTGACCGAACTTACCGAGCAAGTGCAAGCGGCGGCGGAGTAAGCCTGACTGGGCGCGGTTAGAATGTCCGCTTTCGGGCTTCTGTGAATTGCGCGTTATTGACCTAGTTTGTGAAGGGTTTCGGATGCCTCTTGGCGTACGAAAGTGTCCAGGGAACGAATCTTGGTTGTTGTCGGGTGGTGCTATGGGGATTTCGCCAAAGGTGG
>NZ_JBIIYV010000026.1:0-39839 GCF_044346625.1 Aquidulcibacter sp. | reverse complement strand
AGCCACTGTGACCGGGACAGCCCTCTTTGCTATCAGCCTGTTCTTTACCTTGCTGTCTTTCCTCGCGCCCCTGGGTTATCCGTTTGACGCGGTGTCTAGCTATCGCTGGTACTGGACACTCTTGGCGTTAGCTGCTGGTCTATCGTGGGCGCTGGTACGTGGCCGGAATATGATGATTGCCTCAGCCTTGGTTGGCCTGATCAATCTGATCGTCGTTTTACCGTCGTTGGGTACCGCCCCTAAAGGGGGGCAGATTTCAAATGCGGTTGTGGCTTGGGCCAATGTTGCAGGTGATGACAAAGCGCTTGAAAAAGTGTTGCGTGAGGCAGAGCGCCAAAAAGCTAGCCTTGTCTTGATTGCCAAGGCTCCAGAAAGTATTTTGACCCTGCCGCAGGGCTGGAATGTGATCGAACGACCCAATTTTTCCGATCCGACCAGCATTGCCGTATTGTCGCGCGGGCGGTGGCAGTCATCAACCATCCCGGGTGAGCCAACGATTGTGCGCACTGCGGCAGGTGACTTAACCATCATCGCCACCCTGCCGCCGCCTTCAAATGGTGGGCAAGGGGTTGGTGCTGCTCGGGAGTCTCAGTTGAACCGTGCGGCGGTTCGTGCCGGCGACCAGGAAGGCCCGGTTGCCGTCGTGGGCGATTTTGGTGTTGCCCCGTGGGACGGAGCGATGAGCCAATTTGGAAAGTATGGCAACGTAACGCGGGTGCGGTGCGGCGGCTTTATGGGGGCAACAGTCATCAAAGCCTTTGGGCTCATCGGAATTGCCCATGATCATGCCTATGTGCGCGATGTGAAGGTTACACATTGCCGCTTGGGCGGACCACTCAATCGCGGCGGACATCGCGCGATCTATCTTTACCTCGCCCCCTTGGATGGTGCGAACTAGTCAGCGCAGCACGCTAAACACGTTGCCGCGCAACCGCCCATACAAGCCGCAGCTGGCGCTCTAATAAGCTGAGGCTAGCGACCTGCCGGAACGGGTCGTGGAGCGCTTGAAACGATTTGGCATAAGGCAAGCCCAGCGCAGCATAAGCCACAGCCGGGAAGGCCTGCCCAAAGGCCGCGGCACGGCATGCTTGGTTGGCATCTTTGTGTGCAGTCAGGACATGCGTGTAGGCCTGCTGCAGCCCATTCGCTAGCGCCGGGCTGGTCTTACCAGCAAAGGTCGCTTCCCTATCTAAGCCAGCTTGCGCTTCTACCGGCAGCCAAAGCTGACGCCGATGCGTCCAACGCGGCCATTGGGCCATCAGGTCACATAGGCGCCATACGATACCTGCTTGGCGGGCGACGCGGTCTAAGGGCGCGGAAATGGCTGGTGCACTCGCAATCAACAAGGCCAAGCGGTTAAAGTTTCCATAGGTCCGGTCGCCATGGTCGATGAGCTCAGCCCAAGTCTCAAATGGCACGTCGTCTTGCTCTGGCCCGAAGGCATCCACCAGGGCATCAAACCATGGCCGAGGCAGATTAAAGGCGCGGATTGTTTCAGCCAGCATTTGCGCGGTGGGTTGGGCGCGGACGGTCTTGCCCGTATAAATTTCATCCAGCGCCTCCCGCCACCATTGCAGGCGGATTGCAGCCAACATGGGCTCGGAGACTGCTTGACGCGCGCGGGCGACTTCATGGGTAAACAGGATCAGCGCGATCATGCCGGCGCGCGCCTCTGGTGCCAGAAAACTCGTCGCCAAGGTTTGGTCGGGCGCGACTTGGGCGGCTTGTTCAATCATATCTGCGCTAAGGGTGATCATCGCGGCTCCCATAGAAAAACGGCCCGCACGGAGGCGGGCCGCTTTCAGAGGATGGTTTGGGCTTTAGCCCCACATGGTTTGACGCATAGTCATGGCTACCAACATGGGCAGCGACAACAGCATATTGGTGCGCGAGAACAACATCGCGGTCCGCGCAGCCTTTGGCTTAGCTTCTGCTGGGGCTTCTACCAAGCCCAGAGCGATTTTCTGATTTGGCCAGATCACGAGCCACACGTTGAGGAACATGATGATGGCGAGCCACATGCCGATGCCGATGAACACACTGCCATCATCCAAGGCAAAGCCATGCGCAGCGTTCAAAGTCAGCGAAGAGACCAAATAGCCCCGCGCCCACGCAATCAGAATGCCGGTCACCAAAGTACCAACAGCTGCCCAACGGAACCAGAAAAGCGCTTCTGGCGCGATAAACTTGCCAATGGCTGGCTTCAGTTCATCGGGAATTTTCGGCATGGTGCGGATTTGTACGAAGTTGAAGTAATAGAGCAGGCCAATCCACAAGATGCCAAAAAACACGTGCAACCAGCGCATGGCAGCATGGCCCATCAATTCGTGCATATTGCCAGAAGTGTTGTTAGGCTGACCAGCGAAGACCGCGATCAAAAGGATAGCCAGCACCGTACTGACGATGAATGTGTTTCTGAAGTTAGAAAGAAGCGCGCCCATAGTTTCCCCTTTAAGTACGGATGGCTAGATTAAGCTCTATGTAGCCTATTTCCGCGCCATGTCACGTTACAGGTAACATTGCCACTGCAAAGTGACGGCCCTCTGTCGCTAAATGATTATAGGTGCGACAGGCCGCTGGCGTTGGCATGATCTCTAGGCCGATGCCGGCACCCCTTAGAATGTCGCGCAGGCCGACAGGCGGTGGTGCCATGTCCGGACCTGTTCCAAATAAGAGGAACTCAATCTGACCTTTCAGAGCTACGATCGGCGCAAAGTGTTCAGCCAAGGATGCGCCCGCCAGATCGGCCATCGTGAGCGGGCCCCAAGCCGAGGGCGTATCGGCTAAGATCAAGACCGAGCCTTCAATCCGCTTATCGCCTGTTTCCAGACCAAAGCGGAACCCGCCTGCACCATAGGCCGTGATCAGTGGACGACCTTTGCCTGTTGCGGGGACTAGCTGCATCGTGACTAGGGCCGCGCGTCCGCTTCGGTTCTGGCGGCCGCTTTCTCTGCGCCGCGCTTAGGTGGCCACAAGATCAGGACAGGTGCCGCGACATAGATCGACGAATAGGTACCGATAAACACGCCAAACAGCATGATCACGGTAAAGACCTGCATCGTCTCGCCGCCAACAACGGTGAGGCCCAATAGCGCGAGGAAGGTGGTCAAAGCCGTAATGATTGTGCGTGACAACGTCTCGTTGGTCGATAAGTCGATGATATCGCCGAAGGACATTTTCTTATATTTGCGCATGTTCTCGCGCATGCGGTCAAACACCACCACCGTATCGTTCATCGAATAGCCGATGATCGTCAAAAGCGCGGCAATGGTGGTGAGCGAAAAATCAAGCTGCGTGACCGACATAAAGCCCAAGGTCAAAATGATGTCGTGCGCCAAGGCCACAATGGAACCAAAGCCCATTTGCAATTCAAACCGCGACCAGATGTAGAGCACGACCAAAATAATCGCGATGCCCAAAGCCAAGGCCCCATTAGTGCCCAATTCTTCAGAGACCTTTGGCCCGACCACTTCAACGCGGGGGAATTTTACGCCGGGCATAATGGCGCGCAATTCGGCCTTTACGGAATCTACTGTTGCCGAGGCATCAGCCCCTTCAGGCGGCAAAAAGCGGATCATCGCTTGGTTTGGTTCTTGGAAGTCTTGCACGCCGACATCGCGCAAGTTCATATCGCCGACCCGTTCGCGCACTTGCGCCAGATTGATCGGCTTGTCCCAAACCGCTTCAACAACTGTGCCGCCCTTGAAGTCGATCCCGAAATTGAGGCCAAGGGTGAAGCAGGACACGAGCGAAGCGATGCACAGTACCACCGACACGACGGCAGCAGGAATCGAAAAACGAACAAACCCAAACTTAGTATTCTTGGGGATGAGCTTGATAAAGGGCCATTTCATGTTCGTATTCCTCAGATCGGCAGGCGCTTAGGTTTGGTCTGCCGATACCAGGCAGCGACCAAGACCTGCGTCATTAGGATGGCGGTAAAGAGCGACGTGATCACGCCAATAGATAGGGTCCAAGCAAAGCCGCGCACGGGGCCTGCACCAAAGTAGAAGAGGATCAACGCAGTCAACAAGGCCGTCACGTTCGCGTCCATCACGGTAACGATGGCGCGCTTAAAACCCGCATCAATTGCCAAAGCCGTCGACCTGCCCGCCAATTCCTCTTCGCGCATGCGTTCATAGATCAGCACGTTGGCGTCAACAGCGGCACCAATTGTCAGGATCAGACCAGCAATACCCGGCAGCGTTAGCGTCGCGCCCACTGCAGTCATCGCTGCCAAGATCAAGATCAGGTTTATCGTCAGCGCCAAGATTGCGATGCCGCCAAAGATAAAGCCATAGGCCAAGATCATGAAGACAACGATCAGTAACATGGCGATAACACCAGCAGTCGCGCCGGCATTGATCGAATCGCGGCCCAATTCAGGGCCAACTGTGCGTTGCTCCATAACTTTCAAGGGCGCAGGCAAAGCCCCTGCCCGCAACAAAGTCGCCAGCTCATTGGCGCTTTCGATTGTGAAGCTACCCGAAATCTGACCATTGCCACCCAGAATAGGTTCACGGATGGACGGTGCCGACAGGACCTTATCATCGAGAACAATTGCAAAGCGCTTGCCGACATTCTCCGTCGATGCGCGGGCAAACGCGCGTGCCCCTGCGCCATCAAATTGGAATGTCACTGCAGGCTCACCCGATTGTTGGTCAAAGCCCGGGTCTGCCTTGGTCAAATTATCGCCGGTCACCAAAGCGCGGCGACGGACGAGGACAAAGGGCTCGCCAGGTTGACCGGGTTGCTCCAAAAGCACAGAACCCGGAGGGATGCGTCCGGCAGCAGCTTCTGCGGGGGGGACGGTTTCATCCACCATTTGGAACGTCAAACGCGCGGTCTGGCCAACCAAGCGCTTCAGCTTTTCAGGATCGCTCTCGCCCGGGGCTTGCACCACAATGCGGTCGACCCCTTGGCGGGTGATGGCAGGTTCTTTGGTGCCGGTTTCATCGATCCGGCGACGAATAACTTCGATCGACTGGCTGACCGCGCGGCGGGTCATCGCCACTTTGGCTTCTTCAGTCAAACGAATTTCGATGACATTTCCGGGGGCAGCTTTGACATCAAGGTCATTACGCCCGGTGGGTCCTGTTAAGCCAATTACCGGGGAAGCAAGCGTTTGGATGCGCTTGATCGCTTCTTGGACGTCATCCGCGTTCTGGATTGTGACGCGTGCAACTTGGCCATCTGGCGTAAGGCCACGGCCTGCGAACAAAATCGGCGTTTTGGCGGCACCAAGTTCGCCGGGCCGCTTCTGGCCGCGCAATTCGCGCGCGAGGTCATCGGCGACGGTTTCCAAACGGGCCTTATAGACGACTTCGCTCTCCACCTCGAACATCAGATAAGAGCCGCCCTGAAGGTCAAGACCCAGATTGACAGTCTTGCTCGGCAAGAAGCTCGGCATCGAATCTCTTACCGATTGCGGCAGGGCATTCGGCAGGGCGAAAATCAAGCCCAAGAGGGAAACGATGATAACGGCGAGAACCCGCCAGCGCGCAACATGTAACACGTCTATCTAGCCCTTCGGCAGAAGCAGACCCTTTAAAGACGGGTCCGCACTGATCTCATTTAGGATTTAGCGTCATTGGCGACGACAGGCTCGCTTTTGCCTTGCACTTGGCTCACCGTCGACTTCACAACACGCACCGCGACATTTGGCGCGATTTCCACGGTCAGCTCGTCGTCAGCCACTTTGGTCACTTTACCAATGATGCCGCCCGAAGTGATCACGCTGTCGCCGCGACGGATCGCGCCCAACATTTCAGTATGCTGCTTCATACGCTTTTGCTGTGGACGGATCAGAAGAAAATAAAATACCACCAAAATCATCACGAGTGGCAAGAGTTGCATCATAATGACTTCTGGTCCTGCTGGGGCCGCAGCGCCGGCAGCTTGAGCATAAGCGGGGGTGGAAAACATAGGGACCTCAAAGTTTCTGACAGAAAGACAGAGTAGGCAGTTGAACAGTGCGCTGCAGGTGGGGACGCCTAACCCGAATGGCAAGGCAAACCGCAGCAAGGCGCGGGAGTTAGCATGCCAAAGACCTCTGCGGCAATGAAACTTGACACATTGCCGCGATCTCACGCCCTTGTGACAGGGCTAACATTTAGGTGAGGCGGATTGGGGCCTCTTCGCCGAGGCTTTCGACGGTCAAGACGCCTCCCGCGCTGCGCAAGATCGTGACCGATGCATGGCCGGGTTTGAAGCAGGTCACGGTGTCGGATTTGGTCGCCAGACCGACCGCTGCATTGATGGCGACAAAGTGCGAAAAAACTAAAGTGTCTTGGGTGAGCTCCAACAAAGCTTGGCCAATATGATCACGCCAGTCGCGCAGCCCCTGATCCACATGGCCATCCTGCCAAGAGCCGCTCATGACCGTTGTTAGCCAGTCGCGATGATCGGTCACATGGGCCGGGACCGGGATTTCAGCCACGCGCGGCTCAATGAGTGGGGTGAACCCCAAGGTAGCCGCGCTCGGCTGCGCCGTTTCCTGGCACCTTGCCAAGGGTGAGGTGATGAGATGCTTGGCACCCACCTCCTCTAAGCGGATGGCAGCAGCCTCAGCCTGCTTATGGCCAAGCTCTGATAGACCCGGATTGGGGTGGGCACCCCAAGTGGCGGCAGGCTCGGCATGACGCACGAGGTAGATTAGGGACATCGAAGCTGCTCCTGCAGGAAGAAATTTAAGTCTTTTGCGCTGCGTTTAGGGCTTTTTGCGCGGCGGTCCGTGCAGTCCAAGCGGCGATGATCTCAGCGGCATTGGCGGATTCTTCGGCCATAATCTCATCATGCTTGGGATCGCGGCAGGTGATTTCGACATTGATGCCATTAGGATCGTAAAAATAGATGGAGTGGACAAAATGATGGTCAATCGGGCCAAAGCAGGGGACGCCTGCTTGGTCCAGACGTTCTTTAAACGCCATCATGGTGGCGTGGCTTTCGGCTTCCATGGCAAAATGCAGGTCCATGCCCCATTTCATTTTGAATTTGCCGCTATGGGCCCCTTCAGGGACATCGAAGAACGCGACATAATTACCGTCACCCAATTCAAAGAACAGATGCATGTAAGGGATCGGACGGCCAGAGCCCGGCTCTTCTTCAAACACCAGTGCGGCTTTGAGCGGCAGGCCCAGAATATCTTCATAGAATTTACGCGTTTCTTCGGCGTCGCGACAGCGAAAAGCGCTATGATGGACGCCCTTTAACACCGGTGCTGGATTGATTGCTTTGGCTTTGTCAGCAGCTTCTGCAAAGTCGATCGCCATGGCCATTTCCCCGATACATTGTGTGTTTCAACTCAGTCTATCGCAGTTTTGGCGATGGACCAGTCATCGCACTGTCTTGGCTGGTTTAAAGGGCCAAGCATAAGGTTGACAGAATGTTGGTTCCACTTAACGATCTCGTGATGAAAAACCTCACCCCCACCCGCATCGCGAGCCTGTTCTTGGCTCTTTCCATGGTTTCAGCCGCGAAGGCTCCAGCGCCAATTTCGGCAGCCGAGATCAATGCGGCTTCTGACGCGATGGCGACCAAGGTGGTGGCATGGCGGCGCGATATTCATGAGCATCCAGAGCTTTCTAATCGCGAGTTTCGTACGGGCGCCTTGGTCGCCGCACATCTGAAGTCACTCGGGCTTGAAGTGCGGGAAAATGTGGCCAAGACAGGGGTTGTCGCCGTCCTGCGGGGAGGTCGCCCCGGCCCTGTTGTCGCCTTGCGCGCTGATATGGATGCTTTGCCCGTGTTAGAAGCCACGGGCTTGCCCTTTGCCTCCAAAGCCGTGGGCGAATATCTCGGCAATAAGGTCCCCGTAGCCCATGCCTGTGGCCATGACGCCCATACCGCCATGCTGATGGGGGCGGCAGAAGTTCTCACCAAAATGAAGGCCCGGATCCCCGGGACCATCGTCTTTATCTTCCAGCCCGCCGAAGAGGGGGCACCTCCGGGCGAAAAGGGCGGTGCGTCGCTGATGATTGAAGAAGGTGCGCTACAAAACCCAGCGCCATCGGCGATTTTCGGTCTGCATGTCTTCCCGGGTCCACCAGGTACGATCCACTATCGTCCGGGTGGCTTTATGGCGGCCTCGGATAAGTTCCAAGTCTTCATCAAAGGCAAGCAGACCCATGGTGCCGCACCGTGGGCCGGGATCGACATCATGTCGCTGCAAGCTGCCATCATCCAAGACTTCAACCGCTTAGCGGCTCGCACCGTCGATGTAACGGCGACACCGACTGTTATCACGACTGCCATGGTTCATGGTGGCGTGCGCTACAACATCATTCCAGAGGCGCTGGAAATGGGCGGCACATTGCGTACCTTTGACAATGCCCAGCGCCAAGACATTAAGAATAAGATGGAAAAAACGGTAGTGTCGCTCGCCGCCGCCTATGGAGCCGAAGCCAAGATCGCGTTTAATAGCGGCGACCCATATGGCGGCAATAATGTCACCTTTAACGACCCGAATTTAGCGCGGGCTACCCAGGCCGCTTTGGAAGAAGCAGCCGGAGCAGGCAAGGTCAACATCAACCGTCCGCCCATCACTGGCGCAGAAGATTTTGCAGACTATCAAGCCGTGATTCCGGGCGTGTTCTATCATTTGGGGGTCAGCAAAGCTGGCGTGCCAGCATCGGAATGGACCGTCAATCATGCACCCAATTTCGACACCAATGAAGACGTCCTGCCCATCGGGGTCCGCACTCATGTGATGACGGCTATTCGCTATCTGGAACGCGGTGTGCCAGCAGTGCGTACGCCGGGGGATTGAGGGGGGGCGCTAGCCCTCCACCTCATCCTCAAGCTCTGGCGCGGTAAAGATCGCCTCAAAGCTGGTTTGGTGCATGCCTGCTTTCAGCCAGCCATAGGGCGTGACATTGGTGGCCTTGATGATGCGGCGCTCTATCCGGCTGATTGGGTTGTCGCCCTCTTCAGGTACGAGATCAAAGTCGAGCACATTGACGCAGGCCAAGTCCTGTTCAAACGGCAGCGAAGCCGACGGCCCTGCCCCGCACATCCAACCCAGCAACAGCCGGTTAATGCCTTCATGGGCGACAACCAGCGCGCTGCTCCACCCCGGACGATGAAGAAGAGCCTCAATCGAGGCGACAGCGCGCGCATAGGCATCGGCAAACAGTTCGCCGCCTTCAAAGAAGGTTGCCCCTTCTTGGCCTGCCTGCTCGAACGTGAAGGTCAAATAGGCGCTCAATTCCTCGCGTGTTGCAAACGGGATGAACTTGCCGGAGTGGAGTTCCGTTAGGCCGGGCTCGTCTTCTAACACGGGTGGCGAGGCGTGCTGGGACAGCACAATCTCTGCCGTCTCGCGGGTACGTCGCAGGCCAGAACAGATCGCTATATCCAAGGGCACATGGGCAAAGGCCGCCGCCGCCGCTTTGGCCTGTTCTTTGCCGAGTGGCGTCAAACGCGCAATGGTGGGGTCTTGGGACTTCACCACTTCGCGTGAGCCATAATCAACATGGCCGTGCCGCATCAGATAAATCCGACGCCGCCCAGTCGTTCCTTCCAAAGCGCTCATCCAGAGATACCCCAGTCGGCCAGAATGTCTTGGCTATGCTGGCCGGGCTTTGGCGCGACCGAGCGAATGGTGCCGGGTGTTTTGGAGAAGCGAGGTGCAGGAGCAGGCTGAGTAACGCCTTCGACTTCCACAAAAGTCTGGCGCGCCACATTGTGGGGATGCTGTGCAGCCTCTTCCCAACTCAACACAGGCGCAAAGCACACGTCGGTGCCTTCCATGATAGCCGTCCATTCACCGCGTGTCTTCGACTTGAAAATGGCGGCGATCTTTTCCGACAAAACCGGCCAATTGGCGCGATCAAACTGGTTTTGGAAGGCAGGGTCTGTGATTTCGGCCTGTTGCAAAAGAAGCGCGTAGAATTGCGGTTCGATCGAGCCAATCGACACCCATTTGCCGTCGCTGGTCTCATAGCAATCATAGAAATGTGCGCCACCGTCGAGCAAGTTTGCATCGCGCTTGTCCTGCCACATGCCGCTGGCGCGCATGCCCCAGAACATCGACGTCAGAGAGGCTGCGCCATCAGTCATCGCTACGTCGATCACTTGGCCTTCACCCGTAGCCCGGGCATGGATGACACCAGCCAGAAGGCCAAAAGCGAGATAAAGCGCGCCACCGCCGTAATCGCCAATCAGATTGAGCGGGGGTGCAGGTGGCTCCCCCTGCCGTCCGGTTGCCCATAGGGCTCCAGTCAACGCGATATAATTGAGGTCGTGGCCGGCGGCCTTTGCCAAGGGTCCAAACTGGCCCCAGCCGGTCATGCGGCCATAAACAAGCTTGGGGTTGCGCGCCAAGACGACATCGGGTCCAAGGCCCAGCTTTTCCAAAACGCCGGGGCGATAGCCCTCCAGCATGGCATCGGCCTGTTCCAACAGCTTCAGGCAGGTTTCAACATCGTCTGGGTTTTTAAGATCCAGGCTGATCGAGCGACGACCACGCCCCGTTACGTCCTTGGCCCCACCACCGGAGCGCGAGCGTGGGCCATCAATGCGGATGACGTCTGCCCCCAAGTCGGACAACAACATGCCGCAAAAAGGTCCTGGACCGATTGCTTCAAACTCGACGACTTTGACGCCACTTAATGGACCTGACATGGCTTTCCCCTTGAGCTATTGGTTGGCGGCCCTTTACGAACCTTTGGCGTTTGTGTTGCGACAATGTGGGGAAAAGCGCAATGGCCAAAGCCACTTCAGGCAGGGGATAAAGTCCAGTCCACGACCCATGGCCAATCCAGGCCACGACCCAGGATCTTAGCCGGCGCATCGGTGCCGAAGTCGCGCGCTTGCCATTCCTTTAAGCCAGTGACGCGCAGGCCTGCCTGATCAAAGGCTTCCAACCAGTCCTGAAATGGATGAGCAAAAGCAGGCATGGTGATTTCCTCACCCGCGGCGGTTTTGAAGTGGGCCGATATGCCGTTTAAAGACAAGAAGGGATGAATTTCGATAATCTTGATCATACCACCGGTCCGCAACAGGCGACGAGCTTCTTGCAAGGGTGGCACCAAGTCTGCGACATGTTCCAGCGTCAGCGAGAACAGAACAAAATCCACACTCTGATCGGGCAGCGCAATCGGCGCACTCATGTCCGCTTGAAATAGGGTCCAATCGCCATCCCGTTTGCGCGCTTCAGCTAACATGGCCGAGGAAAAATCAAAGCCGATCAGATTTGACGCCCCGCGCGCTGCCAAAGCAGCCAGATTGCGCCCCGTGCCACAACCAAACTCCAAAATTGTCTTTTGCGCGAGAGAAATCGGTGCTTGGCTAAGGGCATAGCCAGCCGCATAGACCATCGGGTTGTCATAGCCGTCATAGCTGGGTGCCCACACATCATAGGCCGCGGCGACATCCAAGGTCTTGGCTTCACTCATACGGGGATGACCTTCCAATCCGCCGCGCGGTTGCGAATCCAGGTCATTTGCCGCTTGGCATAATGGCGGCTGTCGAGGATGGAGCGCGATATGGCTTCGTCATAGCCGCATTGCTCCTCAAAGAAATCAATCAGCCCGGGCATGCCGACAGCCTTCATCACCGGCAAATCCGGCTCCAGCCTGCGCTGGTAGAGTGCATGGGCTTCATTGAGGCCGCCATCTTCCATCATGGCCTCAAAGCGCGCTTCGATGCGGGCATAAAGGACTTCGCGGTCTGGCATCAGCGCAATACCCTCCCACGTGCCCTGTGCCAAAACCGGGGGCTGGGGATCTTGGTGCCAGTCGGACAACGGCCTGCCTGTAGCTTCAAAAACCTCTAAGGCGCGCGCAATCCGCACCGCGTCCTTGGGTTCAATCTTCCGGGCAGCTTTGGGGTCGACTTGTAACAAGCGCGCATGGGCAGCGCGTGGATCCGCGCCAACCAGTCTGCGAGTCGAAGCGCGCACGTCTGGTGGTACCGTTGGGGTTGGTACGAGCCCTTGTGTCAAAGCATGCGCATAAAGACCTGTGCCGCCCACGAGAATGGGTCTGCGACCGCGCGCTTGAATATCAGCAATGGCGGCTTCGGCTTCTGCCAGCCAGGCCCCTGTTGAGTAAGCGACGGCTCCATCGATATGGCCGAACAAATGATGCGGTACATCGCCTATTTCGGCCACGCTGGGCCTTGCCGTCAAAATCTCAAGATCTGCATAGACTTGCATCGAGTCCATGTTGATGACTTCGCCATTTTGCTTGATAGCAGCATCAATGGCATAGGCGGTCTTGCCCGAAGCCGTGGGGCCGAGAATAAGGAGGGCAGTTTGCATGGCCTGCCTCTAGCCCAAGTTCCGGCATACCGCCAATAGTCTGATGCGAATAAGCTGAATGGAGTTCCAAGTGCCTTCTCTGATCCTCGTAAGCCCCACTGGCGAAAAAGTCCTTGAAGAAGCCGTGGCGCGGATCGAAGCCCTGTGGGGCGAGCTTTCGCTGAAGACGATTGAACCGGGCGAAGCCTTGCATTTGAGCTCTGTCGATGGCGATACCAAGGAGGCGGTTTCTTGGCTGGATGGGCTGCCGCTCGATATTTCCTCAAGGCCACCAGAACGTATGGGCCTTTTGGTCGCTGATATGGACTCCACCATCATTGGCTGCGAATGCCTCGACGAATTGGCTGATTTTGCCAATAAGAAGGCTGCAGTCTCAGCCATCACCGAACGGGCGATGGCAGGCGAGCTTGATTTTGAAGGCGCCCTGACCGAGCGGGTGGCGATGCTGACCGGGCTGGAGCTGACCGCGCTACAGGCCTGTTACGAAGCACGTGTGGACCTGAATCCCGGTGCCGAAGTCTTTGTAAAAACCATGGTGCACTTAGGCGCGCATTGCGCTTTGGTCTCTGGAGGCTTTAGCTTCTTTACCAGCCGCGTTGCTGCCCGCGCAGGCTTTCACACCAATCGCGCCAATCAATTACTGGATGATGGTACCTGCTTGACTGGTAAAGTCGGCCTGCCGATCCTTGGCAAGGAAGCCAAGTTGGCCGCCTTGAGTGAAGATGCGGCACGCCTAAACCTCGATCTTTCCCAAACCCTTGCGATTGGGGATGGTGCCAATGATCTGATGATGATTGAAGCGGCGGGCCTTGGTATCGCGTATCGCGCCAAGCCAATCGTGGCCGCTCAAGCCCCTGCACGAATTGAGCATGGAACATTAGAAAGCGCCCTCTTCTTCCAAGGCATTCCACGCAGCGCATTCGTGGCTGTCTGAAGGCACGGGGAACCTTACCTCGAATTCATTTGAGTTGACCGCCCATTCCCCCTTAGGATGAGCGCGGGATCTAAGGGAGGGCGAGACGATGACGCGTAGCTTTTTAGTGGCGACAGCCATGCTGTCAGGGACTTTGATTGGCGGCTCGGCCTTTGCCAACCAAAGTGGTGCCACGCAGTCGCCCGCAGAATTGACCCGGCGCGCCGCCCTAGGTGTCGCGCTTGAAAACACCAGCGACGGGCAAAAGGTGACCTTGGTTACGCCGCAAATGACGGCGGCTTTGGCCGGTGTGGAACCCGGCGACATCATCTTAAGCGTCAATGGTCAGCCGACAAAAACTAATATGGAACTTGTCGCAGCGGCTGGGCTTTTGCGCTCTGGCGATACGACAGTGCTGACCCTTAAGCGCGGCAAAGCAACCAAGACCGTCACAGCCAAAGCCACCGCCCGACCCTTGGAGTCCATTCCCGGTGCGGATGTGCGCTACGGCACCGTTTCTTTCAAAGAAGGTCGATTGCGTGACATTCTGGTGACCCCGAAGACTGCGGCACCGGCAGCCCCTGTTGTCTTTTTGATCCAAGGCTATGGCTGCGGCAGTGTCGAAGGCCCACCCAATCATCCCTATCACCTCTTGGCCAAGACTTTGGCAGAAGCCGGCATTGGCTCATATCGGATTGAAAAGCTCGGTATGGGTGACAGCGTCACATCCACACCCTGCCTGAAAACCGACTTTGCTTTGGAAATGGAGGGGTTTGAGGCCGCTTACCAAGCCTTGATCAAGGATCGCGGTGTCAGCCCTGATCGTATCATCATCCTCGGCCATTCCATGGGTGGGATTCAAGCGCCACTAATTGCCGCCAAAGGGCCCGCGCCGCGCGGCGTGATGGTCTATGGCACCGCCCTGCGCAATTGGCAGGACTATATGCAAGAGCTGTTTGCCATGCAGGGCTTCTTGTCCGCTGGGGCCGACCCCGCAGACGCGGAACAGGCGGCGAAGGCCTTTAGGCCTTTGATGCAACGCATTTTCAATGAAGATGTCAGCCTTAAAACCATTGCGAATGAAAACCCCAATCATGAAGCCATGTTGCGCAGTGCTTTTGATTGGGATGGGGACGACTTAATCCTCGGGCGCAACCTTGCCTATTGGCGTGGGGTGGCTGCGCAAGACACAGTAGCCGCTTGGCGCGATACCAAGGCGCCGGTTCTGGCCATTTATGGCGAGGCGGACTTTGCGGCCATAGATGAGCGCGACCACAAGAGAATTGTCGAGGTCGTCAACTTTTATCGTCCGGGCACCGCGACCTATCGCTTTTTGCCCCTCACTGGCCATGGCTTTGATGTACAAGCAAGCCGAGATGACGTGCGCGCAGCTAATCAGGCAGGCAAGCCAGTGACTGTCGCGCCCTATAATCCGGAGCTTACCAAAATGATGGCGGCTTGGATCAGTGCTTTACCCGCCAAAGGGCAGACCGCGGCCAACTAATCGGACCATATGGTCGGGTGTTGAAGGGTCTTCAGCCCTTCGGCACCGGCTCACCTTCCACAGGTGGTCGCGGCGGGCCGAGGCGCACACCGGCTGGAATTCCTCGGTTTGTGGCTTCTGCTTCCGCACCCAGATTAATCAGCGGGCAAGCCGGTGGCGCACACAACCAAATCTCCACCCGCCGATTGCGAATGCGGCCGCGCTCATCGGAGTTTGAGCCCACGGGCAATGAGTCGCCAAAAGACCGGACAACGCCTGGCGTTACACCGAGACCCTGCAGCGCCAAAGCAACTGTTTCTGCCCGCGATTGCCCGAGGCCAATATTGGTGACCCGTGCACCAACGTTGTCGGCAAAGCCCAAAACCGCAATACGGCGCTTATCAATTTGGTTCTTATTGATGAAGGCGACAAATCGCTTGAGGTCTTCCTCGGCGCGAGAATCTGGCTGATTGGCGCCATCGTAAAAGCGAATGTCAAAATTCATCCGCTCGGCAAAACGCCCAAAGGTCCGATAGTCGTTCGGCGCATCCGGAGGCGTCAGGACCTTGACAGCACCCAGTCTGAGGGGCGTAATTCCCATGCGTGCCACCAATTCCTGGCCTGCTTGTGAGGTCGCAAAATCGGCAAAATCGCGCGCGTTTGGATCGCCGCCGGACGAACCCACATAGACAAACAGCCGTTCAGCAAACGGATAGGTCTCCGTCGAGATCGAAAAATCGTCGGCCCCGACCGAACGGGCATTGCGCTCATTCAGCGCCAATGCCTTTATGCCGCCTGTGCCACGTCGGGTTATCCCAATTGCCTTTTCATCTCGGCTAACGGAATCAGCGACCCCGGCGGGATCATCCAAGAATGTAACGGCTTCAGGCGGCTCACGGTCACCTAACAACCGCCCTGCAGGGCTTGAATCAAAATCAGCGCCTAGGCTCTCAAGTTTAATGGAGATGCGTCCCGAAGTATCTTTAGAAACCTGATTCCAATCGGTGACCTCACCACTCAAGATCCGACTCAATACTTCTGTGTCGATCCGATTAATTGGGTTATTCCGATTGACCACGACCAAGCTGGCATCCAGCCCAATGATCTTTTCACTCGATGCATTGGTGAAATTGCCCAAGGCCGACAAACGGTCTGCCTCACCGGGTAATACTTGTCGGGACGACATAACCGCCTCAAGGCGCTGCTGCGTTAACGCTTCAAAACCACCTTGAGATGAGCCCAGAGCGATCAAAACCCGGGAATTTTTACCCCCGCGCGAGCCAGTGACTTCAATGACATTGTCACCCTGATTTGCCCGCACCGAGGTATATCCACGCACCCGCATCCAAGCCGAAACGAGGTCCATCATCACATTGGGGCCCATGCTAGACGCGCCACCAATTCGGAACAGCACATCCTTGGGCTTGGACTGCCCGGCTGCAAAGTCTTCTGTGATTGGAATCTGTCCTTGATCTTGGCCGGCCACCCGCTGCCCTTCAACCTGAAAGAGCCAGGACATGTAAAAGAGCACGATGATGCCGACAACAATCACCAAGCTGGTCACTGCCATCAGCCAGCCAAGCACATCAAGTTTCAAGTTAAATCGTGGAGCCTTTGACAAAGCCGGAGCTTTGCGAGGCGATGGTTTTTCGGGCTTTTTCGGGGAATTTGGGTTGATCACCTTATCCCAGTCATAAGGCACATCGTCGCGGCCGTCTGCCATCAAGGATTCCCCACGTTTCCATCTCTGTCATCGCGCGCGCCGCATTCGCTCAGCTTGCGCCTCTTGTGCCTTTGTGGCTTCGCGCCAAGCGATAGTCGAGGCGGACTGAAAGGTCTAGCTTTGCTACCTGTTACCTGCGCGTTGGACGCAGCGCCCGATAAATTGGCTGTCCATCTCGGTATAGACGAATGACAACACCATCGCGCTTGCGCGCAGCCGCTTGTAACGCCGCACGCGCCTCTTGCGGGCTTGCGACGGCTTGGCCTTGCACTTCAAGTAAGCCGTCGCCCGGGCGGACTTGATCCTTGCCTGGGCCAAACGGATCGAGAGCTGAGACAATTACCCGCACTTCTGGCGGCAGTTTTGGACGATCCGATGGTGCCGCCGAACGTAAGACAAGCCCCATCGCGGTGACCGTTGGCATAGCTTGCGGTGTAGGTGCCCGCACTTCACTAGGGGAACGGCCAACAACCAGATTGGCAAAAATCGCTTGTCGGCCACGGAAGCCTTCAACTTTTACTTTAGCCCCAGCCGGGGCTGCTGCGGCATATCGAGCCAAGGCGCGCGGATCGGATACGGGCTGGCCCGCCCATTTCAAAATCCGGTCACCCATGCGCAAGCCAGCCTTGGCTGCTGGTGAATTAGCAGCAACATCGGCAACAATGACGCCATTCTGGCCCGTCCCGCCTTCCTCTGGTGTCAGCAGGCGCGCGCGCAATCCGATCCAGCCGCGCTGAACGCTACCGGTTTGGAGAATGTCGGCCACGATCTTTCGCGCAAGATTAGACGGCACAGCAAAACCAACCCCAACCGACCCACCTTGTGTTCCCCCCGGGGACACGATTGCAGTATTGACGCCGATCACCTCGCCGCGTGCATTAAACAAAGGCCCGCCGGAATTGCCGCGATTGATCGCCGCATCCGTCTGCAAGAAGTCGTCGTAGCGCCCCGCCTGCAAATCGCGGTTTCGGGCCGAGATCACCCCGACTGACAAGGAGTTGCCCAGACCAAACGGACTGCCAATCGCAATCGCCCAATCACCAACCCGGGCCGCATCACTATTGCCCCAAGTAACGCTAGATAGGCGCATGGTGCCCGTGGTGCGCAACACGGCCAGGTCGGTCTCTGCATCGCGTCCGACCAAAGTAGCAGGCAAAACTGTGCCATCGACCAACATGATCTCAAACCGATCATTACCTTCGATGACATGATTATTGGTAACCACCACCCCGCGAGGATCAATCACAAAGCCCGAGCCTGTTGAGCTGCCACCAGCTTCTGCATGCACAGAATCGCGCGGCGCACCGACCAGGGACCGTTTGGCCCGGATGGCGACAACGGCGGGCTGAAGCCTAGCCGAAAGATCAGCAAATCCATTGCCCAGCCCAATCGCCGGCCCGGCAGGTGTGGGTCCTGCGGTCTGTGCGCCCACCGGCTCTAGGCCGGATAAGCCAAGCCCGAAGATCGAAATCCAGAAACAAGCAAGCAAGCGCGCAGTCATCATGAACTAAGACTTAGACCGGAGCGGGCATTTGGGAAAGTAACCCCCTGCCTCCATACGCACGCAAACACATCAGTCCCTCAATTAAAAAAACTTCATGACAGCCTTTTCACGGGTAATTGAAGATCAAATCGAAGATAGACAAGCCGTCAGTTTGATTTGGGCGGGGAAACACCCATGGCTTTGATTTCTTATCGCGCGCTCGCTTTTGCACTTGCGCCTTTTGTACTTGTGGGCACCAGTGGCCTTGGGTCTGCTTGGGCGCAAACAGCTCTTAGCGCCAGCCCAGCGTCCAGCGTTACGAATGCGCTGCCAGATTTGGTCGATGGCAAGCGCATTTTCCAGCCCGCCTATTTCAACGATATCACGCCGCAGACGGCCGCCGATATGGTTGCGCGGATTCCAGGGTTTAACATCGACGACGGCGAATCCGTCCGTGGCTTCGGCGGGGCAGCGGGCAATGTGCTGATCGACGGCTCTCGGCCCACGAGCAAGAATGAGGATTTATTCTCCATTCTTGGCCGAATCCCAGCTAGCAATGTAGAGAAGGTCGAACTGTTAGAAGGCGCAGCAGCCGGTGCGCTAGCGCCTGGGAAAAGCCTCATCGTCAATGTGATCCGAAAAGCCGACAACAAAGCGAGCGGCAAGTGGGAAGTGCAAGCCACCGGCGTCGGCAGTGGCCGCATCAAGCCCAAAATCGATACGTCCTACACCTCAAAGCTGGGTGGCTTTAATATCACCGCCGGCCTGCAAGCTGAGATCGAGAATGTAGAAGACTTTATCGGCTTTGAAGGCATTCTGTCGCCTGCCGACGTCTATACCGAGCGCGGGCCAAATGATGACCGCCGTCGGTCTAAATACGCTCAGGCGACGCTTGCGGTCGACGGCAAAATTGGCGAAACCAAAATCAATGCCAATGCTAGCTATCTGGAAGGTAAGTTTCGTCGCAAATGGGTGCATGTAGCCTATCGGCCAAATGCAACTTTGCCATTTCGGGTAGATGAGGGCAAGGAAGATGGCACCACAATGCGCTGGGAGATTGGCGGCGATCTAGAGCGCCAAGTAGCAGGCTGGACAGGCAAACTCGCGCTATTGGCCAAAGCAACTGAAGACCAAAACTCTGACCTCGCAGGCTTCAATCCCGTTGGGCAAGCCAAAAATTTCGGCCGCTTCGTGGCAGATTCCACCAATGAAGAGCGCGTGGCGCGCTTGACCTTCAAGAAGAAATTTGGTGCCCATCAAATCGAGACTGGCGGCGAACTGGCTTACAACAGCTTAGATTTCGTCGGCCAGTATGCGGAAGGAGACGGGACGATCTTTGTGGTTCGCCCATCTGACATTTCTTCCACCGAAGTCTCTGAGACCCGGAAAGAAGCTTTCATCAGCGATTCTTGGACCCTCTCACCCAAGCTGACTTTAGAATCGACGTTGACAGGTGAGTGGTCAACGATTGAGCAAAGTGGCGCTGCGGGCAAGGAGCGGTCTTTCTTTTATCCAAAGCCCCGCATCAAAGCGGCTTGGAAACCCAAGGTTGGATGGACCTATCGCGTGGAAGTGGAGCGGGTCGTCGGGCAATTGGACTTTGGCTCCTTTGCAGACTCTGCGTCGGTTGGCGACAATAACCAGAATAGCGGCAACCCAGAGCTGCGCCCGGAACAAGTCTGGTCTAGCCTGATTGGTGTTGAAAGACGCTGGGGCAAACGCGGCGTAATCAATGCCTCAGTTGTTCAAGAGAAATTTGAAGACCAATTGACGTTGGTGCCCACCCGCAATGGCGGCGTGGCGTTAGGCAATGTGCCAGAAGCTGAACGTTGGGGCTATAATGTGTCGTGGACCATCCCTTTATCCGCCCTCTTGGAGGGCTTGGAGCTTGAAGGCAATTACCGCTGGCGCGATTCTGAGCTGATCGACCCAATCACCGACAAGGCCCGGCCTTTCTCTGGTTGGAACGGTAGAAACTTCAACACCAACATCACCTATGAAATTCCCAAGAAGCGGTTGCGCATGGGTGCTTGGTACTGGCGGGGCAATAACAACCGCGAATTCCGGCCAAGTCAGACCTTTCATTGGGATACAATCCAAAACTGGGGCGCGTGGATTGAGACGAAAGCCTATAAGGATGTGAGCGTAGAACTCGGCGTGGAAGATCCAAATGGAGCGACGTTCAGCCGCGTCCGTACCGATTTCACGCCCGACCGGCGGTCAGGCGTGATTAGTCAAACCCAATATCGCGAACGATCCAAGGATGGGATTTGGTATCTTCTGGTCAAAGGCATATTCTGACCACAAGATCCAAACCTCATTTCACACCGTGGGCCAGCTTCTTTAGAAGCGGTGAAGCCAAGGCCATCACAATCCCAATCCCAATCGACCACAGACCAATGGTGTTAAAGACCTCTAGCGAGTTCGCCAAAGCTTTGGCGGGATCAGTTACTTGACCAGCAACCGTTTCCGTAGCGGTCATTTGAGCGATAATGCCACCCAGATATTGGGCGCCGGAGCTCGCCAAAAACCACGTCGCCATCAAGGTTGAAAGCAGCTTTGGCGTGGATAATTTGGTCATCCAGCTCAGGCCCACGGGGCTCAAGCATAGCTCACCGGTTGTGTGCAGCAGATAGGCAAGCGCCAAGAAGATCACAGGCACGCGGGCCTGATCATCGGCAAATTGTGCGCCCCACACCAAGATCAAAAAGCCTAGACCTACTTGCACCAAAGCAATCGCGAATTTCATCGGTGCCGAGGGGTCCAAATTGAGCTGCCCAAGCTTTACCCAAAGCCACGCAAAAGCAGGAGCAAAAATCAGGATAAAGCCCGAGTTGAAGCTTTGGGTCTGCGGCGCGCTGATACTGACAAACCCATCATTCGGTAACGCCACATTGGTTGCAGTAAAGAGCGACAGGGATGAGCCAGCTTGCTCAAACAGCGTAAAGAACACAACGGAGGCAGCAATCAAGACCAAAGCCAAGATCAAGCGGCCAGCTTCTTCTTTGCTGCACGCAGTCGCCATGTGATAGACGATGTAAATCAAGACGGCAGCCGAGCCCAAGGCCAACATATTGCCGACCAATTGGTTATTCTGCACCAAGAACCAAATCGCTGGCACCGAGACAATAGCCCCGATATAGATCGCCATTTCCAGATTGATCGGGCCCAAGACCTTCTTCTTCAAGGCTTCGGGATTAGGGGGTTCGCCCTTGCCTTCCAAACTGTCCTTGCCACGCACAAAGGCGATATAGCCGGCCAACATGCCAACACCGGCAAGGCCAAAGCCTGCCCACCATCCCACGACGGTGCCTAAAGCACCGCACAAGATAGCGGCCCAGAATGCCCCTAGATTGATCCCGTAATAATAGAGCGTGAAACCGGGATCTCGACGTGGATCGCCATCGGGATAGAGCTGACCAACAATGGACGAGATATTGGGCTTGAGGAAGCCCACACCCAAAATGATCAGAGACAACGCGATATAGAAGATAATCTCAAACGGACCTTCAGACTTCACCTTCTTCAACTCATAGCTACCCGTCGGCAGCAAAGCGGGAACCGGCGCAGTTGCGGGCAGATCCTTGATCTCAATGCCCTTCTCCGAAGCGCTATAGGCATAGGCTTGTTCGCCAATTTTCAGCTTGGCGACATAGTCCTCATTGCGGCCTTCGGTGACGAACTCATACGTCGCGCCCTGATAGGTCAAGGTCTGGGTGGTTGGCTTACCCTCGAAACCCATTGCAAAGTGGCCAAGCACCAGCGCCAAGGCACCAAAGGCAATTGCCTTGCGCGTACCCAAAAAGCGGTCCGCCAGAACCCCGCCGACCAGCGGCAACAAATAGACTAAGGTGGTGTAAGAGGAGTAGGTCTTTTGCGCGTCGGCTTGGTCAAACAGGAAATGCTGAACCAGATAAACCGTCAAGAGGCCGCGCATCCCGTAATAAGAAAAGCGCTCCCACATCTCGGCGAAGAACAAAACGCGCAAGCCCTTTGGGTGATTTTTCATCTCTTTGGCGACCGGGAAAATTGTCCCTAACGTCACCAAAAGCCCACCAGCAAACACGATGTTCCAAATAACACCCCAAAGATCAGACATGATCAACCCCCATTTGGGGCCATCTTTGACAGCCCCGTGATCTGTGGCGCGCACATGATCACGGGATTGCGATGAGGGCAAGGGCAGTTAAGCGGCTGGCATTGCACACTTATCAGTCGACTTGTGGGGTAAAGCGGCCCCTAGTTGGCTTCTTGTTGGACGGGCAGCTCTGCATGCAAATCCAAGTCGCCACCGAGTTTATCGCCGACCGAGAGGGCGTTGAGGCGGGCATAAGCGCCACCTTTTGCCACCAAGGTGTCATGCGTGCCCTGCTCCACGATGCGTCCGGCCTCGAACACCAAAATTCGATCAGCTTCACGCACTGTCGACAGGCGGTGCGCAATCAAAATGGTCGTCTTGTCTTTGGCCAAGGCCTTCATCGCATCTTGAACGTCTCGTTCGGTCTGGGTGTCGAGTGAGGATGTGGCCTCGTCCAAGATCAAGATGCGAGCATCGGCTAGAAATGCGCGCGCAAGCGCGACGCGCTGACGCTCCCCACCTGATAGCTTGACTCCCCGCTCGCCCACTTGGGTCTCAAGACCCTTCGGCAAGCGGCCAATGAAGTCTGCCGCGCGCGCATCACGGGTGGCTGCTTCCAACTCAGCCAGACTTGCGTCCGGGCGGGCATAGGCGATGTTTTCCCGCAGGCTGCGGTGAAACAAGGCTGGATCCTGCGGCACCAAGGCAATAGAGCCGCGCAGGCTATCTTGTCGCACGTGGCGTACGTCTTGACCGTCAATGCGGATGGCACCCGCATCGACATCATAGAGGCGTTGTAAGAGCTTGACGAAGGTCGATTTGCCAGACCCGGTCTGTCCTACCAGTGCCACAGTTTCCCCAGGCTGGATGGTCAAAGAGAAGTCATTATACAAAGGCTCGCTCTGCCCGCGATAGCCGAATGTGACGCCATCAAACACGATCTCGCCATTGCCTTGCACAAAGCGCTTGGCATCGGGTGCATCAGCTACGTCTTCTACTTCCAAGCTATAGGCAACAGCATCTTCAATATCGGCAAAGCCGCGCTGAACTTGCTGCACCGTCTCACCCAGATTTCGCAAATAGCTGGCGATCAGAAAGTAGCTGGTCAGAGCAAAGGTTGCATCACCAGGGCTTGCCCGGCCTTCGCGCCATTCGATCAAAACCAGACCCAAAAGCCCAACTTGTAGGGACCATAGGATGATGTTGGAGACCGCCCAGCCGTCTGCATAGCGCATCCACGTGATGGCCACGAGCCCGCGCCATTTCTCCACAACCCCGCCAAAACGCACTTCTTCACGGGCTTCTGCGCCAAAGGCTTTCACCGTTGGGTTTGCTGAAACCGCGTCCGCCAGAGAGGCCCCAATCGACGTGTCAGCCGAGTTAGAACGCTCATTGGCTTTTTGGATGTAGAGGCGGGCAATCAAAATACTGGCGAGCGTAAAAAGCGTAATCGACCCACCGACATAAAGGCCAACCATTGGCCAAGTAGCCAACATCATCCCAGTCAAGCCCAGCAGCACAATGGCTGCCGGCAAGATGAACCACAGAAAATTGTCTGACAGCGTGTCATAGGCCCACATGGCGCGGCTAACCCGGCGCACGGTTGCGCCAGCGAAATTGTCGCTGTGCCACTGGCTGGAGAAGCGCTGAACATCTTTGAAGCTGGCGCTGGTGATATTGGCCATATTGCGCGCCGCAAACAGGTTCCACACCCGCACAAGCATATTGCGCAGGACAAACATGCCAGCTGCAATGGCCGCGAAAAGCCAAAATAGCTCAAAAGCTTGGTCCGCCGCTTGAGGGCCCTTCGTCAAGGTTTCGACGATCCGGCCTGATAAAGCGGGCAAAAGAAGTTCGCAGGCCGTGGACAGCACCATCAACACAACAACAGCGGTGAACTTCACCGGCTGGCTGGACCAATGCCGCCAGAGGTAACGCATAATTTGGCCGATATGGGCCTTTTGCTGACGCGTCGAAGCGTCGTCTTCGTCATCATAAAAGTCTGACATGGGTCACACGAAATCGCAAAACAGCCAAGCACCGTCTGATGTGGTTCAAAGTGCAGGCTGTTTGAATAAGCTTAAGCAAGGCCGTTTAACGGCAAAGCCACGAAGGAATTGAAGTGCGACGCGCGTGGGTCGGCTCAACCTAATGAGACAAACCATCGTTGGATGGGCGGCGTCAGCAATCGCCCCGTGTCAATTCTCAATCATGCTTAAGTGGTCCCCCTTAGGTTTGTGAGGGCGTGGTTAACGGCAGTGCTTACGCCGGTAAAGCCACTCAAACTAAAAAGATGCTTGGTTTAGCCATCTTCGGGAAGACCTGTGGCCCGAAGGCCACAGAGGTCTAGTAGCCCTTGGTGATTTTGTCGTGGGCGATAATGCCCTGCAACACATCTTCCAACTCAGCAAACGGCACCATATTTGGCCCGTCTGACGGGGCTTTATCGGGGTCTGGATGGCTTTCCATGAAGATGGCGGCGACACCAACGGCTGCTGCGGCCCGTGCCAAATACTTGACCATGGACCGATCGCCACCCGAGGAATCGCCGCGCCCACCGGGTTGCTGAACCGAATGGGTCGCATCAAACACGACCGGCGCACCAAAAGCTGCCATCGTCGGCAGGCCGCGGAAATCGGTCACCAAGGTGTTATAGCCGAAGCTTGCACCGCGTTCGGTCACCATAACATTTGGATTGCCAGAGCCAGTCACCTTGGCGATCACATGTTTCATATCCCAAGGCGCCAAGAACTGGCCCTTCTTGATATTCACGACTTTGCCAGTCTTAGCTGCGGCAATCAGCAAATCGGTTTGGCGGCACAAGAAAGCTGGAATCTGCAACACATCGACGACTTCGCCGACGATGCGGCAATGCTCTTCGGTGTGCACATCGGTCAAAACTGGTAAGCCCAATTTGTCCTTTATCTCTTGAAACACCGCCATCGCATTATCGAGACCGAAGCCGCGCGCACCCGTCAAGCTCGACCGATTGGCCTTGTCATAGCTAGACTTGTAAATCAGACCAGCGCCCAATTTGCCATAGGTTTCTTTGAGCCATTGGGCTGTTTCCAACGCATGCTCGCGGCTTTCCATCGCACAAGGGCCACAGATGAAGCTTATCGGCAAGCTGTTGCCAACTTGCACAGCACCTGTGCCAACACCAACGGTCACGATGGGAGCGGGATTAGTCATCTTTAGATCTCCGGCGGCATGGCGACCGCAACTTAGTTTGACAGGCCTGATCATAAGCAGACGCGGGCCGCTTTTGGCATAGCTTCGCACTGAAATATACAGATAGGGATCAGGAAGATGCCTTTCGATGGGGTTTGGTTAACACATGTATAAGGATTCGCAGTTTTAATGGTTCAATGACCCAGTTAGAGTCTCCCTTTCCGCGTAAGCTCGGGCCTGTCCCGCGGGCACCCCTCGCTCTCGCGCGCGGGTATCGCAACGGTGACACTGAAAAGCAAAAATGGTCTTGGCAACAGACGATCATCTTCGCCCTAATCGCCTCGACTGCCCTCTGGGGTTTGATCTTTTGGGCCATCCGCACTTTGCTGGCTTAAGGGTGCAAGGTTTACGCCTTCAGGGCTAGACAAATCGCGCCCAAAGACTGAGGAAGCTATGCCATGAAACTGATTTCCTATACTCTTGGCTTTCCTCCGACGGAGATGCGTCCAGGCCCTGCTCAACGGCCTTGGATGGACTCAACCTCTGACCGTTTCGCCTATCGCTGCTTGCCGCTGAATATTGCCAACCAATATGGGTGGGAGATGCTGTGCCCTTGCTCGTTTGAAGTGACTTGGGATGGCGGCCCGAGCCCCGATGCCATGGTGGTTGAGATACTGGAAGATGGTTGGCCCCATCCCGCCAGCCACTTTGGTCATGGCGTCTTGACCTTTCATGTGAACCAAATTTTCCGCACCGAGCCTGGCACCCAACTCATGACCACAGGGCCGATGAATAATCCAAAGGACGGGATCGCAGCCCTCTCCGGGATTATTGAGACGGATTGGTCGCATTATACCTTCACGATGAATTGGGTGATGACACGGGCATTCCATCCCGTACGCTTCCAAAAGGGTGAGCCGTTCGCCCATATCTTCCCGGTCAATTTGGCAGGGATTGAGCAGATCAAGCCAGAATTCAAGCCCTATGAGACTGAAGAGAACCTCAAAGACTCCTATGAGGAGTGGCAGGATAGCCGCAATAATTTCAACAATGAACTTGAGATCCCCGGTTCTCAAGCCCAGAAAGACAAGTGGCAAAAGGCTTATTTCCAAGGCCTAGGCCCAGATGCGAAGCCTACACAGAAGGCCCGCCATTGGACTAAGCTGGATGTACAGCCTTGGCCCGGCGCTAAAGCAAAAAAGAAATAGGGCCCCTCGACAAAAGAACATAGATAGAACATGATGGATCATGCTTGATCCACTTAGCCCCGATCTTTTGTCTTATACCACCACAGAAACAGTGGGTTCGGTCGTGATGCCGGCCGCGCGGCCAGATGTCACTTTGGCCGTGCGCAATGGCGCGACCCGTTGCCTGATCCATGCGGGCTATGCGCCTATCTGGGAGTTTAAGCTCGCCAATAGTCGTCGGGCCGATATCTGCGGTCTGAGCCCCAAGGGTGAGTTGGTGATCGTGGAGGTCAAGTCCGGGGTAGAGGATTTCAAGACCGATATGAAATGGCCAGAATATGCGCCCTATTGCGACCTGTTCTATTTCGCGGTCGCGCCAGATTTTCCAATCGACCTGATCCCTGCGACAGAAGAGCAAGCGCCCGGCCTGATTGTCGCCGATACATTTGGGGCCGAGATTGTGCGCCGCGCACCCCGATTTGATCTTGCCCCGGCGCGACGCAAAGCGGTGACCTTAAGCTTTGCCCGCCATGCGGCCGTGCGGGCGTTACGCCTTTAATCGCTGAACTGACTATAAGCCTTTGTGACAGCCGGCCCGAATTCCAAATTGCGCTTGGCATAGAAGCCTGCAAGCCCCGCCAGAATATCGCCCGGTGCTGTTTGTGGAGACCCACCCACAAACGGTGGGGCTGGATCATATTCAATCGACAATTGGATGCGTTGGGCGATCGTTTGACCAGCGATTTCGGCAACAATCGTCAAGGCAAAGTCGATGCCCGCCGTTACCCCGCCGCCCGTGAAAACACGCCCATCGCGCACCACGCGCCCTTGGGTTGGAATCGCACCGACTTCCGACAACAGGCTATGATAGGCCCAATGGGTGGTCGCCTGTTTGTCTTTCAACAAGCCAGCTGCGCCCAGAACAAACGCCCCAGTGCACACGCTGGTGATATAGCGCGCTTGGCCTGCCTGCTCTTTCAGAAAGGCGATGAGGACGGGGTCTGCCATCGCATGTTCGACCCCAAAGCCACCGGGCACACAGATCAAATCCAGCGGCGGACAATCCTCAAACGTCGTGGTTGGCACTAAGGACAAGCCGCAATCACTGGGCACCGGCTCTAAGGTGTGGCTGATGATATGGACTTGAGAGTCCGGCAAGCGGTGGAGAACCTGCAAGGGCCCCGTAAAGTCTAACTGGGTGACATTGGGAAACAGGATGAAGCCAATTTGAAACATGAGGGGCCCGCACTTTAATTGGAATGCTACGTCCGTACCATGCTGCGGCGAGATCAGAAAGGCTCGCGCACTCTCGTGGCGGACAAACGGTCGCAGGCAAAACTGTCAAAGCGTGCTTGCCAGCACCGGGAATAAGTGGTGGATCACGACCCATGTCGAAGCCGTCTGAACCGCCCCCCACTAAGCCGTCCGCACCATTGCCCCGCCTGATCGCCCTTGGCGCGCTTGGCCTTGGTTTGGTGGTTTTGGGCGCCGCCTTTGTGCAAAAGGGCTTAGCCCCAAAGCCTGTTGAGACCGCCCTGCCAGAGGGCTGCAACGCCCGCGCCTTTGCAGAGATTGGCGGCCCCTTTAGCCTGGTCAATCAAGATAATGTGGCCGTGACCGAGAAGACTTTCGCGGGCAAGCCCACGCTTATCTATTTCGGCTTTACCTATTGCCCAGATATCTGCCCCCTGTCCCTTCAAACCATGCGGCTAGCTTTGGATGAAGCTAAAACAGTTCCGGGCTCCAAGGCAGGCGACATCCAGCCCATTCTGATCAGTTTGGACCCAGAGCGAGATAATCCAGCCGCCTTGAAAACCTATGTGACATCAGGCGGCTTCCCCGAAAAGCTGCAAGGCCTAACAGGCAGTGTCGAGCAGGTCGCTGCAGCGGCTAAAGCCTTTAAGGTGGGCTTTCGCAAGTCCGTACCAGAAGGCTCCTCGGCCAAGGATTATCTGATCGACCATACTTCAATCTTCTATCTGCTTGACCGCCAAGGCAAGCTTGCCACCTTCTTTTCAGCCGACCCAGACCCCAAAGCGATGGGCCAGTGTTTGGCAGCGCTGTCCAAGAATGGCTTGTAATAATTCGCCCAACGCACGAATCTTGCCTGCTTAAACCAAGTATCTGGTCCACCTATCGGTTGTGCATTTTGCACAACGCAGTTGCAGCATTCTTGTAAATATCTGGTTTTGATCATTTATTTGACATTCCCTAGCGGCAAGCACGCTAATGATGCTGCGTGATATGGTTGCCAAATCTTCATAGATACCATGCAATCATATCTGATCTGGCCGCCACAAGTGGTGCGGGCAGAGGGAGCAACCATGCTTTATTCCATTGTTGAGATGCAGCGTACTGCTCTGATGCCGTGGCGCTTGGCCGTCAATTTCCAGCGCGCCTTGCTTGCTAATCCGCTTAATCCCATCGCTCAGACGCCCTTTGGCCGCAATCTCAGCGCCGCGTCGGACCTGTTTGAAGCGATGACACGCCGCTATGAGAAGCCCGATTGGCGGATTGATTCCACCGTGATCAATGGCATCAAAGTGCCGGTTACGATCGAGACCGTCTGGTCTTCGGCTTGGTGCAGCCTCGTCCATTTTAAGCGCGACAAGCAGGCTTTGGCGCAAGCGCGCGGGCCTGATTGGGTTGAACCACGCGTGCTGATCGCAGCACCTTTATCGGGCCATTTCGCGACCTTGCTGCGCGGCACGGTCGAAGCCTTCATCCAAGATCACGACGTCTATATCACCGACTGGCATGATGCCCGTGATGTGCCAATTGGCATGGGGCGCTTTGATCTGGACGACTATATCGAACATATCCGCGAAATGCTGGTGCAAGTGGGCCCGCAGGCCCATGTGGTGGCCGTGTGCCAACCAGGCCCTCCCGTCTTGGCCGCCATCGCCTTGATGGCCGAAGACAAAGACCCTGCCCTGCCCGCATCCATGACCTATATGGGTTCACCCATTGATGCGCGATGCTCACCCACGGTGACCAATAAGTTGGCGGAAGAAAAGCCATTTGCTTGGTTTGAGTCTAAGATGATCCAGACCGTGCCGCCAATTTTCCCGGGTGCTTTCCGACGCGTTTATCCGGGCTTTGTACAATTGGCCTCCTTCATGCAAATGAATATGGACCGCCACATCGACGCCCACCGCGACTTCTTCAATCACTTGGTTGCCGGTGACGGCGATGAAGCCGAAAAGCACCGCGAATTCTATGATGAGTATCTGGCGGTTCTGGACCTGTCGGAAGAATTCTACCTTCAGACGATCCAAAAAGTGTTTCAAGAATATCATCTGCCACGCGGTGTACTGATGTGTCGCGACCGTCTGGTTAAGCCCCAAGCCATTAAAACGGTCGCACTGATGACCGTCGAGGGCGAGAAGGACGATATTTCAGGTATTGGCCAGACCCAAGCGGCACACGACATCTGCACCGGCATCCCGAAAAAGATGCAATATGATTATGTACAAGAAGGCGTCGGCCACTATGGCGTGTTTAATGGCCGACGGTTCAAGAGCGAGATTTACCCCCGCCAGAAACAGTTTATCCGCACTTATTTCAGTGCGGATAAAGAACGTCAGTTTTTAGCAGCTGGCTGATTGGTAAAGGTTAAGCCGAGCCGCGTTGGCAGGTCTTTTGGCTCTGCCAAGGCTGGGAAATCGATGGGCGCAGGAGGCTGCATAACAGCCGTCATTGCGCCCCCAACTTCGATCCAGCGGGCCAAGGAGATCAGGAACTGCCGCTCGAGGATGGACTTGTTCTTCTCCGCCGCCGACTGACGCAATGGCTCTGCCCAAGATTGGCGCACTTGAGCGAGCGCTTGGGCGTCCTGAGTAGCCGTGCGACTGGTTGCACCCTTGGCAGGCGGGGCCATCATTGAGGCAAACACCCCAGCTGCCTTTCCGATCCCGCCTTGATCGCGCAGCTCTAGCGCGCCATTGAGAAAGCGCACACCCTGATAGATTGCCAAGGCCCGCTTGAGTTGTTCCATATCGTCTGGCTTCTTTTCGCCTTTACCTTTGGGTTCATTGAGCTTTTTCAGATCAGCCGCGATGGGTTCCATGAGTGAATCTACGGTCTGTTCGCGATAAAACTTCGCAAGCCCGTCCATCGCCATGTTTAAATTGAATCCTGCCCAACCTTTTAACTCATAGCCGAGTTCCTTGAACTTCACGACGTCAGTAGTGGGCTCATAGGTAGCATCATACCGAACAGCCAATTCAATCCCATCGGCAATCAGCGGCGCAAACATTGCCATGGGACTGTTGGGTTGATTCAACAAGGCATCTGGAATGGTCAGTTTCATGGTGGTGGGCACCATCCGCGTCCCAATGATGATGCCATCGGCATTGCGGGTCGAACTGGTTGCAATCTGGTCGATGGTAAAGTTGAATCCCATAGCGTCTACACCAAATTTTGACATCGAGATGGCACCAATGCCGCCATCAAGCGGCCCACCGGGCAACAAATCCTTCAATTTTGGACTGGGTGCGGTCGCAACTACTGGCGCAGCCGTTGCGGCTAAAGCAGATCCCGAGGCCAGTTCAGCGAAGCCGAGGAGTGCCGAGCGGCCATCTGGCTTCTGCTCCAAGCTCGACATGATCTTAGCAAAGGCACCACCGACAGCTGCGAAATAGGCGACATTGATGTCTTCAAGGGCGAAGGACGCCAAGCTCATTTCGACGCGCTTTTCCCCAGCGCCGATTGTGCCCTTCATGCCCGAAAAACCAAATTTGCCAATATTCTTATCGGTCCAATTGGCTAACTCCATCCGGTCCATGGCGAATAAGAAGTTTTGCGGCTGATCCTTTTCCGCTGTCAATTTTACGTCCATAGCTACGTTCTCGATTAGCATGGAGCCAAGCGAAACCTTCTTAATATCAAAGTCCACAAGATCCATGGAGCCGTCTTCAGGCTGTGTCTGCCACCCAGCACTCTTAAAATCGGTCGCAGATATCTTCCCAAGCTTAATAACACTTTCTGAATCAACGACCTCGAGATTCAACATCTCCATCGACGTGGTTGACCAGCCCTCTGGCTTAAGGCTGATACCAACGAGATTGATATTGCCGATCTTACTGTCAGCGATCGTGCCATCTGTGCTCTTAATTTGCGAAGCTACATTTGTGAAACGAATGTCGCCGTCAAAGTTAGCGTTTGCCATATTCTGAGCAGCGCTCGCGCCATCCTTACTGCCGCCGCCGCCCATCCACTTAGAAAGTGTTTCGAGATTGGAGGTTTGGGTCAGACCCGTAGCCTCGATCTTGCCAATCGTCGTTCTCTCGCCATCCTTGCCTAACGCGGTGCCATTTTCAAGGGTGAGGCTAAACCGAGCTGGATCAGAGGCGGCACCCGTTTGCGGCATACGTTGCAGAACCAATTGACCAAAGCTGATGTCAGTCTTTTTTGTTTCCTTGTCTTTGAAAACGACGTTCTCCAGCACTGTGCGATCTTCGCTGATGCTTTTGGTTACAAACTGCGTCGTCGCGTTTGGCTTATCCAATTGCCAAGCCTTCAAAACATCGCGCATTTTGGGGGCGGTTTGGGCATATGCGGGCGCTATCATGACAGAACACAGCGCCGTGGCTGCCAATAAAGACTTCAAATTCATTGAGACACTCCCCCCAGAAACAAGGCGGCAAATTGGCACGATACGCCAGCCCTGCCAACGCCAGAACTGCCGCATCCCATATTACAAAATGGTTAGCTGGGGTGGGACAGATGGCTAACGCGGTGGCCCACTTGCCTCTGCTGGACGGGTCTGCACGTCTTTCACAATCTCGTCGAGGCTGCGGGTTTCAGGGGCCGTGCGGACTGGCGTCGGCGCTGCGGGCTGGGCTTCTGTGCTCGGGGTAACGGGCACAGGCATGGCATCCCCGGCTGTCGCAAGGTCAAGCGGATCAACCGGCAGCGTTTCGACATTCTCGTCGGTCGGTTCTGCTAAAGCATTGGGATCGGGTACTGGGGCGAGCGGCAGGGCAAAGCCGCGTGGCGCTACCCCCTTCATGGTTGGAACCATAAAGGCCCGCCAGATCCGCGCGGGGGCTGAGCCGCCGGTGACGCGATTGGTTTTGACGGTGAAGTCATCATTGCCGACCCAGACGCCGGCCACATAGCCACCGGTAAAGCCAATGAACCAAGCATCGGCATAATCACTCGTCGTGCCGGTCTTGCCGCCGACAGGGCGATCAGAAAGCTGTGCGGTACGGGCGGTGCCAGCTGAAACCACTTGGGCCAGCATCAGATTCATATTGCGCAGGGGCCCGTCTTCGATTGCGCGACGAGGGGCTGGGGGGGTGCGCTCCCACAAGATTTTGCCAGAACGAGTGCGGATACGCTTAAACCCATAGGGCGAGACCGCCATTCCGCCATTGGCGAACGGAACATAGGCGGCGGTCAACTCAAGCGGGGTCAAAACTTCTGTCCCCAGCGCCAAAGTCGGTTGTGGGTCAAGGCGCGACCTGATGCCCAAGCGGCGCGCGGCACGAATGACGGAATCGCGGCCAACTTCTTCGCCAAGACCGACGGCAACGGTGTTGATCGAGCGGGCAAAGGCACTGATCAACGGCATCGCGCCCCGGAACTTGCCATCATAGTTTTGCGGAGCCCATTCGCCGACCTTAATAGGCGCATCCACCCGCACGGAATAAGGCGTCTCTCCCCGCTCCATCGCAGCCAGATAAACAAAAGGTTTGAACGCAGAGCCAGGCTGACGCTTAGCATCGCTCACCCGGTTAAACTCGCTCTCCTGATAATTCCGTCCACCTACCATGGCCCGTACGCCACCGTCACCCGCGAAAGCGACCAAGGCCCCTTGGCCCATCCGCATGGCTTTACCATTCTGGCCGAGTTCTTGGGCGAGCGCAGTCTCTGCATTCAATTGGGCGGACGAGTCGAGTGTGGTCTCAACAATGATGTCTTCCTCGGGCTCCCCAACAATCGATCCTACGTCTTCTGCAATCCAATCGAGGAAATAGGCCGCACCCCCGCCGCGCGAAGTCGGCACAAAGCGCAAGGGTTGGCTGACTGCTTGCAGGCGCTGTTCCTTGGTGATGACATTTTGCGCCTCCATCACATCGAGGACAACGGTCGCACGGTCTGACGCACGCTGAGCACTTGAAACAGGATTGAAGCGCGACGGGGCCTTTAAGAGGCCTGCCAGCAAAGCGGCTTCCGAGATGGTGAGATTTTGCGGCGTCTTGTCGAAATAGCGGCGTGCGGCTTCATCAATGCCATAGGCGCCCGAACCAAAGTAGACGCGGGCCAAATAGAGCGCCAGAATCTCGTCCTTGCTAAAGCGGCTTTCCAACCAGACTGAGAGCAAGAGTTCCTGGGCTTTGCGCTTCAACGATTGTTCAGACGACAAAAACAGGTTCTTGGCCAATTGCTGCGTCAGGGTCGAACCACCCTGCACCACACGGCCAGCGCGTGCGTTAACGTAGAAGGCACGGGCCAAGCCTTCAAAATCGAAGCCCCAGTGGCGATAGAATTTCCGGTCTTCAATCGCCAGCACAGCTTGAGGCACATAGGATGGCAGGCTCTTTAGATCGATGGGTGGTGAATCGGGCGCACCGCGTCTGTCGACAACATTACCGCGAATATCAATATAGGTGATTGAGGGGCGGTCGGTTTTCTTCCACAAGGCTTCTGGGTCTGGCAGGTCTGAGGCAACCCAGATGAAGACGCCAACGGCGAATACCCCCATCCAAAGCACCATGACCGCACCCCAATAAAACAGGGTACCGAAAAAGCCACGCCCCTTGCGAGGTCTCGCAGCACTAGACCGCGACGGCCCGCGACGACGCGGTGGTGGACCATCTTGATAGCTGCCGCGACGACCGCCACCATTGGAATTTCTTCCATTGCCTGCCCCGCGCCCTGCCAAGATCGTAACCTTTCGTAAAGTCTATCAGAAATGTCCTGACTGATTGGGGTTAATCACAAGTGAATCAGGCAAATCCAAGGACGCTTCGAGACCACTCCAAGGCAAAGTTTTGGCATTGTTTTTGCGCTGCCACGGCAATGAGCACTTTTTCGGGACAAATCATTCTGGTCGGCACCGTTGTGTGCGAAGGCTACAACCATAAAGTGGCCAAGGGCGCACGCTGTGCGATGGTCTGTGTTTGCGATTGCGATCGTATGGAAGGCATGGGCCTCTTAGAGCTTTATGAGACCGAAGATGGCCTCGATGCAGGCCGCTTGCTGGATGAGACCCTTGGCCGTCATGGCTGGTGCGACATCACGATTAAGGCTTGCCTGCCTGTGGCCGATAAGCCCGATGGCTGGGAGCCAGAGCTGGAGGCGCTGATCGGGGCGGCCAAGCGCCTTGGGGTGGCCCACATGGTATTTGAACCCCAATCAGACCGCCCCACAGTGCTACATTAGTCGTTCTAGGTAAGCGGCTTAGGAGCCCTTATACCCAAAACCTGCGGCATTGGCGCGCTCTACGCCTTCCATAATCATAGCCTTGGCAACTTCGGCATCTTGCCAACCTTTCAGCTTGGTCCATTTGCCAGGTTCCAGATCCTTATAATGGGCAAAGAAATGCTCAATCTGGGCGACTTGGATGGCGGGCAAATCCTTATAGCTGTCGACGCCATCATAGAAGGCCGTCAGCTTTGGAATGGGAACGGCCAGAATCTTCTCGTCTTCGCCAGCTTGATCTTCCATCAGCAAAACGCCGATTGGCTTCACGCGCAGAACGCAGCCCGGGATCAAGGCGCGACGGCCGATACACAAAACGTCAACCGGGTCACCGTCGCCGGACAGTGTGCCGGGGATAAAGCCGTAATTGGTTGGATAGCGCATGGGTGTATAGAGAAAGCGGTCGACGAACATCGCGCCGGACTCCTTATCAATCTCGTACTTAATCGGCTCACCACCCAGCGGTACTTCGATCACGACATTCACATCATGGGGCATATCGTGGCCGGGTGGAATTTTCTTGATATCCATGGGGAGGATTCCTGTATTTTAAAGAAACTGTACTTTTGGCAAATTGTCCGCGTGTCCTTGATTTAGGTCACGAACCCATGCGCGCGGGGGTTTAGACCAAGTGACGCTACAAAGCCATCTTGTGATGCAATCATTTTTGGGAATGCATGACGTTGCGTTGCAACCACCATCTGCGCCACCCTGTGAAGAAACTATCAGCCAGCCCACGCTGATATCTTCCCCCACTCTGCGACAGCCTTTAATCTTGCCTTTACAGAGCTTGTTGCAGGCTCGTGCCCCGAGGCTAATAGTTTGGAGCGCCGGTGAGATGAACGATGACGAAAAGCGGCACGAGACCGCGACAATCAAGAGCCATAATGACACCGAGACGCCCAATCCCATCCCGTTTTACTTGCTACATGTCTCTGCTTTAGCAGCGATTTTCACAGGCGTTCATGCGGCTGATCTTTGGCTTTGCCTGGGTCTCTATCTGTTGCGCATGTTTGGCGTGACGGCAGGATATCACCGCTATTTCGCGCACAAGAGCTTTAAGACCAGCCGGGCTTTCCAATTCATTCTCGCCTTCATTGCCCAAACCTCGGCCCAGCGCGGCATCTTGTGGTGGGCGAGCCATCACCGCAACCACCATCGCTTCTCCGACACCGCACAAGATGTCCACTCTCCGGCCAGAACCAGCTTTTGGTATGCCCATTTTGGTTGGGTGATCGACCCGAAGAATCACGACACCGACTATGATGGCATCGCTGATTTCACCAAATACCCAGAGCTCGTGTGGCTGGAGCGTAATCCGTATTTGCCGCCGGTCATTTTAGGCGTCGTAGTTTGGCTATTCGCGGGCTGGTCCGGCCTTGTAGTTGGCTATGTGTGGAGCTTGATTGCTTGCTATCACGCGACTTTCTGCATCAATTCCCTCGCCCATGTGCACGGCCGCCAACGCTTTGTGACGGGTGACCACTCGCGCAATAATTGGATGCTGGCCATCGCCACGATGGGCGAAGGCTGGCATAACAATCACCACGCTTTCCCCAATGCAGCTCGGCAAGGCTTTAAGTGGTGGGAGTTTGATTTGAGCTTCCTGATCCTGCGCGTTTTGTCGTGGTTCGGGATCGTATGGGACTTGCGTCACCCGCCCAAGGAAATGGTGCAAGGGATTCACTTGCCAGGCCCCGCCCTGATGGAAAAAGCCGCCCATCAATTGCTGCAAGACTTTGCCGACCGCCTCGCCAAGGCCCGCGAAGGCTGGCGCGTCCCCACCGTTGAAGAATTACGCGCTATCGCCATCCGCAACATGCCCAAGAACCCGCATTTGGATGCCATCCTTGCGCGGGCAGAAGAGCTGGCCTCTGAATGGATGCCCGCTTGGTTGGCCCAACAGACAGCTCGTCAGCCGGGGTGATGGTTTTAGGTGGAAACACCCCTTCATCGGCTTCGCCGGAGCTTCCCCATGAATTGGGAAGCGGCCAGCGGAAGCAGTTCGGACACGCCGCTTCCCCGTTTACAGGGTATCGGCGCATGCGCCGATGTGGCCGCGACGCCGACTTACTGCCCTGAGGGGATTAGCGTGATTTCTGTTTGGCGTCCGTCGATATAGCGCACGTTCGTCCCATCAAAGAATGCATTCTCTTCAGCGCGGAAATCGACGCGCTGGTGGTCCCATTCAGGTACCGCAGCGAAAGTTGTCAGCTCAATGGACCAAGCCGTGTTGGCGGCAATCAAGCCGTTGCCGCGTGGATCGGCCTTCTGATTGTCCCAAAATCCGATGGAGGGACCAGCGCCGTGCCCATGCAAGCCAATCGGGTGCGAGTAAATCGAAGTATCAAGACCGGCCGCCGCCGCTTCTGCCCGGGTAAGCGCCAGCACCTCGTTCCCACTGCGCCCAAGTGCGAAATGGCGGGTAAGCATATCTTGCACACGGTTGCTGTTTGCTAGCCCCTGCCTGAGGCCTGCAGGTGCTTTGCTCTCACCCGGCTTCAACACATACGCAAGATGCTGCATATCGGTATTCAGCCGAAGGTAAGTGATGCCAAAATCTGTCCATAACAGATCGCCGGGCTGGATCACTTCGTCGCCTTCGAGCATGCCTTTAATGCCCTTGCGTTGGATCCCGACGGACGGGTGAAACCACGGATCGAGGCCGAGTTGGCGCAGCCGGTCGCGATACCACCACTGCACTTGCTCCGCGGTCGTCACGCCGGGGGTGATAACTGACCGCGAAAACGCTTCGCCAATCAGCCTATGGGCGGTTCGCATGAGTGTCGGATAGATTGCCATTTCGGCAGGCGTACGCGTTTCAAGCCAACGGATGGCGAGCGCTTCGCCGCTGACGATCCGCGTATGCAAGCGAGCAGGCAAAGCGGCAACGAACTTCTCATACTGACTGAGCGTCATTCCATCGGCGAACTGATAGAGATCGGAGGTGTTGATCGCAATTTTTGCAGGATTACGCTGATTGATGATGTCTGCGACCGCCTTCCACTGATCGGGCTGTTTACCTTGATCCCAAGCAGGCGCGAACAAGCCGCCAAGCCCATAGCGGCTGACAGTTAGACGCTCAATCGGTTTCCCTTCACCTGGGTCGTAGAAGATCAAAATTGTACGCCGGCGTGCGTGCATATTTTCGGCATCAAGCATCGACGCAACCACTGGCTCTTCAAAATACTCGCGGGCCACCAGCAGCCATAAATCGATGCGCTGTTCGCGCATGATCGCAGGGATGAGGGTATCAAGCCGCTCCGCTAGAATGCGGTTCTCAGTCATCGCTCGCTCACGCGCGTTGAGTATCGGGGGCAGCGCATGCGAGCGTTCGCCACCCTCGCTCAGTGCGGCGGGAGGAGCCGCAGATGCTGGTGCAGCGGCGGCAGGTAGCGCAATAAGCGCCGCATACAGCGCCGCTGCAAGTACCCTATTCGTTGCCATCCTGCCCTTCCCAAAATAAGTGCGTCGACGCTACCCGGTCGTGGCACAAACATCAAATGCGAGCCTTATCGACTATCGGCCGACGCAAATAGCTTGAACAATCAGCTAGACATACCTTTGACGCTTTGGCTTTTTAGCATCGGTCGATTCATCGCGTGAATGCGCCCGGGATTGACTGGACTTGGCCGAAAGGAGATTGTCCGCTTTAGACTCGCATTTCAAAGAAAGCAGACTAATGACCGGCCACCTAAACCCCTCACTCACCCTGCATCCGCACGTGCTCGTGCTGCGAGGAGTGGATCAAGCAGCAAGCTCCTGAATGTGCGTTTGTCGGTGATGACATCGGCCTTTAGCGGCAAGCCGAGCTGGAGCGGCCAGTCCTTGCTATAAGCTTGAATACCGAGGTCGGTAAGGGCCGCTCGGATCCGATAAACCAGTTCTTTGAACTCGATTGAGGTCGCGATAATCAGCTCAGGGAAGCAGTAGCAACGAAGTCTCAGCCAAAATAAGCAAAACTAAAACTAATCAACGGCTACTCCTGATACGTTAGGATTGATTTTGCGTAATCTGCTAGCGAAGAAAAGACATACAGCAAACGCCAGCATCGTAAATAGATCGTCTATCTCGATAAATGTCATTCCCAATATGTCTGACACCAACACTGAAATGTTGTACATGATATGAACCGAAAGCGTTGCACCGATAGCTAATAGGACATTCTTTGATCGCTTTAGGATCACCCATGAAAGATAAGTGTACATGGCATGTAGAACTAAAGGTTGCAAAGATCCAACATAGTCGAATCCACAGAATCTAGAAACTCTGAAATCCACCCCACCCAACAACTTGATGCCTAGTTCAGCCAGGAACCATCCTAGGGCAAACGACAATAATGTCATTGGTGTGAGTCCCAAATCTTGATGCTTTTTCAGGATTGTCACGCGGAGCAACTCTTCGGCAGCAGGTCCTACGACTAGCAACCCAACAAAAGAGGCTAACGCTGGGATAGCTAAATGCACCGGCACTAAAGCAATTGAACTAAAGAAGGTTGCGGCCAGAAATCCGACCGCACCTACCACGAACCCACCTGTCAATCCACGAACGTCCAACTTACCGAATCCCGTAGCAGGCCAAATTTTCACAACTATGCGCTTCGCCCCATAAGGAGCATTCCAACCATGGAATGCTCCACGGTCAAGCGAAACTTGAAGCTGTGCAACTATTCCACCAGGTAACTAAGAACGACTTTAGGCCGCACTTCGCTTGCCTTGACGCCCCATCTTTTGCGCTCAAACTCGACTTAAGCCTTTGCGTGGGCACAGCCTGCAGCAAAGGCTGTCTAAGTGAAATGAACCATACCCAAATTCACTGCCCATGAAGCGGCGCTGTCCTGCCAGATTGCGCCTTACGTGCTGCGATCCTTCCTTTGGGTATGTCTGCTTTCGAACAAGCGCCAACTTACCCCAAATGGCAACCCTTGGCGCTTTTGAGACCAACTGCTTTTAAACGCCCAAAATGGTACGGGCTATCCCAGGGTTTGGAGAAACGAGGATAGCCCGATGAGAAGCTAAACTTCGGTTGCCTCTGCCAAGGCCAAAGCGTCTTCGACATCTACACCAAGATAGCGAACAGTGCTTTCTATTTTGGTGTGGCCCAGCAGAA
>NZ_JBIIYV010000025.1:0-40359 GCF_044346625.1 Aquidulcibacter sp. | reverse complement strand
CACCACTGCACCTAAAGTCAGAAAGGAAAAACCAATCTCTTGACCCAACACCCGCAACGCGGGACATAACTTAGCCCGGGTCAATTCTCGATGAAAATACCGGGTCACTTCCCAGCGACAATCAACAATCACCACACTGCGTCCATCCGCTGAGCTGTATGAACTAGCTACCGAGTTATTCCGTGACCTATGGAATGCACGCCTTGCCGCGTCCGATGACACGCGCGCGCAACTCAAAACGCAAGCGGTGCGCATCGAACGCCAAATCGAACAGCTGATCGATAGGATCATCAACTCAGATTCGCCAACGCTTGCGAACGCATACGAGAACCGCGTGCGCTCACTTGAAAATGAGAAGATTGAATTGGCTGAACAAATCAAAAATTGTGGTCGTCCGCTGGCGTCTTTTGATGACACTTATAGAACCGCAATGGGCTTTCTCGAGAACCCTATAAACCTATGGGAATCCAACAAGTTAGAAGATAAGCGCGCCGTGCTGAAATTGCTCTTTGCATCGCGGATAAGCTATCAACGCGGAACGGGATTTAGAACCGCGAAAACCACGATCCCGTTCAGTATTTTCAATGGGTTAGATAGCTCGGATTCTGAAGAAACCGAAATGGTGCCCGGAGCCGGAATCGAACCAGCGACACGCGGATTTTCAATCCGCTGCTCTACCGACTGAGCTATCCGGGCAACCTGTCGGGAGGAGGGCGTTTAGCGGATCAGATTGTCTCTGTCCACGGGGTCCTCTGCATCGGGTATGCCATTATCCTCTTCTTGAACAGGAATTGCATAAGAACCATTGAGCCAACGGCCTAGATCGAGGTCGGCACAGCGCTTCGAGCAGAAGGGCCGATAAGGGTAGTCTGTGGGCTTGCCACATTCAGGACAGGTCCGGCTCATGCGATCACCACTTCACATTGGGTCTGGCTTGGACGGCCTAAACGGAGATGAAATTGCCCGCCAATCGTGTCGGCAATGTCCTGCCGCCAGCCGATAGGGTCAGCCTCTAGAAAGGCTAGAGGGGCGGCTGGTGCATAGAGTGTCACGGCGCGGCCCTTTGCCCCTTTGAGAGCTGCAGCCAGTCGGTTGATGCCCTCAATCGCCAAAGTCTCGGCAGTAGGCTGGCCCGCAGCATCGAGGCAGATGTCGGCCAAGGCTTGACGGCGCTTTTGGCGGGCGATCTCAGCAATGCCAAAGCGGGAGACGGGCAGAACTTCGGTTTTGGGCGCAGCGACGCCACCATTCTTTTCGGCATCAAAAGCACTGATAAGAGCTTTGGTCAGCGCCTCGGCATCGCCCTTACGGCGGGGACCAGTAAAGTCGACACAAATGAGGCCACCGAGACCCCGCAGGCGGATTTGGCGCACAAGCTCGGGAACAGCCGCGAGGTTTAGGCCCCGGGCAAAGCGTGCAGCATCACTGCCACCTGTTTCACGATTGGCGCTGTCAACGTCAACAGCGGTCAGGGCGCGCGTGCGCTCAATCGTTAAACGACCACCGCCCGCGATGGGCACTTCTGTTTGCAGGGCAGCCTCGAAAGCGGCCTCGATGCGGTCAATCTCGTCTTCATCGGCCTCCCGCGGCTCACCCGGCCAGCCCTGCCAAGGCGTGGCATCTTCAAGCAGGCGTGGACATGGCCCTTGTGGGGCGAGGCCTTCATAGGCCAGCGCGGGGCCCTTACCGCCTTCGGCTTCGCGCACGACACGCACAGCCACGCCAGCACCGACGCGCAGCTCTGCCTCACGCTCACGGCCAAATGGGGCAAAGGCAGGCTCCCCCACGCCTAAATCGACAAAAGCGCCGCCGATACGCGCGTCAATGGCGGTGACGCGGCCTGCGTAAATCTGCCCCCATCGCACGCGGCTCTCATGGGTTGACCAACGCTCCAGGCGCAGTTCCACAATCCGGTCGCGATCAAACAAAGCAGCGCGTAATTCGCCGATACGCTCGTGTATGACGATTTCGCGTGTAGGGGGCTTAGGCGTGTTCATGACCATACTCTTTTGTAGCCAAAGCCCTCAAGCAGAGAGACGGTCTCGTAGAGCGGCAGACCCATCACACCTTCCCAAGAGCCATGCAATTGGCTGCAGAAGGCACCAGCCAAGCCCTGAATGCCATAGCCACCGGCTTTGCCCATCCATTGCTCGCTATCAAGATAGAATCGGATCTCCGCCTCGCTGAGGCGTTTAAAGGTCAAACGGGTTTCAACCGCCCGGCTCACCTTGACCCCACCACGCTGGACGGCCACAGCGGTCGTCACGCGATGATTACGCCCGGAAAGCAGGTTAAGGCAGGCCAGCGCCTGCTCGCGCGTTTCAGCTTTGGGCAATAGCCTGCGCCCCACTGACACCACGGTGTCGGCAGCAAGGATCAGATCATCCGGATTTTGGTGGGCGATGGCTTCGGCTTTGGCGCAAGCCAGACGCAACCCGTGCTGGCGCGCCGTTTCATGGGGCAGAGGTGTTTCGTCCAAATCAGCGGGACAAATCACGTCAGGAATAATCCCGACTCTGGCCAGAAGCTCTTGTCGGCGCGGCGATGCGCTTGCCAGAATAAGCTTCATGGGCGCACTGTTACCGGAAGCGATAGGTGACCCGGCCCTTGGTCAAGTCATAAGGGGTCATTTCGACCAGAACTTTATCGCCTGCCAAAACGCGAATGCGGTTCTTGCGCAATTTACCAGCCGTGTGGCCAATAATTTCATGTTCGTTTTCAAGACGGATGCGGAAAGTGGCATTGGGTAGAAGTTCTACCACGGTACCTTGAAATTCGAGCAATTCTTCTTTTGACATTGGGTCTCCCGGCCGCAAATGACCTGTTGGGCTGACAACTCAGCTTGATTGGCGCGCTCTATAGTCTGTTTTGGGGGCAAAAAGCCAGTGCTACGGGTGTTGAAGCTGTTGAAATGGGGCCCTGACGCCACAGCTGACCCAGATCCTCTAAATGCTCCTGTCAGTTTCATCTAGCACTGTCTTGCGGCAGAGCCTGTTTTCGCCCATCTGAAGGGCTTAAGACTAATCAGAGAGCTTTTATCCCCGTGTCCGCCTTTACCTCAGAAACCGTGCTGGCCGTCCAGCACTACACCGACCGTCTTTTCCGCTTTCGTACAACCCGTTCCCCCGCTTTCAGGTTCCGGACCGGTGAGTTTGTGATGATGGGATTAGAGATCGACGGCAAGCCACTGGTGCGGGCTTATTCCATTGCCAGCCCAAATTGGGATGAGGAATTGGAGTTCTATTCGATCAAAGTGCCAGATGGGCCTTTGACCTCAAAGCTCTGCAACATCGAAGTCGGCCAAACGGTGCTCGTTGGCAGAAAGCCCGTCGGGACTTTGGTGCTCGATGCGCTTCTGCCCGGCAAGCGGCTTTATATGGTGGCGACGGGCACAGGGATTGCGCCTTTTGCCAGTCTAATCCGCGACCCAGAAACCTACGAACGCTTTGAAGAGGTCATCCTGACCCAAACCTGCCGGACAGCCGATGAATTGACTTATGGCATTGAGTTGGTTGCAAGCCTGAAAGATGATCCCTTGGTAGGAGACTACATCTTGGCGGGCAAACTGGTCCTAGATACCGCGGCCACCCGCGAGGCTGACAACCCGAAGGGCCGCCTGCCCGCCCGCGTTGCTGATGGCAGCTTCTTTCGCGAGCATGACCTACCCCCTCTCAACCCCGAGGAAGATCGCGGCATGATTTGTGGGTCGATGGAAATGCTGGCTTCCTGCAAGGCCATGTTCGAAGATGCTGGCTTTACCGAGGGCTCAGTCAGCCAGCCCGGACAATTTGTCTATGAGAAGGCATTTGTCGGCTAGACGATTGATGCTAGGCCACATGGATGAAGTCGATCAAACTTTGCCTAGTCGTCGCGCTTGGCCGCAATCATGTGATTGGGGTCAACAATGACTTGCCTTGGCGACTGGGCAGCGACTTAAAAAACTTCAAAGCCATCACGTTTGGCAAGCCCGTCATCATGGGTCGCAAAACCTGGGACTCGATTGGCAGGCCACTGCCCGGCCGCCCTAACTTGGTCATTACCCGCGATACAGATCTTCAAGCCCAAGGGGCCAGCGTTTGGACCGGCTTGCCTCTGGCCATCGAAGCCGCAAGGGCGATGGCCAAAACCACGCTCCAAGACGAAGTCTGCGTCATTGGCGGCGGGCAGATTTATGCCGAAGCCCTACCTTTTGCTGATCGGTTGTACCTCACAGAAGTGGATGCGGTGCCGACAGGTACCGCATTCTTTCCGGCATTCGAGGAAGAAAATTGGGCAGAGACCGCGCGCACGGAGTTCCCTGCCGGGCCGCGCGACGATCATGATTTTGTGGTGCGCGTTCTAGACCGTAAGGCTTAAGCGGCCTTCAGAGATTGATATAGCTTCAGGATTTGCAGCGTGGCGCCGTCATTGCCGGGCTTGCCACCTTCATCCAGCTCTTCTTGTAGTGCCAAACCATCGATTTCCGATTGTAAGGCATGGGCAAGCTTGTCGCGCAAAATGGGGTCATGCTGGCTCAAAACCTCCCAAAGCGTGCGGGTCATGCGTAAGGCAACATCGGTATCGATGCGCACGCCGAGCAACTGAGACTGGTCCTCTTGAGTGCGGATAGTTTGCAACGTCGCCTCCACTGTGAAATCTGAAAAACGTTTTGGTCGAAAGAAGGTTGAATTTTTGTAGTCGCTAAGTTTACTCATAAGATTATTTACAAATAGTTGCAGATCACTTGCTTGCAAGTGCATAGCGAAACTTGAATACCTGATTTGATTGCCTATATGACCAGACAGCTCCCTGCCGATCTCGTCTTGCTAAAACAGGCTAGGGCCGACATGATTGGTCTTTCCATTCACTTTTGATCGTTGAGCCGCCCCTTGCCAGAGCCCGAGACACCAGAGCCATGGCGTGGCAGCGGCTCTACCAAGGGCCGGCAGATTGGCCCAATGGCGGAATTCCTCATTCTTGCAGTCACCTCGCAGTCGAAAGTTTACAAACAAAAGCTCGACCGCTTGTTGCGGACTGACTTGAAGATCCGGCCGCGTCATGGCGAGTTTGAGGTGGAGATTCTAATCGATCTCAACCGCGATTATCCCGCCATCGATCTTGATAATGTCGCAAAAGCAGTTCTCGACGGCATTAAGGGGGCGGTGTTTTTCGATGATGCCCAGGTTATGCGCTTGGTGGTTGAAAAGCGCTGGGCGGAGTCGGAGCGGGTTTTGGTGCGGGCTTGGCCGCGGGGGCAGCAAGCTTAACCCTAAGTTAAATGCCCATTGCCGAGGCATCGATACAATTTGTTACAACAAAGTCAGTAAAAAGACGGAAAAGCCCTCGACAGACCCTTCGGTATGGGATTGAAATGCGACGACAAAGCTTCATGAGGGCGGATGATGCAAGATTGGCGCGAAGATAAGACTTTTTTCCGTGCGACCATCGCGCTGCCAGTCATTTGGTTTATGATCTTTTTTGTCGTGCCAATGGCCATGGTCTGGGCCTATTCGGTCGGCGAAAATGTGGGCCCAGTCGAGGTCGCGATCACGGGTACTTTTTCCAATTATGCCAAGGCGTTTTCCCCCGAAGTCCTGAAGGTGATGTGGAATTCGGTTTGGTTGGCGCTGGCAACGACACTGATTTGCCTCGTCGTCGCTTTCCCAGTGGCACTGGCCATGACCTTTGCGGATGAAAAGCAAAAGACGTGGCTTTTATTGCTGATCATGCTGCCCTTCTGGACCAATCTTTTGATCCGCACCTACGCGCTGATCGCGGTGATGCGTACCTCTGGCGTGATTAACTCAGGGCTAGAGGGTCTGCACAACTTATTGGGTGTCTTTGGCATGCAAATGGGGGTTTTTGAGCCCCTACCCCTCCTCTACAATAAATTCGCCGTAGTCGTAGGCCTCGTTTACGTGCATTTGCCCTTCATGGTCCTGCCGCTGTATGCCGCCCTTGATCGGCTGGACAAGAGCTTGATTGAGGCGAGCCTTGATTTGGGTGCCGGGCATTTAGAGACAATCCGGCGCATAATCGCGCCACTGGCAGCCCCAGGGATCGCCGCAGGACTTGTCATCACCTTTATCCCAGCACTGGGGGCTTATCTGACACCGGATTTGCTGGGTGGGCCCGATGATCTGATGATCGCAAGCTTAATTGAACGACAATTCAAGCGCGCCAACGACTGGCCTTTCGGGGCCGCTTTGTCCTTCATCCTGATGTATATCACGCTAATCTTCTTTGCCATTCGCGCCTTTATGGAGCGCAAAGGCGGAAAGGTGGGGGCACACTAATGGCCAGAAAAATTGCCCGCGCCCCACTCGACTACCTCAATATGCCCGCCATGAAGGCGTGGCTGGCAGGCGTATTTATCTTCCTCTACACGCCGCTCCTGATCCTGATCCTATTCAGTTTCAACGATTCCAAAGCCAATGTTGTCTGGAAGGGCTTTACGCTCAAATGGTACGTCAAGGCGTTTGAGAACACGCAATTGCGCGAAGCTTTGTTCAATTCGCTTTTGATTGCCGGAGTGTGCACCGTCATCTCGATCGTGCTGGGGGCCTTGATGGCCTTTGTCTTCTGGCGCTTCAAATTCCCGTTCAAGGGCCCGTTAGAGAGCGGCATGAACCTGCCGATTGTGGTGCCCGAGATTTGCTTTGGCGTAGCGGTATTGCTGTTCTTTGCCAAAATCGGATTTCCGAATGATCTGCCTTATCCGTTTAATCTGACGCAGATTATCTTGGCGCATGTGACCTTTGCGTTCCCCTTTGTCGCCATTGTCGTTCGAGCTCGGCTAGAGAGCTTTAATCCCGAGTTAGAGGCCGCAGCCCTCGACTTGGGTGCCTCGCGCTATCAGGCCTTCCGCGATGTCATCGTCCCTCATATGAAGCCAGGCCTGATTGCAGGTGGTCTGTTAGCGTTTACGCTGTCGCTGGATGACTTTGTAATCACCTTCTTTGCCTCCGGCCCCGGGACAATCACCTTCCCGGTCAAAGTCTATTCGATGGTGCGCTTCTCTGTGACGCCTGAGGTCAATGCAGCCTCGACCATCATCATCTTGATCACGGTGCTTGCCACCGTCCTTGCTTTGCGCGCCCAAAGTGCAACCACCAAAGAGAGCTAAGCTATGAGTGATCGTGACGCCATTATTCGGGTTGAAGAAGTATCCAAACGCTATGGCAGGGTGACCGCTGTTGACCGCGTGACCCTAGAAATTCCGCGTGGGGAATTCTTCGCCCTCCTCGGCCCATCGGGCTGCGGGAAGACCACGTTGCTGCGCATGCTGGCGGGCTTTGAAATGCCCAGTGAAGGCAAGATATTCATTGATGGCATCGACATGTCGACCATCCCGCCCAACAAGCGGCCCGTGAATATGGTGTTCCAGTCCTATGCCGTTTTCCCGCATATGACGGTGTTTGAAAACGTCGCCTATGGCCTCAAGTTCGATAATGTCGCCAAGGCGGACCAATATGGTCGCGTGATGGCGGCCTTGGCGGACGTCAAGCTGGACCATCTGGCAGAGCGCAAGCCCGATCAGATGAGTGGTGGCCAACGCCAACGCGTCGCTTTGGCCCGCGCACTCGTCAAGAAGCCAAAGGTCCTGCTGTTAGACGAACCACTAAGTGCGCTCGACGCCAAGCTGCGCGAGGCCATGCGCTTTGAACTCGCAGAGCTTCAAGACAAGGTCGGCATCACCTTTGTGATGGTGACCCATGATCAAGACGAAGCGCTTGCCATGGCAGGACGCTGCGCGGTGATGGACCGGGGCAAATTGATGCAAACAGCCACCCCCTCCAACCTCTATGAATTCCCCGCCAACAAGTTCGTGGCCGACTTTATCGGTAGCGTAAATCTGTTTGAAGGCACGCTCGAAGTCGATGAGCCTGACCACGCCATCGTCCAGTCCGAGGAGTTGGGCGGTCGGATCTTTTTTGACCACGGCGTATCGGGTGCGGGGGGTGAGAAGATGTGGGTCGGCATTCGGCCTGAAAAGATCGAGCTCTTGAAGCGCGAAGAAGGTGCCGCCCCGCCTACGCCCGAAGATGCACCCTCGGGCTGCAATGTGACCGCGGGCATCGTGCGCCAGATTTCCTATCTCGGCAGCGAGAGCATTTATGAGATTGACCTCATCAACGGCCGCCGCATGCAAGTGTCGCGCCCCAATCTGTCGCGCTGGGATCAAGAGGATTTCACATGGGACGATGAAGTCTGGCTGCGCTGGCATGGCGATAGCCCTGTCTTACTGCAGAGCTAGAGCGACCCACATGAACGCACGACCTATCCTCGGCATGATTTGTTGCCAGCGCCATGTCGGCACCGAATATGCCCAAGCCGTGATGGAGCGCTATCTCTATGGCGTCAGTCCCCATGTGGATGCGATCCCGCTGTTGATCCCGTCTTTGCCAGACTTTGTGGACGCAGAAACGGTGGCAGGCCGTCTCGACGGGCTGTTGCTGACGGGCTCTCCCTCCAATATGCAGCCCCATCGCTACGGCGAAGATATTGAAGATGCGCCGGGGCCATTTGATCCCAATCGCGATGAGATGGCGATGGCCTTGGCCGATGTGATGCTGAAAGCTGGCAAGCCCGTCTTTGGTATTTGCCGTGGCTTTCAGGAGCTCAATGTGCATTTCGGCGGCACGCTTCGGCGCGACATGGCCGACCCTGCCCGCGCCTTTCAGCACCATTCGCCGGACGGGGTCAGCTTTGATGCCATGTTCGCGCATGAGCATGACGTGCGGCTAGAAGAAGGCGGCGCGATTTTGGCCGCCATCGGCCAAGCCGACATCAAGGTCAATTCCGTCCATTATCAAGGCGTCGACAAGCTGGGCGCTGACCTCCGCGTAGAAGCCCGTGCGCCCGATGGCGTGGTCGAGGCCTTCTCCAGCACGGCGCGGGGCGGCCCCGTCCTCGCCGTGCAATGGCACCCCGAGTGGAAGCCCGAAGCCAATGAAAACAGCCGCAAACTATTTGGCCTCATGGGCCGCGTGTTGCGGGGTGGGGCACTTTAGGGGCTGGTGCCCCTACTTCGGGTCCTTAGCTGGCACAGCCCCGCTTGTATCCATAATGACCAACGCCTCGCGCTTGTTTGCACGATTAGCGGGTGGCCCTGACGTCAGCTTTTCTGTACCGATGCAATTCTGCAAGAAGTAGTCAATCTCACCGAATACAGTGGCTGAATCTGTGTAACGCGTTGGCGAGTGCTTCATGCGGGGAAAACGAACCAGCCGCGCGTTCTTCTTCGCCACACTGAGCGCATCATACATCAACTGACTGTTCTTGGGGTCGACAATATCGTCAAGATCGCCCGCCAACAACAAAACCGGCACCTTTATAGCACCAACTTGTTGGAGCGGTGAAACCCGCTCCATGGCCACGCGATCGACAGCCGGGTCACCCACGGTGCGTTTCCAGAATGCCTCGGAAACGGGGTTACCCATACGCGACACCCAGTCCATTTTGGTCATCAGATCGGACACGCCATTTATAGAGGCCGCACATTGATACAGGTTTGGCGTTAAAGCTGCCCCTGCTAGGGCCGCGTAGCCGCCATAGGACCCGCCAACGATGGCAACCCGCTTAGGATCAACCCGAACCGTCTTGACCAAATGCCCGACCAAATCGGTGACATCGTCCTGCATACGCCCGCCCCATTGGCGATAACCGGCCAAGGCGAAACTGCGTCCCTTGCTACCCGAACCGCGGAAATTGGGCTGAGCGACCAGATAGCCACGGCTGGCCAAGAAAGCCGCCAAGCGGTCCCAATCATTGTCGGTTGAGACACCATGCGGGCCACCATGTGGCATCACAACTAAGGGCATCATCGTTTCTTGAGCACCGACTGGTGCCAACAATAAAGCCTCTAAAGCTTGGCCGTCGCGGGCCTGATAATCCAACCACGTCGCCGTCCCAATGCTGGCTTCATTCAAAACCCGATCAGTTTGACCAATTTTCAGCATGCGATTGAACCGCGCATCATGCACCCACAGACCGCCCGGATCAGTTGGGGATTCGGTTTCAACAGTCCAGAGGCCGTCGTCCGGTGTGATCGATTTGATCCGCAGCATACTGCCAGCCGGGACCCGCTTTTGGATCTCCTCAAATCGTGCCTGATCCTTTGGATTCAGTGCCACAAATGGCGAGCCTCGCCCCGCTTCAATCCCGGCGACTAGGGTGTTGTCCGGGTTGAAGATTGCATCCTCCATATCATACCTGGTCGAGGCGATACGGCGTTCCGAGAAAGTCTTGGTTACCAAATCATAGTCATAGATTGCAGCAAACTCTTCATTGCCCTGCCTGGCTCGCACCGTAACATGGTCGGGCTTTGTGGAAGGGCCAAGCACATCGAACCCATAATGCTCTTCGAATGGAAATTCGGCCAAGGTGGTCGCATCTTTGGCGCCTTGTGCCAAGCGAACCAAGCGCACCGAAGACCCGCGCCGTGCTTGCTCACGCCGGATCAAAGGCACTCCGCTATTTGAGACAAACCACTCTGTCCAATGGTCGGGCGTTGCTTCATCGAGAACTTTGGACTCAAGGGTGTTGAGATCGACCGAGACCAAACGATCCACATTTTCCAACTGGGTGCCAATCAACACACGGTCAGGGTCGGAATTCAGCCTAGAAACCAACCATGTGCGGTCGGGGCGCGGCTTGGCACGCCGGGCGTCATCGCGCTTGGTGTAGAAGCTAACACTTTCTTCTTCGGTATCAAACTTCGGATCAGGGGCGTAGTCGTCATCTTGGGCATCGAAACGGAATAGCTTCTTGGCCCGCGCATCCCCAATCGTCCAAACCCATACGCCGAGCCGATTCTCCCGATCCCAACCGGTCAACAAGAGGCGGTTCTGGTCCTTCCATTCGAGTGCGTAGACATGAAACGGCATGTCGAGTCCGCCCGCCCGCTTGGTGCGCGCCTCTTGCATGTCAAAAAGTTCAATGGCGGACTCATCGCCAACAAATTTGACGGTCGCCAAAACGCGTCCATTAGGCGACACGACCGCATCGGTAAAAAATGAACCACCCCAGAAATCATCTAATCTGGGCCGCTCGTAAGTGGTTGGGACCACATCAGGGGCTGCTTGAGATCGTGCTGCCTGACCACCACCGAGCCCTATAGCCACTGCCGCCACAGCAGCAACCGCAAATCTACGAACCAAACTACCAGCCATTTTCAATCCTACTCACCCATGATTCAATCCGCCCAGCTTATTGCTTAGAATTGAGTTGGCAAGGGGGTGGATTTTAGGTGCACACTTGCTTCCACCGGAGCCAATTGCCCCCGATAGGCCACAATAAGCCCAATCAGAGGCAGAGAAATTGAGACAGAAAGTTGGAATTGACCGGCCTCGTCCCATTCTCGTGCATCAACGCGCGGTGCCAAGACTACAGGCAGAGCCAGTCCAAGCATCGTCCACCGTTTCAAAATCATGGCGAGGCCTTGGTCTTGAGGTTGTAGATGAAAGTAGAAGCGCAGAGGGCCAAATTGCTCCACCAGTTTCTGGTCAGATTGGCACAGGCGGCTCTTCATCCGGTGCTCTCCAAAGTGCCGCACCCAAAGATCAGAAGCGCCGTCTCTGCGGAAATGAACGCGTAAGTCGTGCTGCCCGGAAGGAGGAAAACCAAACATAAAACACAGGAAGGCATTTACTGGATTATCACCGCGAGCGACTTGAGCTTTGCCAACCGCGACCCCATCGCCTGCGGTTGAGTGCACCGCGCGCACACTGGATGGCAGATCGTCAAAATTTCTGCCCATAACCTTTTGATACAAGGGGAGGTCCGGAACTTTTGTTTGTTCTTCTGAAATTGCCAGCTTGGAAAACTGGGCTTGAAATTGTTCCAGCGCGAGCTCTTGGCTGCTGTCTTGAGCACCAGACGCAACAAGGCCGGCTTGGATCAAATCAGCAAGGCAAGCCGCGGCCATGGTTGGAATTTCGGGCCCATCCCCGCGCTCAGCCAGCAGGGTCCAACGCGCCTTAACCGGCAATTCTCCTTCAAAGCCTAAAACCTCGATCTTCATGGCGGATCGATTGTTCCCAAGCCATGACGTCAACCGCTGCACCGGCAAAAGGATAGGCCCAAGCCCCACCAAACTTGCAAACCACTTCCAACGGACCATCCAACTTAGCAGCCAGAGGCCCAGCATTTGGAAGGCTGATTCTGTGCCTGCCTTAAAGGTGACAGCAGGTTTGCCGGTTAGAATTGCTGGCCAAATCTCATGATCTGGAACCTCAGCCAGGGCGACAAGACGCGACAGCGGCCTGCGACCGGCAACTTCGAATGTCGTCCTCGAAAGCTCTTGCCAGCCAAATCCGTTTGTCCAAGCTTGGCCTCTCCAAAGGCTTAGTTTTTGCCCGGCGTAACTCAAAATGGCTTTGGCGACGGAAGCCCCTAAAGTTGCCCGGCTGGAGGCACTTATGGCCATATCGATGCGCGACACACGGGTCATAGGCGCGACTAGCTCACGCAAGACAGCGCCTGATAGCGCGGGCACACTCGATACGCCTGATCGAACGACGACACCGTTCAGTTTGGCATCCTTGTCTAACCTCCCGATGCCACAGACAAAGTCACGCCCGTCTGCCAAGTCCAAATAATGGACGCCACAGCGTATACAGGCCTCCGCAACGCGGTAATCACTGGTTTGAAATGGCCCAGCGGCATCGATCAGGATAAAGGGCTGCGCGGCCTTTAAGATATCATCGAGGGGGTGATCGCGATTGGCAAAAAGGGGTGTCCCGCAGCCCAGCTCAGCGCAAAAAGCGGCGGCCTTTGCTTGGCTTCGCCCGGCAATAAACAACGGATAACCCTTATCAGCAAGACGGCGGGACAGCCTGCGGCCAAATCCTCCATAGCCGCCGAGGATAAGGATGGGCTTCATAACACGCGGCGGGCTTGTTCTGGGGAAGGCAACCAACAGACCTCGCGCCGACCAAAAATGCGGTAGCGATTTCGCGCCAACAAGAGATAAGCCCGATCGCGCCAAGTTTTCGGAACATATTTGACGATTGCGGCAATTCGCCAAGGCCAGCCCAGTCCGTCTATCACAGCCAAAACGGCATCACTGTCGCGTAAAATTCGCCCGCCATCCAAAACAACAAAACTATCAGGGTCGCTCGGGTCAATGCCAAAGTATCGATAGATGGATGCACCAACCTCATTCTGCATCGAGGCCAACAAGAAATGGCCAGCCCGGTCATGTTTGAGCACAAACTGGGCATTGGTCGCACATAGGACGCAGAAAGCATCAAAAACAATCACGGGCCGATCAAAGCGCGGCGCTGTCTCCAAAAGCTCCATAGCCGCCCTTTCTGCCCACTCCTACAACATCGCAGGAATAACGCGGTCGGGTGGTTTATGCCCATCTGCGAAGGTCTTGATATTGATGATGACTTTCTCGCCCATTTCGGTGCGGCTTTCCATGGTGGCAGAGCCCATGTGCGGCAAGAGCATGACGTTTGGCAGCTTCTTGAGCTTTGGATTGATCGCAGGCTCATGCTCAAACACATCTAGACCCGCACCAGCCAACAGACCCTTGTCGAGCATGCGGGCAAGGGCGGCTTCGTCAATGACTTCGCCGCGCGCGGTATTCACCAGATAAGCGCTGGGCTTCATCAATTGCAGGCGGCGGGCCGACAACAGGTGATAGGTCGCAGGCGTATGCGGGCAATTGACCGAAATGATATCCATCCGCGACAGCATTTGGTCGAGGCTTTCCCAATAGGTCGCCTCCAGCTCTTGCTCAATGGCGGCAGAGACGCGGCGGCGGTTATGATAATGGATTTGTAGGCCAAAGGCCTTGGCGCGGCGGGCAACAGCTTGGCCAATCCGGCCCATGCCGACAATGCCCAGACGCTTACCGGCAACCCGGCGGCCCAGCATCCACGTGGGCGACCAGCCTTCAAAGCCGTCTGCCTCAACCACTTTTACGCCCTCCATCAGGCGGCGCGGCACGGCGAGGATGAGCGCCATGGTGATGTCAGCCGTGTCTTCGGTCAAAACACCTGGCGTATTGGTTACGGTGATGCCGCGCTGAATGGCGGTTGCGACGTCCATATTGTCCACGCCTGCCCCAAACTGGGCAATCAAGCGTAATCGTTCGCCCGCACGGGACAGAACCTTACTATCGATCTTGTCCGTCACGGTCGGCACCAAGACATCGGCGCGGCTGACAGCATCGACCAATTGTTCATAGGTCATGGGTGTGTCGGTCGCGTTCAGCTCGGTATCAAACAATTCTGCCATCCGTGTTTCCACAGGCTCTGGCAATTTGCGGGTGACGATGACTTTGAGTTTGGACTGGGGCATAACCCTGTGTAGCAAGGCAAAGCGCAGACGCCAAGCGACATCGCAGTGATCGCTGAAATCTGGTGTTTGCAGACAATTTTACCCCCCAGATTAAGACGCTGTTCACCTTCATCGGCCAGATGAAATCTGGGTGGGCTTTGTCAATGGACGCAATGAAGTCGTTGATTGGGAAGCCGTTGATTAGCAAGCCGTTGATTGGGAAGTAGTTGCGCACGATGGGTAAAGTGAAAGCCATCCTTGCCAGTGTTGCTTTAGCAACGAGCAGCCTTTTTTCTGGCTATGCTTTTGCTGGCGGCTATCCTCCGTTCAACCGACTGGCAGGGGAAACACCCTCTGGGCAGCCCGTCCCGCGCTTTGTTTCTTTGAAATTTTCCAACATCAATGGCCGTGCAGGCCCCGACAAGGATTATCCCGTGCGCTGGGTCTATAAGCGCAAGGGCCTGCCGGTGCGGGTTGTCGCAGAAACCGAAGAATGGCGACGCATTGAAGATCCAGATGGCGCCGTCAGTTGGGTGCATAAGCGCATGCTGGATGGGCGACGCACAGGTATCGCGCGCCCTGCCCGCGACATGCGCGTCGCGATGCGCGCAAATGCCAATAGCGACACGCGCGTCGTGGCCTATATTACGGACGGCGTGATCGTTGAAATCACCGAGGAAAGGCCCGGCTGGCGGCAAGTAAAGGCCGGTCGCTTTAAGGGTTGGGTTCCCGCTTCCGAGCTTTGGGGCGCTGACAATTCGCGTCAGCCATAAGGGAAAGCATGCTTGGCGAATGGCCTCGCGCCATGCTAACGCGCTTGTGAAACATTTTGTAATAGGACGGCATCCCTTTGACGCAGACCACCGAAACGACCATCCCCGCGCGTGAATCCTCTTATAGCTATGAGCAGCTGATCGCGTGTGGCGAAGGCAAGTTATTCGGTCCGGCCAATGCGCAATTACCATTGCCCAATATGCTGATGATGGACCGAATCACCACCATCACCGAAACCGGTGGTGCCTATGATAAGGGTCGGATCGAGGCAGAGCTGGATGTGCATTCTGGCCTGTGGTTCTTTGACTGCCACTTTAAGGGCGACCCTGTGATGCCGGGCTGTTTGGGCCTTGATGCCATGTGGCAATTGGTTGGCTTCTATTTGGGCTGGTCTGGTCTCCCCGGCAAAGGGCGCGCGCTTGGCGTCGGCGAAGTCAAGTTTTCTGGCCAAATCACCAATGACATCAAACTGGTCCGCTATGAGATCGACATTAAGCGCGTGTTTAAATCGCGTTTGATTCTGGGCGTTGCCGATGGCCAAGTGCTGGCTGACGGCAAAATTATCTATACCGCAAAAGACTTGCGCGTCGGACTGTTTCAGCCAGACGCCCTATAAGGAAGAAGCCGATGCGTCGTGTTGTCGTAACAGGAATGGGCATCGTGTCATCGATTGGCAATGACACCGCAGAAGTCACTGAAAGCCTGCGAACGGCTAAGTCAGGCATTAGTTTCGCCCAAGAGCATGCCGATCATGGCTTCAAGTGCCAGGTTCAAGCCCGCCCAAATCTCGACTGGGAAACCTTGGTCGACCGGCGCGCGGCGCGCTTTTTATCCGAAGGCATGGGCTGGGGCCACATCGCGATGGAACAAGCCATCGCCGACTCCGGCCTTGAACCCCATGAAGTCAGCCATGAGCGGACGGGCATTATCGCCGGCTCTGGCGGTCCTTCGACCAAAGCAATCGTCGGTGCGGCCGACAAAACCCGTGAAACGGGCTCGCCCAAGCGCGTCGGCCCCTTTGCGGTGCCCAAAGCCATGTGCTCTGGCGTGTCTGCCGCCTTGGCCACTTGGTTTAAGATCAAGGGCGTCAATTACTCGATCAGCTCCGCATGTGCCACCAGCGCGCACTGCATCGGCAATGCCTATGAGAGCATCGCCTGGGGCAAACAGGACGTGATGTTTGCAGGCGGCAGCGAAGACCTCGACTGGACCTTGTCGATCCTGTTTGACGCGATGGGTGCAATGTCCTCTGGCTATAATGACACCCCGTCACGTGCTTCGCGCGCTTACGATAAGAATCGCGATGGCTTTGTGATTGCGGGCGGGGCCGGCATGCTGGTTCTGGAAGACTATGACCGGGCCAAAGCGCGCGGCGCAAAAATCTATGCTGAGCTCACGGGCTATGGTGCCACCTCAGACGGTCATGACATGGTCGCTCCATCTGGTGAAGGCGCTGTGCGCTGTATGCGCCAAGCGCTTGAGATGTCAGGCGGTCGCAAGGTCGATTATCTGAACCCACATGGCACCGCGACACCCGTTGGTGACGCTAAGGAAGTGGGCGCGATCCGCGAAGTCTTTGCGGGCCACATCCCGCTCATCTCGTCCACCAAATCGCTCACAGGCCACTCTTTGGGTGCCGCAGGCGCACAAGAAGCCATCTATAGCCTGTTGATGATGCAAGCAGGCTTTGCATGTGAAAGCGCCCATATTGACGAGATCGATCCAGACTTTGCCGACCTGCCAATCCTGCGGGCACGCAAGGAAGCTGAGATTGAGACCGCCATGTCCAATTCCTTTGGCTTTGGCGGCACCAATGCAACTTTAATGTTCTCAAAAGTCTAGCGCCATTTTCCCGTCACAAAGTTGGGGCTCAATCGGACCATGCGCTTCCTCCTCTTTCTGATCCTTATTCTTGGTGCCCTGTTCTACTCGAACCCGACGGAGCAGCGGCTGCGTCAGGTTATGCGCGAGCAGGACAAGTTGAGCCTAGATGCTGCCAGCATTCTGCCCATCAAGCGCACCAATTACTATTTGGCCTCCAAATTTGAGATCAATTATCTGATCGGCAAAACGACGTGCTGGGGCGCGGCCCATGCGGTGATTATCTGCCCGAGCGACAAGAAGGATAAGAAGTAATGCGCCCAACGCTCAAATGGGCCCTAACAGCGACCGATGTCGCGTTCATGGTCTATTGGAGCGTGGCGTTATTGGAATGCGTGAGCCTTATCAGCATTCCCAGTGACTGGCTCTATGCCCATGCGCATGACCCCCGCGTTGTCGCATGGAACTGGTCCTTCTTCCCCCTCGACATCGCCTTTTCGGTAACTGGCCTGTGGGCGGTTCGCGCTGCTAGCCAAGGCAACCCAATCTGGCGGCCTTTAGCTTTGATTTCCCTCATCCTAACCATTGTGGCGGGCGGCATGGCCTGTGGCTATTGGCTGTTGTTGGGTGAGGTTGATGCCGTTTGGTTTGGGATGAACGCCGTTCTAGTGGTTTGGCCACTGGTATTTCTACCCGCTTTAGTGCGAGAAATGGCCGTAAATTCTGCGTCTGCGAATTGACTTCTCGTGTTCTGACACGTATCAGCGCCGCTCGCTAAAGACGTCACCTTAACTGCGCCTACATCGCGCGCCACCTTTTGGAATACGACCATGAAAGTGAAGAGCTCTATCAAATCACTGAAGACCCGCCATGCAGCGTGTCAGGTCGTGCGCCGTAAAGGTCGGGTCTATGTCATCAACAAGGTCGACCCACGCTTTAAAGCCAAGCAAGGCTAAGTGCGCGTGTCTGCGCCCATCCGCGCAGTTCTCTTCGATTATGGCAATGTATTGGTCGGCTGGTCGCCGCGCAAACTCTATGCGCGCTTGATTCCAGATCCAGGCCGCCTCGACTATTTTCTCGACCACGTCTGCCCGATGTCATGGCACATGCTCCATGACGAGGGCCAAGAAATGGCCGTGACCATTCCAGCTAGGCAAGATGAGTTCCCCGAATTTGCCGCCGAGATTGCGGCTTGGAAGACCGGCTTTGCCGAGATGATTACCGGCGAAATCACGGGTTCTACCCAATTGGTGAGCGAGTTGGCTGCAGCCAACATCCCCCAATATGTCTTGACCAATATGCCGAGCGAAATGGTTGAGACTTGCTTTGGCCCATTTGATTTCCCTCGCTACTTTAAGGACATCATTGTTTCCGGCGATGAAAAAACCGCCAAGCCTTTAAAGCCAATCTTCGACATCAGCTTGAAACGCATGGGTGGCCTGGCTGCAGAAGAAGTCTTCTTCACCGACGATTCGCCCGCCAATATCGCCGCAGCAGCCTCCTTCGGCTTTGTGACCCATTTGTTTGAGGGCCCAGAGGGATTGCGCCAAGCAATGCGCGACGTGGGCCTTCCTGTTTGACGGACTTGTCGGTTTAGGTGAAAGCTAAGCCCATGCGGTTCTTGCGACTTTTGCCCTTTCTTTTAATCCTGCCGGCGGGTTCCATCCCAATCACGCCAGGCGTGGTGACGCCTGAAGTCGATAATCCAACCATCTATGACCCGCCACCGGCCCAAAAGCTCAACACCTATTTCGAAGCCTTAGCGCGCAGTGGCTCAGTTGAAGAAGCTGCACGCTATGAGGGCGAGATTTATCTGATCATGACTCGCAATGCCTCCCCCACCATCACCTTCTTGATGGAAAGCGCCAGTGTCGCGCTGAACGCGCAAGACAAAGAAGCCGCGAGGACGGCCTTGACCTCGATCACCGAGCTTGATCCCAGTTTCGCAGAAGGTTTAGCGCGCCTCGCAACTATTGCGTATGATGATGGCGACTATGTGCAAGCCGAAGCACTCTTAAAGCGGGCACTGCGCCTAGAGCCCCGCCACTTTGCCGCTTGGACCGGACTTGGACTTGTGCGCGAAGATTTGGGCGACTTCCGTGGTGCCCAAGCGGCTTATCGCGAAGCGCTTTTCTATCATCCCTATCTTGATGGTGCCAAGCGAGGTCTGATCCGTATGGAAGCCCGATTAGACGGATTATCGCTGTGAGCCCAGACGACCTCTCTCGCCTCATGCCCTTTCTGGTGCTGGCCGCAGCGCTCTGCGTGTTCACGCTGATCTCCGTCGTGCTGCGACTGGCGTTGATTGAGCGCTCGTGGCCGGCCATCGGCCGCTTTGTCACGGCGCGTGGAGTTAAAGCCCATGTGATTGAACAGGGCAGCGGGCCAGATGTCCTTATGGTGCATGGTGCTGCCTCAAACGGGCGCGAACTGATCTCTGCGCTTGGCCATCGTCTGACAGATATGCGCTTGATTGCGCCAGATCGACCAGGCCTTGGCTATTCTGGGCGCCCAAAGAATGCGGCCACTTTGGGGGAACAAGCAGCCTTCATCGCGGACATTTTGCGCCAGACCGCCTCTGGCCCTGTGGTCGCTGTTGGCCACAGCTGGGGATCGGGCGTCATTTTGCGTTTAGCTTTGGACCATCCAGAGCTCGTCAAAGCCCTCGTCCTCTTGGCCCCCGCCTCGCACCCGTGGCAGAAATCGGCAAGCTGGCTGAACCGCATCGCGGGCTGGCCTATCCTTGGCGACCTATTGGTCTGGACCCTGCCGCCCTTGATCGGTCCCAAGCTCGCCCCACAGGGCATTGCGCGGGGCTTTGCGCCCGGGCCCGTCAATCCACCCGATTATGGCGATAAGATTGGCACCCCGCTGTTCTTCCGCCCCAAAGCCTATAAGGCCAATGCCGAAGATATGGTGATTGGCAGCGCAGAAATGGGCAAGCAAGCCGTGCGTTATTCAAGCCTGACGCTACCCGTCACCATCGTCTCGGGCCAAGGCGATGTCATTGTTTATAATGCCATTCATGCCGCAGGCTTGAAGCGCGACATTCCCCATGCCACAAGCTTCCGCGTGCCAGAGGCCGGCCATATGCCCCATTGGGTCGATCCGGACTTAGTTGAAGGCATTATCCGCGCCTATGCGACCGATACTGTTTATGAGGGAAGTTCTGCCCAGTTTCGTGCAGAGCCCTGATTGCACCTTTAGGCAGGCAGGCTAGAAGGATGGTTAATACCAGCCCTGACTTGATGCTTTGAGGTTCCCACCATGTATGATGCCGACGACGACGACAACCGCGTTTCCGCCCCACAAGCTTTGACCTCTTCGTCAAAGGAAAAGCTGCGTCAGTTTGTTGCCCGCATCGAAACGCTGGAAACTGAAAAAACCGAATTGGCTGAGCAACTCAAGGAAGTCTATGGCGAAGCCAAATCCTTAGGCTTTGACACCAAGGCCTTGCGAGCCGTCATCCGCTTGCGCAAGCAAGACGCCAATGATCGGGCTGAAGCAGAAATGATGCTCGACCTCTATCTGGAAGCCGTCGGCGAAATCTGAGGCTTGATTGTCGCGACGGGTTGACCCTGCCCTGACCAAGCGCGCCCTGTCGGCCCTGAAACGGGCGGCAGATAAGGCGAAGTTGAGCGAAGAGGGTTTGACCGAATGGGAAGCCGAGTTTCTGGGCAGCGTCGAAGAACGCCTGACGAAATTCGGCTCTGCCTTTGCTGATCCCGATAAAGGCCAATTGAGCGCGCCACTCTCGCTGCGCCAAGGCTTGAAAGTTCGTCAGATCAGCAAAAAGGGTGAGGCCGAAGGCGACAAGAAACCCCGCCGTGGCTTTACCGCTCGTGACAAGCCTCAATCCGCCGCCAAACCAAAGCCGGATAAGCCGAGGAAGCCGCTCGCCCGCAAAACGAGCCTCACCTCCAAAGGCTTCAGACCCAAAAAGCCAGACTAGTTAGGTGCCGCTGCGGGGCTTTCTTCGTCAGAGTCTTCCACTTCGCCGAAACCACAATCCCAGAGCTTACGATCATGAAATTGCGCCCGCACGGCCAAGCTTGAGGCCAAACTGCGAGCCTGCTGAGGTGCCCCACGACGAAAGCCACCTTCCCCCAACTTATAAATCAAATAGTGCGAGACGAATTGGTTACGCGGAATCTTGGTCCGCGCTTCCATCTTGGTGAAGTGCCAGCCAACAAAATCGGCCGCTATGGCAAAATTCGAACGCGAACCCGAGGTTCGGCCCGTATCGCGCAAGAACCAGTTCCACGTCCGAAGATTGGCTTGGGCAAAGCCAAAATTGCGGACTGAATTGGCATCAACCGCCCCTGCCCCCTTGGCATTGGCCTTGAAGCGACTTTCTTGGTCGATCACGGTCAGGATCGTGCCGGGGCTGACTTTCCAGGTCAAAGAGGCTGAGCGCACGGCTTCGGCCCAACTGGGATTGCGCGCCATCAGGGCGCACATGTCTTGGGTTTGGGCTTGGGCAGCAGGGGCAGTCAGATAAAGCCCACAGGTCATCAACAAACCCAGCACCCGCATCTTAATGAACCCCACAACAGGGGCAGGCAGGATCGGCCCTCAAACTCACCGTCCGGCTTTGACCACTGAGCCCATCCATCATCCATAGCCGCCCCATCAGGGGCTTGCCGGCCTTGGTCAACCATTTGATGGCTTCCAGCGCCATCATCGAGCCCACCACGCCCGTCAAGGCGCCGACAATGCCCATCTCTGCGCATGTCTCGGCTTGGGGCGGGACTTCGGGCACAAAACAACGGTAGCAGGGCAAGGCTTGACCGTGCGGGTCGGTCTTACTGAGGCCAGAGCCAAAGACCGCCACTTGCCCATCCCAGCGCCCAACCGCGCCAGACACCAAGGGAATGCCCAGCGCATGGCAGGCCGCATTGACGGCAAAACGGGTTTGAAACTGGTCCGTGCCATCCAGCACAAGGTCCGCACCCGCAATCAAGCGTTCGGCATTGCTTTCATCCAAGCGCTGCACCTGCACTTCCACTTCAATCGCCGGGTCCAAATGCTGGATCGCGGCTTGGCCTGCACGGACTTTATCAACGCCCACATCTTCTGTTTTGAACAGGATTTGTCGCTGCAGATTGGAAAGCTCCACCACATCGGGATCAATCAGGATCAAGCGACCAACCCCAGCGGCGGCCAGATAAAGCGCAGCAGGCGCCCCCAATCCGCCTACACCGACCAGCGCCACAGTCGCCTCTGCCAGCCGCTTCTGGCCGGGACCGCCAATCTCTTTCAGGAGAATGTGGCGAGCATGCCGGTCGAGTCGGACGTTACCTGTTTTCATAGCGGCATGATGACTGCCCCTGTGCAGGATGGCAAGATCGGGGTGCGGGTGGGGCTTTATTCCTACGCGAAGACCCCTTCAGTCCCTCCGGGACAGCTTCCCCGTAAACGGGGAAGCGGCTACGCCCCAAAAGCTGCCGATGCCGCTTCCCCGCTCGCGGGGAAGCTCCGGCGAAGCCGGTGAAGGGGTGTTTCAGCAGGGACAAAACAAAACTTATCCCCCACCCACGAAACCGCCCGTAACCTAAGCCCATCTCCGACGAGAGGGCGTTGTTGCTGCAGCGGCGACACCGGTTGGGGATGGATAAGCGGGGTTAATCGGGGTGGACGTGGCTGCCTCGTGTTTTCATAAGGATTAGCTCGTCCTTATGCCCGGTGTGCTTGAGCCCGACTGCCGTGTGAAGCCGGAGGTCAGGTCTTTCAATAGGCTTGAAACAAAACTCGCGGGTTCTCCTTGAATGAGTTCTAAACCCACTCTTTCAAGGTCTTTATGTACAGGCGGGGGAAATGTCACCACCGAGGAGGGCTCATGATCCTCCCTTGGGCACACAGACTTATTTCAGCCGGGGCGCATGCTTTGCGTCGTATTCCGGGCCAGTCCGTTAATCTGGCCCACCCCCTATTTGGCGCGCACCACGCGCCCCGGCCCCTCTACAAGGTGCACCCCCGGTGGTTTTCCGCGCGGGGCTATGAGTGTTGGGATGGGAGAAAGAGGAGCGCGCAGCACTAGCTGCGCATCTGTACGCGGTGACATGCGCAGCTCGTGGCTCACGTGGTCCTTTTGGCACGCGTTTGTGTAGATGTCGCGCTAATCCTAGACGATCTATTTTGGTGAAACACGGTTTCCACCAAAATGGGTCTAGACGAGAAGTGAGATGCACCACCCAAACACAAAAAATCCCGGCTGGTGAAACCAAGCCGGGACCAATTACTCTTCCGAGACGAAAGGAGCTTATGCGGCGCGGGTTGCCAAGGTGCCAGTCAATTTCTTGATGGCTTCTTCGCGGTTGACGCTTTCGATTGCAGCCACTTCACGGGCCATACGGTCGAGCGCGGATTCGTACAATTGCCGCTCAGAATAGGATTGCTCTGGCTGGTCGGTCGCACGATGCAGGTCACGAACGACTTCGGCGATCGAGATCAAGTCGCCAGAATTGATCTTGGCTTCATACTCTTGGGCACGGCGGCTCCACATGGCACGTTTGATGCGCGCACGACCGGTCAAGGTCTTCAAAGCGTCGTCCATAATGGCAGGGCCGGACAGCGCCCGCAGGCCACCGGTTTTTACTTTCGACGTAGGAACGCGCAGAGTCATTTTGTCTTGATCAAACGCAATGACGAAAACTTCTAGGCTCATGCCTGCTACTGTTTGGGATTCGATCCCGGTGATCCGGCCAACGCCATGCGCTGGATACACCACATAGTCACCTGTTTGGAATGTTGTCTTCTTAACGTCGCTCATCGCGAACTCACCCTCGCACCATGCCAGCCCGCCAGAGACAAAAATCCACTTGCACCGCCACGCGCTTTCCTAAAAAAGATCGTTACGATGTTGTGTTTGTTTGCTTCGTAAGGCTGGGGTCCACCAGAGAATGCTGTGCAGGACTGCACCAGCGCCGTTCATATATCATAAATAATTCAGAAAGTGAAGCGCACAGGATGCGACAGCCCCGGACGTTACCTCTAGGCTAGTTTGGTGTGGCTGGCTGCGCGCCACCAATCAGGGCCAGACGCTCAGCCGCAGTTAACAAGCGCCATTTGCCTTCTGGCAGGTCACCTAACGTCAAGGAACCGATCCGAATGCGACACAAATCGACAACAAAAAGACCAACCGCTTCACACATTCGCCGGATCTGCCGGTTCCGCCCTTCGGTAAGAATGAAACGCAAGCGATAGCGGCCAATAACTTCCACCACGGCGGGCTTCAACTGACGACCGTCGAGAACTAACCCGTAGCGGAGCTTTTGTAAGGCCCACTCGGTGATGATCCCTTCAATCGCGACCAGATATTCCTTCTCGAGGCCAGACTGGGGCCCGATCAAGGCTTTGGCCAGCACACCATCTTCGGAGAGAACCAAAAGCCCGCGTGAGTCCATATCCAGGCGACCCACGGGCGCTAAGCTCATCTCATCGTCTGGGATGATGTCGGAGGTGCCGATCAGATTTTCAGCGGTTAGCAAGCGAATCGCCGGCACTTGGCCGGGCTCTGGGTGGGCAGAGACGATGCCCGGCGGCTTATTGATGACGATGGAGAAGCGATTGTCCAATTGTGATTTGCCAGCTTCGGCAATGGTCAAGGTCTGACCGGGCTGGATCTTCCGGCCCATATCGGCAATTGTTTCGCCGTCGATGGAGACTAGCCCTGCATCGATCAAGGCTTCGGCTTCACGGCGCGAGCAGACCCCGGTTTGACCCATCCATTTATTGACGCGCATCGGCTCTGCGCCGTCATAGGTCTTGGACCAATTCATCGGACTAACTCCAAAGGCCTCGCGACCTTCCTGAAGGGGGGCTTGGCAGCGGGCTCACAGGCCCGCCGTTTAATTGCCTTCGCCGGGGTTGGGCGAGAAATATTTCTCAAACTTGCCATCTTCTTTGGCAAAGTCATCGCGGTCTGCGGGGGGCTCACCCTTCACCGTGATGTTAGGCCAGATCTTGGCATAGTCCGAATTGACCTTCAGCCACTTGCCGTCGGGCTCATCTTCCGTATCGGGCTTAATGGCATCCACGGGGCATTCTGGCTCGCACACGCCGCAATCGATACATTCATCGGGATGGATCACCAAAAAGTTCTCGCCTTCGTAGAAGCAATCTACGGGGCATACTTCGATACAATCCATGTATTTGCACTTCACGCAGGCGTCGGTCACGATGTAGGTCATGGTCCTAGCGGTGGCTCCTCAACAGTTTTTCGGCGCCGATGTGACCGCGCTGACCAGAAAGGTCAACCTCGTCCCGGCTGATTGCGGTATTATAGAGCAGAACAGCCTCAGATGCTGGCCCTCGCCTCACACCTAGAGCGAGAATTTCTACATGGTAGGGGTGGCCTGCAATAGCAAAAGCCAAAGCATCACCCGGCGCGATTGTATAGCCTGGCTTGTCAATCTTACGCACAGCCAAACCGCCTCGCGCAAGGCGAACCCCTTTGCGAGAGACAAATTCGCTCGCCAAGCTGCGGGTCTTAAAAAAGCGGGCGCGCCAGAGCCAGACATCCAGCCGGGCGCGATCGGCCTCTTCGCTCATTCAGATTGCGGCTCCACGGCGGGAGCAGGCGTGCCGGCTGCCTTCTTGGGCTTATTGCCACGATGCTTCTTGGAAGGTGGGCTACCTTTGGCTTGCTTGGCCGGCTCAGCCGTCAACTTCAAAGCCGCCAAAACCGCAAACGGATTGTTGGGATCGATCGCCGCGCCAATTCCCGTATTTGAACGCGGCGGGGCAGCGGCAAAGCTGCGCCCTTCTGGTCCGCGATGCGGCGGACGACCACCCTCTGGCCGCTTAAACCCGCCTTCACGCGGCGGACGATTGCCATCGCGGCGCTGACCTTGAGCGGGCCGAGCCGCTTCATCACGCGGCGGACGGGCTTCGCGCGCCGGTGCTTCACCTGTCGCTTGTCCTTGAGGGCGCGGGTTAGGTGCCCGACTTGGAGCGCCGCGCTTAAACGGACGTTGATCGGTGCGCGGTGGTTTGGCGCGCTTGCGACGCCACAGGGTGACGGTCTCCATCGTCGGAGACTCGGTGACTTCGGCTTCATCTGCTTCAACTGCTTCAGTCGCTTCCACTGCTTCAGGTTCAGGACTCGCTTCGATGACTGGCTCTGCTAGCGCTTCAACCTCTGCTTCTGGCGTAGGCACGACGTCAGGCGTGCCGCCTTCGTTGACCTCGGCGTCAATCGCCGCTTCAGTGACGGGATCAACAATCTCTGGCACAGACTCCACTACAGACTCCACCACAGACTCTGGCGCTGGCGCTTCTGCGGCTTTCACCGGGCGCGTCGTCTCAAACTTCTCCCAGCCCAGAGCTTCAACAACCGCTTCAGCATCTTCGTTGGAGGCCCCCAGCAGCGACACGATTACAGCCGGGAAAACGCAAGGCCCCTTGGCTGCTTCGGCAGCTTCAAACAAAGCATCCGCAATCCGGTCGACGATATCAAGGCGCACAGCGCGTTGGCCAAAGGCACGGAAGCCCGCAGCCGCTAATGGCTTGGCTTCAACTGGGCTCGTCAAGGTAAAGCTCGTCACCCCTAAAGGTGGCAGAAAAGGTGCGCTAAAACTGGGGTCGCCACCGCCGGCAAAGAAGGCGAACAGCGCATGTAACCTTGCAGGGCGTGGCTTAAGAAGTGCTGGCGCATAAATGTTAGCGCGGCCAAAGCGCAAGCCCACGGCACGCAGAGCTTTGCGGTCATCTTGCGACAATTGCTTGAGATCGGCATCGAGCTCGGTCCGGTCCATCACCCCGCCAGCTTCGGCAACCCGATAAGCGACACCACGGGCCAAGCCCTTCAAGCTCTCGCCTTCTGCGGCTTCGGCCAAAGCTTTTAGTGGCACCAAGTCACGCGCCACGATTTCGAGCAACCAATTGTCGAGCCGCTCTTGGGCGCGCTTTAACACGTCTTCTGGGCCCAGCTCGCCGCCAATCATCACCGCGCGCGGCTTCAACAAGGGCTGGCGACCCATCAGCTTGGCAATCTCATCGCCGCGCCAAATCACGACACCTAGATCAGACAACACAAAGTCATTGATGCCGCCGGTCGCAATCGCCTCAAGACGGCGCGTTAGCTCGGGCCGCAAGCCTTGGAACGCCGCATTTTTCACGGCGCGTTCTTCAAGCCCTGTGGCTTCGGGATCTGCCTGAAAACGCAAACCGACGAGACGGCCAATCGCATGGCCTTCCACAGTCACTTCGCCGGTTTCTTTTACGTCAACTTCCATGGCATTTTCCCGTTTAAGGCCCTTCAATAGGGCGGAGGTACGCTTATCAATGAAGCGCTGCATCAAGCGCTCGTGGAGTGTATCAGATAGACGGTCTTCTATCACCCGTGTCTGGCCTTGCCAGTGTCTATTTTCATCAACCCAGTCAGAACGGTTGGCGACATAGGTCCAAGTACGGATTGCTGCCAATCTTTGTTGCACTTGTTCAATATCGCCATCGGTTCGATCAAGCTCGTTCACACGACGCGCGAACCAGTCCGATGGTACCAATCCCTTAGGCTTAAGCAGGTGTTCGGCCAATCCTTCAATCAAATGAACATGCTCATCTTGGGGGGCTTTGCGAAAATCAGGCAGCTGACATGCATCCCACAAGCGCCGCACACCGACGGACGACCGCGTGAGCGGCTGGACCCACTCTAGAACGGCCAAACGGCGAAACGCCTCCTCATCAATCGCGCCGCGGGAGCGTTTGAGCGACGGATGTGGCGATGGTGCTTCGAGTGAGGCAATCAATGCCTGGCACGAACGGTAATCAAGGTCAGACGTCCGCCATTCCAGTGCATCAACAGGCTCAAACTGATGTCCTTCGACCCGCTCGACGGTCTCGGTGTCAAGGTCAGGGCAGTCAGCGGTCTCGCCAAATGTCCCATCAGTCCGAAAGCGGCCCGCACGCCCGGCGATTTGCGCGATCTCGTCTGCACGCAAGGGCCTGTGGCGCCGCCCATCAAATTTCGACAGGCTCGCGAAGGCCACATGATCGACATCCATGTTAAGGCCCATGCCAATCGCATCGGTTGCGACCAGAAAGTCGACTTCACCGGATTGATAAAGCGCGACCTGTGCATTGCGGGTGCGTGGGCTAAGCGCGCCCATGACCACTGCGGCACCACCCTTATGGCGCCGGATCAGCTCGGCGATGGCATAAACTTCCTCCTGGCTAAACGCGACGATAGCACTACGCCGCGCTAGCTTGGTGATCTTTTTGATGCCAGTATAGGTCAAGGTCGACAAACGCTCACGACGTTCAATCTCGATGCCCGGGATCATAGCGCGAATCATCGGCCGCATGGTGTCTGAGCCTAGGAACATCGTCTCGGCCTGACCACGCGCCCGCAGCAAACGGTCGGTGAAGATATGGCCGCGCTCGGGATCGGCGCAGAGTTGGATTTCGTCAATGGCAATAAAGGAAAAGGGCCGGTCAAGTGGCATGGCCTCCACGGTGGCCACAAAATAGCGTGCAGAAGCTGGAACAATCCGCTCCTCCCCCGTCACCAACGCAACATGGCCGACGCCCTTTTGCTTGACGATGCGGTCATAGACTTCACGCGCCAACAGCCGCAAAGGCAAACCGATCATCCCCGTCGGATGGCCCAGCATACGCTCCACCGCCAGATGGGTCTTGCCCGTATTGGTTGGCCCCAAAACGGCCCACACCCGGCTATCGCGATCAATCAATCCAACCATAGGCTCAGACCTAGAGTTTTATTGTGTCAGGGGAAACCCTGAACTGCGGTTGGGGCCTTCAAGCCACTGCCCGCCGCCGCAGGAAAAAGAGCTAACCAAGTAGTTCACTGCGCGCCCTTATCCTCCCCCACCTCCAATCTCTTAAACTAGCCAAGCAGGACAGACACACAACCATCAGGTGGCCTTGTGGTTGAAAAGTTAGAAGGCGCGTTCCAAGTGTGGGCACCCACTGGTTGACCGGGCGGGTAGGCAGTGTCACGTTTGTTAAATGTTGTGGGCAAGACTGCCCCAAAGAATGGCAGACCTTTGCCAATTGGCTGTCGATAAGACTGGGAGTGTAAGACCATGGTTGCTGCCGCGATTAATGCCGCCACGCCAAAAAAGCGCGTTCATTCAACGCAAAAGAGCCAGAAGTCTGAAGCTCCAACGAAGTTACGGCCACCGCCACTGGCGCTCACCCTTGTTGAGGGGCGCGGGGTTGTAGAACTGGCCGCTACCTTTGCAACCCGCAGCATTTTGCGCCATGCGCCGCGCGGCGATGGCCATTCTGTACTGGTTTTACCCGGATTTTTAGCCAGCGACCGCTCCACTAAGCCAATTCGTCAGTTTTTGGACGAGCTCGGCTATGAAACCCATGGCTGGGGCCAAGGGCAAAATCTCGGCAAATTCTATAAGATGCGCGACGTTCTCGAAGGCCTTGTCGAACACATTCATGCTAAGTCCGACCGTAAGGTATCCATTGTTGGTTGGAGCCTAGGCGGGGTATTTGCCCGCTATTTGTCGCTCGTGATGCCAGACAAAGTACGCAGCGTGATCACACTGGGCAGCCCATTTGCCGCGGACATTCATGCGACCAGTGCCAAGAAACTATACGATCTTCTGTCTAACGAAGGCCCTGCCCGGCCCGGCGATTTGGAGCAGATTGCAGGCGATCTACCGGTTCCAAACTCGTCCATTTATACTAAGTTGGACGGGATCGTTAATTGGAAGACTTGTATCGCCAAGCCAGCCGACAATGCGGAGACGATTGAAATTCGCTTGGCAAGCCATGTCGGGATTGGTGTCAATCCAGCGGCCTTCTGGGCCACGGCTGACCGCTTGGCCCAACCAGCGGGCACCTTCAAGCCCTTTGCCAAGAATGGACCGTTTTCCCTCGCTTATGGGTGAGTGAAGGGGAAAGCCATCTGACACCTTGCAGACCCTGCTGGTCCGTGGTTGACTGAAGGTCAGCCTGACGAGGTTTGGGCGGAGCAGGATCAGGCGCAGAGCAAGTGCACCGGCAACGGGGGGAAAAACATGGGTGACGCGGTCCGTCTATCGTCCTTGGACGCCTCGTTTCTGTATATGGAAACGCCGGAAATGCCGATGCATGTTGGCTCCCTCTCGCTGTTCCAACTCCCGGATGGTTATACGGGCGACTATTTTGAGGCCTTTAAGGCTCAAATCGAAGGCCGGCTCGACGCAGTCCCCATGTTGCGCAAGAAGCTCTCGCGCACATTGTTAGATCTCGACCATCCTTCCTGGATCGATGACGAGCAGTTTGACATTAACCGCCACATCTTCCGCGGCAGCCTACCTGAACCGCGCGACATGCCCACTTTGCGCCGGATTGTCGGCTGGATGCACGCAAAGCTTCTAAACCGTGCCCGGCCTTTGTGGGAATTCTACGTATTTGAGAATTTGCCCGGCAATCGCGTTGGCCTTTATGCCAAGCTGCACCATGCCTTGATCGACGGCGGGGCCGGCGTTGCCCTCTCGCAGATCGTATATGATCTCTCGCCAAACCCTGCCCCACGGTCGAAAGCGGCAAAGGCTGGCGAGCCAGAGGAGACGGGCGGAAAGTCTAAGAAGAAGGGCCGCGCCCGCGAAGTTGCGGCCTCTGTTATGAATACTTATGCCAATTTGTGGCAGCGCCCCTTCGATAAGGAGGCTGCAGCGAGCCCGATTGCGCTGAAGCGGACAGGCAAGACGGACTTCGGCTCCACCTTGCTAGATCACGTGGTGGATCAAGTGGAAGTTGGCATGAAAACGGTCGCCAATCTGCCCGCTATGTTGAAAACGGCTGGTAGCGTGCTGCCGGGCCTTCTCGATGTCAGCAAGCTGAAGGAATTCCCCAAGCTGATCCCGCCTAGCACGCCTTTTAACAAGGCGATCAGCTCCGAACGTGCCTTCGGGACGGCGACTTTGTCGATCAAGCGGGCGAAGGCTGTTGCGAAAGCGGCAGGTGGTAAACTCAACGATGTGGTGTTGGCACTCGCCAGCGGGATTTTGCGTCGTCACCTCCTGTCCATTGGGGCGCTGCCCGACAAGCCGTTGGTGGCAATGGTGCCAATATCGCTGCGTGAAGATGGCAATTCCGATACCAATAATCAGGCCTTTGCCATGTCCTGCCCAATTGCAACCCATATTGCGGATCCAAAAGAGCGCCTGACCGCGATCATCGCTGATTCTGTGCAAGCCAAGTCTGTCGTGAGCCCGCTAAAGGATTTTATCCCGAACTTTACAAATGCCTCCGTATTGGGTGCGCCGATGGCCATGCAGATTGGTTCGCTTCTGTATGGTCGATCCGGCTTGTCCGATGTTTTGCCACCAAGTGCGAACGTGATCGTATCCAACGTACCCGGCCCGCCGATCCCGCTTTACGCTGCGGGTGCCACGATGTTGCACTTGTGGCCGGTTTCGATCCCAGCCCACGGCATGTCGATCAACATTACGGTTCAAGGCTATCAGGATCAATTGGAAGTCGGTGTGATCGCCGGGGCCAATATCTTCCCAGACGTGCAGCCCTTAGCGGATATGATGGCGGAAGAATTAGCGGTGTTGGAACAGGCGTTTGAGACGGCAAAAGCCGCTTAACCGCCAGCAAAGGCGTTTGTCTGATCGGTCAGGATCATCATGGTGACATCGTCCGCCGCCTTCCGGCGGATCTTGATAAGGTCGATCACACGCTCATCCGACATAAAGCGCCAGAGAACTTTTGGATTGGGGTACCAAAAGGCCCCAACCACATCCCACTGACCTTTCGGGCCAACCAGATCAAGCGCCACAACCCCATGGGTCACGCGCTTAGCGCCATATTCAGTCAGAACCAGGCCGATGCCATCTTGATAGTCGCGCCAAGCGGCGTCTGAACGGCCATCGGCAAGGTCATGACGAAATCGTAGCAAGGACAAAACAATGATAGGATCGTCAGGCGGCAATTTCTTGATCGCCTGCATCGCATCGTAAGTTGGCTCGATCTCGTCAAATAGCCCCATGGAACCAAGGAACATTCAACCCACGCGTAACGCAAGTCAGCCACGCAGCGTTTCACTGCGTTTCCATGACCTTATGACGTGAAGAGCTGCTTCTTGGGGCCAGCATAGCCAAACAGCCAAGCTGCCACTTTACGCTTTTGGATCTCTTCGCTGCCTTCGGTAATGCGATAGCGGCGATGATGGCGATAGATGTGCTCAAACGGCTTATGGCGGGAATAGCCGATGCCACCATGAACCTGCATGGCTTGATCGGCCGCCTCACAGCATAGGCGGTTGGCCCAGAAATTACACATGGATACCTTGTCCGATAGGCGCTTTTCGACTTCTGGTTTGGTCATCTGATCCATTTCCCAAGCTGTCTTATAGATGAGAAGGCGAAGCATTTCAGCTTGGGTGGCAAGTTCTACCAAAGGCCATTGAATGGCTTGGTTTTTCGCTAGGGCTTCGCCAAACGGTTTACGCTCGCGGGCATAAGCCACACTTTCTTCGATACAATAGACAGCCGCCCCTAAGGAGGATGCGGCTTGGCGGATACGGTTCTCATGGACGAAGTGTTGCGCCAAGGCCAAGCCAAATTCGGGGGGGCCAAATATAGCGCTATCGGGCACCCAAACGTCTTTAAAGCTGACGCGCGGATGATCGGTCGGCATATTGAAAGTCCACAGATATTCCTCGATCTTCACGCCGGGGTCGTCGGCAGGCACAAAGAAGCAGGAGATACCGCGCGCTTCCCCTGCTTTTCCGCTCGTGCGGGCAAAGAACATGCAATGTGTAGCGACATGCATCCCTGTGATCCACATTTTTTCGCCATTGAGCAGCCAGCCTTCAACGCCATCTCGCGTCTGGCGGACACCTGTGCTCTCCATATGGGTAGCGTCAGACCCATGATTAGGTTCTGTTAGGCCGAAGGTCGCGATAAACTCACCGCGCAGGCTTTTGGGTAACAAATTGGCCTTCTGCTCCGGCGTACCAAAGTCGCGCAGCATCAAAGCACCCGGCATGTTGCCAACGATGGAATGCTCATTCTGCAAGTCATTATGCAGGCCTAAACCCTTTTTCGCCAAATGCTCTCGGATGATCGCCATCGCAAGGTTGCTGCCATCCTTGCCGCCGAACTCAGCCGGTAGGGCAAAGCGATAGTGGCCAGCATCATCTGCTCGACGGCGTGCTTGGCCCAATAAAGCTTCCCACTCGTGGCGCGGCAAGCCTTGGTTCTCAAAGTCGGTGCGCGCATATTCACGGCGATGGTCGAAGAAGCGGATATTGTCGTCGGCTTCTTCTAAGGGCTTGATTTCACGCTCGATGAATTCATCCAGCTCAACCAAATAATCTGCGATGTCCTTAGGTATGGTGAAATCCATGGCGTAGTTCCCCTGCATTTTGGCCCTGCATTTTTGACATCTTCGGGCTTTACACATGACCTTATCGACAGGGCGAGGCGTTGCAACTGATTTGTGAGCCGTTCCAAGGACGCGCTCACGCTCTCTAACAAAATTGTGACTGCTGAATAAAATACAGTATGTTCATTTTTCTCTTGCAACCTTTCATGCCAAGGGCTAGGTACAAGTCAACGAGGACAAAAAGCCCGTTATTCTGAAACCTCTTTTTTAGGAGCCTCCCCATGCGCTTCAAGACACTTGTCGCCGGATTTGCGTTTGCTTTGACCGCTACTGCAGCCTTTGCTGCTTACAACAATGTTGTTGTAAAACTGAAAACCCCTGTTGCCGAAGCTTCTGACAGCATTATCGTTTTGGGCGCCGCTTGGAGCTGCGCAGGCGACACCTGCACCTCCGTGCTGGACCGCAAGACCGCACAAGTTCGCGACTGCCGCCAAGTTGCTCGCGCGCTCGGCCCTGTAGCCAGCTTCGCCGTTGGCAGCTCGAACCTAGACGAAGCAGGCATCGCTGCTTGCAATGCTGCAGCAAAATAAACCCTAATCGGGATCTGATTAAGTGTTGGCGCTCAACCCTGACCCAACTTGATCATAGAGCCCGCCATAGCAGGCTGATAAACTCAGCAGCTTATAGACAAGGCGAGCCCTAACCGGTTCGCCTTTTTTATTGGGCTAAGCTCAGCTGGCTTCAGCCAACAGGGCTGGCGCGTCCCCCTCTACTTCGCCGGACAAGGCTTGATGGATCGCAGCAAATAGGACTTCAGGTCGGATCGGCTTGGCGACATGGGCATCCATACCTGCATCCAAGCACTCCTGCACATGATGGGTCATGGCATTTGCCGTCAAGGCGATGATTGGCGTCCGCTCGCGCTTTTGCACCTGTTCCAGTGCACGGATTTGCGCCGTCGCTTCTGGGCCGGACATGATTGGCATTTGCACATCCATCAAGATCAAGTCGAACTTGTCTTGGCTCCAGAGCTCCACCGCAACTTCGCCGTTCTCTGCAAAGACCGGCTCAATGCCAACTTGCTCGAGGAACATCTGTAGGACGAGGCGATTATGCGCATTATCTTCGGCAGCAAGAACGCGAACTGACTTTCCGCCTGCACCACCTTGAGCATGAGATTCTTCAAATTGGCCAGCATCAGTGCGCTCGGGTGCCACGCCTAACGGCATGGTGACCGTAAAGCGGAAAACAGAACCCTCGCCGACGCGGCTTTCCACATCAATCTGGCCGTCCATAAGCGTCACCAATTGCTTACAGATCGCAAGGCCAAGGCCCGTGCCACCAAACTTACGATTGGTTGCGGTCTCGGCTTGGCTGAAGCGCTCAAACAAACGATTCTGGACCTCGGGCTCAATACCAATCCCGGTATCTTTAATCGCAAATGAAAGTGCGCGGCGGCCTTCACCTACGTCTTCAGCAGCGATGGTCACAAGGACACTACCGACTTGAGTGAATTTTACGGCATTGGAAACGAGGTTGTATAGAACTTGCTTAATCCGCGTTGGGTCGCCCAAACACCAGATATCGGCGCTCTGATCCAGATTCACGGCAAAGCTGATGCCCTTCTGGTGCGCCCGTAGCGTGAACATAGCCTCAGTCGAGCGCACGACCTCCATCACGCTGAAATCGAGCGACTCCAAAGCAAGCTTACCCGCTTCGATCTTGGCAATATCCAGCACGTCATTCAATAACGCCAACAACGTATCGCCGCTGTCCTGAATCACGGCCAACATCCGCAATTGACGATCGTCTAAAGGCGTACGCGACAGCGCATCAGCCATGCCTAGAACACCATTCATAGGTGTACGAATTTCATGGCTCATTTGCGCCAAAAAGGCCGATTTTGCGTGGTCAGCAGCTTCAGCAGCGGTCTTGGCCATTTCCAGATCGTGCGTACGCTCGTCGATCCTAGCTTCCAAGGTGCTTGCATGCAGCGCCAGTGCATCGCGGGCTTCTACCAAATCTTGCGCTTGGCCACGGAATAATGCGGCGACCCGAGCCCAACATATGCCTGCCCCCACCATACAGGCCAAGAGAGCGGCGAGGCCTCCACTCAACAAAAAGAAGGCTGCATCGATTTCCACTTTTAGGCTGGCCGCGATTTCGCGCCGAGCCTTTTCCAATTGACGCGCTTTCCTTTTTCCAGCGATGGCATAGGATTGAGACTGTAACAGCGCCTTGGCGTCGGCCTGACGACCCGCTGCAGCGAGTAAAACGGCCGAATCCTCAATCGCACCCATTTCCCGAGTCGCTATATAGATCGCTGCGAACGCGTTTTTTTTCGTTGATTTTGGTGCCAACTGAATGGCCTTTTCAATCAAAGCCTCGCGCGGCTCATTTAGCGCCACAAAGCGCTCACGATCTTCGGGACGACCCATTTGGGCAAAGTCATCGGCGGCTTCGGTTACGCGCTGATCGACCCAAGTTGCCTCGCTCCATGTCCGCTCAAATTTGGCCAAACGCTCTGCTTGTAAGGACAAATTCCGCACGGCAGACAGAGCGATTGCTGCACCAACGATCGTTCCAACAACCGAAAGTATAAGAGCGGACCAGAGCCAAGAGCGAACATTTAGAGTTTGTGTCATACCTTAGGATGACACAAAAGCTTCAAAGCGGAGTTAACTTCCGCGCTAAAAACACGCTAAGACTCTGATCCTGAATGGGGATAACTACATCCGATTACGTAATGGCAACAGTTCTGGGAAATTCCCGGGCTCCTTCGCCGCATTGGCACGGAAGGCCTCTGCCATATGAGCGGGGCTAAACATGCCTGCCTGCCAAGTGGCAATATAATCCAATCCATCGCGGATCGAATGATCGCGCGCATAATTGATCATCACCTTAGAACCCGTCACTGCCAAGGGTGCCTTGGATGCAATTTCACGCGCAGTTTCCATCACATGGGCGACTAAGTCTTCATGGGTGTCAAACACCTCATTGACCAACCCAATTTCTTTGGCCTTCGCGGCAGTCAGCCTGCGACCCGTATAGGCCAATTCGCGCATCCAGCCTTCTGGGATAAGTTTGCACAAGCGCGGGAAAGTGCCGACGTCAGCCGTCATGCCGATATTGATTTCTTGGATGCAGAAGAAGGCGTCCGCACTGGCCCAACGAATATCACAAGCCGAAATGAAGTCGACAGCCCCACCGATGCAGCCACCTTGCACAGCGACTAATACAGGGATCCGGGCTTCATCTAAGCAGGTAAACGTGTTTTGGAGATGATGCACATGCAGACGGAAGCTTTCGCCGCGCGTCTCGCGATCGGACACAGAACCTTGCGTGACACCGTCGCCGCTGGCGAAGACGCTCAAATCCATACCGGCGCAGAAATGCTTTCCAGTTGATGTGATCACGATCACACGGGCACGCGAATTATCATTGATATCTTTGACGATCTTGGGCAGTTCGTTCCAGAAATCGCGAGTCATCGAATTAAAGGCTTCAGGCCGCTTCATTTGAATATGGGCGATGTGATCTGCGATGGTCACATCAAAGCAGGTTGATGTCGGTGTGGACTCGGTGTCGTACATGGTTGCGTTCCCTTTGGCCGTCAGAGCTTAAGCTCTTTTCAATGGACTTTTGTCTTCTACTACACCAGCCTACAACAAGTCTGGCTTGAGGTCATCATGTGCCCTAATTGGGTCTTGGTTCAAGTCCAAAGTCAAGGCAACATCGTTCGTGAGTCGTCGATGTTCTGGAGATAGCGCAATGTCAAACCAAGACGGGGTTCAGCGCCGCAACCTTTTATGGGCAGTCTTGGGCTTAAGTGCCGGTTTCGGCTCCTACGCCCAAGCCCAAAGTGCAGGCCAGATGCTGGAGGAATTGGCCAAAGCCGCTGCGGCCAAGCGCGCAGGTTTACCCAATGCTCTGCCTAGTTTGGACGATGATCTATTGAGCGCCTCTTCTGGCAATGAAGGCGAAGCAGGGATTCGCGCCGCGCTGCTGCAAGGCGCGGGGGCTGCTGTTGGCCGCCTTGGCAAGACAGACGGTTTCTGGGGCGACAAACGGGTACGCATTCCTTTGCCAGAGCCACTGGCGTCATTACAAAAGCGCTTAAGCCCTCTGCGCTTAAGCGTGCCGCTCGACAATTTCCAATTGCGTCTCAATCGTTCTGCGGAATCCATGATGCCAAAAGCTGGCTCTATCTTTGTCGATACCATCCGTAGTCTCACCATTGAGGATGTTTTGCAGGTGCTGCGCGGCGGCGATACAGCCGGGACGGAGCTATTAAAGGCCAAATCCTATGCCGGTCTGATGGCTTTGATGACACCACCGATGGCCGAAGCGGTCCAAGCGTCTGGCGCGGGTCCCGCACTCGACCGTATTCAATCCCGCTACGGGTCAGAGATTGAGCGTTTGGGTGGCTGGGGTAGCCTGAAGAATTATTCCGGCGCGCCAATCACCTTGCCAGTGCCGGCACCGCCAGAAGTCCTTGCCCCTATCGCGCCGCCGCCAAAAGCTGCCACCGTGGCCACCAAAGCAAAAGTTGGTGCCACGAAATCCAAAGCAGTGACGACACTTCCCGTGCCTCCCCCGCCGCCGCCACCACCTCCACCTGTTGTTTTAGACAACCCCCTTAAGAACCAATTGATCGGTTTTGCCGTAGACCGCGCACTGGACGGCTTGTTTGTCTATATTGGCGAAGAAGAACGTGGCATCCGTCGTGATCCTGCCCGTCGAGGGACAGATCTTTTAAAGCGCGTGTTTGGCAGCCTGTAAGCACCGAACCGAAACCCGGGAAGCAGATTGCGAGTGGGACAAATTGTTGAAACGCGCCTCGTCCAAACTTTGGCTGAGGGCACGATGGCGGGTCTAAAGTGGGCCACGCCATCGCAAATGGATCAAGCCCCCGCATTGGTCTTCTTTCACGCGAACGGGTTTTGCGCTTCCACCTATCGTCAGATATTACAGCCTGTAGCCGGCGCCATTGGTCGTCCGGTCGCGGCCTTTGACTTGCGCGGCCATGGCCGCAGCCATTTGCCAGACGACCCAGACCGGCAAGATAACTGGAATCGCTTTGCCCGCGACATCGCCGCCCTCCTCGATCAAATCGCGCCGCAGGGAACAGTCCTCGCCGGCCACTCCATGGGCGGCACCTCCAGCTTGTTGGCAAGTGCACTGCGGCCAGACTTGGTAAAGGGTATTTGCCTTTTTGACCCAGTGTTAGCACCCGCCCCTTTTTACTTTTACGCCCATATGCCTTGGGTGTTTGGCCTGTGGCGCAGCCAATTTCCACTCGCGAAGGCAGCAGGTCGTAGGCGAGCGATGTTCCCGAGCCGGCAAGCCGTCTTAGACGCCTATACTGGGCGGGGGGCTTTTAAGTCTTGGCCGACCGCCATGCTGGCAGATTATTGCGAGGATGGCTTTACCGACATGCCCGACGGTCAAGTCCGCCTGTCCTGTGCCCCAGCCTTTGAAGCAGCCTGCTTTGCCGGCCAACGCCATTATCCACTTCAAGCGATCAAGGCGTTGAACGTACCGGGCCGTTTGTTGCGGGGTGCGCGGCATTCCACAACGGTCGCGACACTGATCCCGCTTCTGACCCGTAGTGGCATTCAGGTCGACACAATCCCAGAGACCAGCCACTTTCTGCCGATGGAAAAGCCAGAAGCCTGCTCAAAGGCACTCATTGAGCTCATCCAATCGGTTTAATCAGGCGCTCTTCCAAACGTGCCCGCGACTGCGGTGGGATCGGAATGACTTTCCGGGCGACCAGGTCAAAGGTCACAGCCACAGCCTCGCAAATACAAAAGACTTCGCCCGTGACGGGATGGGTCAAGACATGCTTGAGCGTGTTGGTTTTTTCGGCCACCTCAGCCACGCCAGTATAGACCGCCATAAAGTCACCCGCCCCTGGCCAGCTTTGATAATCCAACCGATATTCAAGAACCGCAGCACCGGCTTTACGGGGCTGGCCGTCTTGGGCACTCAACTCAGCTGTGGCTTGATCGCGCCAAGCCGTCATCAGGTTCGGTACGGCCGTTGAGACGCGACCGATCATGCCTTCAGGATAGAGGCGGTTGAACACATCCACATCTTCGATGCGCACGGCAGATAAACCGACTTGTTGAAAGCCACGCGCCACCAAAGTTTCGGCTTCAAATAGGACCGTCGGGCTATCAAACGCAATCGAACGTGGACTGCCATGTTTAGGCACCTCTACGATCATGGCAGCAGCTAGCGCCCGGGTCCGCTCTGGCCATGGATAGGTTCTACCCGTTTTGGCTTCGGCGTGGACCATCGTAGTCAAGAATGTCGCGCCAATGGCCCCATCAAGTGTGTGGACAATCTCACCATAAAACGTGATGTCAGTTTCGCTGAGAGAGACGACGCCACCACGGAAGAACAATGGAGCGCCCTCGCGCGCCTCTTTAAGGAACCGGATATGCTGGCGCACGGGTAGTAAGGTCGCGGTGGCTTCTGGCGCAAAAGCGCGTTCACACCCAAGCTCTGTCGCCATCAGCATCATACCATCCAGCGCGCGACGAACCCAGAAGCGCACATTCATGTGCCCCATCTCGTCGCATTCCCAAGCCTCGACACTGCCGCGCCAATAATCCCGCATTCTCTTGTCCTGTTCTTTTATGCTTAAGCGGCCAGCGCGCAGTCTTGGCATTGACCGCGTCCCTCCACCACGAGGCGCGTTAGATGAAATCCCTGCATCTGAGCCGCCTTTTCAAGGATAGGAGCCACTTCGTCATAGGCGACTTCGGTTGCTTTTAGGCACGTGTTACACACGAAAAGCGCCATGGGATGAGAATGTCCCGCGTGATTGCACGCAACAAAGGTGGCGTCTTGTTCGATCCGATGAACCAGTCCCAATTGGCACAAAAAGTCGAGTGCGCGATAGACTGTGGGCGGCTTGGTGGCTTGCCCCCCTTCACCCGCTTTGCTGATCAAATCGTAGGCTTTCATCGGCGTTTCAGACGCGGCGAGGATTTCCAATACCCGCCGACGCGGCGCGGTAAAGGCCATGCCTGACCGCTGACATAGGGCCTCTGCTTGACGAATTAGATCGTGCATGTGCGCCTCCTTGATCGTGACGAACCTCTTGTTTGTTCATGCCTGAGTTTGGCGCGCATGGAAAATGTCCATTGCACTTGCAAGGCCGACAGATTGGCGTAGGTAGTG
>NZ_JBIIYV010000141.1:0-3859 GCF_044346625.1 Aquidulcibacter sp. | reverse complement strand
GGCGCGCAGAAAAGCTAGGATAATTGCATTTGATCGATCGTCAGGCGCCCGTGCAGCGGGCCTTGGTCATCCACCCCCTACGAAGCGACGCTTCTGCCAGTCGTGACCCTGAACTGCGGCTGATCGAGGCCTGTGGCCTTGCTGAGGCGCTTGACCTTGAGGTCGCTGACGCGCGGCTTGAACCCTTGCGTCAGGTCCGACCCGGTGCCTATTTCGGGACCGGCAAGATTGAAGAACTCAAAGCACATTGTGAAGAGCTGAAAGTCGAGGTTTTGATCCTCGATGATCAGATGTCGCCCGTGCAGCAGCGCAATCTTGAAAAAGAGCTTCAGGTCAAAGTCGTCGACCGAACCGGGCTAATCCTTGAAATCTTTGCCCGCCGTGCGCGAACGAGAGAAGGTCGTCTGCAGGTCGAATTGGCGCGCCTCAGCTATGAGAAGTCGCGTTTGGTCAAAACCTGGACCCACTTGGAGCGCCAGCGCGGTGGCACCGGCAAGACTGGCGGCCCCGGTGAACGGCAAATCGAGCTTGATCGCCGCATGATCGCGGACAAAATTCTCAAACTAAAAAAAGAGCTAGAAGAAGTTAAGCGGACCCGCGCCCTACAGAGGGCCAGCCGGAAACGCGTGCCCTATCCGGTCATCGCCTTGGTTGGCTATACCAATGCCGGAAAATCGACCTTGTTTAATAGAGCAGCCTCAGCGGATGTGTTGGCTAAAGACATGCCGTTTGCGACCTTGGATACCACCTTGCGCGCCGTCCGGACCCCGACGGGTCGTGATGTGATTTTGTCCGATACCGTGGGCTTCATCACAGACCTGCCGACAGAATTGGTCGCCGCCTTCCGAGCAACCTTGGAAGAAGTCGCTCAAGCCGACCTTTTGGTGCATGTCCGCGATATCGCGCATGCTGAGAGTGATAATCAGCGCCGCGACGTGGAACTGGTGTTAGATCGCGTGTTGTCAGAGCATGAAAGCCGTCCGCCGTTGATCGAAGCGTGGAACAAAATTGACGCACTCGATGAGGATGGGGCCGCTTTTGTTCGTGCCAGAGCAGCTGCGTCTGGTCTGGATGGCACGGCACAAGGCCTTTGTGTGTCAGCTTTAACTGGGGAAGGGGTCAAGGACCTCTTTTCCTTGATTGACTCAGAGTTGGCGCTTGATGCCCGGCCAGTAGATCTAGTGATTGGCCCCGATCAAGGCGCCGCGCGGGCTTGGTTATTCCGCAAAGGTGCCGTGCGACATGAAGAGACCGACGAGCAGGGCTTTACCCATCTCAAAGTCCGCCTCACCGCCGATGATGCAGCACGCTTTGTGGCGCAATGGCCGCAAATTCTGTCAGAGGTTCCGTTCGTGGCGCTTGGCGCGGTTCCAGAGCCCGTCCATTTCCTCGAGGCTTGAGGTTTCAGGGCTTTTTCCATCGCGTTGGAGGGCCTCTTCAATCCAACGGAAACGGCGCTCAAACTTCGCATTGGCAGAGCGTAGTGCAACTTCTGGATCAACTTTCGCTTTGCGGGCTAAGTTTGCCAGCACAAACAAGACATCACCGATTTCTTCTTCGATATGGGCTTGATCGCCTTCGGCAATTGCTTCTTGGGTTTCACCAATCTCTTCGGTGAGCTTTTCGAAAACCTCATTCAAGCTTGGCCAATCAAAGCCGACGCGAGCCGCGCGTTTGGTGAGTTTTTCTGCGCGCATTAAAGCGGGCAAAGCTAAGGGAATGTCTGCCAAGAGACTGGGGTCGCTAGCTAGTTTAGCGGCCCGCTCTTTTGCTTTCATGACCTCCCAATTTTGGCTCTGCTGCTCGGCGGTCTCGATTGCTTGTGTGCCAAAGACATGGGGGTGTCGGGCTTCCATCTTGTCTGAAAGGCCTTGGACGACTTCATTGAAATCAAAGGCACCTTGTTCTTCAGCCATGCGGGCGTGGAAGACGACTTGAAACAAGAGGTCACCCAATTCTTCTTTCAACGAGCCCAAATTGCCCTGGGCAATGGCGTCGGCCACTTCATAGGCTTCTTCAATCGTGTAAGGCGCGATGGTGGCAAAGCTCTGCTCTAGGTCCCACGGACAGCCCGTTTCAGGGGTGCGCAGGGCAGCCATAATGTTGAGGAGTCGGTTGATGGGGGAGGGATCGATCATGCCCTCTCTATGATCCGATTCTAGCCTTGCAGAGATGCTTCTTCGTCGAGGTCACGCTTGGCAGCAATCGCGGCCTGAAGCTCTGCCGTGCGTTTGGCGTCGATGGGATATTTCACGAGCAACAAAGCACCCAACAAATTGACCAGAACTGGCAGGCCAATGAAGAGAAGCGTCAAACCACTTAAGGCCTCGGGCGTGTTGCCAGCGCCGATTTTGGAATTGAAGCCAAATAGACCCAGCCCGACATAAGTGACCCCGACGGCTAACGCATAGCCAGCCTTGCCCGTCAGCGTCACGAACGCGTAGAGCAGGCCTGTCCTGTCTTGCCCGGTTTGCAACAAATCCTCGTCACCAATATCGGCCATCATGGCACGAAGTAGATAGGCACCAGACGTATACACAATCCCGGCAGCTGCCATGCCGATGGCTGCTGCGACGAAGTTGTTCTCAGGCAGATACATAATCAAGGGCTGGCTGGCGGCGGCATAGAGACACGCACAAATGAGAGAGACATGCTTGCCCCAGCGGCGTGCAATAAGGGTCCAAATCGGCGCGCCGATCAGGCCGGCGATGAAGTAGATCAGCAACAAAGCTGCCGCCAAGCCGCCATAGCCTTTGACCGCATCAAAGTAGAAAAGAAATAGCCCACCTGTGACGCCAGAGCCAAACATCAAAAGAAGATCACATAGCAAAAGACGCCGACAGGAATCTGATTTAAATAGTGAAATAATGTCTTTGAAATTGGTCTTCTTGGCGATCGCTTTGGGTGATTCTTCCTTTGCAAAGCCCGCCGCCAGCAGAGCGGTGAGGGGCATAAGGAACACGATGAACCAGCCCATGCCTTGCACACCACTGGCCGCTGAGCCGCCCTGCGAATGGATCAAGACAGGGATCATCAGAACCATAAGCATCCCCACAACGTTGCCCGCCTGCCAGAAGACAAACACACGAGACCGCTCATGATAATTATCGCTCAACGTCGCGCCCAGCGACATTTGCGATAGTGAGCCCATAGAGAAACCAACATAAGTGAAGAACAGCCAGAAGCCCAAATAGGCCGCATCGGCACCGGGCTTTGCCATAAAGAGGAAGTAGGCACCAACCATGATGACCGGAATGGACATCACAAGCCAGGGCGAAAATCTGCCGATGCGCGTGCGGGTTTGGTCCATGGCGAGGCCGATGGTGACATCAACCCCAATGTCGAGAATACGGGCCAGCATAAAGAGAAGGCCGACAACCCCAATCTCAAGGCCGATATAGCCCGCATAATGGGGTGGCAATTGAACGACCAAGGGCAGGCCGAGCGCTGCTAGCGGGAGGCTCGGTGCCGAAAAAGCAAGAATTCGAGACAAAGCGACTTTTGAGCCCGTTTTATTGGACTTTTCGAGATCGGTCGCCATGTTTCCTCCAGTGGCCCTTGTTACTTCAGGCTCATCGCGTTGACCTTGTCACCCTTTAACTCAAACGCCAAGCCCTTTTGCCAACTACTTGGAACCAAAGCAGTTACCGCTTAGGTAAGGCGAGGGCGGAGGTGATCGCCTGAGATAGCTCTGCCGATTGAGGCGTTACGGCAGACGCAAATGCGGCCACAGGGCGGCCATGTTGTTCCAAGTAGCCCCGTAACGCGTCAAAATAAGCAAATGCGCTTTCGGAAACGGCAAACATCAACTGCATCAATCGTCCAGTGGCATCGTCAATGAAAACCAACAATGAGCACT
>NZ_JBIIYV010000072.1:0-12811 GCF_044346625.1 Aquidulcibacter sp. | reverse complement strand
GTAACGCGCCTGCGCGACAGCCAATTGGGTGACGAGCGCGTTAAGGACGTCAAGAACTACATCAAAAAGGGCAAAATGTGGGAAGCTTTTGAACATAAGGGCCGCTGTGTTCTTCTGATCGACGAGATTGATAAGGCTGACATCGAATTTCCAAACGACCTTCTGCAAGAGTTGGATCGGATGGAGTTCCACGTCTATGAAACCGGGGAGACGATTAAGGCGATTGAGCGCCCCATCGTGATCATCACGTCGAACAATGAAAAGGAATTGCCAGACGCCTTCCTGCGTCGGTGCTTCTTCCACTATATCAAATTCCCAGACGAGGACACGATGCAAGCTATCGTGGACGTTCACTTCCCCGGTATCAAGAAGCGTTTGATCGCCAATGCCCTGGCCAGCTTCTATGACATGCGCAAAGTGCCCGGCTTGAAGAAAAAGCCGTCCACCTCGGAATTGCTCGATTGGCTCAAGCTCTTGGTCACAGACGATATTGACCTCGACGCCATCAAGCAAAAGGACCCGTCAAAGCTGATCCCGCCCTTGCACGGTGCTCTTCTGAAAAATGAGCAGGATGTTGCCTTGTTTGAGCGCTTGGCGTTTTTGGCGCGGCGTGAAAGCCGGGGTTAGAGTCCACGTCCTGTTAGGATAAACACACATGTTCCAACGCTTCTTTTCAGAACTTCGCGACGCCAAGGTTCCTATCAGTCTGAAGGAATATCTGCTTCTGATGGAAGCGATGGATAAGGAAGTGATTGAGAGTGACATCACGGAATTCTACTATTTGTCGCGCTCGGCATTGGTGAAGGACGAGCGTAATCTCGATAAGTTTGACCGCGTCTTTGGTCATGTCTTCAAGGGCTTGGAAAAGACCAGTGAGGCGCTCGGAGCAGCAATTCCAGAGGATTGGCTTCGCGCCCTGACGGAAAAATATCTCACGGAGGAAGAGAAGGCGGAGATCGAAAGCCTTGGCGGTTGGGAAAAGCTGATGGAGACGCTGCAGAAGCGCCTCGAAGAGCAAAAAGAGCGGCACGAAGGCGGCAATAAATGGATCGGTACGGGCGGCACCTCACCTTTTGGGGCCAATGGGTATAATCCCGAAGGTGTGCGGATTGGCCAAAAGGAAGGCCGCCATGGTCGCGCGGTCAAGGTTTGGGACAAGCGCGAGTATAAGAACCTCGACGATCAGGTTGAGCTGGGCACCCGCAATATCAAAGTCGCGCTGCGCCGCCTGCGTCGTTGGGCCCGCGATGGAGCCCCATCTGAGCTCGACCTCAAGAGCACGATCGATACCACCGCAAAGAATGGCTATCTCGATGTTGTCTTGCGGCCAGAGCGACGCAACACCGTCAAAGTACTGATCTTTTTCGATATTGGTGGCTCGATGGATGCCCACATCAAAGTGTGTGAGGAATTATTCTCTGCCGCTCGCACCGAGTTCAAGCATATGGAATACTTTTACTTCCATAATTGCGTCTATGAGGAAGTGTGGAAAGACAATCGTCGCCGCGCGGCAGAGAAGCTGCCGACTTGGGACGTGCTGCACAAATTTCCCTCTGACTACAAAGTCGTCTTCGTTGGTGATGCGACCATGAGCCCTTACGAGATCACCTATCCTGGTGGCAGCGTGGAGCATTGGAACGAAGAGCCAGGTGCAGCTTGGCTGAAACGCGTGTCCGACGTTTACCCGCATCTCATCTGGATCAATCCTGTGCCAGAGCGGCATTGGGACCATACGCCTTCGGTGAGCTTGATCCGCGACGTGATCGGGCGCGACCGTATGTTCCCGATGACAATCCAAGGCCTTGATCGGGCTATGCGGGAATTGGGGCGGTAGGTCTGACTCAAGGTTGATTGTCTTGTGAAGGCGATCAAATCAGGAAAGGTTAGCATGTCTTTTAGAGGAGCGTGCTGATGTCCATCATCCGATTTAAGCCTGTTGTCATTGGCCTTGCCGTGTCCCTCCTTGGGCTCAGCGCGCTTGCCGCGTCGCTAGATGTTTTTGCCAAGCTGGATGTGGACCAGGATGGGCGTCTGATTAAGACCGAACTGCAAGTGCCCTGTGATCGCGAAATTTTTGCTGCTTTGGATCGCAATGGCGATACCATCATTGACCGTCAAGAATTCCGGACCAGTGGCGACATGGCGACCTATGAAGACAAGGGCGGTGTTGACGATAAGGGCGTCTCGCTCCGGTGGTTGGAATTTCGCATCGGCCGCTTTGACCTCCAAGACGGAACTTTCATCACTTGCAATGCAACAGAGGGGCAATATCCGCTCGAAGTAACTGCATCGCGTGCTGACATCGAAATGGCTAAGCAAACGATCCAAAGTCGGCTGGTCGAAGATGCCGCCCGCAGTGCCAAACGCTAGCCTACCTGCCCGAAGCGCCTCATGAGGGGGTATGCTGGCTGAAGTGCTCACCTCACAAGAACCGAACTTGGCAGATGCGCAGGCAACGCTTACCCGCATTTTCGGACACAGCGCGTTTCGGGGCTTGCAAGCCGATGTTGTAGCCCAAATCCTTGCCGGTGGCGACGCTTTGGCCGTGCTGCCAACCGGCGGTGGCAAGAGCGTGTGCTATCAAATCCCGGCCCTGTTGCTGCAAGGGGTTGGTATCGTCGTTTCGCCCTTAATTGCTTTGATGACCGACCAAGTCGAAGCCTTGCTTGCAGCAGGGGTTCGCGCGGCGCGACTTGATTCAAGTATGGCTTGGGAAGACAAGCAGGCGGTGTTCTCTGCACTCGAAGCGGGCCGCCTAGACCTGTTATATGTGTCGCCAGAAGGTCTGTCGTCCGGGGCCTTAGTCGAGCGGTTAAGCCGCTATCCAATTTCGCTCATTGCGGTGGATGAAGCCCATTGCGTCAGTCAATGGGGCCATGATTTCCGGCCAGACTATCGCCGCCTCGGTGCCTTGCAAGAGGCTTTTCCCGGTGTTCCGCGCTTGGCTGTGACCGCAACAGCCGATGCGCGTACGCGCGAAGACATTCGTAGGCAGCTGCATTTGACGCACGCCCCCGAATTTGTCGCGAGCTTTGATCGCCCAAATCTTATCCTTTCGACACGGCGCAAGGATAGCCGCACAGCCGCCCGAATTGTGGAACTGGTTTTGGCGCGGCAAGCCCTATGTGGCATCATTTATGTGACGGCGCGCAAAGAAACCGAAGAACTGGCGGCCAGTCTGCGAGACAAGGGTGTCCATGCCCTAGCATATCATGCCCAGATGCCGCCTGATCTAAAGGCCGAGCATTTGCGTCGCTTTCAAGAAGAAGATGGCGTTGTGATGGTGGCGACCATCGCTTTTGGGATGGGCATTGATAAGCCAGATGTCCGCTATGTCATTCATGCTGACCCACCCAAAAGTATTGAAGCTTATTGGCAGGAAGTCGGGCGCGCCGGTCGTGATGGCTTGCCAGCCGAAGGCATAGCTTTTTACGGGTTCTCCGATCGCCGTTTCATGGCTGAAAGAATTGATGGCTCCCCTGCGCCCGATGAGGTGAAGCAGGTTCAGCGCTCCAAGCTCAATCAGCTCTATGGATTCCTCGACGGGCTTGCCTGTCGGCGGGGCGGCGTCCGGCGCTATTTCGGCGAGACAGATGTTCAGGATTGTGGCCAATGCGATGTCTGTACGAACCCGAATATGGGCCATGATTCTAGCCAATGGGCGAAGATGGCGCTGTCCGCAGTCATCCGGTGTGAAGAGAGTTTCGGGCGAGGCCGGATCATTTCTCATTTGATCGGGGCAGAGCCAGACGGCGCGCTAGAGACCCGTTTTGCCGAGCGAACGACCTATGGCATTGGCAAGGGACTTAATAAGACCGCGTGGCGTCGGGTATTAGACCAACTCTTATTTGATGGTATTTTGGCCGAGCAAAATCGTGATGGCTTTCCAATTCTCACCATCGCCTGTCCTGACCTTGCACGATCGGTATTGAAGGGTGAGGCCCCCGTCTTCACCCGCGAGGACCCAGTCCAAGCCGGTGGCTCTAAGCGTGCGGTTGCCAAGCTGGCCTTGGATGATGATCTCGACCCTGTGACCTTGGCTGTCTACCGCTCTTTGCGGACGTGGCGCTTGGAAACCGCGCGTGCCGCCGGTATCCCACCCTATGTGGTGTTCCATGACACTGTCTTGCGCCAAGTAGCTTTGGCGCGCCCTACGACGTCATCGGCCTTAATGTTAATCTCCGGGATTGGCGAGGCCAAGGCACGTCGATATGGCCAATCTATTCTCACACTCTTGTCAGCCGCCTAATTTACAGTCCCGAAACGTAATTCTGTTAGCGTCACCCAAAATAATCTGGGCAGGAGGCCCGATGTGATGACGCTCCGTGTCTTGTTTCTGGTCCTAGCCGCTGCAAATTCTGTGCTATTGACCGCCTGCGCCGGCGGTGGCGGTGGTGGCAGTGGAGGCGTCGTCCAGCCTTCGCCACCTCCACCACCACCGCCGCCACCACCTCCGCCGCCCCCGCCGCCCCCGCCACCCCCGCCGCCGCCACCTGCCTTGGTCGCTGGCGTCGACTATCCGTCACCACTGTCTCGCGAATACACGCGCAGTTGGGGTGTGGCTGGCATTAAGACGGTAAAGGCTTGGGAATATGGCGCGACTGGCGCAGGCATTCGTGTCGGCGTTGTCGACACGGGTATCGACTTAAACCAAACCGACCTGAAGAATAACATCTCGCCCTTGTCTCGCGACATGGAAACCGGGCGACCCAATCAAACCATAGCGGCCGAAGAACGTCATGGAACCCGCGTCTCTGGTATCATTGCACACGAGTTTAACGGCTCGGGCACAGTGGGTGTCGCTTTCAAGTCCACCATCATCAGCTATCGCGCCGACCGCGAAGGCACGTGCGAAGAAGTCGGCACAGATAAGGGCTGTAAGCTGCCGGAGACCAATATCGCGCGCGGTGTGGACTCTGCCATCGCTGACGGCGTGCGCGTTATCAATTTGTCTCTGGGTGGATCAACGTCCACCGGTTCATCTCTAACCGCCGCACTCCTGCGTGCCACCAATGCCGGGATCGTTGTTGTTGCTTCAGCTGGCAATGATGCAACGGCCGACCCAGAATTCCCAGCCCAATTATCGATCGACCCGCGGTTTCGCGGCTTGATCATTGCTGCAGGCTCGACCGATACCGCAGAGGCCCTTTCGACGTTCAGTGCAAAGGCTGGCGTTGCCCGCACCAATTACCTGGTGGCACCTGGCACCGACATTATTGCCGATTGCGATGCAACTTCATGCTGGCGGTTGTCCGGTACTTCATTCTCGGCACCCCATATCAGTGGCTCTTTGGCGCTCTTATTCCAAGCCTTCCCCAGTCTGACAGGTACCCAAGCCGTGGATATCCTTTATCGCACCGCCCGCGATCTCGGCACCACAGGCACGGACGATACATTCGGTCGCGGCATTATCGACCTTGAGCGGGCCTTCTCACCACTGGGCGCAACAGCGACGAGCAGTTCATCAGGTGAAGCTGTGCGCGTTGATTTGTTCGATGGAATTGCCGGCCAAGCCTTTGGAGATGCTTTTACGCAAGATGGCCTCAGCACGGCCGTACTGGACGAGTATCAGCGCCCGTTTAATGTCTCGCTGGGGTATCGGTTACGTCCGCAAGCTAACCTAGGCTTCACAGCCGAAACCTATGCATCAGAGCCCCAGCAAACGGCGCAAATTGGTGACAGTCTTCTCAGCTTTACCAAACGCAACCCAGCGAGTGCTGCTTGGGGCGTACAAGATGATCGGGCTACCGGACAAATTCCCGTGGTGCGGGCCTTGATGCCGATTTCAGGAGTACCCTGGGGCGGAACACTCGCCATATCCCTAGCACAATCCGACCCAGATTCTGCGACGCGACCCTATGGCTTAGCTGGCGATGCCAACGGGGGCAGTACCCAGTTCGGATTGATGGGGCTGGGCCAATTTCAATCTTTCCAAGGCCTGGTTTTGACCAAAGATTCTTTCAGCCTGCATGCGTTTAATGCCTCAGGCGAGGCAAGCCATCTGCGGACCATGGGCGCGACCCGTCAGTCTGCCTCTCTTGTTCAAGTGGCCCATCAAAGCCAGCGTCTCACCAGTGTCTTCGAACTTGGCAGCCTTGCAGAGCACGGCAGCTTCCTGGGTTCGCGCTGGAGCGACGGGGCATGGCTCTCTGATAGCCGCCAACCTGATGATACTCGGGCCCAAAGTCGCTTTGTTGGTCTGCAATTTGACTTTGCGCTGAATGACCGCGCAAGCCTGACTGCTCGGGTGCAAGGCGCGCGACTGGTCGATATCGCAGGCAATAAGGCCTTTGCTTCCGGGGCGCCGATTTACGCCAGCGCCGCTTCCTTGATCTATGCCAGAGAACTGACGAACAGCTGGTGGCGCTTAGGTCTGGAGCAGCCTTTACGGGTTGAACAGGGCAGCTTGCGTTACCGCCTTGCGGACCCGTACCTGACTTGGGGTAGCGCTCAGATTTGGTCGGAGCGCAGCATTGAAGTTACGCCAACCGGGCGAGAGTTGCGATTGACCGCTAGCCGTGACTGGCTGTTGGGGGGCACGTCTGAAACCGCAGCTTGGCTTGGAGTTGAACTAACCCACATCTACCAGCCCAACCATATCGCCAGTGCTGATGGGGAAACCTTGATGCGCCTGCGTGCATCTACCCGGTTCTAACACGGTTGAATTCTAAGCCCGGTCTGGCACCAACTAACAGTCGCCGGGCTTCCAAATTTCGCAAGAGACCGTTATGTCTGCCCTTATAGGGCCCTTGAGTGAAGGGGCCCGCGACCCCTTGCCCGGCCGTCGCGCCGGGCGATTTTGTATCTGGAGGCCAGAAATCATGTACGAGATCTTGATGCCCAAAGCCACTGCCGTGTGGTTGATCGACAATACCGGCCTGACATTTGACCAGATCGCAGCCTTCTGTGGCCTGCATCCGCTGGAAGTTAAAGGGATTGCCGACGGCGATGTTGCGACCGGCGTACGCGGTTTGGACCCCATTGCCAATTCGCAATTATCACGTGAGGAAATTGCACGCGGTGAGGCAGACCCAACCCACAAAATCAAGCCTTTGGAAGGTCGTAAGCTAGACTTGCCGCCCGTCAAAAAGCGCGGTGGACGTTATACGCCGGTGTCGCGTCGCCAAGATCGGCCAGACGCCATTGCTTGGTTCTTGCGCTATCATCCAGAAATCACCGACGCGCAAATGGGCAAGCTGATCGGCACTACCAAGTCGACCATTGAGAGCGTGCGGAGTCGCAGCCATTGGAACAGCGCGCAAATTAAGCCGGTTGATCCTGTCACCATTGGTCTGTGCACCCAGATCGAGCTTGACGCTTTGGTCAAAGCGTCCTCGTCACGCCGTGCAAAGGCAGCCGCTGAAGCGGGGATCATTGACCCCGAAGAAGGGCCAAGCCTGCAGCCAGCGACGAAGCCAAGCTTCTATGTGGATGAGAGCGAATATTAATCGCCTGCCGCAAGGCCGGAATTGATTGGACAAAAAGCCCTCTCCCTTGCTTTGGGGGGAGGGCTTTTTTCTTAAAGTTTCTGGCTCTGATTGGTCACCCTTACGTCTCCACCTTGAACGGGCGATGCCCAAGGCGGGCGTGCCTTGACGATGGCATCGCCTTCAGGTCCCAGTTTTCGTAAGACAGCGCGGGTAATCCATGGTGCCGGGGTGGGGCCAAGCTTGACTTCTAAATCCCATTGCACACACGACCGACCGACGCAGCGCAAGCCAAGGGCCTTGGGGGCATCAAAGGTTAATCCACCTGCTTGCCCGTCGGACCCACCGTTCAGCATGCGAACTTGCGCCTCCTTTGGAACCGAGAGGATCACCTCATCTGCACCAGGTGCGAGCACGCGCAGCTTTAGGGTACGGCCTTCAGCTGTCTTTGTTTCAGCGAGAACCTCAATGCGGGCGGGCATCGGGGTCCCACTCAGCACTGGCGCTGGCGCATGGACGCGCTTGCTGTCGCTATTTCTCAGCGAGGCCAGTTTGAACGGGGCCAGGGCCTGCATGCTGGTGGGCGCGGCCTCTTCCCCTGGGCCTAGCACCCAAGCATGATCTCCGCCGTCACCATGCCAGTGCTGAACATTCAAAGGCCGCGGGATTTCGGGTGAATAGGCTGGCGTGAAGGCGGCCCAGGCAAAGGCTCCGCCAATTGCCAACAATGTCAGCAAGCTTGCGCCAGCCAATTTCGTCTCGGGCTGCCATATTGGTGCAAGTGTGCAAAGCATCAAGAGGGCACCAACTGCCCCAAACGCCCAGCCTAGACCAAAGCCCAAGCCGACTTCGGCGAAGTCCAAGGCGGGCAGGATGAAAATCAGTAGGACTAAGGCAGAGGCAAGGCCAAAAATCACTTGAAGCAATCTGCGGTCAATCTTCATTCCTGTCAGCAAGAAGCCCGCCCCGGCAAGCCCAGCGGCCGGCGCTGCAAGGATCATGCTGCCGGGGGAAACGATGGAGAGACCAAGAAAGAGCCCGGTTACCCAAATCCAAGCTCCAGCAAGGACGCGCGTGGGACTGATGCCGCGACAAAGCCAAAGCGCAATCAGCGCACCCAAGAGACCGCTACTATAGACCAAAAGCCGTCCCGCCATCGGGGTGGCAAACCACCATTGACTTTCAACGCGCACTTGGTTGATCAGCCAAAGTGCACCGAAGCCAACACCGCCCGCGACAAGTAGTGCAGCCAGAGGCGCAATCAGTGCGCGCACCACACCTTTTGGCCCGCTTCTCACATAAGCAAACAACGCTCCCAACAGCCCAAATCCCAGCAGGCCATAGCCAACCGCCTTCGGCATAACCAAGATAAAGCGACCCAACACATCGGAATAGATAACGTCCGCCTCTAGCGCGTTGGCGGTAGGTTTTCCTGCCAGATGCCCTTCCAGCGCTACCAGTGCAGCGCCGCCCATATGCCCAACGCTGGCGGGCTCGAGATTGGCGAGATTGTCTAGGGGGGTGTGATATCGCGCAACCGGAGCAATGAAGGCAAAGTTGATGACATCATAGCCTTTGGCCAAAAATTCGGTCGCATCAGTGTCGTTCGGCAAGGTACGATAGATGTCAGCCGCCATAGAATTGGCGATTGTACGCACTGGCTTAGCCGTCAGCGCTGCAATATCGCGACCATTGGGTGCACTGGTTTGGAACATGATCGCCGGGCCGCCTGTACCACGCGCTTCCATATTGATGGCAAGCGCCACGTCCTTGGCCCAAGGGTCTTTGCGCACAAAGGAGCTAGCCCCGAGCAGCCCAACTTCTTCCCCATCGGTGAGGAGGAAGATAACCGGCTTTGTCAGCTTCCGGCCTGTCAGGCGCGCGGCAATTTCTAAGGTCGCGGCCACGCCTGCACCATCATCGCTGGCACCTGGGCCGGCTGGTACCGAATCATAATGGGCTGCAATGAGGGCCGCACCACCACCAGAAGGGCCTGCCCGGAATAGGATGTTACGAACCCGCGCACAGCTCATGCCGCCAAAACGTTTGGACCCCCGACAAGCAAAGTCATCGCGCACCTCTGGCGTATAGCCCAAGGTCTTGATCTCGCTTAAGATGCGCTCGCGAACCAGATCATTGGCCGGGGAATCGACCGGATGGGGTCGCTCGTCGCCGAGGATCCACGCAAGTCGGTCAATTGCAACTTTTGTATCAAATCCCGTCGTAGACAAGGTCTCTGAGACATTGGGCGGCGCAGTCACCACGCTCTTAAAGCAGAACGCCACAAGTAGGGCCAATAGGCCTAGGATGAATTGGATCGGCGGACGAGCAAGGCGTTGTGATTGGGTCATGGAGACACTCAATCACGAGAGCGTGAGGAAGGTCAAACAGCAAAAGAGGCCCTAGTTCGACGCTGAGTGCTTGTTGCGAATTCGAACGCGCTTGCGGCAAGTGGCAAAGCCTGCCGAAATTCATTGTTGGTTGGCAAAGACACAAAAAGTTTGATCTTGGTAATACCCAAAGATCGATCTCAGCACTGATGCTGTTTTGCTCCGTGCCGAACTCTAAACGACTTCACGGATGCTGGATTAATAATCTATAAGTGCTTCTGCCCAAAAAAATCGGACGCTGCGTTACCGGGATGAAAAATACGCGAATTGTAGGGAACGTCACCGTGAAAGTTACGATGTTGCCAATGTCACCTGACCGGAGAGCGTTCATGCTCGGAGGCTTGATCAGCCTTTTTGGCATGCAGGCCCGAGCCCAAAGCCAAAGTGTCCCTCTTGACTGGATAACCCCAGAAACGGGCGTAATGGGTGTAGAGCGGGTCATCTATCCAAGTACACGTGTTGGTGTTGATGTTGCGTTCCACGTCGTCAAACCACCTAATTACGATGTGGAAAGCGGCGGCAGGTTTCCAACGCTTTATTGGTTACATGGAACCGGCGGGAACCGCGTCTCTTTGCGCCCCATGGCTGCCTATTTCAGCGCTGCTATGGCACGCGGGGACTTGCCACCCTGTTTGGTGGTGATGCCGAACGGACAAGCCGACAGCCTGTGGTGCGACTCTTTGGACGGATCAGCACCCGTGGAATCAATTCTCATGCAAGAGATATTGCCGTTGGTGGATACAAAGTTCCGGACGCGAGTCGATCGTCGTCATCGTCTCCTAGAAGGATTTAGCATGGGAGGGTTTGGTGCCGGCAGGCTGGGCATGCGGTATCACGAGCAATTTGGCGCGATCTCGATGTTGGCTTCTGGGCCGCTACAAGCGGCACTAACTCGTGATGAAGGACCCGCCTTAAATGCGGACTTGCGTACCTTGTTGCTGCAGCGCTTGTTTGGTGGGGATCAGATGCGCTTTCTCCGCGAAAGTCCTCGCGGCATGGCCTTGGACTATGCCGATGCCGTTCGTGCCGGAACCAAGATGCGGATTGCGATTGGCGGTGACGACTTCACGCGTTCGGCTAATGAGGAGTTCTCTCGCTATCTTGTGACCCTCAATATCCCCCATGACTTCACAATTGTGCCAAACGTAGGCCACGACGCCCGCAAGTTAATCGACCAACTAGGCTTTAACTTCCACCGGGATTTCTTTGGTGCTGCCTGATTGATCTGCAGCGTGAGGTCACAAATGTCACAAGCGGCGGTTATCAGCCTGGCCAAGCTGGCGGAAGAGCATGGCCATAAGCTGGGGGCGTTTAACCATAGACCTAAGTGCCATTTGAGTTGCCAGGGCTTGTCCCGGGCAGCTACATCGTTTTGGATGCTAGTGTCGGATATTAAGCAAGCAAGTTGGGGGCAACGATGGGCCGGTTTCAAGCGTATTTAACTCGTGCTCACCCAGCGATTTTTATTGCCTATGGAGGCATCGTTGCCTTTTGCGCTTATTTTTCAATGTACGCCTTCCGCAAGCCCTTCTCGGCGGCGACCTATGACGATGTGGCGGGCTGGACCTTTGTGCTGGATTACAAGATCGCCTTGGTAATCGCCCAAGTGCTTGGCTATGCTTTGTCAAAGTTTATCGGCATCAAAGTGATTGCTGAGTTGGATGGCTCCAAGCGGGGATGGGCCATTTTGGCTTTGATCGGCCTCTCGTGGCTGGCGCTTGTTTTGTTTGCAATCCTGCCTGCACCTTGGAACGTCGCAGCCTTGTTTCTCAACGGCTTACCGTTGGGACTGATTTGGGGTTTGGTATTTAGCTTTCTTGAGGGGCGGCGAACAACCGAAGCCCTAGGCGCCATTTTGTGTGCGAGTTTCATCGTCTCGTCAGGGATTGTTAAGTCCGTAGGCAGTCTTTTGATGAGTCAATTGGCCGTCAGCCCGTTCTGGATGCCAGCCGCCGCAGGGGCCCTTTTCTTTCCCTTATTGTTTTTGGCTGTGTGGGGCCTATCGTGCTTGCCGCCACCATCGGAGGAAGACCAAGCTCAGCGCGTGCGCCGTGCGCCGATGCAGCCAAAGGAGCGCAATGGCTTTATGCTGGCCTATGCCCCTGGCCTCATCCTCTTGGTGGCCGCTTATGTCTTCTTGACGGCGTTTCGCGACTTCCGCGACAATTTCGCTGCCGAAATCTGGCGCGACCTCGGCCAAGCCAATGGAGCGGCCCTCTTCACCTTGTCGGAACTGCCCGTCGCCGCAGTCGCTTTGACCATTCTTGGCTCCTTGATGGTGATCAAGGATAATCGAAATGCGTTTTTGTTCGTGCATGGCATTCTGGCTGCGGGCTTTGCCTTAATTGGCCTGTCGACTTTAGCCTTTCAAGGTGAGCTGATTGGCCCAATCACCTGGATGATCTTGGTCGGCGCAGGGCTCTATGCTGCCTATACGCCGTTCAACACCGTTTTGTTTGAGCGATTGGTGGCGGCCAGCGGGCAAGTCGCAACGGCTGGCTTCTTGATCTATGTTGCCGATGCGGCGGGCTATGTTGGCAGTATTGGGCTATTGCTCGCCAAGAACTTCGCCAACATTCAACTGGCGTGGGTGCCTTTCTTTATTCAATCCGCCTACGCCGTAGGCCTGATCGGATTTATCGGCATCTGCGCCTCAGCAATCTATTTCCGCAAACGCCTCGCACGCTGAGGGGGGGGGCTGTTAGCGCCGCTGTTAAGTTCTAACCTGTGAGAAAAATGGAGCGGGCGATGAGATTCGAACTCACGACATCCACCTTGGCTAAGCATGAAGATGAGCGAAGCGCTTTTCTGTCTTGGACAAGGGTCTTGATGGCACTGCGGGCGGGCGAGAAAAGTAAAGCGCTCTGTCTTGTTAAATCCGAGGCTATGTTAGCCAATTCGCATATAGGAACAGAACTGACGCGTCCCGCGCCATCTATCAAACCGAGCCGGGGTTTTTATACCCTTGGCGGCAAGGATGAAGCGGAAGCCTAC
>NZ_JBIIYV010000024.1:0-41881 GCF_044346625.1 Aquidulcibacter sp. | reverse complement strand
CGAAGAGAATATCTTCTACACTTACAACCTGCCCGCCTGCTGCTGCCGCCGCTGCTTGGGCGCGGGCTGGGTCAACATCGGCAACCAACACATCTGCGCCTTCTTGGCCCAACTGGCGTGCGAGTTCTGCTCCAACGGCCCCGGCACCTTGCACCGCGACGCGTACGCCGCGCAGATCGTCGCGGCCCATAAAGCGTCGCACACAGGTGTTGATAGACAGAAGGACGCCGAGCGCCGTCATGGGGGAGGGTTCGCCACCAAAGCCAGCTTTGGGATCGCGGCCAAAGACATGGCTGGTCTCCAGTGCGATTTCTTCCATATCTGACAAGGTCATGCCCACATCTTCAGCCGCCAAATAGCGCCCTGATAGACCTTCAATCGCGCGACCTAGGGCCCGCATCAGCTGGGGCGTTTTGTCGGTCTTGGGGTTGCCGATTAGAACGGCTTTGCCGCCACCTAAAGGAAGGCCAGCCAGCGCATTCTTATAGCTCATGCCCCGAGAGAGCCGCAGCACATCGGTTAGCGCGTCGTCCATATTGGTATAATTGGCCATGCGGACACCCCCGGCTGCTGGCCCCAGAAACGTGCTGTGGATGCCGATAATCGCGCGCAAGCCCGTTTGATGATCATGGGCAAATACAATCCGCTCATGGTAGTCAAACTCGACATGATCGTACACTGCTGACATCGCTTTACGCCTTTTCTGGATGCGCCGTTAGAGACGCCTTGTCCCCTAAACTATGTCGTCCCACTGTGGCGTGACACAGATAGCACAGGGCAGGGGCGTGGCGCTGCGCGCGGCTTTCGACTACATCTGAATTTTGGAAGCAACCTTAGTCTGCACTTCCGGCGGTATTTTTGTGAAGGAAGATCAAGATGATCGCGAATCTGATTTTTGATCGCGAAACCCAGCAAGCGCTGGACACCGTTGAAACCGATCGCTCGATCTGGAAAGCCAGACTTGAGGATTGGTGCAGTATCAACACCGGCTCCCGCAATCTTGAGGGGTTGCAGGCGTTTCTGCTAAAGCTGGAAGCGGCCTTCACAGACCTGCCCGGCACCTGTTCGCGTCGGTCTTTGCAGCCTGAAGCGATTATCAATGATAAGGGTCAAGAGGCAGAGCAAGCCTTGAGCGATTCTTTGCACGTAGTTGTTAGGCCAGAAGCCCCGATCAAGTTGGTCTTGACCGGTCATTATGACACTGTCTTTCCCGCTCAATCGAGTTTCCAGACCGTAAGGGAGATAGAGCCCGGCGTCGTCAACGGGCCCGGTGTTGCCGATATGAAGGGCGGCCTTTGGGTGATGTTGGAAGCCTTGAAGGCGTTTGAAACACTGCCATTTGCGGCCCAAATTGGCTATGAAGTCCTGCTCAGCCCCGATGAAGAAATCGGCTCACCCGGCTCCGCCGCCTTGTTGTATGAGATTGGCGCGCGCAGCGATGTCGGCTTGACCTATGAGCCAGCGCTTGCGGACGGGTCCATGTCCGGGGCCAGAAAAGGCTCGGGCAATTTCTCGCTGACGATCCACGGTAAAGCCGCCCATGTCGGGCGTGCCCACCATGAGGGGCGCTCGGCTATTGCCGCTGCCGCCCGCTTTGTAGCCGGCTTAGAGGCGTTGAATGGAAAAGCCCACGGCGTGACGTTCAACACAGGCCGGGTTGATGGCGGCGGGCCGAATAATGTAGTGCCAGACCTCGCCATCGTCCGCTTCAATGTGCGCGTGCCAGATGCCGCGGCGGCGGCTTGGGCGCAAAGCGAAGTGGACGCCCTTGTCGGTCAATATCTCTTGGGCGGTGGCATTCATGCCCATCTCCACGGCGGTTTTGGTCGCCCACCCAAGCCCAGAACGCCTGCGCAAGAACTTGTATTCGCCCAAATCGCGGCAGCGGGAAAGGCGATTGGGCTAGAGCTTGTTTACAAAGATACCGGTGGGGTTTGTGAAGGCAATAATCTCGCCGCCTCTGGCTGCGCCAATGTCGACACGCTTGGCCCACGCGGTGGTTTGATCCATTCCGATCAGGAGTTTGCCATTCTTGACAGCTTTCCAGAGCGCGTCAGGCTGTCTTTGGCGGTTTTGGTGGGTTATGCGACAGGTCAATTGGATGCCAAAGCCCCCCGTCGCTTGTTGGCACAGGAATTGGGAACCAGTCCATGCTCGTAGTACGCCCGGCGCGGCTAGATGATTTTGATGCTTTTATGGGCTTTGCCCGTCGTTCGGGCCCCGGCTTTACCAGCCTGCCGGAGGACGAGGCGCTCCTAGCAAAGCGGCTGGAAAAGAGCCTCACTACCTTTTCCTCAGAGGCCCCCAAGGCCGATGGCGATGGCGGGATTTATCTGTTGATGATTGAGAGCGCCAAGGGTGGGCGACCCTTTGGCTGTGCCGCCGTTAAGACCAATATTGGCCGCGATGTGCCTTTCTTCAATTATCGCATCGTCACCTATGGCCAAGCCTCTAAAGCTGCCAACCGCCGTTTTGAGATGCGAGCCTTGACTATGGTCAATGATTACACGGGTTGCACAGAAGTCGGCACCTTGTTCCTCGAGCCAGAGCGCCGCGGTGATGGCGCAGGTAAATTGTTGAGCTTGTCGCGCTTTATGCTGATGGCAGGTTCACCAACCCGCTTTCATGGCACTGTGGTGAGCGAGCTGCGCGGTGTGGTACATTTGGATGGACGCTCCCCCTTCTGGGAAGTCGTGGGACGTCCCTTCTATCGGATGGATTTTGATGAGGCCGATAAGTTATCGGCGACCAGTGACAATCAATTCATCATCGACCTGTCGCCCAAACACGCAATTTATGTCGACCTCCTGCCTGATAGCGCGCGCGGCGCGATCGGCGAAACCCATCCAGATGGAGCGCCTGCCCGGCGTCTGTTAGAGCGCGAAGGTCTGCGCTTTGAAGGGGTGATTGATATCTTTGATGGTGGCCCACTTTTGGCCACACGGATCGAAGATACACGCACGGTCCGAGACTCTCGCGGTTTACCATTCGTGGCCGGTGACGCCCACGGGGAAGATCGCGCGATGTTGTCGAACGGCCGGGTCGAGGGATTTCGATGCACTCTGGTGCAGGCCCGTATAACGCCTGATGTGGTCATCGTGGCCCCTCAGGTTTTGGAAGCTTTAGAAATGGAAGACGGCCAGATCGGCCGCGTGCGGAGTTTTGATGTCTAACCAGTCAAACGGTTGCCAGTCACAAGGCGGCCTGTATCTCAACGGGTCTTGGCAGGCCGGGCTTGGCCCACATTTCACCTCGATTGATCCAGCCAGCGAGGAGGTGGTGCTTGCTGTCCATGCGGCAACAGGCGCACAGGTTGAACAGGCCGTCGCTGCCGCCCGCGCGGCATTCCCGGCGTGGGCAAAGACGTCGCGCGGTGAGCGCATTGCGATCCTTGAAGCCTATAGCCGAGCGCTCCAAGCCAGAGGCCCGGCCATTGCGGAGGCTATTTCGCGCGACATGGGAAAGGCATTGTGGGAATCGACTGCGGAAGTTGGCGCGATGGTTGGCAAGATCGCGATTTCCGTTCGTGCTTATGAAGAGCGGACCGGGGTAAAGAGTGAAGCCGCTGCCTTTGGCCGCACCGCGCTGGACCATCGTCCTTGGGGCGTCATGGCTGTCCTTGGCCCGTTTAACTTCCCCGGTCATTTACCCAATGGCCATATCGTTCCAGCCTTATTGGCTGGCAACACAGTGGTGTTTAAGCCTTCAGAATTAGCCCCTTCCGTAGCTGTTCTGATGGTCGAAGCCTTTGAAGAAGCAGGCCTGCCAGCAGGCGTCTTGAATGTGGTGATGGGCGCGCGCGATACAGGGGCCGCGCTTCTGGCTGCATCTGGCATCGATGGGGTCTTGTTCACCGGCTCCGCCACCACCGGGACAGCAATCCACCGCATGTTTGGTGGCCGCCCAGAAGTCATTCTAGCCCTTGAGATGGGCGGCAATAATCCGCTGATTATCTGGGACCCGGCAGAAATTGAGGCTGCGGCAGATTTGGTCGTGCATTCTGCTTTCATCACCAGTGGTCAGCGTTGTTCTTGTGCGCGCCGTTTGATCCTGCCGGAAGGCCGTTTTGGCGATCAAGTCCTTGAGGCAATCCAAGCCCGCATCGAGCGCATGGTCTTGGCACCTTGGAATTCAGAGATCGCACCCTTTATGGGCCCCGTCATTCATGCTGGCCAAGCCGCACGGGTCGGCCATTTCGAAGCAGAGTTGCAAGCTTTGGGCGGCAAGTCCCTCGTCAAGGCCCAAATTGGCGTAGAAGGCCCTGCCTTTGTCCGCCCTGGCTTAATTGACATGACGCACGCGCAAGGAGCTGAGGATGAGGAATTATTCGCGCCATTTGCCCAAGTGTTCCGTGTTAAAACGTTTGAACAGGCCATCCAGCGGGCCAATGCCACGCGCTTTGGCCTCTCTTCAGGTCTGGTGAGTGATGACCCAGCCTTGTGGCAGGAAGCAAAGCTCAATCTACGAGCGGGCCTGATCAATTGGAACCGACCCACAACTGGCGCGTCTTCCGCTTTGCCGTTTGGCGGGCCTGGTCTTTCAGGCGACGGCCGCCCCAGCGCCTATTACGCTGCTGACTATTGTGCTTTCCCGGTCGCCAAGCAGGAAGCCGATCGGGCGGAGCGTTTGAGCGCACCCGGCCTCTAATTGAAACGGACAAAAATCATGAACTCTCAATCCCTGCTGGCCGCCTGCGCTTGGGCCTTCTTTGCCGTCGCAGGCCCAGCGCTTGCCCAGTCTGCTTCTGACCCACCCCCCGCCGGGTCTGCAGTATCCCTAGTTGAGCGGATATCGATGGAAGAAGTCAGTGAAGAAATGGCACGCCGCTTGTCTGCCCTTCCGGGTGTGCGCGGGGTGGAGCGCATGGACGGCTTGGTCAATAGTTTGCGGGTTGTCACCCATTCTGAAGTTAGCGTCCGCCTCGATACACTGCAGGCGCGCGTCAATCTGCCCGATGCCAATCCAGAAGCTGAATATAGCCGCTTTGAAACCAATGTCCGCAACCTCCTTAATCAGCAAGACCCGTTCAAGCTCGAGCAGTTGCGTGTGGTGATCCGTACCACCCAAGCCATCAACACCTTTGAAGTCCAAACGGCTGTCCTCGGCCAACGAAATGCGGTAGTTCGCCGCCCGTTTGCAGAAGGCCTAGAAGAAGTCCTTGTTGGCGATACACCGACGACCATTGCCCTCATGCCAATTGGTCGACTGGGCGACTTACAATTGGGCGCAACCCAAGCGTTTGATCGGGCCCGAGCCAATACGCTGAAAGAATTGTCCGGCGTGAAGTGGACCGTCAATGAGGGCTTGTTAGAAGCCGATCCAGACCAACCTTATGGGACGAGCCTGTTGGCCCTCGACCAAGTCTGGACGACACTCGAAGAACAATTGGGGGGGCCATTGGCGGTTGCTGTGCCAACGCGCGATACATTGGTCGTCGGTCGGGCGGACCGCGCCCGAGATATGGCGCGCCTCGACACGATCGCTGCCAGTGGTGCCGATAATGCGGGCAAACTGTCTGATAAAGTACTGGTGCGCCAAGGCGCAATTTGGGTTGCGCGGTAAAGTTTCCGCGCAACTGGTTTGAAACTTGCTTCGTTCTGCCAAAGACGGGACGCCTTCTCACAATGGGACGGCCTGCCCTTTGTGCGTTGGGCGGGAACAAGCATGGATCAATCCAAGGGTCGGACAGGCGAACGGCTTCAGTGGGAAGCTGGCAATCTTGCATTGACCTGGCTTCAGCTGCATTTGCGTCCCGGCATGCATACGTTGGAAACTGGGTGCGGCCAGTCCACTTTGGCATGCTTACAAGCCGACTGTATTCACGAGGTCATCACACCTTCAGCCGATGAAATCGCGTCTATCCAACGCGCAGCGGTTCAACGCGGCCTTGACCTAAGTTTGGTGCGCTTTCATCACGGTCTCAGCCAAGACATTTTGCCCCATCTGAAGGGGCATGAGGATCTGGACGTGGCCATAATCGATGGCGGTCATGGTTTTCCGCTACCTGGTGTCGACTGGCTTTACATGGCACCGCGCTTGAAAGTGGGCGGTAAGATGTTGATTGATGATGTCGACCTTTGGACCGGGAAAATCTTGTTGGACGTTTTGCGTCGCGAACCCGGCTGGCGCGTCAATAAAATCCTGCACGGGCGGACCGCAATTGTCACCAAAATGGCCCCATTTGTCGTCCGCGACTGGCGCCAGCAACCCACCGTGGTTGCGCGCAGTTGGTTGCCACAAGCTTGGCGCAAGTTTACCATCAGCGTTCAAATGTTGGTTGATCCGATGGAGGTGACGGCTACCTCCGACCGAAGCTCATTTCCGCGCTAGATTTTGGTCACCAGCATGATGCCATCACCAATGGCGACCATGACAGCGCGCACGCGAGGATCGGCTTTAGCGTGCTTGGCAAGATCCCGCAGGGCGACGGTTTCAAGGCTCTGATCGCTTTGGTCCGCGACTGAGCCGCTCCACAACATATTGTCAAACAGCATGACACCGCCTGTGCGTAGAAGCGTCAGGCCCTTTTCGTAATAATCTTGGTAGCTTGGCTTATCCGCGTCGACAAACATGAAATCGATGCGGCCTGCATAGCCTTCGCTGGCTAATTCGCTAAGGCTGTCGCCTGCTGGCGCAATTCGCAGGTCAATTGTGCTTTCGACATCTGCTTGCTGCCAATAGGTTTTGGCCAAATCGGTAAATTCTTCAGAGATGTCTAACGCAAAGAGCTTTCCGCCTGGCCCCGCATTTTGCCGCAACGCAAGAGCGGTCACCAAAGCAGAATAGCCGGTAAAGACTCCCACTTCGACGGCCAGGCGCACGTCCAACTGACGAATCAGAAAACTCATGAACGCGCCCTGTTCGGCGCTGATTTGCATCATCGCCTTTGGGTGGTTCGCCGTCTCGATGCGGCACGCGGTTAAGGCTGGGTGCTCCGAGTGGTTGACCTCAGACAGATACTCAATGATCGGGGCGCTTAGGTTGAAGGATGTGGACATGGTTGCTCTTATTGCTTTTCTTTTGCGGCTTGCAAAGCCTGACCTGTGCCCATCAGGCCCAGAAAAAGGATCAAGACCAAGGTGAAGACGGGTGAACCATAAGAATCCGGCCCAGCCCCCGCCCAGAAGCCACCGTCCTTTTGAAAGGTGACCGCATCCCCGATCCAACTGGTTTCCAGCCACGTCCAGCCTGCATGGCCCGCGATCGCAGCCCAGATCCCGCCACGACCAAGCGCGAGAAATCCTAAGGCGGCTCCAAATAGCGCCGAATTGGCAATGTGCCAAAGCGAGCTATAGCCTTGAATCGTCTGCAAAGCGCAGAACGCCAGCGCTGCAAGGCCAATGCCTGCTAAGGGGCCAAAAGCAGCGTGTCCGCAGCGCTGGGCAATGCCGCGAACCACAAACTGCTCGGCCATGGCATGGGTGAGGATAAAAGGTATGGGAATGATGAGGGCGGCGAGGGGAAATGCACGCACTTCAAAAGCCCCGGCCTGTACAGTAACCAGGCCTAGGAGCGCGAGGCTGGGCAAAGCGCATCCAACTAACCAGCCCCAACCAAGTCCAATTACAGGTGACCCCCATAAAGGTGGCGCTTGATCGGGCAGTCGGCTTAGCTTTTGCCAGACCAAAAGCCCAGCTAAGGCTAGCGCTAAATTAATGGGTTCCCGGAAGAAATCAGGCGCACCAGCTTCACTTATCCAAAACGAAGAAAGGTGCGAGATTTCCCCGGCGCCATAGGCTATCGCCACTGCGACACCTGCAGCCAACATCATCAAAAGCGTGCGCTTAATCGGGCTGGATTTTTGGTTAAGGGCAGTGTCGATCATCGCATCTTTCTACGGCGCGCCTTCAGTCAATGGCAAGCAGGTGCTTAAGGGCGAGCACAGGACAATAAAGGCGCGAGAAGTTTCTCGCTTAACCAAGCGACGACGGGAACTGCGACACCATCGCCGGCAATCTTTAGCCCGGCCAAAGTTCCCTTGGGCAAAAGATAGGTATCCGGCACCCCCATCAGACGTGTGGCCTCGCGCGGATTGATCGGGCGAATTTTTAGGGTGTCCCCTTCCACCACCAGCCAGAATTGGCGCGAGGACCCTCCTGCCGGTGTCCGAAGACAACCAACTTTCCCGTCAAAGCGGATTTCCGCACGCTGATGCTTCTCACCGCCGTTGCGCCGGATTCTGCGATACATGGTGCCAATATGGCGTCCCGGTGTACCCATAATGGCTTCCAGCCGCTCGCGATGGGTCTTGCTTAATTGCTGGTTGAAGGTGGCAAGCTTGTTCGCGTCCCACCAAGCATTGTCTGTTGGGTCGAGAATATCGGCTAAGAGAGTTGACGACTTTGGCGGGGGCGGCAAATGCCAATGGACGGCACCAGACTCCAGGGCGGCTTGAGCTTTCAGAATGGCAGGCGTTTGGAACACGCAGGGCCAGCTATCACTAGACAGAAGGGCAGCTGGTATTTCCACGCCTAGGCGAACGGCAATGATGAAAACACGGGGCCTTGATTGGGGTAGGAACCAAGCCGCATCCATTTCAAGGCACCCCGCCGCATAGCCTAAATCCTGCAGCGCCCTGAAAATCGCAGCCAAGTCCTTTCCGTTGTTGGAGCTCAACAGGCCTTTGACGTTCTCTAGCACCACCACTTCGGGGGGGTCGCCTCGTTCTCGCAACTCGGCCAGTCGCGCCATAAAGGCAAATAGGGTTCCGGACCGCCCCCCCTTTAGGCCGGCCCGATCTCCCGCCAGCGAGAGATCCTGACAGGGAAAACTGGCCCAAGCCAAAGCTGCGCGCTGGGGTAGCTGGTCAAGCTGAATGTTTGCCACATCGTCTTCGATCAGGCCGTGTGCGCCGAAATTCTCGCGCCAAGTCCGGCACTTCATCGCATCCAAATCATTGGCCCAAGCAACGTCAAACTGTCCGCTCAGCCCAAGTCGTGCGAGGCCACCTCCGGCAAAAAACTCGAGCGCAATGGGCTTATCGCGAAGGGGCAAAGGCGGCTCTCTCCATAATGGCTAAAGCTGATCTGAACATGATTTGATCCCGATTTCTGCTTCCTGCCCCAGCGTCACTGCGAAATTAGGGCTTTCCATCCCCGACACAGACGCTAAGAGACCTGTAGAAAGCCGGATGAACCGGTGTGACAGGAAGTAAAGGGAGCCGCCACTATGCGTGAAGCCGTAATCGTATCTACCGCCCGTACGGGCCTTGCCAAATCTTTGCGTGGCGGGTTCAACATGACCCATGGTGCTGCCATGACCGGTCACGCCATTAAGCACGCGATTGCACGCGCTGGCATTGAGCCTGGCTTGGTTGAGGATGTTTATATCGGTGCTGGCCAACCTGAAGGCGCAACCGGCGCGAACATCGCACGTAACGCCGCCATCTGGGCTGGCTGCCCGGTGACCACCTCGGGCACCACCGTGAACCGCTTCTGCTCCTCTGGTCTGCAGACCATTGCGATGGCCGCAAACTACATCACCCAAAGTGGCGCGGACTGCGCGATCGGTGGCGGCGTTGAGTCGATCTCGCTGGTGCAAATGGGCGGCTCGATGAACTTGTCGCATTACCAAGAAGAGCATTTGCTCAACATCAAGCCAGCCTTATGGATGCCAATGATTGAAACAGCCGACATCGTGGCAGAGCGCTACAATGTCAGCCGCGAGTATCAAGACGAATATGCCCTGCGCAGCCAACAGCGTATCGCGGCTGCCCAAGCTGCTGGCCTCTACAACGATGAAATCGTTCCGATGGCCACCAAGATGAAAGTCGTGGACAAAGCAACTGGCGAAACCACCATCAAAGACGTGATCGTCGACCGTGACGAATGCAACCGTGCAGACACCACTTTGGAAGGTTTGGCTTCCTTGAAGCCAGTCCGCGGACCAGACAAATTCGTCACTGCCGGCAATGCCTCGCAATTATCCGATGGCGCTGCTGCTGTCGTTCTGATGGAAGCTAAAGCTGCACAATCGCATGGCGTGGAAGCACTCGGCCGCTTTGCAGGCTTCGCAGTTGCAGGTTGCGAGCCCGACGAAATGGGCATTGGCCCAGTGTTCGCGGTGCCCCGTTTGTTGGAGCGTCATGGCTTGAAAGTCGACGACATTGACTTGTGGGAGCTGAATGAAGCTTTCGCCAGCCAGTGCCTCTATTCGCGTGATCGCTTGGGCATCGACCCTGAAAAGTACAATGTTAACGGCGGCTCGATTGCTATCGGTCACCCATTCGGCATGACGGGCACACGCTGCACCGGTCACATCCTGTTGGAAGGCCGTCGTCGCAAGGCAGCTGGCCAGAATGTGAAGTGGGGTGTTGTCACCATGTGTATCGGTGGCGGCATGGGCGCTGCTGGCCTGTTCGAAATCTACTAAGACTTCGCGCCAGTTTGGCGGGTAAGATATGGCGGCGGCACGGTTTCGACTGTGCCGCCGTTTTCATGTCCGCTTAAGCAAAGTCAGTTAGGTCTGCCAGCAGACAAGGGTTTTATCTCGGATGGATCGGCGCACTTTTGCAGTCTCAGCTTTCGGGGCCCTAGCCCTTTCTGGGTGCCGAAAAGACCCTGCAACTGTTTTGCATGGGCAACGCTTGCCCTCGGTTCGCGCCAGCTTGATCGATGGCACTGGCATCAATCTCGCCACCTTGGGCCGCCCAGCTGTTTTGCGCTTCTGGGGACTGTGGTGTGGACCCTGCCGGATTGATGAGCCGCATTGGGATGAAGTTGTCCGCGCCTTAAAGCCACAGCAAGGAGCCAACCCACGCTTTGACCTCCTGAGCGTCCATATCGGTATGGCACCGAGGGATGGACCCAGTTTGCCGGTTTGGGCAGCAAGTCGGCCTCAAGAAGCTGCGATTCCTATTGTCGACGACCGTACTCAACGTCTTGCGCAGTCGATTGGGATTCCTGGTACCCCGCTTGCTTTGTTGATCGACGCGAAGGGCGAGGTCATTGACCACGCTTGGGCCTTCAAATCGCCGCGCGGCGCTGCAAGATTTGTGGGCAAAGTCCGCGAATTTGTGGGATCAGCTTGAAATCACGTCTTGGCAACAGTCATCCGTTCGATCAGATTGGCTCCATGAAAAACATGACACGCAGAGATACCTTAACCGGCTTAGCCGCTGGCACGCTTGCCACCACCGTCGCACTTGATGCATCAGCTCAAACGGCACCAGCCCCACCCGTGGATCGTCGACCGCGCACTTATGATTTGATCGGCCAAGCTGCACCTGCGACCGATCTGGAACGCTTTGGCGGTGGCCGACTGACGCAAGCATACTTTCGCGGCAAGACCACAATTGTACAATTCTGGGGGATTTGGTGCCCCGATTGTTTGGCCGATGTAGATGATGTCGCAGAGCTCAATCGCCTGATCTCACGGGACCGCAAGCTCCAATTCGTCGGCATTCATACGCGGGGGCGCTATGGCCGCTGGGGCGGTTTGGCTCCGTTCTTTGCCGAAAAGGGCTATAGCTTCCCGGTCGCGATTGATGATGACAGTGCCGCTTACAAGGCTTGGGGCATAAAATGGGTGCCGAGTTTTGTGATTATTGGTCCTGACGGCATCATCCGCGATTATACGACAGATTTGAAAGCAGGCTCGGGAATCGGGGTGCAAGGTCTGCTCGCCAAGGCCAAAGCAGTTGCAAAAACAAAAAGGCGTGCTTAACCACGATTGCTAACGTAAACGTGAAGCTTAGCCTCTAAAAACTGGCCTTATGTCTGAGACTTTGTACAGGCCCGGCCCTTGTTCTGCCCAAATTGCGCCCGACATACCGGGGCGAGCGCCACAAGGGCTGCCGATTGGATTGAATAACGTGCGAGCTGCCCTGCCGCCTAAGACATCAGACCTGCTCAAAGAGTTGCACGATGCCTTTCCAGGTGAAGAGCAAATCGCCGTGCGCGATGTTTTGACACGTCTCGACGGGCGGGCCTTTGGTCTACTTCTGTTGATCCTCGCCTTGCCTAATTGCATTCCAAATGTGCCTGGTGTTTCGACGATTTTCGGAATTTTACTGGTTGCCCCAGCGCTGCAGATGATTTTTGGCGCAGGCACGCCTTGGATCCCCAAGCGTATTGGTGATCTGAAGATTGAGCCTGCTACGTTCCGCAAATGTATTGACGTCTCGTTGCCGACCTTATTGAAAATCGAGAAGTTGGTTCAGCCGCGCTTTCAGTTTCTGACTCAGAAACCTGTCACGATTTGGTTTGGAATCCAGACCCTGATCCTAGCCGGGATTCTCACCTTGCCAATTCCCTTGGGCAATTGGCCTCCGGGTATGAGCATTGCGGCCTTGGCGATTGCCCTGTTGCAGCGCGATGGCTTGATGGCGCTGATCTCGTTTGGTTTCTTCTTGGTGAGCCTGGCGGTCGCACCTCTCGGCATTGGCATGGCATTGGCGGGTCTGGACTGGTTGATTGGGGTGGTGTCCAACACCATTCAGGCAGTTCATTTTTGAGGCTTGGTGATCGCCGCCAGAATGATCCCGACGCCGACGACTGCCAATCCAAACAACGCGCCAACCTTCACATAGTTCAATGAAGACCACAGCATGAGTGCGCTGCTGATGGCAAAAGCCAATGGTAGGATGGGATAGAGCGGAACTTTGAATGGTCGTGGCTGATCGGGCATTTTCCGTCGCAAAACGATGACGGCCAAGCCACTTGCTGTTAGGAAGGCCCAATAAACAGGGGCGGTGTAATCTACCAAGGTAGCAAAACCTTGGTAGGTGGCCCCAAGAACTACCAATCCAATTGAGACACTACCTTGGGCGATGATGGCGTTGGCGGGAATCCCGCGCTTACCATCCCAGGACGCGATCCAGTTCAGGCCGGTGCGTTCGCGTGCGGCTGCAAAGGTGGTGCGCGCGCCAACAATAATTGTTCCGTTAATGGAGGTGATGGCGGCTGCCGCTACTGCGATGGCTAGAACGATCCCGGCTTGAGGTCCAAAGGCGCGGGCCATGAGGTCCGCGGCCGGGGCCTTGGACTGCGCTAAGCCTTCAATGCCCAGCCCCCGCAATAGTGCCCAATTCGCTATGAGGTACAAAAGGGTAATGATCACGACCGACCCTAGAAGAGCCTGTACCATTCCCTGTTCGGGGCCGTTCTTTGGATTTTTGATTTCCGCCGATAGGGTCGACATTTCACTCCACCCCCCGAAAGCCAACAGCACAAAGACAAGGGCGTAGCCAATGCCAGCGGCATCCGGGCTGTGCCCGGTGCCCGTCGTAGAAGGCGGTATCGCTTGGATGACAAGCCAAGCCGCAGCCGCTGCTAAGGCTAAGAGGCCGATGACTTCAAGGCTGGTGATCGCGTAGTCGGCCCCCTTGCCGCCATTGGTGCCTCGCAGATTAAAGAGGGTCATCACCACGACACTTACCAAGGCGAACAAGGCGGGCCCGTGCGGGCCTAAACTCCAAACCAGGTTGAGATAATCACCAATGACAAAGCCCAAAAGAGCAATGGAGCCCGTATTGATGATGGAAAAGCGCGCCCAAGCAAATGAGAAACCAAAACTTGGGCCATAGGCTTTGGTCAGGAAATGATAATCGCCGCCGGGGCTGGGATAGGCAGTTGATAGCTCGCCATAGCATAGGGCTCCCATCAAGGAGATCAGGCCACCCAAGATCCAAACACCATAGACGGCCCACACACTGCCCGCATTTTCAGCAACCAGAGCCGGAGACTTAAAAATGCCCGCACCCACTACCATGCCGACGGCGATGAAGATCACATAGGGGACAGATAGATGGCGGGTCGGGGCGGCGGCATGGGGATCGTGCATAGCGCGAGTGTGTCGCCCTGACAGGCGTGGGTCAATCAGGTTGGCGGCTTGCGCCGCAGGTTCCGCTGCCCTACACCCAAGACAGCGGAAGTAGCGCTTTTATTGCACAGGCAAACCATTGGCTGCCCGGGCAGCATTGACCTGATAGGTGCGAAGATAATCGCCAAGGACTTGCGTCATCAATACGCCGGCCTCTTTGGTTTGTGGATTGGCCCAGAATTGGGTGCCCGCTGCGCCGCCCCAGAACATCGTGCCGACGGGTGCCCCAGTCGGGTAAAGATTGGAGTCGAGCACGGTTCCAAAGCCCAAGCCATAGCTATAGCCCTGCTTTATAAGGTTTGCGTTGGCCTTTGGACCCAGCTGGTCCTTGCCCATCTCCGCAATCGAGGAGGCCTTGAGAATGCGCACCCCGTCTAATTCGCCTTGGCCAGCAATCATGCGGGCAAAGCGCACATAGTCGTTCAAAGTACCAACCAGACCCGCGCCGCCAAACTCAATTCGGGCAGGGGCCTGGAATGGGCTTTTGGCTGGTGGGTCGGCAGGGCGCAGGGCCTCATGCATGGGTACATCTTTAAGGCTCTTGACGTAGCTATCAATGCCGCCCGTGGCAGGCTTAACCTTTGAAACCGCGAAATAGACGTTCGCTAGATTATCTTGATCGCTTGGCTGAACCTGAAAGGCCGTATGCTTCATTCCTAGTGGTGTGAAGATGCGCTCGTTGAAGAAGGTGCCAAGGCTTTGGCCTGAAGCGACTTCGACCACACGGCCTAGGACGTCGATGGCAATGCCATAAGTCCAAGTTTCACCGGGTTGGTTGGTAAAAGGGGTGGCAGCCACCCGGTCAGCCAAATCTTGCAAGTTTGCGACGCGCGGGCCTTTGAAACCCGGGACAACCTCGCCGGGAGCGCGTTCAATCCCATTCATAGCATATAAGCGCTCAACTGGCTTGGTTGGGCCCCACCAAGGGATGCCCGCCGATTGCCGCATCAGATCGCGCACCGTGAGGGGGCGGACTGCGGGCTCGGTCTTCAAGGTCTCCAGCGTGTCGCCGCTTACATAAACAACGGTCTTAGCAAAGGAGGGAATATAGGTTGCGACTGGGGCGTCCAGATCAATTTTGCCTTCTTCGACCAACATCATAATGGCAACTGCGGTGATCGGTTTGGTCATTGAATAAATACGAAACACCGTGTCTGGTGTCACGGGTTTCCCCGTTTCGACGTCGGCTAGGCCGACATAGGTCGTTTCGATGCGGCCGTAGGAATCCACCAAGGCCGCTGAAAACCCACCTGTCACTTTTTTGTCGACACCATCTTGCAAAACGGTCCGCATGGCGGCGATGCGGTCTGGCAAGACCGAGGGCGGTAGGCTCGCGACGCTGGCACTCGGCGACTGGCTTGTCGCGCACCCACTGATTGCCAGTAGACTGGTGCTGATCGCCAAGGCGGCAAAAATCGGTTTTAGCTTAAACATGTAGGCGCGGCTCCCAAAGTGTTGTTTTGCGATCTTGTTTTGATAGGGCAATCATCAGTTTAATTATGCGCTCTGGTCAAGGGCAAGGTGAGCAATTGACGGCACATTCATCAGACGGCCTATAGGCTAGTATCAGCCGGTCAGTTCTATAGGGAATTTTGGGTATGAATCGTCGCATCATTCTTCAATCCGCTGCCGCAGGTGTCGCGAGTCTGCTGCTGCCTGGGTGCACTGGTAGCGGGCCGCTGCGACAGCATTATCCCCGTCGGCCGCGTGTAAGATTAGGGATTGATCAATTGGTAGAGTCCGGCTTTGCAGCCTTGGACGGCCAGCGCGTTGGCTTCATCACCAATCAGACCAGCGTTGATCAAAGCGGCATCATGTCACGTGTGGTCTTGCACCGAGGGCTGGGTGCTCGGCTGACGGCGTTGTTCGGGCCAGAGCATGGGTTGGACACGCGCGCGAAGGCTGGCGATCACGTGGCAAACGCACAAGACCCAATCACGGGCCTGCCCGCCTATTCGCTCTATGGCGAGCACCGGAAACCTACGCCAGCCATGTTGAAAGACGTGGATGTGCTGGTGTTTGATATTCAGGACATTGGGGTGCGCAGCTACACCTATATCTCTACCATGATTCTTGCGATGGAGGCCTGTGGCGAAGCCGGAAAGGCCTTTATCGTGCTCGACCGGCCAAACCCCCTCGGTGGCCTGCGCATGCAAGGGCCGCCATTAACGCCCGGCTTTGAATCCTTTGTCAGTCAGGTGCCCGTGCCTTATCTGCATGGTCTGACCATTGGTGAGTTGGCTAGGATGGCTGTCGCCAAAGGCTGGGTCGGTAAGGCTCCAAAGCTGACGGTTGTGCAAATGGAGGGCTGGGAACGGAGAATGAGTTGGGCCGAGACGGGTCTCAACTGGGTGGCGACCAGCCCCAATATCCCAACGTGGGAATCGCCTTTTTACTGCGCCACTACCGGCATTTTGGGCGAGCTTAAGCAAGTGGATATTGGGATCGGTACAGCTAAGCCGTTCCACTATGCGGCAGGGCCGGGCATCGATGGCCGTGCATTAGCGCGCAGTCTAAGCCAACTAGGCTTTGAAGATATCCGGTTCAAACCCTACGAGAGCCAAGTGAAGCCAGGCTTTGGCGGTGTGGAGTTGATTATTGATCCATGGGGGCAGACGGACCTGATGGCTGTTGCGATGGCCTTGTGCGCCGAAGTCGTGGCCCGTTCGGCCAAAGCACCCTTGTCGGGCAGTACAGCTTCCGCGCGGAGCCTGTTCAATAAAGTCTATGGCAGTGAGGCTCTTTGGGCGGCACTGGAAACGGGGACGCCTTGGCAAGATTTGGTGGCAGACTGGCAGGAGCCGTTGAGGCAATTCAAGGCAAATCGCACGCCGCATCTTCTCTATCGCTGAAGCGATCTGCCGAACTGAAAGCCCGATGGGCCCCAAGCGGACCCATCAGGCAGAGGGGGATAGTTTAGGCGGCTTTGCCGGCCTTGGCTTCGCCTTCTATGAGCGGTGCGTCATTAGCACTCGAGCTGGCAGCGCCGACATTGATGGCAATCTTGCGGGGCTTCAAAGCCTCTGGTACTTCGCGCACCAAAGTCAGGCTCAACATGCCGTGCTCAAGGTTTGCACCGGTGACGCGGACATGGTCTGCCAACTGATACCGGCGTTCAAAGCCACGCTCAGCGATGCCGCGATGCAGGAAATTGCGACCTTCTTCGCTCGAGGCTTTTTTGCCGGTGACGGTCAGCAGTCCCTCCTTCAGCTCAATTGACAGATCATCGGGACCAAAGCCCGCAACCGCCAATTCAATACGATAGGCGTCTTCGCCTGTCTGCTCGATATTGTAGGGGGGCCAGCCGGTTGCCGTATCCAAGCGGGCACCGGTTTCAATCAAATGGGCCATCCGGTCAAAGCCAACGATGGTGCGATAGAGGGGGGTTAAGTCGATAGTACGCATTTTGTCCTCCTAGAAGCGACAGGTAAAACACGCGGAACATGGGCCGCGCGCCCAGCGGATTTTCACCGTCTCACGCAGCTCTCCGTTTGCTCCCATGAGCCAAGTGGAGTGCCGCGCTTACAAGCCCGGTGGCGATCCATGCGGCCCGTTTGTCGGCGCCGCACAGACTAGTTGGGAGTGGGTTTTTGACTGTGCAAGGGGCAGCTGTCCAAATTCTGACAGGAGTTTCATGTCCTTGAGGCTTGAGCCCTAAGCCTAAACTGGGATAGTCTAAGCCCCTTGAGTTTCGCTTTGGCTCACTTCAAAGCTTGTTGCCGGTAGTCTAAGGGAGAAAGAGGCGCATGACATTTCGCGCTTGGGCACTCGCCGGAACTGCCAGCATCTTGGCCTTAAGCGGCATTGTGTCTGCCAGTGCGCAAGTTCCTGATCCGCAAGCTTCTGAAAGCCAGCCCACAACTGGGCCAACTTCAGTCTTTTTGCCGCCCGCCAATCCGGTTCCGCCCTTGGACGACCGAGCGCGCGAAGCCTTGCGCCGAGCCGTCAAGAATGATCAACGCATTGATACCCAGCGTGACCGCTGGCGCAATCCAGAAGCGACCCTGCAATTCTTTGGCGTGCGCACAAGCGATACCGTGGTCGAAATCTGGCCCGGGCAGGGCTGGTATACGTCGATACTTGGTCCTTATTTGAAGCAGGGTGAAGGTAAGCTGATCGTCGGTCACTTTGATGCCGCCGCTTCCAACTCTCAAGTCGTTCGGCAAATGGTTGACGCCTATCGCGCCCGCTTCGCTGCAGATACGGCGGTCTTTGGTAACGTCACTGTTGTGCCTTTTGGCCCGCGGTCGATGTTGATGGCTGCACCAAATAGCGTCGACAAGGTGTTGACCTTCCGCAACATCCACAATTGGATGGCTCAGGGCTGGACAGAGAAGGCCTTCGCAGACTTTTATACTATTTTGAAGCCAGGTGGCATTCTGGGGATTGAAGAACATCGTGGCCGCACAGACGAGCCACAAGACCCCTTGGCGCGCGATGGCTATGTGCGCGAGGATTATGTGATCCAACTGGCTCGCGAAGCTGGATTTGAGTTTATCGGTGGAGCAGAGATTAATGCCAATCCTGCCGACACTAAGGATCATCCTTTTGGGGTTTGGACATTGCCGCCGGTTTCGCGGACCTCGCCAATCGGTCAGATCGATGACCCCGGGTTTGACCGCCAGCGCTATGATGAGATTGGCGAAAGCGACCGTATGACCTTGCGCTTCCGAAAGCCGTTGGATGCAACCGGAATTGGTCTGGCTTCATCGCGACCTACTGCGGACCAAATTCCAGTGACCATCATTCCAGGTCCGCCGCCGCCGCCCCGGCGAGGTCGTCGTGGGGCGACAACCACGCCACCACCACTGCCCGTGGTGGCAGGTGTCGACTTTAAGCCGGATGGCCAGGTTCCCGCTCTCGAGGTTGATCCCAAGGCGGGCGTTGCTGTCGTCCCTACAACTGCAGTACGTTCCGCGCCTGAGGAGCCCCAAGCCAAAGCTCCACCACCGCCTGCCCCACCACCGCCGACTAATGGCCGGCGCGCTCCGACGACGAAGAAGGGCCCTACACCAGCACCAACGCCCGCGTCTGCGCCTGCCGCAGCGCCGTCCGATGCTGCAGGGGCCAAGCCAGCCGATGTAGCTCCACTACAACCGCCCACGTCTGATGCTCCGCCGAAGGCAACCACTGAGCCTGCCAGCCCGCCGACGCCAACGGCTTTGCGGACACGTCAGCGTAACACAACACCAACTGCGCCAAAGGCCACTGCACCGACCGCTCCTGTCACCGCATCAACAAAGTCGCGCACGCGTTCTGGCGGGGCCACCGCTCCGGTAGAGGAGGCGAAAACTAAGGCAGAGCCCGCCAAAAACACGCGCCGCTCCTCACGCGGGCCGACCACTGAACCGACTGCAGCAAAAGCACCTGCCAGCAAGGCAAAATCAAAGGCCAAGGCAGCGGATACTGAAACCACGAGCCGCACCTCGACCCAAAACAGAAGCCGCCCACGAGCTAAGGTGGAACCCAAGAAGAAAGCCACAAGCACGGCCACCCCCAGCAATCGCGATAAGGCTGCGCCTAAAGCTAGCCCTACCAAAAAATCCCCGCCGCCCGCAAAGGCCAATCCTAACAAACCTGATTGGGTGGTGCCGCCTCAAAAAAAGAAAAAAGATTAGCTGCCAGGCCTCACAAATCTGTGAATCGCGTCTTGCACCCTCGACTTTTCCTGCCGCTTAGGCGACATGGCAGTCTCACGACAAGCCCGACTCATAGTGAAGCACAGGTCCCTGTGTTTCTCGTCGGTTGAAGGAGATAGATTATGCGTAGTGCCCGAAATTCCTTGCTCGCGGTCGGCGCGATCGTCCTCGGTGCCTTGTGCGCTACCCCCGGCGTGGCAGGACCTGCTGGCGCCAAACCAAAAGCCGCTGCCCCAGCAGCAGGTTTGACCGCGCAAGCCGTTGTCGATGGTTCGTGGCGGACCCCGGAAGACCGCGCACGTGACGGCGTGCGTCACCCAGTCGAATCCTTTGCTTTCTGGGGCCTGAAGCCAAACATGACCGTGGCTGAGATCCGGCCAGGCGCTGGCTATTGGACTGATCTCTTGGCGCCTTATTTGGCTGCAGGCGGTGGCAAGCTGATCGTCACCTCTGGCGATCCAGACAAGATGAGCGATGCACAAAAGGCAGGACGTGACCGCTATTTGAAGCGCTATCAAGATAATCCGGCTCTCTATGGTACGCTTGAAGTCGGCGTGTTTGCCGCAAATTCGGATAAATTGCTTGCAGCCCCAGATAGCGTCGATTTGATCATCAGCTCACGGAACTTTCATGGTTTCGTGCTGCAGAATATCAAGGATTATGCCTTGAAATCGATGTTTAGCGCGTTGAAGCCCGGCGGTCTGGTGGCGATTGAACAGCATCGCGGTGACCCTCGCCGGCCGCAGAATGCAGCTTCTGGCTATATTCGTCAGGATTGGGTGATTGCACAAATGCGTCAGGCTGGCTTTGAATTTGTCGCCGCATCAGAACTCAATGCCAACCCAAAGGACACGAAGGACCACCCGTTCGGCGTGTGGACCCTGCCGCCCACCTTGCAGACGGCTCCAAGTGGCCAACCAGCCAATCCTAGTTTCGACAATGCGAAATACAAGGCGATTGGCGAAAGCGACCGGATGACGCTTCTGTTCCGCAAGCCGGCCAAGTAAGACTGATGTTCCGGCTATGGGCCTCCATTGTGCAAGTGGGGGCTCATTGCTCGCAGACAGGTTCTCACTGCCTTCATTTGATGGCTTACCGAAATTTAAGGTGACAGACAGCTTGGCCATGCGCAGGCTGCTTGGATGACATTACCAACCAACGCTTCCCTAATCGGCTTCTCGCTTGCCGCACTCAGCCTGGTTTTGACCGCCCAGGCAGAAACGGCATCAAGTAACGGGGCTCGTCAAATTCCGGTCAAAAAGCTATTCCCCTATTATGATCTCTATCTTGGTTTGCCACCTCAGGATCGTGACGGGTTTTATCTGGAGTATCTGATCAAGTCCTCCGAGACAAATGTCCGACCGCGGATGGTATATGCTTTAGGGTCGGTTCGAACGCCTATTCAATTGGATTCGAAGGGCAAAATCCTAACGATGCCAGACTTGAACATGCTTCGGCAGGGCAAGGTGGAAGTGCCTGCTTCGGCACCACCCGGTCGCATTATGCTTAACTTGGAGCCGGTCGTGCCGTTGGGGCGAACCATTCCCGCAAATGCAGTATCCAATTCTGTTACAGACTATACCAAAGCAATTGGCCGGGCCGGTCCGTTGGCTCTCGCAATCCCAAAACTAACTGGCATTGCGTTTAAAGGTGTCGCTTCAGGGCAGGTCGTATTTGCAGACGGTCGGAAGGTTTCATTACCTGTTGAAGGCGGGATCCCAGTCTTCCGACCCAGTCAATCGGCGATGCGCGGCGCAGTTAGTCTTGAGTTTCCGACAGTCCCAAGCCAAGCGCAGTTTGCGCGCTGACAGGTCGATTGAGGTAATCGGCGCAATCAACAGCAGAATTTAGCAAAAAAGGCTCCATTTCGCAGATACTGGTAATATCCATTTAACTATCTTGCGACAAAGCTGGACGAGTTTTTACCATCGGTGGATGTTCGGAACCCGATTAAATGGCAGGCCTAAACTCTCTTCACGTGCTAGTCGTTGATGACAATCCCCATATGCGGTCGATTGTCGTGGCGATTTTGCGCGGGGTTGGCATCGGCATTGTTAAAGAAGCCAGCGACGGCGCTGACGCGATGGAAGTGATGCGCGCAGGCGTGCCCGACCTTGTGATTGTCGACTTAAACATGTTCCCAATCGACGGACTGGAATTCACCCAGATGATCCGGACGGCGCAAGACAGCCCATTCCCATTTGTGCCTATCATTATGATGACGGGCCATACAGAGCGTACGAAAGTTACCGCTGCCCGGGATTCGGGTGTGAACGAATTGGTGGCAAAACCGATCTCGGCGAAAACCCTCCTCGACCGCATTGTCGCAGTCATCGACCGGCCAAGGTCCTTCGTGAAAACGTCGACTTACACCGGGCCTTGTCGCCGCCGTGGTGGTGGTGGTGGCAAAGACTACGGTGGAGCTTTGCGCCGCAAGTCAGACGCTAAGGCGAAGGCCGACCAATCTAACGAATCGAAAGAAGACACAGCATGAACGCGGAAACCCCTGTCGAGCTAATCGCGCCAAGTTTCCGCCTGCAACGGAAAATGGGTGGACCAGCCTCGCGCATGCTAACCCCTGAGGCCTACCGGAAAGCCAATGCGGCTTTGGAAGAGATTATTCCACCCATCGATGACGAGGTGCTTCGCCTATTGCAAGAGTTGCAAGACGCTTTGCAAGCTAAAGTGCCTGGTGGGCGTGACATCATGTGGAATAATGCCCATGAAATCCGCGGTCTTGCGGGCACGGTACGCAAGATTTGCTTGGGCCAAGCGGCCAATTTAATCTGCCATTACCTCAATGATACAGCTTCCGACTTTTTGCCAGATCAAGGCGTGATGCAAACCATCGTTGTTGTTGCCATGCAGGCATTGCGCGAGGAAGCAGATACCGATCCGATGATCAAAGTGATGGTGCAGGATGGCGCGCGTGCCGTCCTAGCCCAACGTCACCGCGAAGGTCGTGACTAAGCCGTAGCCGGGCTAGTTGACAGGCCTTAGCTCAAAGCAGCGTTTAGAGCCGCCTCCACATCCTTTACCAAGTCCTCGCAGTCTTCGATGCCGACTGACAGGCGGATCAGCCCGCTGGTCACGCCCAATTCTGCTTGAACCTCCGGTGCGAACGAATAATGGGTCGTCGTCGCCGGATGTGTCGCAAGGCTTTTGGAATCGCCCAAATTGTTGGAGATGTCCACAATCTGCAGCGCATCAAGAAACGCAAAGGCTGCCAGCTTGCCGCCTTTGAGTTCAAAAGCCAGCAAGGTGCCGCCAGATTTCATTTGCTGGCTTGCTAACTCATATTGGGGATGGTCGGTTCGGTGGGGATAACGGACATAAGTGATCGCAGGATGGGCGGCAATCACATCGGCCAAACGTGCCGCATTGGCGCTAGCGCGCTCAACCCGCATAGACAATGTCTCGAGGCCTTTAAGAACATTCCACGCCACAAAGGGCGACATTGCAGGGCCTGTATGGCGCAAATAGGGGTCTATATGCTCTTCCATAAAGGCGGTTGAGCCAAGGATTGCTCCACCTAAAGTCCGCCCCGACCCGTCCATGTGCTTGGTTGTGGAATAGACCACCACATCAGCACCCAGTTCAAACGGGCGCTGCAAGATTGGCGAAGCAAAGATGTTGTCAACAATCAGTCTCGCACCACAGCCTTTGGCCAAGCTGGCAACAGCGGCAATATCGCTCACGTCCAAGGTCGGATTGCTCGGACTTTCGAGAAAGAAAGTTTTCGTATTGGGGCGAATGGCCGCCCGCCACGCTTCGACGTCGGTTGAATCGACAAGCGTGAACTCTATACCATAGCGCGGCATGAAGGTCTCGATCACCCAGCGGCAGGACGAGAATAGCGCCTTGCCCGCAACGACATGATCTCCAGCGCGCAAAGGCGCTAACAAGGCTGCAGTGACTGCTGCCATGCCGCTGGCAGTCAACCTGCAGGTCTGTGCACCATCAATGGCCGCCAAGCGTTCTTCCAGCATCCGGTTTGTTGGGTTCGCATAACGGCCATAGAGATAGCCGGGTGCCTCGCCCTTAAAGCGGGCTTCGGCTTCGCTGGCTGAATCGTAAACGAAGCCCGAAGTCAGGAAAATGGCTTCGCTAGTCTCTTTATGCTGCGAGCGGGTCAGGCCACCCCGCACCAATATAGTATTGGGACTTAGCGGAATTGCGGCGGAAGGATCGTGGGTTTCGTCAGTCATCTTACAAAGTCCTGAGCCCAACGAGGGCATGGGCAAACGCATCGGCAGAAAAAGGTTGCAGGTCATCGGCTTGTTCGCCCACGCCCACAAATCGGATCGGTAATTTATGTTTCTCGGTCACAGCAACCAAGACACCGCCTTTGGCGGTTCCATCCAGTTTGGTCATGACAAGGCCCGTGATGCCCGCCGCATGCCGGAAAGCTTCGGTCTGGGAAATCGCATTTTGACCAACGGTGGCATCCAACACCAACCAAGTCTCATGCGGGGCATCAGGATCGACTTTGCCGATCACCCGCACCACTTTGGCAAGCTCGTTCATCAGCTCCGTCTTATTTTGAAGCCTACCTGCTGTATCGATCAACAAGACATCGATGCCCTCAGCCTTTGCGCGGGTTAAAGCATCAAAAGCAAGGCCAGCGGCATCGGCACCGGTCTCGCGCGAGACGACAGGTACATTTGCCCGTTCACCCCAGACTTTGAGTTGCTCTACCGCTGCAGCGCGAAATGTGTCGCCTGCCGTCAACATAACCTTATGGCCTGCTTGGCTTAGATTATGGGCGATTTTGCCAATCGTGGTAGTCTTCCCAGAGCCATTAACGCCCACAAACAAAATCACGCGCGGTCCGGTGCTTCCTGCTGGCTTATCGAAAGGCGAGCTATCGGTTTCAAAAGGCCGCAAGATGTTGGCAATTTCGTCGGCCAAGGCTTGCTTGATTTCTTCTGGGCTAATGTCTTTGCCAAAGCGATCTTTCGCGATGCCAGTGCGAATGCGTGCAGCGGCGCTGGCACCCAGATCGGCTGTTATCAACAGCTCTTCCAACTCGTCTAAGGTGTCTTGATCCAGCTTGGCCTTGGTAAAGACCGCGGACACACCCTCTGCCAAGCGGGAGGAGGAGCGTTGCAGCCCGTCCACCAATTTGTCGATGACGTCAGCCGGCAGAGGCTCTGGTTCGGGGGCGGGGACAGCAATGGCAAAAGTCTGGCGGACAGTGCCATCCGTGCCCAATTCTTCAATCGAGAGGCTCGCCAAGCCATCCAGTTTTGCTGCCAGCGGCAGGCCACCAGCGCGTGCGGTGATAAAAACCAGTTCCCGGTCCGCTTTGGGCTCTGCCATTAGCGTGACGCGTACGGCCATCTCATCATAAACGGTGGTGACATAAACCACGCCAGTAATACAGGCAGAAGCCTCTTCAACGATGGGGCCGATTTCGACTTTTAGTTTGTCTGGGTCCAGAGCCGTTGCGACAAAGCGGGCCGCCGGCAGGCCTGCACTGCTGGCCTGAGGCTCAAGCTTTGGAGCCGTGTCGGCCTCAAGCGCCTGATTTTTCTTCTTACCCCAGCCAAACATCGCACCCAATCCCTCTGTGGCCAAGCATCGAAAACCCTAGCTGCAGCCTGAGCTTAGACTTAGCGGAGGCACGAGCCAGACGGAAGACGTGTAGTGCTTTTGATCGGCTTCACAGCACGCGTCAGACATTCTATGACAACGACCTAGTCGGCTCTGCTTTGTCTGGGCATAGGGCTGCCGCTGCAGGCACAGAACAGATGGATTTTCAAGAATGCTAAGTCGGATCGTCATTGTGGGTGCAGGACAAGCCGCGACGCAGGCCGCAACCAGCCTAAGGGCTGGGGGCTATGATGGCCAATTGGTCTTATTGGGCAATGAAGACTTGCCGCCGTACCAGCGCCCACCATTGTCCAAGGCTTATCTGTCAGGCGCTATGGGGTTGGACCGAGTGATCCTGAAGCCGCTTGAAGCTTGGGCGGAGGACAAGGTCGAAGTTCATCTTGATGCCGAAGTCACCAGCCTGAACCGGGAATCCAAATCGGTTACGACGCGTGATGGTCAAGTCTTTCCATACGATGCGCTGATTCTTGCGACGGGCTCACGTGTGCGGGAACTGCCGTGTCCAGGCGCAAAGCTCGCGGGTGTGCATTACCTGCGCTCTATTCGTGATGCGGACGGCTTGGGCCAAGAGCTGACAGTTGGGAAAAAACTTGTTGTGATCGGCGGGGGCTATATTGGTCTTGAGGTTGCTGCGGTCGCTCGAAAAGCCGGACTCCATGTGACCATTCTAGAGGCTGCGCCGCGGGTGCTGGCCCGCGTCGCTCCACCCGTCATTTCAGACTTCTTTCAGAAATTACATCACGATGCCGGGGTCACCATTCTGACGGAAGTCAAAGTTACCGCCATTGAGGGCATAGACCGCGTTTCTGGTGTGGCGCTGGCAGACGGGCGTACCATCGCTGCGGACCTCGTTTTGGTGGGGATTGGTATCATCCCGAACGCTGAATTGGCCCGTGAAGCTGGCCTGAAAGCCGAGGATGGTATCGAAACGGACTTGGACGCCCGCACCAGCGATCCAGCCATTTTCGCGATTGGTGATTGTGCCAGCCGCCCTTTGGTCCATTACGGTCAGCGTCGAGGTCGGCTTGAAAGCGTTCATAATGCTTTGGAACAGGCGAAATTGGCGGCTGCGGCGATCTTGGGCCAGCCCCGGCCGGTCGAAGAAGCGCCTTGGTTCTGGTCCGATCAATATGACATCAAGCTACAGATTGCTGGCCTATCGACCGGGGCAACCCAATCTGTCGTGCGCGGCGATCCGTCGCAGAAGCGCTTTGCCGTTTTTCACCTAGATGCCGATAATCGGCTACTCGCGGTCGATGCGATCAATGCGCCGCCTGAGTTTATCGTGGGCAAGCAGGTGATTGCACGGCATGGACAGCTTGCGCCCGCGCATTTGGCTGATATGTCTGTATCGATGAAAGAGATCGGGGCCAGCGCTTAAGCGCCAACTCTGACCAGAAGCTCAAAGGGAACAGAAAGCGTCATGGCGAAAGTCACATATATCGAACATTCCGGCACCGAGCATGTTATTGAAGTGCCAGTCGGCACCACCATCATGGAGGGTGCGGTCAAGAATCGTGTACCAGGTATCGATGCCGATTGCGGCGGCGCGTGCGCTTGCGCGACCTGCCATGTCTTTGTCGATGCTGCTTGGATCGAGAAGACCGGCAAGCCAGGCAGCATGGAAGAAAGCATGTTGGATTTCGCCGAAGGTGTGACCCCGCTGTCCCGTCTGTCGTGCCAAATCTCCATGACGCCAGACTTGGACGGTATCGTTGTTCGGTTGCCAGCTGCCCAACACTAAAGTGGACAGCCTTCGCACAGCGCGGCAGTCTATGAAATCGCGCATGCCAAATATGCGCAGACACATGTTGAACGGTAGGGGTATGGCCTCGCCAAACCCCGCCTCACGCTTGTAGTTTCCGAAGACGGCTCAAACCTGCGATCCTGCAGCGCTGTGCCAGATAAGCAGGATAGGGTCTGTATGATCGGCGTTGTAGTGGTCAGTCACGGCTTTTTGGCGCGAGAGCTTATTCTTGCGGCAGAGCATGTGGTCGGACCTCAGACCAATATGCAGGCCATTTGTATCGGCCCGGAGGACGATATGCAGACAAGGCGGGATGATATTCTCGACGCCTGTCGCAAAGTCGATGATGGTTCTGGCGTGATCATCCTCACCGACATGTTCGGCGGAACGCCATCCAACCTCGCCATCTCCATCATGAATCGCGGCGAGTATGAGGTGATTGCTGGGGCTAACCTCCCTATGCTGATTAAATTAGCTGAAGTTCGCGGGCGCGAAAGCTTGCCGCGAGCGGTTTTTGCTGCACAAGATGCCGCAAGGAAATATATCGCTGTGGCGTCATCCTTGTTGGCGAGTGGCTAAAATGACTGAACGCGTGTCGCGTACCATCAAAATCGTTAACAAACGCGGATTGCATGCGCGCGCTTCGTCGAAATTCGCGCTGCTGGCTGGCGAATATGCGGATAGCCGGGTGATGGTCGGGCGCGAAGATCAAGAGGTCGATGGCGAAAGCATCATGGATCTGATGATGCTGGCAGCAGGCATTGGTTCCGAAATCACCGTTTCTGCCGAGGGGCCCCGCGCTGAGGCTGCGTTAGACGCCCTATGTGAGTTGGTCGCCAATCGGTTTGGTGAGGGCGAGTAAGGCCCTTTGGGGGTCACTCATTCTCCCAGCCCTTGCTCTTTGCCCCTGTCTCGGATATAGCCCCCGCTCTTCCGCGCAATCAAAACGCGCGCTCTGATCCACACGGTCCTGCACGAACTGAGCAATCGGGGGCAAAGCAGATGGGGTGGACAGGGTTTCCCCGTCCGACGTGATCGTCCGGCGGGGCGTTTTGCGTTGCGTGTTTGCTTTTGGAACCACGCATGTTTGACGCGCTAACAGAACGATTGACGGGTGTCTTTGATACGCTCACCGGACGGGGTGCGTTGTCGGACAAGGACGTGGATTCCGCCCTGCGCGAAGTGCGCGTGGCGCTCCTTGAAGCCGATGTGGCGCTGCCCGTCGTCAAAGCCTTTATCGCCAAAGTCAAAGAAGAAGCGGTGGGTGAGCGCGTTATTCGCGCAGTGAAACCCGGCCAGCAAGTCGTCAAAATTGTTTATGATGCGCTGGTGGAAACGCTCGGCGGCACAGGCGGCCCTGTTGATCTTATGCTCAACCAAGGTCCGCCAGCCATTATCATGATGGCCGGTTTGCAGGGCTCTGGTAAAACCACGACGACTGCCAAGCTGGCGCTTCGCATGCGCACCCGCTTGCGCAAGAAGGTTTTGGTCGCCTCGCTCGACGTGCGTCGCCCGGCGGCGATGGAACAATTGGCCGTTCTGGCCAAACAAGCCGAAGTCGACAGCCTGCCGATTATTGCAGGCCAATTGCCCGCCGAAATTGCCCGCCGGGCCATTACGGCTGGCCGCCTTGGCGGCTATGATGTCGTCTTCCTTGATACCGCCGGTCGCACCTCGATCGACGAAGATATGATGAGCGAAGCCGCTGAAATTGCGCGCATTGCTTCCCCGATTGAAACCCTGCTGGTCGCAGATAGCTTGACCGGTCAGGACGCGGTTGAAACCGCCCGTCGTTTCCATGAGCGCTTGCCGCTGACTGGCATCGTTCTGACCCGCGCCGATGGCGATGGCCGGGGCGGTGCGGCGCTGTCCATGCGCGCGGTTACGGGCCTGCCGATCAAGTTCTTGGGCATTGGCGAAAAGATTGACGGGCTTGATGCCTTTGACGCCCAACGCATCGCCGGCCGCATTCTGGGCCAAGGCGACGTTGTCAGTCTGGTTGAGCGTGCTGTAGAGAACGTCAAGCAGGATGACGCTGAGAAGTTGGCCGCCAAAATGGCCAAGGGCAAGTTCGACCTCGACGATCTCGCCATGCAATTGCGCCAAATTCAGGCCATGGGCGGGCTTGGTGGCGTGATGGGGATGTTGCCTGGCGCGCAAGCAGCCAAAAAGGCCATGGAATCCGGCGCGGTATCTGACAAGAGCGTCAAACGCCAGATTGCCGTCATTCAATCCATGACCAAGCAAGAGCGGGCCAAGCCCGACCTGTTGAACGCCAGCCGCCGCAAGCGCATCGCAGCAGGCGCCGGTGTCGATGTCTCTGAAGTCAACAAAGTTATCAAAATGCATCGCTCGATGTCAGATATGGTCAAGGCCATGGGCAAAGGCGGCATGAAGGGCCTGATGGGCAAGATGGGCGGCATGTTTGGGGGCAAAATGCCGCCGATGGACCCTGCCGCAATGCAACGTCTCGGCCAACAAGCGGCTTCTTCAGGCGGCGGCTTGCCCGGCCTGCCTGGTCAGTCGCCTCCACAAGGTTTGCCCGGTCTGGGCAATACGCAAACTCCCGGTGGCTTTACGGGCCTACCAGGTCTCCCATTCGGGAAAAAGTAACGCAGAAACGACACATATACTCTGAAAGGTAAGTCTCATGTCCTTGAAAATTCGCTTGGCCCGCGGTGGCTCTAAGAAGAAGCCAGTTTACCGCATCGTGGTTGCCGAAGCCCGCTCACCTCGTGACGGCCGCTTCCTCGAAAAAATCGGTAGCTACAACCCAACTCTGCCAGATGATAATGCAGGCCGTCTGGTTATCGACGCTGAGCGCGCCGCTGAATGGATGAAGAAGGGCGCACAGCCTACCGACCGCGTCGCACGTTTCTTGGCCGCTCAAGGCGTTGGCACTTATGTCAATGGCAACAACCCAAACAAGGGCAAGCCAGGCCAAAAGGCAACTGAACGCGCCGCGGAAAAGGCTCAAGCCTTGATCGATGCGCAAGAAGCCGCTGAGCGCGCAAAAGCAGAAGCCATTGAAGCTGCTGCACAAGCAAAGGCAGACGCTGCCGCTGCAGCAGCCGCTGCTGCTGCCGCCGCCGCTGAAGCCGCTGCTGCGCCTGCTGAAGAAGTGGCCGTTGAAGAAGTGGCCGTTGAAGAAGTAGCCGCCGAAGAAGTTGCTGCTGAGCCAGCAGCTGAATAAGCCAACATGAAGCGCCTTGCCGAAACGCTAGGTGCTGTGGTCGCCCGCCGGGATGCTCCCGGCGGTGCGGCCATTTTGTTTTCTGGCCAAGAAGTTCTTTGGTCAGGCACGGCGGGCGTCCGCGAGGTTCCTGCCGCCAGCCCACTCTTGTTGACCAGCAAAGCCCGGGTAGCTTCGATCTCGAAAGTGGCCACGGCGCTTACCTTGCTCAAGCTGGTGGAAGCCGGTCGGATTGATCTGGACCGCGATATTTCTGATTCTTTGGGCTTCAAGCTTCGCCATCCAAAGTTTCCAAACTCTCCCATCACGCCGCGCATGATCCTGTGCCACACGGCCGGCATTCGCGATGGCGAGACTTATCGCGGGGTCGTTGGTGAGGCGCTCGAAGGTTTTTTTGTGCCGGGCGGCAAAAACTGGAATGAAGGCAAGCATTGGGCGGATTTAAGCCAACCATTTGGCTTTTTTACCTATTCCAATCTGGCAATGGGGCTTTTGGCGCAAGCCTGCGAGAATGCGGGCGGGGATCGCTTTGACCGATTGTCGCAAAAGCTCGTCTTTAACCCACTTGGGATCGATTGTGGGTTCAATTGGTCCGGGATCAGTGATCGGGCCGCCGAAGAGGCCGCAACCCTTTATCGCCGAAAAACCGAGGGCGACTGGGAAGTGCAAGTCGATGGGTCCCCTACGACGCTCCCAAGACCCAATATCGCCACTGACCCCGGGCTCAGGTTGAGCGACTATGCCTTGGGCAGCAATGGTTTGTTGTTCTCACCACAAGGCGGCTTGCGGGCCAGCGTGGCGGACCTTGCCAGAATTGGTATGGCCTTGAGCGGTGCTGTCGCGTTGTTAGAGCCAGCAATGCGTACCTTGGTTCTAACCCCGCAGTGGACCTATCGGGCTGACCCTAAAAATGGCGACACTTCCGGTGGGGCATTCCAAGGCTTTGGTCTGGGCGTGCATCGCTTAGTCCCGGGGGATCACTGCCCGGTTGCAGGCCTCAAAACAGAAATGGTTGGCCATTATGGTGAAGCCTATGGCTTGTTGGCTGGCCTATGGGTGGACCCAGCGTCAATGCGCGGCTTTGCTTGGTTCATCACCGGCAGCCTTTATGGGCCCGCTCCGGGCCAGCGCTCTGGCGTTTACCGCGTCGAAGAAGAGATGATGCAAGCAGCGGCTTACGATTTGGGCCTTGTTGATTCGAAATTCTGAGATAGGCTAAACCAGATTTTAAGGGGGATTGGCCATGTCGTTAGGCGCAGACTTTCAAGTCATCACCTTCATCCAAACGCGCGATCGGCCAACGGCAGTGGCCTTTTATCGCGATAAGTTGGGTCTTACCTTTGTCGTGGATGACCCATTTGGCAGTGTATTCGACCAAAATGGCACGGGTTTGCGTATCACCCAGATTGAAGGTTTTACGCCCAGTCCCCACCCGGCCCTAGGTTGGCAGGTCAGTGATATTCAGGACTGCATCCGAACGCTGACCGCGCGTGGGGTCACGATGAAAGTCTATGAAGGCTTTGGCCAAGACGAGTTAGGTATTTGGCACGCGCCGGGCGGTACAGCTCAGATTGCTTGGTTTGAAGATCCAGATGGCAATTTGTTGAGCTTAACGCAGGTTTGAGCCCGGGTTTCCGCCATACCTTTGCGTCCAGGCCCGCTTCACGCTAAACACGCCCGATGAATTCAAGTCCGCCCCGCCCAACGACGCTTGCTGACCTTGATGCCCGCGCCCGAGATATTTTCCGCGATATTGTCGAAACCTATCTTGAAACAGGCGAGCCGGTTGGATCGCGAACCTTATCGAAGCGCGGCATTGGGTTATCCCCGGCGTCGATCCGCAATACGATGGCTGATCTCGCAAGTCTGGGTCTTTTAGATGCCCCGCATTTAAGCGCTGGGCGCACGCCTACTCACACGGGCTTGCGCCTCTTCGTTGATGGCCTACTAGAAATTGGCGACCTTGGTCGCGAGGAAAAGGCGGAGATTGATTCACGGCTGGCTGCAGCAGGCTCTGATTTATCAAGCGCTTTGTCTGAAGCCTCGCTCCTCTTGTCGGGCCTTGCCGGTGGGGCGGGCCTTGTAACCACGCCGACGCGGGAAAGCCCCGTAAAACACGTTGAGTTTGTGTTGATTGGGCCGGGCCAGATCTTGGTTGTGTTGGTCTTTGACGATGGCCAGGTTGAGAACCGTCTGGTTCAAATGCCTGTCGGCCTCACGCAGTCGCAACTCCAAGAAAGCACGAATTTCTTGAACTTCCGCTTAAAGGGTAAAACCTTGTCGGAGGCAGCTGCACAAGCGGTGGATGACGCGCGCCACGCAGAGGCGACCCTCGATAAAGCGGCCGCCAATCTGATTGAAGCAGGCTTTGCGGAATGGTCTGGCGATGATCCGATGGCCGGACGGAAACTGATCGTGCGCGGGCGAGCCAATTTGTTGGCCAATAGCCAAGCGGCGGGCGACCTAGAACGCGTGCGCATATTATTTGATGACCTTGAACGTAAACGCGACCTAATCCATGTCTTGGATGCAGCGCAGGAAGCTTCTGCGGTAAAATTGTTTATTGGTGCAGAAAACCCCTTGTTCTCCATGTCTGGTTCGGCTCTTGTCGCGGCCCCTTATATGGATAGTCAACGCCGAGTACTTGGCGCACTGGGCGTGATCGGGCCAACCCGCTTGAATTATGCCCGCGTCATCCCAATGGTAGACTATACTGCGAAAGTCGTCGGTCGCCTCATTGAGCGCCGCGGTTTAAACTTAACGGAATGAGATCGAAGAAATGACCACAGATACGGGTAATCCACAGAACGGCGACGACCTGGAAGCAGAAATTGCCGCGGCCTCTGAGGCTTCTGCAGATGGGGCGGAAGCCCAAGCTACTGCGCAAGACCCACTGGAGCTTGCTCGCGCGCTTTTAGGTGAGGATGCCGCACCGGAGGATATGGGCGGGCTGTTGGTGGCGAAGCTCCAGGCCGCCTTGGCTGAGATTGAGACTTTGAAAGATGCCGGCTTGCGTGCTTTGGCGGAGTCTGAAAATATCCGTCGTCGGGCAGAGCGGGAAAAGACTGAAGCCCGCATCTATGCCATTGATAAGTTTGCGCGCGATCTATTGCCCGTGGCCGACAATTTGGGCCGCGCCATCAGCACGGCGCCGGAAGGCTTCAAGGGCGATCCAGCCTTTGATGGCTTCGTGACCGGGGTCGACATGACCCAGCGCGAACTCTTGAACGCTTTTGAGCGCCATGGTCTGACGCGCGTTGGCGCTAAGGGCGACAAATTTGACCCCTCGATCCATCAAGCAGTGGCTCAAATTCCTTCAGACATGGCTGCTGGCGATGTCGCAGAGGTCTTCCAGCCGGGATACGTCCTAGCTGGCCGCACGCTGCGTGCTGCGATGGTTGCGGTATCGGCTGGGCAACCTGCGGCAGAGCCTGCAGCCAGTGATCCTGCCGCCTAGCGCTTAGCTCGGGGAGCGGCAGGGGCGGCCAGTCGCCCCCGCAGCGCTGCTTCATCCAACGCGTTCAATTTCCAGCCTGACGGATAGCGCCCGAAATATAGGATGCAGGCTTTTGTCTCTGGGTCTGGCGCGCAGACACGGCCATCGGCAAGGCGCTTTAGACCCATGCCCGTTGCCGTCCGGCTCGGCAGGACTGTCTCCGGCGTAAGCCCTGCCCGACGGGCCAGATCAGCCAGAATGGCAGGCTCTAAAGCCTGTTTCGACAGGCGCTCGAGCAAGGGATTGGCAAGGTCAGCACCCAAGACGCCCAAGATCTGACCGCCTTCGCCACCACCGGCGCGTTTGGCGATTTCGTTCGCCGCCATGGCCCGGGCAATCCCAGTCACTTGTGCTTGCAGGGCCGGCCGATCCATCCGCGCCTCTATCCCGGGCAAGTCGCGATCGCGCAGCGCCATTACAAACGCCCGCACATCGGATGAGGCGTCGAGGGGGCTAGGAGCCGTGGCACACCCACCGAGCGCTAAGAAGAGCCCAATCCAGACAAATTTGCGCATGTTTGCTTCTCCTTGTGTCGCCAAATCTTTTGGCAAAAAACCTCTGAACTTCGCCTGAACGTACTAGACCTTTTAGCATGGGCCACCTAGACCTGAGTTATTGAGGGAAACGTGCCTAAATCTGTTTTGATCCTTTTTGCTCATCCATCTTATGCGCGCTCACGGGCCAACCGTGCTTTGCGCGCCGTCGCACAAGACCTTCACAATGTGACTGTGCATGACCTTTATGAGACTTATCCAAACTTTCTAATCGATGTGGAGGCTGAGCAGCGCTTGCTGCTAGACCATGACCATATTGTTCTGATGCATCCCTTCTTCTGGTACTCAGCGCCGTCATTGGTGAAAGAGTGGCTTGATGTTGTGTTGGATTATGGTTGGGCTTACGGCGAGGGCGGGACAGCGCTCGCAGGCAAAAGCTGGACCCAAGCGATAACTGCTGGTGGGCCTGCCCAATCCTATTGTTCCGACGGCCTGAACCGCTTTTCAATTGATGAATTATTGCGCCCGTTTCAAGCGACCGCAAACCTCTGCCAATGTGTGTGGCAAGACCCGTTTGTCCTGCACGCCAGCCGTCAGGCCACCCCAGAAATTTTAGCCGACGCGGCCGCCAAGTTCAGCGCCAAGTTGGAGGGTTTGATCGATGGCTGAAGCCAATTTGCTCGAATCCGCTTTTGTCTATCTGGCCGCAACCGTCGTTTCAGTCCCAATTGCCAAGCGGATCGGCTTGGGATCGGTGTTGGGCTATCTGATTGCTGGAGCAGTCATCGGCCCATATGTCCTTAATCTGGTCGGTGACCCTGAAAACGTCATGCACACGGCTGAGTTTGGCGTCGTCATCATGCTGTTTCTCATCGGACTTGAACTACAGCCTAGTCTGCTGTGGCGATTGCGCACAGCCATTCTGGGCATGGGCGGTCTGCAAGTGGTCGGTACAGGTGCCATTGCGACCGGGCTTGGCATGGCGTTTGGCCTCTCGTGGCAGGTGGCTTTAGCGGTTGGCCTAACCCTATCCTTATCTTCAACCGCCATTGTCCTGCAGTCCCTACGAGAAAAAGGTATAGCCGGAACCGAAGCGGGGCGGTCGACATTTGCTGTGCTATTATTCCAAGACATCGCGATCATTCCGATGCTGGCTTTATTTCCTTTCTTGGCGACGCTTAGCGTTGCCGGGGATGGGGCGGCTGCAAAAGGTGCGTTAGCGGCCTATCCAGGTTGGGCGCAGGGCTTAGCTGTTGTGGTGGCCGTCGGTTTGATCGTGCTGGCAGGGCGGGTGCTGTTGCGCCCCATGTTCCGATGGGTGGCAGCTTCTGGCCTGCATGAAATTTTGACCGCCTTTGCGCTTCTTTTGGTCGTGGGCGTCGCCCTTCTCATGCAGTTTGTTGGCATTTCTCCCGCTCTGGGGGCCTTCGTCGCCGGCGTTGTGCTGGCCGATAGTGAGTTCCGCCATCAGATAGAGAGCGACATTGATCCGTTTAGAGGGTTGTTGCTCGGGCTATTCTTCATTTCGGTCGGTGCTGGGATCAATTTCGCTTTGCTGTTCGCGCAGCCTTGGCTGATCCTTGGTTTGGTTTTGGCGCTGGTCTTGGTGAAAGCCAGCGTGATGTTCACCGTCGCGCGCGCCTTTGGCCGCAAAACGGGTGAGGCTGCTTTGATTGGCCTTGGCCTCGCCCAAGGTGGTGAGTTCGCCTTTGTGCTGTTTGCTTTCGCTGAAGGCGCTGGCGTTATCCCTGCGGAGGTTACCGCCCCCCTGATAGTCGCGGTGGCTTTGTCGATGGCCATCACGCCGCTCTTGTTGATGGCGGGCGACTGGGCGATGCGGAGCTTGGAATCAGGATCAGGGGAAGACCGCGCGCCAGAAGTTGAAGAAGGCCACCACGATGTCATCGTGGCAGGCTATGGTCGGTTCGGCCAGATCGTCGGGCGGATGCTGTCGACTTACGGCTATAAGATCAGCGTTCTCGATCATGACGCCGATCAAGTCGACGTGCTGCGCGGTTTTGGCCGAAAGGTGAACTTTGGCGATGCCACGCGGATTGACCTCTTGCGTTTGGCTGGAGCGGCAGAGGCCAAACTGTTGATCGTCGCGATTGATAATGACGAAAAGGCGCTGGAGTTGGTAGAGACGGCGCGCGAAGCCTTCCCAAACCTCAAAATCCTAGCCCGCGCAATCGATCGCCGGCATGCCTATCAATTGATGGCGGCCAAAGTAGATGGGCTAGAGCGTGAGACCTTCGCCGCCGCTGTGCGCCTTGGTGTGAAGTCCTTACAGATTATGGGCAAGCCTGCCTTTGCCGCAGAGCGCGCCGGTATGATCTTCTCTCGCTATGATGAACGCGCTTTGACGGCAATGTTTGAAGATTGGCAGCGGGTCGAATTTGCCGATTATCAGCGCATCGTCCGCGACCGCACTGCCCTGGAAGAAGAGCTTCTGAAGCGCGACATGATCGCTTTGGTTGGCAAAAGCGATGGCGATGAATGGGGCGAAGAGACGCTGGAGCGCGAGGCGTTTGAGCGTAATCTCGCTCGCAAAGCAAAGCCTGATTGATCCAAGTCCGTGTCCGGCCTAAAGACGCGGGGCTGCTAGGGCTCTGGCGGCTTACATAGGGACCGCTTTACTCATGCACGTTACGTTAGACTCCATCCGTGCGGCCGCCGCGCGCATTGAAGGCCGCATCATTCGAACACCACTTTTGATGTCGAAGACGCTGTCGGATATTACCGGCGCTGAAGTGTGGGTGAAGTTTGAGAACTTCCAATTTACTGCTGCCTTTAAAGAGCGCGGTGCCCTGAATAAGTTGTTGTTGCTAACAGAAGCCGAGCGCCGCAATGGCGTGATCGCCATGTCTGCCGGCAATCATGCCCAAGGTGTGGCCTATCATGCCGCGCGCCTCAATATTCCCGCAACCATCGTGATGCCGCTCGGAACGCCCTTCACCAAGGTCGAACATACCCGCAAGCATGGCGCGCGTGTGGTTCTGCATGGCGACAATTTGTCTGAGGCCACCACCTTTGCTTATCAGCTCAAAGATCGCGAAGGCCTTACCTTTGTCCATCCTTATGACGATGCGGACGTAATTTCAGGGCAAGGCACCATCGGCATCGAAATGCTGGAAGATGCCCCACAACTCGAAACCTTGGTTGTGCCTATCGGCGGGGGCGGTTTGATCGGTGGCATCGCTGTCGCAGCGCGCGCGATGAAGAATGATATTGAAGTGGTGGGCGTCCAGACGCGCATGTTCCCTTCCATGCATGCAGAACTTGCAGGCAAAGAGCCCGGTCCCTTATGTAGTGGCCAGACCATTGCGGAAGGTATCGCCGTAAAGCAGGCGGGTCGTTTGGGCTTTGAGATTGCCAAAGAATTGGTCCGCGATGTTCTCATTGTGGATGAGGATGACTTGGAGCAAGCCATCACCTTGTTCTGCAACGTGGAAAAAACTGTCGCTGAAGGCGCAGGTGCTGCGGGCCTCGCAGCTCTCCTCGCGCACCCCCAGCGCTTTAGCGGCAAAAAGGTCGGCATTGTTCTGTGTGGCGGCAATATCGATTCAAGGCTTTTGGCCTCGGTCTTGACGCGGGCTTTGGTACGCGAAAAGAGGATCGTCAGCCTCCGGATCATTGGTGATGATCGTCCGGGTCTGTTGGCCGTTGTGTCGAAAGTCATTGGCGATTTGGGCGGTAATATTCTCGAAGTCGCACACAATCGTCTGGCGCTGGATGTGCCCGCTAAAGGCGCAGAGTTTGATATTCTGATGGAAACCCGCGACTCGCGGCATACTCAAGAAATCATCGATGCGTTGGTTGCCGCCGGTTACCCACCCCGCACGATCTAAAGTCTAAAACCCAAAAGGACTGGTCTCATGGCTCTGCCGATCCTCACCATTGGCAATAAGAATTACTCCAGTTGGTCGATGCGGCCTTGGCTCGCCCTTAAATGGGCTGGGATCGCTTTTGAGGAACGGATCATTCCTTTGGGGCCGCGCGGCATGGGCCCGAACCCGGATATTCTGGCTGTCAGCCCATCCGGCACAGTGCCGGTGTTGGAATTGGCCGATGGGACAAAGATTTGGGACACGTTGTCGATCTGCGAATGGGCGCATGAACAGGCCCCCGATGCAGGACTTTGGCCAAAAGATGCAATCGCGCGCGCGCTCGCCAGGTCTGCAACGTGCGAAATGCATTCAGGCTTCGCAGCCGTCCGCCAAACGTTTCCGATGAATTTAACCCGCGTTAAAACGGGCCATGAATGGTCCGATACTGCACAAGCCCAGATTCAGCGGATCGACGATTTATTGTGCGGCTTGAAAGCCCAGTTTGGTAGCGCCGATAGCCCATTCATCTTGGGCCATCGCTCCATCGTTGATGCCTTCTATGCCCCGGTCGCAACCCGGTTTCGCACGTATCAGGTTCCTGTCTCAGCGGGCCTGCAGGCGTGGTGCGAGGCGATCTTTCAAGACCCTGATTTCGCTTCATGGGATCAAGCGGCCCAGCTCGAAACCTGGACCATCGCTGAAACCGATGCGGCCTAGCGTGAAGGGGTGCAACCGATTGACGCGAGACTGCGTATCAAAGCCATGATCCAACGTCGCACCCTTCTCCTTTCCGCCCCGTTTGCCCTGTTGTCGGCTTGTTCCAAGGCAGAGGCAGTCTCTCCCACCAGTGATTTGGGCGCGGCAGCGTCGCCAGCTGTCACAGGGCTCGCGCCCAGGGCAAATGAGGTCGTCTGGCTTCAGTTGAAGGGAACTGTTCGGACCAGCGAAGCTTTGGTCGATGTTCGCCAAGCAATTTTGCATCGCGCATTGGTGCGGCGTGAAACAGGCGGTGGAGCCAGTGAAACCAAGTTCTTTGACCTATGGAAAAGTGCGGGCCAGCCAGCGGTGGCAGGCGCTTCCTCGACACGCCAATTGCGTCAGCTGCAGGACGGTACAAACGGCCTTTGGTTGGAGCGTGAGTTCACGCACCCAGCCTTGGTTAAGGGCGTGGAATCGTCTCGCCTGGCCCGATCGGGTGCCAATGTCTTGGCTCTTAACGGAAAACAGATCTGGCTTTTGGCAGGCGGCCTTGGCTCCGCTCCGACCCTGACAGCCGATCAGGCTGCTCAACTCAATGTCTGGCTGACCGGCTTGGGTATTAAGCGGACATAGCTGCAATCGCGTCGGCAATGGCGACAGTTTGCTCCGCCATGTCGCGATGCAGAAGCTCGGTCATTTTCCCATCGACTTTCAGTACGCCCTTGCCCGCATTGGCAGGGTCCAAAAAGGCCGCGATGACAGCGCGCGCATGGGCGACTTCAGCCGCATCGGGCGCAAAGACGCGGTTGCAAGTTTCGATTTGACTAGGATGGATCAAGGTCTTGCCATCAAAGCCAAACTCCAGCCCCTGCCAACAAATGGCTTCAAAGCCCTCAGCATTAGCGATGTCATTGTAGACACCATCGATGATAGCAAGGTTGTCGAGCCGGGCTGCCGTGACGCTGGCTGCTAGGGCAAAATGAAAGGGAGCACGATCCGCAGTTTGGCGCGCCCGTGTCTCTTTAGCGAGATCATTGGTGCCCATAACAAAGGCGGCCAGGCGCGAATTGGTGCTGGAAGCAGCAATCGAAGCAATCTCAAGGATCGCACGCGGTGTCTCTATCATCGCCCAAAGGCTCATGGCTGGCGCAGCCCCTAGCGCGTCCATCGCTTCACTGGCGGCCAACACTTCCTCAGCTGAGGAAATTTTCGGAAACAAGATGCCGTCTGGCCCCGCGTCTACTGCGGCTTCCAAATCTTGCGCACCCCAAGGCGAGGTCAGGCTGTTGACGCGGATAATTACTTCGCGCTTGCCATAGCCGCCTGCTTTTACGATCGCGGCCACGGCGGCGCGCGCTTCATCCTTCGCATCAGGGGCGACTGCATCTTCTAGATCGAGGATAACCGCATCGGCCGGCAGGCTCTTGGCTTTTTCCAAAGCCTTTGCATTGGCACCGGGCATATAAAGTGCACTGCGACGGGGGCGGGCTTGGGGAGCGGTCATGATTAGCCTTTCAAATCCTGTTTGACTTCTTCTAGCCACAAGCAGGGCATTGGCGTAAAGAGCGGTCCATGCCTTTGGCCCTGATTCTTGGTTCACATGTCGCGGGAAGCCGGGTGGGTGGCACCTTGGCCAGCCTTGCTTTGGCCCAATCGCCAATGAAGATCGATCCAGTCCATGTCCCGACAACCCTTCTTGGCCGTCACCCTGGCTGGGGGCCGCCAGGCGGTGGGCCGGTCAGTCCAGACCTGTTTGCAGGCATGCTGGAAGGTATTGCTGCCAATGGCCTGTTTGCTTTGGTAGATGGTGTTCTCACCGATTACTTCGCGAGTGCTGAGCAAGTCCAAATTGCTGCTCGGGCCATTGATGCGGTCAAGTCCGCCAATCCTAAAGCCATTGTTTTGGTGGACCCTGTGTTGGGCGACGCGCCGGGCGGGCTTTATGTTGGGCAGGGGGTGGCGGATGCGCTGGGGGAATATTTGGTTCCCCGTGCTGACTTTCTGACGCCTAATTTATGGGAGTTGGGCTATCTAACTCAGACGTCTCCAAAAGACCTCCAACAAATTCATCACGCCGCCACGGCTTTGGGCCGTCCGTCCTTGATTTCATCGGTCGAGAAGGACGGCGAAATTGGTAGCTTGTTGGTTGATGGTTCGCGGGCTTGGCTCTCGACCCACCCCAAATCTCCCGCGCCACCCAAAGGCACCGGGGATTTGATGGCAACGATGTTTCTTGCCCATTTGATTGATCACAAAGCAGCCCCGCAGGCTATGGCATTGGCTTTAGCGGGCGTGTCCTATGTTGTTGACCGCGCCGCAGTTTGGCACGCGCCGGAATTGCCCATGGTTGCCGCTGGCTATGAAGCTTGGCGGGCTGAGCCCTTGGCCTTGACCGAACTTGGTTCAACAGTCCAAATGGGGCTATGACAGATTTGGTTTCGCCTTATGTTGCGCCGGGCTTTGAGCCCGTTTTAGATGCTTTCAATGCCAACTTTGAAGGAGGCCTTGAACTTGGGGCAGGTTTCTGCGCCATTTTGGAAGGCGAGGTCGTCGTCGATCTGGTCGGCGGCCATAGAGACCGTGCCAAGACCCAAAGCTGGACGCGCGAGACCCTGGTGCCGGTGTATTCCACCACTAAGCCAATTGCCGCGATGATTATTGCACGCTTGCAGGATCAGGGCCTGTTGAATTTTGACGATCCGATTGGCTGGCTCTGGCCCGAATTTACCGAGCACGGCAAGGACGTTACGTTGGCCCAAGCCTTGTCGCATCAGGCAGGTGTCCCCGGTTTCCCTGATCCGATTGATCCCGACCTTTGGCTTAATCCCCCCGCCTTAGCGGAGGCCTTGGCCCATGTCGCACCAATGTGGGAACCGACAACGGCCAGTGGCTATCACCCTCTGACTTATGGCTATATTGCCGGTGAACTTGCCCAACGTGCGCATGGTACCAGCCTTGGCACGCAATTGCGGGTCGATGTCTGTGAGCCCTTGGGCATTGATTTCTGGATTGGTCTGCCTGAAGTCCATCATGGTCGTTGCGCTGAAATGAGCCGTCCCAAGGCCATGGCAGAATTGGGCGAGGTCTCCGAGGCCCGTCGCGTTGCCTTTATGACGCCGTGGGCATCACCCAATCGAGGTGGCGCTGCGTGGCGCGAGGCGGAAATTCCATCTGCGAATGGTCACGGCACCGCCCGGTCTGTCGCCACCCTTTACGGCGTATTCGCCAATGACGGTAAAGTCGGCAGCCATCAGATCATTTCGCCTGAAACCATGGCCGATTTCACCAAGCCAAGGATCCGCGGCCTTGATTTGGTTTTGCCTTACGAGATCGAATGGGCCGCAGGCGT
>NZ_JBIIYV010000023.1:0-41958 GCF_044346625.1 Aquidulcibacter sp. | reverse complement strand
TCCTACGATAACATCGTCGACCATTGCTGCGAGGCATGGAACAAGCTCATCGATCAGCCATGGCACATCATGACCATTGGTCGGCGCAAATGGGCACATGGGTTATGATCAATGCAGCTTGGTATAACTCTTAGCCAAGCGGGTCATGGCTTCGGCCGACGCTGCGGCCATGACCCGCCCCAGCGCTTCGCCTGCATCGAAACGATTGGCTGCCGCAGCGATGGCCACTGGCTTCTCAGGATCAAAACTCAACTCCGCCAGCCAATACGTATTAGACCCATTGTGCCAGAGACTGCCGTCCTCACGCTCCACCCAACCAAAGGCGTAATTGGCTGCAGGTGGCGGCGTGTGCAGAGCGCGCCAGGTTTCTGTCTTGAGGTAATCCGTTCGCTGGCCTTGGTGGCCTAGGCTATGCGCGAGGCCAAAAGCGAGAAGGTCTGGGATAGAGATGTGGACGCCACCCGCTGGGGCCATCGAAGCGGGATTATCCGCCCCCGCACTGAACCCGACAGCCATTAAGCGGCCACCCAGCAAGGCTTTCCGGTGACCTTGAGGATTGCCTTGCCCTGGCGGACCAAAGCCAGCAGTGGAAAGCTTCAGCGGCTTAAAGACCTCCTCGACCATCAAGTCCTCATACGCTTTACCCGTGACGGCCTCGCACAAGGCTCCGGCCAAGACATAGCCATTGTTGGGATAAACCATGCCGCTCTGAGGCGGCAGAGCAAAGGCTTTCGCAACCCAAGTCGCACGGCCGTCCCTAGGTGAATTGGCACCAGACTGGGCCATCATGTCGAAGGGCGACAAATTGGTTGGCATGCCGGTCTGACCTGTCATCAAATGGGCCAGCGTCCGGTCGCGATAGGCTGGCAGCATATCGGGCGCGAGGGTGCCGAAGGCATCTCCCAATTTCATATCCCAAGAAAGCAGCCCACGCTCCACAAGGCGGGCAACCAAAGTCGCGGTCATGGATTTGGTAATGGACCCCACATGCCAAAGCTGGCCTTCGCGCACGCGCGTCTGGTCGGTCACAGTCAAAGTTCCGGCAACAACTTCACGGCCTTCTTGAGCTTTTCCTCGTAAGAGCTGGAACCCACCTACCAGGGCCGGGATTTGATACTTGGTTTGGCCCGCTTTCACTTCTGCGGATAGATCACCGAGGTCCTTGAGAGCGCTTTTTTCCGGGACGGCACCTTCTGCCAAGCGCGACAAGGTCAACGGCAGCGCGCCGCCTTGCGACCACGTGCCTTCCAAAAGATCCTTGTCAGATAGTTTAAGCATGAGGCGGCCCTTGATAGCGGAAAAGGTCACATCCAGCGCCGTTTCACTGACCGTGCCGGCATCGGCGGGGATCGGCTGGTTACCTTGATCAACCGAATAAAGGATCGGCAATTGCCCGTCTTGCACCACCAAGACCAGTCGCAGCGTCGTGGAGCCCGCAACCAATTGCCCGCCCCAACGACCTAGCAAGCCGGCGGCAGGCTTTGCTTGTGCTGATTTCAAAGGCCCAAACAGCGAGGCAACAAAAGGAATGGAAGCAACCAACGACTGTAGCGAGGTGCGACGCGAAACCATATAATCCATCCTAAATCTATAGACAGGCCAATCTGTCCTCAATCCATACCTAAAAACGCATTTACCGTCAGCCGTCCCGTGCTTGGATTTGGATCAAAAACAAATTCTTTTGGAATAGAAGCACAGTGTAGGCTGGAACTGAGATAAACAATCATGCGGTTAAAGCGCGCCTCAACGCCGCCTATCATCTCATAAATCGGGCTGTTCTCGTCAATATAGGCGGCATCCGGCAGGCCGAGCCTTGCCACATCAGCATTAAGCGCTGCTTCAAAGGCTGAAAAGCGGCCTGCATCCACGCTTTCAAACCCAGTGCTGCGTTGCCGGTAAAAGGCCGTCCCCCCTTGGTTCTCGCCTTGGCAAAGATAGAGAAGGGCAGCGACGCGGCCATATTCGAGGCTGTCGAAGTGCGGCAAGCGCTGGATCGGCTGAAGCTGCTCTGAGGGCGTGGTCACAAGGGAGAAATTGCTTTCTCTCAGACCGGCTCGACCCGTATAGTCAAAACAGCGGGGCAGGATTTCCGATAGCGGACCCAATAGGGTTTGAAAGGATGACGGCGGCACAGGCGCGCGGATCCCCGGATAGAACGGCCCATTTGGTGCAAAGCTTGGCCCGTTGACAGCCAAATCGATAATCGCTTCAGGGTCAGGCAGATAATCATCCAACACGACCACTTTGATGGGCTCTTGCCCAAAGTGATACACCTGTGCCGAACGCCCATGCGTTTCAAAAACCTCGACCGGAAATTGCTGCAGATCGCCCATCACATCCCGTCTGTAACAGTGCGACAAAAATCTTGAGCACGCTCAGCTTGCACACGCTTGAACGCCTCCGCGCTTGGTGCCAGACGGCGGACTAGCAAGAGCCCTTTGTCACTCGGCAGGCTAACCACGACTTCCCCCAACTTTGCCGCAATGGGTGAGCGCGCAGAGACAACCATAATCCGGGCCCCCTCTGGCCCGATCTTGCGGTCATTCAGGGTGAAGACATTGTCCGTATTGCCGGCATAGAAAGCCGCTGAGGTGTAGTCTGCACCTTTACCGATAAACACCCGAACCGGCCCCTTTGTAAGGTCAAGGGCGCAAGTCGAGTATGCGAGATCGGGTGACGAACGCACGATTTGCTGGTTTTGCGGGGTGACCATATTGCCATGAGCGAGGCGATTAATTCCACCAGAGGCTTCGGCGATACGCTTCATCGCGATGTTCATGATCACACTTGGGATGAGGCCGATGGTCAATAAATGTCCCAGAACCGCGAGCAGCGCACCAAAGGCTAGAGGCTTCAGCCAGCCGGGCTTCTTTTTGTCTTGAGCCATTAGTTTGCCCCCCCTATTGCTGGAGTTTGGGTGCAGGAAATTTTTTTGATGCTTGGAAGCTTCAAGGCCTGCAGGGCCGACTTCTCAACCGATTGCGGGTTGTAAAGGCGGATCGTCAAAGAATAGGTGCCGCCGCCCTTGCTGGACAGCCAAGGGCCGGGGGTTGCTGGCCGTGTCGCGCTTAATGTCCCAGTCCAAGTTGTTGCAGGCGCGACAAGCGCGCGCGTGGCATCGATCGAGCTCGCCCCATCGGTATTGACGGGCAACATCTGATCGGCCCCGTAAATCGTGATCGACCACCAACGCGTCGGGATCGCCTCACCGCTGAGGGCATAGGTGCAGCCTTCAACCAATTTCGCCCCATCATCATCGACATCGCGGTTGAAGTAGACCGTTTCTTCCTTCGTCAGCGCCAACAGGCCTACGCGCGCAATCGTGGCACGAAGCCAAGGGTTAGCCGCAGCTGCGCCTACAGTGGGATCAGTCGACCAGCGACCTGACACAAGCTTGGCGTCGCTAAACAAACCGCCAGAAATGCTGAGCGCTGAGCCCACACCAAACCCTAGGCCCAAGACGCCGCAGATAAGCCACCGCCACATAGGCACCCTCCCCTGATTTTTAGTCTTGGGGTCAGCTTAAGCAACTGGGCAGGAAAGAATAGGGGCTCTTTGCACTTCTGAGTGCGGCTCAAGACTTGGCGATAGCGAGGCAGAGCTCTCGTCCGATCAAGGCCGCGGTGCCAACGTCCCCACGATCCCAGCGCAGGACAAGCGCTTTTGCGCGTAAGCTTAAGAACGGGGCCTCACCGCCTGCCGCAGACATCGCCAATGCAGGCCCAAGCCGGGCTGACCAGACAAGGGCTGGGTCGCGGTCTGTTGCCCATGCCAAGCCATCCACACCACCGGGAGCAGGCACAGGGGTGAGGGTGCCATCGGATGGCAAGGCAAAGGGCCAAGGTGCGGCCTTAGGGGCAAAGATCAGACTGAGGGGGACCGCTTGCTTCAGCCGAATAACAAGGAAAACCTGTCCGCCGGATTGAACCGCGGCCATAGCCAGACCTTGTACTCGCCCCGTCATCGCATCTTGTGCGTCGCGAGGCCCAAGCGCGCGCAGACCGGCATCTTCGGCGTCTGACAAGGCGGCTTGAATAGCGGCGTCATTGACGATGGCCGTGGCTTGAACCGGTCCGCCACCACCCTCACGCGCGCCCGCCACCATCAACCGCCATAGCGCAACGGCCCCCGCCCCCGTTGAGGCCAAAACCAGCAACAGGACAAAAGCCCCCGCGCCGTACGACACAAAATCTGGCGCATTGAGCGCCAAAGGTGCGAGCAAGGCGAGCAAGAAAAAGGCCAAGATCAGCCCGCCCGCCGACAAGGCGATCAATCCCCCTTCATGACCCGTGCGCGCCTTGGCCGCGTCAAAACCATCACGCAAATTCTGTAGGAGAAACTTTGGGTTCAAAAGGAGAGGTGTGCGCGCCATGACTTAGTGATGACGTGACTCTGCCTGTTTGTGAAATCGGATCCTAGCAAGGACCTCAGACACGATCAAAATAGCGCGCCAACACGCCTTCATAAATGTCCGTCAGGGTCTCAATATCGCGGGTTTCCACCCGTTCATTGACCTGGTGCATAGTCGCGCCAACCAAGCCAAACTCACACACCGGGCAATAATCCTTGATGAAGCGCGCATCCGATGTACCGCCCGTGGTCGACAATTCGGGCCTGCGGCCAGTCACCGCCTCGCAGGACTCTTGGATAAGGTGGGTCAAAAGGCCGGGCGGGGTGAAAAAGGCTTCGCCTGAAACCATGATGGACAGATCAATCTTGCCGTTGAACCCAACTTGCGCGCGCTGGGCTTCGGCCTGCAGCCAGTTGGAGAGGCTTTCGCCAGTGTGGGCTGTATTGAAGCGGATATTGAAGCGAGCAGTCGCCTTTTCTGGGATCACATTGGTCGCAGGATTGCCGACATCCATAGTCACAACTTCCAGATTAGAAGGCTGGAAGCCTTCGGCCCCGTCATCCAATTTATGGCTCTGGATTTGGTGCAATAAACCAATCAATGCGCGCACAGGATTTGCGGCCTTGTGGGGATAGGCGACATGGCCCTGAGTACCGGTGACCGTGACCGAGCAATTGAGCGAGCCACGGCGACCATTTTTGATCATATCGCCCATGGCGTCTGGATTGGTCGGCTCGCCTACCAAGCATTGATCCAGAACCTCTCCTTCAGCGGTGATGGCTTGAAGTAGTTTCTTGGTCCCATGCAAAGCCACCCCTTCTTCGTCCCCGGTGATCAGGAAAGAGATGGAGCCCTTGGGCTTTGGGTGCTTTTCCAAATAGCGGGCCGTGGCCGCGATAAAGGCTGCGATGCCGCCTTTCATATCGGCAGCCCCTCGCCCGATCAGCAACCCGTCTTGCAGCGCCGCCTCAAACGGATCGACCTTCCACTGGGCCAAGTCCCCCGTCGGGACCACATCAGTATGTCCAGCGAAACAGAAATTTGGCCCAACCGTACCAAAGCGGGCGTACAGATTGTCGATATCCTCGAAGAGGTAGCGTTTGACCCCAAACCCAAGCCCTTCCAGCGCCTTTTGAACAACGTCGAGCGCGCCAAGATCAGCCGGCGTGACGGAGGGTTTGCGGATCAAGTCGCAGGCAAGACGGATGGGGTCGATGGTGTTTGCGGTCATGCCATCAATCTAGGGCAGATTGGTGGCTCTAGCCAGTGGTCGCTACCCGGCGGATCGCAGCCATGGCCACTGCATTCGCGATCAAGTCCGTCCCTTCGGTCCAAACTGGTTTTCCGGTCAGAATGGCGTCGACAACACCGTCGAACTGGTAAGCGTAGGATGGCCGCCGCGGGAAGGTTTCACGTGTTTTCTGCCCATTTGCGGTCAGGATCAATTCTGAGCCATATTGGGGTGCCAGCGGATTATCGATATCAAGTCGGCCTTTTGTCCCAACAAGCTCTAGCCGTGGAGGCTTGCGGCCGCCGACGGGGTCCATGTCACAGATTACGTCGGCTTGAAGACCATTTGGAAACGAAAAATGCGCCGTGGTGCGTCGATCTGTTCCATCAGGCTCAAGATCTTGATGGGCCGCTGTTACCTCAGGCTCCTCCCCTGCCAATTGGCGCAACCAGCTTACAGGATAACAGCCGAGATCGGCTAAGGCTCCACCGCCTTGTACGGCCTGCCATCGAAATTCCTGCGCCCTGCGGACGATAGGCGCAGAAAACTCCGCCTCTGCTGACACGAGCTCCCCTAACTGACCGGATTGAACAATCTCCATCGCCCGATTGAACAAGGGATGCCAGCGATAATGAAACGCCTCGATCAACCGCTTACCAGCTTTGTCTGCGGCTTCCACCAAGGCATGCGCATCAGCCTCGTTCACAGTCGCCGGTTTTTCCAATAGGACATGCTTGCCCGCTTCAAGGGCTTTCAGGCTCCACTCGAAGTGACCCGCTGGCGGCAAAGCATTATAGACGACGTCGACATCGTCGCGCGCGACCACCTCTTCATAGGCCCCAGCATTGGGAATTGTATGCGTCATGGCGTACTCAAGCGCGCGCTCTCGCGTTGATGCCCCAATCGCTACCAGAGTTGCATCTGGATTTTCTGAAACGGGATCAATCAACGCAGCTTTAGCGATGCGCGCTGCACCCAGAATAGCGAACCGAAGAGCCATTTACTGCCAATTCATAAAAAAGGCTACGCCTACTATAAGTCCAAGTTTTCATCCGAATCGATAAAAACGCAAGACTGCCAATTTCGTTTGGAATGAGACTCGGTCAAGCCCAGCACATCACGAAAACGTGATAATTGTAAAAATGGCTCAGTATTTTTGCATTACTGAGAAAACCAAATCTAGCCGCAGCGCTTGGAACGCCATTCAGCAACTTGAGGCAGGCTCTCCCATCCAAACGCCACTTCACTCGGGCCATTGGCTCGCAATACTTCTAGGCGCGCCATGCCGTCGTCAAAGGCGGGAATATGGCCAATTGGCACCCACCAAAAGGCCATATGGACGGTGCCAAGGGAAGGAAACCATTCAGCTTTCTGGTTGTAAACTTTGACGTGCGCCGTCTTCCACACAAAGTCCTCTAAAGCCTGCGCTGATGTCCACACGCTCATATTGATCAAAAAGCGCGGGTCTTCTGAAGCGCGAATGTCCATGGCACTGCCGGCATCAGACTTAAGCCGCCAAACAAATCCCTCAGCCCGCTCTGCAATCGCGTTCACAGCGTCGATGCGGCTCGTAAAGCCTGCAAAGCGCGGGTCATCCTGATCATAACGCGCGAGGGACACATTGATCTGGGCTAGATAATGCCCTTCAGGGTGAGGAAACATCGTGTGTCCTAATCGCGTAATAGCTCGTTGATACCTGTTTTGGAGCGGGTTTGCGCATCGACGGTCTTGACGATGACCGCACATGACAAGCTAGGGCCCCCTTTAGGGTCAGGCAGAGAGCCCGGCACAACCACGGCATAGGATGGTACTTCGCCGCGATAGACGGTGCCAGTTGCCCGATCAATGATCTTGGTCGAAGCACCCAAGAAGACGCCCATGGAGATCACGGCACCTTCGCGAACGATGACGCCTTCAGCGACCTCGGACCGCGCACCGACGAACACATTGTCTTCGATGATCACAGGCCCCGCCTGCAAAGGCTCCAACACGCCACCAATGCCGGTGCCGCCCGAAATATGGACATTGGCCCCAATCTGAGCGCAAGAACCAACTGTGGCCCACGTATCAATCATGGTGTTTTCGCCGACATAGGCCCCAATGTTCACAAAGCTGGGCATCAGGACTGCGCCCTTCGCGATGAAGCTGCCCCGGCGTACAACCGAACCTGGCACCATGCGGAAGCCTGCTTCGCGGAAATCAGCCTCTAGCCAACGCGCCGTCTTCAGCGGCACTTTATCAAAGGCGCGCCCGGCATGTTGCACGGGACGGGGATCATGCTCTGGGTCGATCAAATAATTATCATTGAGCCGGAAAGATAAAAGCACGGCCTTCTTGAGCCATTGATGGGTGGTCCATTGCCCGTCAGCGCCACGCGAAGCAACGCGCACAACACCTTGATCTAACAAAGTCAAAGCTTCCCCCACCGCATCGCGGACGGCCCCAGTCGTCTCAATCGAGATGGTGGTCCGGTCTTCCCACGCGGCGTCAATGGTGGCTTCAAGGTGGTTCAGATCAGTCATAAGCGTGGTCATTTTCAGCTAGCGGGTTTGGCCATAAGATCTTTTGCTATGCCTGTGCTTGAAGTGTCACGCAATCGCTTGCGTCATAACTGACCGAAACAATTAAAACAAACGCCCACCGTTCGGCACAGTTTGATCGGGTGCAAAGAGCACGACTTCACCATTTGGATCAGGAAAGCCCAAAGTCAGCACCTCTGAACGGATCGGACCAATCTGGCGCGGCGGGAAATTGACGACCGCTGCGACTTGGCGACCGATCAATTCTTCGAGGCGATAATGGGTGGTGATCTGGGCAGAAGACTTCTTCACGCCCAAAGTTGGACCAAAGTCGATCATTAAAATATAGGATGGTTTACGCGCAGCCTCAAAAACCTCTGCCGACACAATCGTGCCGACGCGAATATCGACCTTCAAAAAGTCATCGAAGCTGATGGGCTCAGCGGCGGGGGCCAAGGGGTCGTGCAGATGATGCATAGGCGAACCTAAATCGAACCCTTTTCCTCAACCACCAAAATCCGGGCGGCTCCCACGGGGCTAGCAATATGTTCATCGCCCACTTGGGCCACAAAAACATCATTCGGGCCAAGGCGTACGGTCTTTTCGATGCCATCTGTGCGATAAGACATATCGACATAGCCATCGACGACCATAAAAACTTCCGCGCCTGTATTGGTGTGCCAGATGTAAGGCTTGTCCGTCCAATGCAGGCGGACTGTGGCCCCCGCAATCTCGGCCAAATCACGCGCGCCCCAAGCGCGGTCTGCGGTAAACTGGGTGATGTCTTGATGGATCTCAGCCATGTTGATTTCCAGCGTCTACAACAGCTTCCAAGAAAGCGGTCAGGTCATTGGTCATGTGATGCACATGATCGGGCGTTTCATCGACGGGTCCTGCAGGGCGACCATCCACGGGCTCATGGCTCCAGTCCTTCCAAGACCAGACGAGGATGGTGGAAAAACCTAGATCATGGGCGGTTAGCAAATTGCGCGACAAATCCTCAACCATCACCGCTCTGGTTGGCTCAACCACATGGCGGTCAATCAGGACATCAAAGGCTTCGCGCTTGGGTTTAGGCACATAGCCGGTGGCCTCAATGTCAAACAAATCGTGGAAGACGTTGTCTAGGCCCAAAGCCGTCAGCGTGCGCTCTGCATGGCCACGAGAGCCGTTGGTGAATACCATTTTGCGGCCCGGCAACGCCTCAATTGCCGCCCGCAGTTTCGGCGCGGGCACGACGGGGCTGTAGTCTAGATCATGGACATAATCGAGGAAGGCACTGGCGGGCATAGCATGCTCGCGCATCATGCCGTTCAACGTCGTGCCATAGGTCGTGTAATAATGCTTTTGCTTGGCTTTCGCTGCATCATAGTCGAGGCCCAAATAGCTGCCGACAAATTCGGTCATGCGCTCATCGATTTGGGCGAATAAATCACATTCAGCGGGATAAAGCGTATTATCGAGATCAAAGACCCAATCTTCGGCCTCATAAAGTCGGGTCAGGGGGCGCGTGGTCATGAGCGAATAAGGGTTCCAGAACCTGAGTCAGTGAAAAGTTCGTTGAGGATCGCGTGGGGCGTGCGGCCATCGAGAATAACCACGGCCTCCACGCCCGATTCAATGGCTGTGATAGCTGTCTCTAATTTAGGGATCATCCCGCCATTCGCAACGCCAGACGCCATCAAGGCCCGCGCGTCCGCAATCGTCATTTCAGGGATCAGATTGCCATTGCCATCCTTCACCCCTTCAATATCGGTCAACAATAAGAAGCGCTTGGCGAGGAGCGAGCCAGCCAGAGCCCCAGCCGCCGTATCTGCATTGATGTTGAAGGTAGCGCCAGAGGGGTCCACACCAATGGGCGCAACAACCGGCACATAATCTTGGTCTGCCTTGATTAAGGTCATGACCAATTGGGCGTCGACTTCCTTTGGATCGCCGACAAAGCCCAGATCGACCACTTGCTCGATCCGGCTTTCAGGGTCTTTGCGGGTGCGAACAACTTTTTCGACCGTGAATAGGCGTGCATCCTTGCCCGATAGGCCAACGCCGCGCACATCGGCTTCGCGGCCTGCTTGGGTGATCAAATGCGCCAATTGCTTATTGACCGCGCCCGACAGCACCATTTCGGCGATTTCCATCGTGGCCGTATCGGTGACTCGCAGGCCGTCAACAAACTCAGACTTCACCCCAGCCCTGTTCAGCATGGCGCTAATCTGCGGCCCGCCGCCATGCACAACAACGGGGTGAATGCCAACAAGCTTGAGCAAGACCACATCGGCCGCAAAGCGCTGGGCAGTCGCCTCATCGCCCATCGCATGGCCACCATATTTGATCACCACCGTCTCGCGGTCATAGCGCTGGATAAAGGGGAGCGCCTCAGCCAAGGTTTTGGCGGTTGCAAAAGCGGTCTCAGCTTTGCTGGCGGCGGCAGTGTCGGCAGTCATAGGCGTTAGATTCCCAAAGGGCTCATAGGCAGGGTGATCGCTTTAGCGGGCTCTGCCCCTCACGCCAAGCTGTTTGGGCGTTTGAGGCATGCGGATGTATGTGTCGTCTCGCGGCGGCGATGTGATCGCGAGGCAACTTTGTTGGAGCACGTCTGTGATCCAAATCATGGCTAGCAATGGCGGCGCGTCGTGAAGCTGCACAGTTTCGATCAGTGTTTTGTGTGTCAGCAGGTGAACTTAATCAATCCTTTTGGAGTCTGAGAGGTGCCCTTTGGCGGCTCAAATCGACATTCCGATCTCAACCCCCGTCCTTGCGTAAGCACCAGATTATCAGACTCCGGCGAGGATTGGACCATATTGCCTTCTTTGGTGGTCACTTTGACTAGGCTCAACGTCGTATATCCTTGTCCATTGCAGAATACCGCATAGCTAAGCCACAAACCTTTTTCACCATGGGTCTCAGGGGTCTCCCACTGCGACTTTAAGCGAACACAGTCTGCAGAGCCATTTTTGAAGAAAATATTGTATAATTTTAAAAATTTTGGGTCTTGCTGCTGATTGGAGAAGTTAAATTTGGTCCCTTGAAACGTCAAAGGAACCGGCCAACCTCTAACGCAAATTGACTCCGGAAAACTGGGGTCGCAGGTCGTCAGCTCATATCGTAAGGAGACGTCGTCATCCTCCGGACCGAAGTCCCAGGAACTCCGCATCATCCGCACGCGAGCCTCATCAACGCGCCAAATCCACCCATTGTGCATGGACTCATAAACGGTACCGGTCGGCACTTGGTTCTCGGTCGTACCTTTATCGCTCGCTTTCGGAACCCAATCACAACTCGACAGCGCGGCGATGGTCAAAAGGCCGATGATTTTGGCGATAGATTTTTTGTTGGTCATCAAATCAAAGCCTCCTCTGCGCTTGAGTTAGCAATCCAAGCCCCATCCAAGCAGCCGCGCATCCTCTCACCGAAACGTCTTAACCTCAAAACGCCCCGTATGGGTCGCAATCCCGCGCTTCATGCCTTCGCTGACATAGGGCGTGGAGACATTGCCCATGGCGTCCACTGCAATCAGGCCACCATCGCCGCCTTGGGTTTCCATATCGGCCAAAGCTCCGGCGCAAGCCGAAGCCAAGGTCTGCCCACCATAGCGGACGCGGGCGGAGATGTCGGCGGCCACGGCGGCGCGCATGAAATATTCGCCTTGGCCGGTGCACGACACCGCCACACGCTCATCGGCCCAAGTCCCTGCCCCGATCAACGGCGTATCGCCGACACGACCAGGCATTTTGTTTAGGAGGCCACCAGTTGAGGTCGCCGCTGCCAAGCGCCCAGCAATATCGCGCGCGACAGCACCGACAGTGCCATGGGCCAACTCACCGGGTTCAACCGGTCGGCGAACGGCAGGGGTGTAATAGGCGGCAGGGTCTTCGATCTCTTCCAAGCCCAACTCGTGCGCAAAAGCCTTGGCCCCAGCGCCAACCAGCAACACATGCGGGGTCTCGTCCATCACGGCGCGGGCGGCCATGATCGGCGAGCGAAAACCAACCAAAGCCCCGACAGCTCCAGCGCGTCGAAGTGCGCCGTCCATCACGGCAGCATCGAGCTCATACTCGCCATTAGCATTGGCCGAAGCGCCTTTGCCCGCAACGTGGAAGCCCGAATCTTCCAACTCCCGCACCATGGAGACAACTACGTCGAGCGCTGACAAGCCTTCTTCCAGCATATCGGCTCCGCGTTTTAGGACTTCCGCCATATGGGCCTCTTCCCGGTCATAGGTGCGACCGCGAGCTGGTCCTGCGCCGCCATGAAGTGCCAATGCCCAAGCCATGAAACGCTCCTTATGCGCTGGGTGCCAGAGGGGTCACCCAAGAAAAATGAGAAATGAGACATGATCCTCTAGTGCGAAGCGTCAGGCTTCGCTATGCCTTTCAAAACAGATTGCTCAGGAGAAACATCATGAAGGCACTTTTGTCCCATTCACCCGGTATGCCCGAGACCCTTAGCTTGGCGGAATTGCCCGATCCAGTTGCTGGCAAAGGCGACGTTATTCTCGATGTGAAAGCAGTTGGCATCAATTATCCTGACGTTTTAATCATTCAGGACAAATACCAGTTCAAGCCAGAGCGCCCGTTTGCGCCAGGTGGTGAAGTGTCCGGCGTTGTTTCGGCTGTTGGCGAAGGCGTCACCCACCTCAAAGTTGGTGACCGCGTGATTGGCTCGACCGGTTGGGGCGGCTTGGCAGAAAAAATTGCTTTGCCAGCCGCGCGCTGCATTCCCATCCCTGACACCATGCCGTTTGATGAGGCCGCTGCCTTCATCATGACCTATGGCACCAGCCATTATGGCCTGAAGGATCGCGGGCATTTGAAGGCGGGCGAGACATTGCTCGTTCTAGGTGCAGCTGGCGGGGTTGGCCTTGCTGCGGTTGAACTTGGCAAAGCCATGGGTGCGAAGGTCATCGCCGCCTGCTCCACCCAAGAAAAAGTCGACGTCTGCCTCGCCCATGGCGCGGATGAAGGCATTGTCTATCCAACTGGTGAGTTTGACGCTGAGGGCAAAAAGGCCTTGGCAGACCTGTTCAAAAAAGCCTGCGGCCCCAACGGAGCAGACGTGATTTATGATGGCGTTGGTGGAGCCTACGCTGAGGCCAGCTTGCGCGCCATTGGATGGGAAGGCCGTTTCTTGGTCATCGGCTTCCCAGCTGGCATTCCTTCCATTCCGCTGAACCTCACCCTTTTGAAGTCCTGCCAGATTGTTGGTGTTTTCTGGGGCGCATTTACTGCGCGCAACCCAAAGGCGAATCAGGAGAACATCGCTGAACTGATGGCGTTGTATGCGGCCGGCAAAATCAAACCGCATGTCTCTGCACACTTCCCATTGGAAAAGGGCGCTGAAGCGATCCGTCATCTTATGGACCGCAAAGCCACTGGAAAGGTCGTTGTAACCTTATGACAGAACCCAAACCTCCCGGTGCTATGATTGTAGCCGGGACTTTTCGGGCAAGGCGGGGTGTAACCTTGCCCGTTTTGGCGGCGATGGCAGCGATGTCGACGGCATCGCGCGCCGAAGATGGCTGCGAACTTTATACCTATGCTGTTGATGCGTTTGACCCAATGACCATCCGCGTCTTTGAAATCTGGTCAGACATGGCCTCATTCAAACGCCACCGCGAAGCCAATCACACAAAGATCTGGCGTGGGAAGTGGAATGATCTTGGACTGGGCGACGCCAATCTGACCTCGTACGAGATCGACAATAAAGCACCGCTCTAGACGGTGTCTCATAAACTCAGGGAGTAAAGCCATGGTTGGACGCGTGAAGGACAAGGTTATTGTCGTGACTGGTGCTGCAAGCGGCATTGGCCTCGGCACGGTAGAGCGCTTGATTGACGAGGGTGCCTTTGTTCTGGCTGCCGACATTCAGGATGAAAAAGGGGCGAACTTAGAGGCTCGCTTCAAAGACAAGCTGATCTATCGCCATTGCGATGTGACCGATGAAGCCCAAGTCAAGGTCATTCTTGACCAAGCCGCCGATCATTTCGGCGGTGTGGACGGCCTTTTCAACAATGCAGGCTCAGCCGGCGTCATGAGCCCCTTGGAAGAGGTTGAGTCCAAGGACTGGAAAGCGATCTTCGATATTCTCGTTACCTCGGTCTTCTACGGCACCAAGCATGCCGTGCCACATCTGGCCAAGCGCGGCGGCGGCGCGATCGTCAACACTGCCTCCATCGCAGGCCTTGAAGCGGGTTGGGGCCCGATTGCCTATTCCACAGCAAAGGCGGCGGTGATCCATTTCAGCAAAGTTGCAGCCGCCCAATTATGTGCGAAGAACATTCGGGTCAATGCGATTTGCCCCGGCCTGATCGCTACCTCAATCTTTGGCACTGCCCTTGGGATGCCACGCGAACAAGCCGATCAATTGGCGGCTCTCATCGCCCATCAAGGTGGTACGGCCCAACCGATTAGCCGGGCAGGCCAGCCGAGCGATATTGCTGAAGCCGTCCTGATGTTCATGAGTGATGCGGGCGGCTTTATGACGGGGACGCATCTGGTTGTTGACGGCGGCATCACAGTCGGTCCGCGCCACGCTTGGGACCCTGCTGCCCCCTCCCCCATGGCCTCGATCTTTGGTGATGCCGTGCCGACGACACAAGGCTAGTTCAGATACTCGATGGATCAGACCGCTAGCCCAGCCAAAAAACTGCCGCTCTCGCCCAATGGCATTGGCGCGCTCTGGATGTTGGGGTCAGCGGTCGGGTTCTTGATCATGGCGGTGCTGGCCAAGGGCCTTGGCTCGACAACCAGTGTTGCAATGCTGATTTTTTGGCGCTCTCTGGCAGGCGTTGTGGCGGTTTTGCCGTTTGCCTTGATGGCCGGGCCGAAGGTTTGGAAGACCAGCAGACCCGGCAAGCTTTTGCTGCGCTCTAGCTATGGCACGATTGGCTTTTTTGCAGGTTTTTACGCACTCATACATCTGCCTTTGGCGCAAAGCCAAGCGTTGAGCTTTTCACGCACCTTATTCATGACCATTCTGGCGGTCGTAATCTTGAAGGAAAAAGTGGCTTGGCGGCGTTGGACCGCCGTTGGGATCGGCTTCCTTGGTATCTTAATGATGACCAAGCCGGATTTCTCTGCCCATGTGACAGCCATTGATCCGGCAACCTTGGCAGCGCTGGTTTCAGCGTTGGCGTTTGCGTTTGCTCTGGTAACCGTCAAGGACCTAACCAAGGATCATTCGTCTTTGACCTTGGTGGTCTATGGCAATGTGTTCACAACTTTAGCAGGTCTGCCCTTCCTCATTCTCGACCCGGTTTTGCCAGACCTGAGGACGATGGGCCTTCTCGTCGCGATGGGCTTTGCCGGAGTTGCTGCGCAATCCTGCTATGTGCGGGCGTTGTCAACGGGGGACGCCTCTCTGATGGGTCTGATTGACTATATACGCTTGCCCTTGGTTGCCGGAGCTGGGGTGATTTTCTTCAACGAAATCCCCGACGCATTGGCGATGGTGGGGGCGGCGATTGTCATCATCTCCACCCTTTACATCACCATTCGCGATGCGCGAACCAATTCAGTCAAGCCGCCTGCCCCGCCACCAGCCTAGAGCCCCACTCGTTCAACATGCCCAGCGTGATTAGGGCTTGCCCACCATAATAGAGGGTCCAAACCGCCGGGCTTGTGACCCGGTGCCACGGCGATTCAGGACTCAAAGCGAACATTTCCACGCCTAAAATCATATCCGAAGTCGCAAAAGCGATGACGCCGATCACCACATAAGTGACATTTGGGCCGGAAGGCAGAGCGAGCGCGGAAAAGCACATGCCAAGAATGATCAGGAAGTAGATGGTCAGCGGGCCTTTCATGGCACCTAGATGCGGCCACAAGACCCTGAACAAAAGAAAGGCACTGGTTAGCAACAAAGCAAGGGCAGCAGCGATTTGCCAAGCTACCAAGCCGCCCTTGAACGCACCAAACTCAAGAAACAGCGGGATGTAACAGCCATGCGCAATAGCAAAAGCAACTACCCCAGCTATAAAGCGCTTCTCCCCCGGCCCCGCCAGAGCCAAGTCTCCCACCGCACTAGCGGCCAAAGCAAACAATAGAAAGCTTGGCCCCTGTGCTTGCCACACGACCAAGGCGAGACCCGCAACCGCAGCTGTCTTCATAAAACTGCGAACCGGATTGGCCGCCTGCTTGTTGAAGATCAGACCATAGAGCACTGCCGCAACGGCCGATAACAGCCATAACAAAACCATGGGTTCCGCAAAATCAATCACCATAGCCTCAGCCCCCAACGCGCAGCGAAAGGCCACCATCGACGGAAAGACCTTGGCCGGTGATGAATCCCGCGTCATCGCTGGCAAGAAAAAGCGCGACTTTGGCGATATCGTTTGGTTCGCCCAAGCGGCGCAAAACAGCCTTGTTTGCCCACGTATCTGCAATCTCTGGCCGTTTATCCCAAAGGCCTTGGGTCATGCCGGTTCGAATAGCACCGGGCAGCAGCCAATTGGCGGTGACGCCAAACTTGCCAAGTTCAATTGCTAAGGCGCGCGTGAAGCCTTGAACGCCCGACTTGGAGGCAGAGTAGGCGGCAAGCCCCATACCACTGCCTTCAGCCATAACAGATGCCGTGTTGATGATACGGCCAGCTTGACTGGTTTTCAGGTCGGGGATGACAGCGCGGGTGAGGCGGAACATCGCGCGGAGGTTCACGTCCAGCGTGCGATCCCAATCCTCATCGCTGGTTCGCTCCACCAAGCTGTTGGTGGCAATGCCGGCATTGTTGAACAAGATGTCGACCCCGCCCAGTTGGGCGCGTGCTGCCTGTAAGATTTGCTCGGGGGAATCCGCATCGGTCACCGATTGGCCGTGCATGAGAATGGTAGAACCTTCAAAGGCTGCATCTAACCGTTCGCCCGGCAAGTCCACTGCGAGGACTTGTGCGCCCTCGTTGGCAAACAAGTGCGCGGTAGCTAGTCCAATGCCAGAGGCTGCCCCCGTAATAATGGCCCGACGGCCAGCCAATCGTTGAGTCAAAAAATGTCCCTTCTCTGCGTCTGCAAAGAAGGGATAATAGATTAGTGCGCAGTGTCGATGGAAAAAAACTCGTGCGTCGGTTGAACTGCAGTCCGCAGACCCTGGAGGGGGGCTGGGGGGGCTGTTGGGAAACCAGAACCTGCGAGATGTTCTGCTGTCCAACCGACAATGTCGTTATCGACCCCGCTTGTGGCGCGATCTGGGTGCAAATGCGGCAGAACCGGGGCATTGCATTAATTATTTGTCATTTAACATCACCAAAGCATGAAGATGGTTTCCATTTGGTGTTTTACTTCAAGTCAAATGAGCCTAAACACACGATATGAAGTTCGCAAAAATGAATGGCCTTGGCAATGAGATTGCCGTCTTAGACGCGCGCGACCGCCCCCTGACCTTAAATGCCAGCGCGGTGGAGGCCCTAGCCGTCGCTGGAAAAGGGATTGGTTTTGACCAGCTAATGGTCCTACTGCCACCCAAAAACCCCTTGGCAGACGTTTATACCGAGATTTGGAATGCTGATGGGTCCAAGGTTGCCGCGTGTGGGAACGGCTCGCGCTGTGTCGCTTGGTATGTAATGCGGGAGATGAAACGAGAAAATCTGGTGATTGAAACAGAAGCTGGCCTTCTGGGAGCCGTCAGTGTCGGCCCGAATAGGATCAGCGTCGATATGGGCGAACCCATTTTTGATTGGGAGCGTATTCCTATGTCTGAACGCATGGATACAGTTCGTATTGAGCTGCAAGTTGGCCCGATCGACGATCCAGTCTTGCATGGCCCGGGCGCCGTCAGCATGGGCAACCCGCACTGCGTCTTTTTCGTCCAAGATGCAGAGCTTGCCCCCGTCGAAGCCGTTGGGCCGATGATTGAGTATCACCCCCTATTCCCTGAGCGCACTAATGTTGGCTTTGCCGAGATTGTGGCGCGAGACCATATTCGCTTGCGGGTATGGGAACGCGGCGCTGGCCTGACGAAAGCCTGCGGGACTGGGGCGTGTGCGGCACTGGTGGCCGCTGTGAGGCGTCGTCTATGCGACCGTACCGCCAACGTACAAGTTGATGGCGGCATGCTGCAGATTGAATGGCGGGAGTGCGATAATCACGTCATCATGACTGGGGCAGTTGCCCTCGAATCTGAAGGTAATCTAAGCGGAAATTAGGTAGATCGCAGCCTGATAGCTTGACGAGTTCGCCCTCAGACCCCAAGCACCCCGCGCAAGCAGGGAGTTTAGACTCATGGCGAATGTGGTGGTTGTCGGGGCCCAATGGGGCGACGAAGGCAAAGGCAAGATTGTAGATTGGTTGAGCGACCGTGCCGATGTGGTGGTCCGCTTCCAAGGCGGTCACAATGCCGGCCATACGTTGGTTGTAGGCAACAACGTCTATAAGCTCTCGCTTCTGCCTTCAGGCGTTGTCCAAGGCAAATTGTCTGTGATCGGCAATGGCGTGGTCGTTGACCCTCACGCACTGCTGGATGAAATCAATCGGGTTCGTAACCAGGGTGTGGTGATTGACCCATCGATACTAGTTCTAGCCGAAAATGCGACCCTGATCCTTGCCCTGCATCGCGACTTAGATGGTGCACGTGAAGCTCAGGCCGGTGCTGGCAAGATTGGCACCACTGGGCGCGGCATCGGCCCAGCTTACGAAGACAAAGTTGGCCGTCGCGCTATTCGCGTTGCCGATCTAGCTGACCCCGATGCGCTGGACGCCAAGATCGAACGCTTGTTGGCCCATCATACGGCCTTGCGCAAAGGCCTCGACCTGCCAGAACTCGATGGCGCTGCCATTAAAGCAGAACTCGTCAGCCTCGCCCCCCAAATCTTGCCCTATGCCCAGCCTGTCTGGAAAGTGCTGGAAGAGACCCGCCGTCGGGGCCGCCGCATTTTGTTCGAGGGCGCTCAGGGCACGCTGCTCGACATCGACCATGGCACCTATCCCTATGTGACCTCATCCAACACCGTGTCTGGCCAAGCCTCAGCGGGCACTGGCATGGGTCCAAACTCCTTGGGCTATGTGTTGGGTATTTGCAAAGCCTATACGACCCGCGTCGGCGAAGGCCCCTTCCCGACTGAATTGTTCGACGATGTGGGTAAGCGCATCGGTGAACGTGGACATGAGTTTGGCACGGTGACCGGGCGTCCACGACGTTGCGGCTGGTTTGACGCCGTGCTGGTGCGCCAAGCGGCCATCGTCGGCGGCATTAGTGGCTTAGCGCTAACCAAGTTAGATGTGCTCGATGGCTTTGAGCAACTCAAAGTCTGCGTCGGCTATCGGATCGGGGACCGCGCCTTAGATTGGTTCCCGGCTGGCCTTAAAGATCAAGCCAGCGTCGAGCCGATCTTTGAGTATTTCGACGGCTGGCAAGAAACTACGCGCGGGGCGCGCTCGTGGAAGGACCTGCCAGCGAACGCAATCAAATACGTACGGCGCATCGAAGAATTGGTGACCCGGCCCGTCGCCCTGCTCTCCACCAGCCCAGAACGAGACGACACAATTTTGGTGCGTGATCCATTTGAGGGGTAAGGGCTGATGGACCAAAAGCCACCGCCCCCAAATTCCGAAGATGCCCCCGCCCCCGATTGGGATGACGAGGACGTTGATGAGGCCTCGCGCGAGCTAACGCCCGAAGAACAGGCGCTGCATCAGGAAAATATGGCCAAGCTTGGCCGGATCATGCGGGCCTATGGTATTTTGAAGTTTGGCTTGACGGCCCTGCTGGTCGTAATCGTGATCAAATTCTTCGGTCGCTGAACCTTATCGCCAAAGCGCACGGGGGTCGCGCGTGCAGCTTAGCTGGGTCCCACCTACATCCAGCGCCAACCGATTGGCGGTGGGCTCTCCCCAAGCATAGCCTTCGGCCCGGTCATCACCATCAATCAAGAGATAAAGCGTCAAAGAAGGCCGGTTCTGGCCAATCGGCCATTCCACATTGCGGAGGCGAAGCCGAAGCTTTGTAGGATTGCCGCCCGCAAACTCAGCGCTAGCCATACCGCCTTGATCATGCACAACAAGGTCGGTCACAATCGCGCGTTCTGCCCCTTTAGCAACGGAAGCCCAGCACGTGAAAGTCTTGGTGCGCTTCAACCGGGTTGGCGGCAAATCACTGCCACCAAAGACGCGGACACCGCGCTCGTCGACGCCAACATCGCGCACTTCCCACACATTAGCAGAAAGGTCATGCTGTTCGCTGACCGATAGAACCCGCTTGTCGGCATTGGTCACGAGCTTGCAGGTTGCCGGACGGGTCGCGCCACTAAAGCCTTCGCCGCGCCGGCGCCAAATGATGTCGCAGCCTGCAACCGGGGTAAAGGAATCCTTCTTCACTTGATCGGGCTTCAATCCCTCTGACCCTTCAATTTGACGCCAAGCCCCTTCCAATGGTTTGCCGTCTTTAGGAGCAAAGCCTGCGAGGCGCACCGCCCCAAGCTCTTGATCCACGCTAAGTGTCCAAATTCGTTGGCGAACAACGGGGCCGGCTTCACCGCCCTTTCGGTATTCAACATAGAAGCTGACAGGGCCAAACTCTGGCGCTACGACTGGCTTAACGACCGCATGTAGCCGTTCTTGGCGTAAAGGCAGAGGCACGTTGAGCTCGGGTTCGAAAAAGGTCTGTAGCTCATTATCCCAGCGCCCAGCCAAAAGGTCGGCCAGGTCTAACATGTCTTTCTCAAGGACATCCTTCATGGCCGGTGGCATCAGCTTAACCGGGATAGGAACCGGAGGTGCCGATGTTACAGCCTTGGCCGGTGGCATGGCTGCAAGATCTGGTAGGCCAGCCTGTTCGGCGATCGATTGGTTGACCATGTCCGTCAGGATGCCTTCGGGCGTCAACTCAGGCGGCAGTGACTGTGATGAGGTGGCAGGCTTGGATAAAGCTTGCGCCCTGCCAAAATTTGGGGAGAGGACGGCAATGCATGCCACAAAGACGGCGGCCTTATTCTGGTAGTGGCGTGTCGAAATCGGCATGTCCAGTCCCTGTTTTCCCTCATTAGGAGAGCGACTATGTCATGATTTTGTTTGGCTTTGCCAGTCCTTGCTCTGCCATACCTGAAGGCAGGCCTAGGAAGCTAATGCCGTTGGTAAGGTTGGGGCCGATGGGGCGGCTGGGGTGTTGGTGCTGATTAGGGACGGCGTGGCGCTCGTCGAAGCTGGCGTTAAGAGACGAACAAATTCGCTGGCGACCATGGGCTTGCCAAACAGATAGCCTTGCAACGTATGGACACCCGCAGCCTTTAGAACCGCATGCTGCGTTGCTGTCTCGACGCCCTCGGCGACCACTTCGCGGCCCAAGGCCCGACCGATACTGGAGACGGCTTGGATGATCGCCAAAGCCTCGCGGGAGGTTTTAGGATCAAGATCGAGACTGGTCACAAACTCGCGGTCGATCTTGATCTTGTCAAACGGGAAACGGTGCAAGGAAGTCAAACTGGAATAGCCGACACCGAAGTCATCCAGCGCCAGTTTGCAGCCCATGGATTTGATCTGGGCAAACAGCTGGCGCACGCGATCAGGGTCACCCAAAAAGGCCGTTTCGGTTACTTCCAACACCACCCGGGCGGGATTAAAACCGGTCTCGGCAAACAGCTCCTTCAAATCGCCAACAAAATTTTCGTCAATTAATTCAAGTGGTGAGACGTTGAGCGCAATCGGTAGATCGCCCCAATCTGCGGTATCGTTAAACACGGCCTGGCGGACAAAGTGGCCGATGTGCGCAATGAAGCCCGATTTCTCGGCAATAGGAATAAAGACGTCTGGGCCAACACGCGCCCGGCCGCCGCGATCCCACCGTAGAAGCGCTTCTGCTGAGACGACTTGATTGCCGGTGCGGTCATAGAGCGGCTGATAGACCATACTAAGCGCACCCGTTTCCAAATCCGCTTCCAGTTCGTCGCGCAGGGCCTTTTCGTCTGGCGACAGAATGGCCGTGTTGAACACTTCAACGACTGATGGCTTCACTTCGGCCTTAATCTCAGGCGCTGGTTCCTCAGGTAAATCAGACTCCATCAGGATAGCGAGGCGGTCTAGGGTCATGTGCAAGAGCGCAATGGCACGCTCAATCTCAGACTGCGCAATCGGCGTGTTATGGATGCGGACCGCGGCTTCAATCGTACCTGCTAGTTTCGCTACGGCACTTGCCCCAATATTCAAGCTCATCGACTTCAGCGAGTGAGCAGCCTTCGCAATACGGTCTCGATCACCCGCGTTTAAGGCCTCTTGTAGTTCGATCAATGTGCTGGGGGCGTGGTTGCGATACAGACCAACCACACGCACGACGAAATCGCGACGGTGCGTCTTCAGATCGCGCAGGAAAGGCAGAATCACCGCTTCATCAAACAAACCCCCTTCGACTGAGCCCCTATTCGCGTCTGTGGAGTCCCACGTCTGATCATCCGACCGCGCGTCAATCATTTCGAGCGCCTTGGTTGCCAAACGAGCGGGCAGATTTGCTTTCAGGATTTCACCCAAAGCCACCAGCGTGAACGGCTTGTGCAATACCCCGTCCATCCCGCATTCCGACCAAGCATTTGCAGCCGTACCCACGACATGGGCGGTCAAGGCAACCACGGGCATACGCTTGCGGCCTTCTTTGGCTTCAAGGGCGCGAATAGCTCGGGTGGCTTCATAGCCATCCATGACGGGCATAGAACCGTCCATTAGTACCAGATGATAGTCTTTGGTCGCGAGAACGTTCAGGGCATCTTGGCCATCAACGGCGACATCGGCCTTAATCTCAAAGCGCGACAGGGCCTCCACCGCCACCTCGCGATTGACCTCGCCGTCGTCGACGACCAAGACACGCGCATCAGGAAAGGCCACTGTGATGGCTTGGTTCATCAAGCCGCCTTGGGCGAGGGCAAAGCTGGTCCCGTTGCGTAATGCCAAGATCAAATGGTCAATATCGGCGTGGCGGACGGGGCGTTGCAATGCAGCAACCGCTTGACCAGCGCGCACCATGGCATCGGCGGCGGAATCATCAGCATCGGCAATCAGTACGAGCTTTTTGGGATTAAAGCCGGGTGGCAATTCGGTGCGATTGACCTTGTCTGCAATCAGCAAATCCGGCTGCAAAGCATCTGTTTGACCAATCACAGCCCCAGCCGTAGCCAAGCGTCGACTGATCGCCCAAGATTCAACTTGGCCGTCTACAAAAATCTTGACGCACGAGGGCACGTCGCCTTCTTCCAGTTTGGGCGGGGCAGCTGAGACGCGTGCCTCACCTGTCAGGGCTGGCAAACGTATGTGAAAGCTAGTGCCGTGGCCCTGCTTACTGGTCGCGCCAATCTGGCCGCCCATAGCTTCCACCAAGCGCTTGGAGATCGACAAGCCGAGACCCGTACCACCAAAACGACGGGTGGTGGTTTGGTCTTCTTGGGAGAAGGCCGAAAAGATGCCAGAAATCTTGTCTGCAGCAATCCCAATGCCGGTATCCTGCACAATCAAGCGCCAAAACTGACTATCTGGATCAGGCTCCAACCGAACAAGCACATGGCCGGTTTCTGTAAATTTCAAAGCGTTGGAAACGAGGTTGGAGATTACCTGACCAAGACGGACTGAATCGGCAGGGATCATTTTGGGGGCTTGTGGATGGGCCGAAGCGACCAGCTCCAAACCTTTTTCCCGTGCTTTTGTATGGAATAGGGCCAGAACATCATCGACCAAGTCCAGCACATTGATCTCACAAATTTCCACTTCAAGCTTGCCAGCTTCAATCTTGGAGAAGTCGAGAATATCGTTGATCACCGCTAGCAAGCTACGGCCAGATTTCACAATCGTGTCTGCATGGCGCTTGGCTTTGGCCGGCAAGGATTCCGCCGCCAACAATTCTGCCATCACCATCACACCGTTCATTGGCGTACGAATTTCGTGGCTCATGGTCGCCAAAAAGTCTGACTTGGCGGCGTTGGCACGCTCAGCCGAGTCTCGGGCCACCAGATAGTCGCTGGTCCGCGCTGCCACTTCAGCTTCCAGACCGCGCATATGGGCTTCAATACGGCGATCCCGCTCACCAATGGCTTCCAACATGGCGTTGAAGCCTGTCACCAGCGTGCCGACTTCGTCCGTGGTGGTTGCCTCCACCCGTTGCGAAAAATCGCCTTTTTGGCCAATTGCGGCCACGGATTTGGTCAGATCGGTCAATGGCTCGGTCAGTGCGCGTTGAATGCGCCGGGAGATTGCCAAGGCCATCAGCAATGCCAAAAAGGCAATCCCCAACACGCTGCCAATGGAACGCAGCAAGGGCGCCAAGAAGTCATTGGCCATATGGACCACGACGACTCGCCCCAACACCTTGCCACCCAATTCGATCGGCGAGACGACTTCCACAGATTTGGTCGTGATCAGCGCGATGAGGTTTGGATCGGCGCTTTCACTGTCCAAGCGCACGTCGTTTCGCAACCGGGTACCAGAGCCATTTTCGGCCAAGGACATACCATTAGCAAGTTCCACCCGAGCGTAAACGATCCCAGGGCTGCGGGAGATCGCACGAATGGCGATAAAGGCGCGTTGGCGATCTTCGTCATCTGCTGCTTCTGCCGCGCTGCTGGCCAAAACTTGTGCTGCCGTCCGCATTTCAGACCAGCGCGCCTCTGCGTGGCGCGTCATATCCTGATAGGCAAAAATCATGGTGACCGGCACGACCGAGAAAATCACCGAGCCCAGCACAAGCGCCGCCAACCGTGACCGGATGGAGCTTGGCTTTCTGGCCTTTTGGACTTTCTGTTTAGGAGGCTTCGTCTGAGATTTCACCTGATCAAACCTGGGCGCTAGCATCGGACTCCCTAAGTAGCGCGGACACATTAAGTGCGGGTTAAGCCAACAGATTTTGGCCACTGCTGAACTAGCCGGTAGCACTGCATCGCGACAACTTGGTTTGACGGGCGGTTAACCGATTTAAGCTAGGGTGTAGGGCTAACAGGAGCCTGATAGACGTGCACAAAGCCGTTTTAATTCATCATTACAGACACGCTGAAATCGCGTTTGTCTGCCGTTCTGACAAGGTTGCACCCGATGAGTGACTTTGGCCGAATGGCTGCATCCCAATTTGTGGCGACGGATAATGCGCGGATTTTGGTGGTCGACGACGATCCCATCCTGCGAGAGTTTGCGGGTGTTTATCTATCCACCCCGACTATGGAAGTTGAAGTCGCAGAAGATGGCCGCGTCGCTTTAGAGCGCCTAAAGCAAGGTGGGATCGACATTGCCTTAGTCGATCTGGAAATGCCCATCATGGATGGCTTTGAACTGATCGCTGCTGTGCGCGCCGAACCGAGCCTTGAAGACTTGCCCATTGTGGTCATCACAGGCCGCGAAGACATGGAAGCAATCGACCGCGCTTATGGCACAGGAGCGACCTCGTTTGCGATCAAGCCGCTGAACTGGCGCTTGGTCAGCCACCAATTGTCCTATGTGCTGCGCAATAGCCGCGCAGATGCTAAACAGCGCCAAGGTCGTCGCTTGGCAGAACAAGCCGATGGCTTGAAAACTAACATCCTGCGCTTAATGCGGCATGAGTTTAATACGCCCTTCAATGTCATCCTAGGCTTTGGTAAACTGATTGAGGGCCATAGCGACAATCTAGCCATTCAAGGTCATGCCCGTCAGATTCTGAACGCCGCCGAAAAGTTCAAGCGGATGCATGATCAATTGATGGAATCTGCTCGCATTCTGTCTGGCGATATTGAGGTCACCAAAAAGGTGTTCTCGGTTGCCGACTTGATTAAGGCCGCAGCGCGTGAGGCCCTACGTGGGGGTGGCAAATCGACTGATCTGAAACTGGCCGATCGGACTGGCAACTCTGAAATTACTGGCGATTATGATCTACTACTAACGGCTTTGCGCAATCTGATTGAAAACGCATTCGCCCATGGCCAAGCCCCAATTCATGTCATCGGCCAAAAGACGGCCAATGGCCGGGTAGCCATCCGCGTCTTAGATGCTGGCCAAGGCATGGACCAAACAAGCTTCGCCCTTGCAATCCAAGCCTTCAAGCAAGGTACCAACGCATTACAACGCACTGAGGATGGCTTAGGGTTGGGCTTAGCCACAGCTGTCGGCAGCTTGAAAGCTGTTGGCGGTGAAATACATCTTGTCAGCGGCGAAGATGTCGGCTTTGGTATTGAGATGGAATTTCCAATTGAGTTATAGCAATTTGGAAGAAAGATTTATTTTATTGAATATAAAATTACTTTGTAGTTAATATCTGGCTTCGAATACTAATCGTATCTCATCTTTCAACTTAATCGGCCATTTAGATAAAAGGAGTACGACCTACGGCTTGTGTGTAGGCGTGCAAGAATGTTTGACCGACTAAATGGCAAGAAATCTCGACGGGGCAACGTAACGCTGGTCACTGCTTTGGCATTGGCACCGTTAAGTTATGCTGTCCTGTGCGGTGTCGAAATTGCCGGGATCGCCCAAAGCAAAGCCAAATTGCAAGCAGCAGTAGACGCAGGCGCATTAGCCGGCGCCGGCGAATTGAGCGTGTCCACCCGCGGTGATGATGGCATTAGAAGCACTGCGATTGCCCTCGCTACCAATGCGGTCAGCGGTATGCCAGATATCACGCTACCAAGTTTCGAAGTCGCCATCGATCGCGAAGGTGGCACCGTCAGCGTTACAGCACGAGCGCAGTTCAGATCGATGTTTTCAGGGCTCGTGACTGATAAAACACCGCTGGCGGTCACATCGACGGCAGAAACGTTGAGCAAAACACCTCTTTGCGTACTGCAGATCGACCAAGTTGCCGCGATTGGGGCCAATGTCACGGATCGTGGCGTCATTCGCGCACCTGGCTGTTTGGTTCAATCGAATTCAGGAATCTCGGTTGTGAATTTGGGGCGCATTGAAGCGGGCTCAGTACAAGCGGTAAAAAGCGCAAGCGGTACCATCTCTCCTGCAGCCAGCATTGGTGCTTTGCCGATGGATGACCCCTTTGTCGACTTGGACTTAACCTCGCCTAATTGTGTCAACGCACTGGAGAATGTGGTCCATAGCGGAAATGCGATGATCAGTCTTCCCGCTGGCGTGCATTGTGAGAATTATAAAGTTACCGGCAACGCGACATTGATACTCGAGCCCGGCGAACATTATTTCAAAGGGCAATTGGAGTTTAACGGAAACTCTAAATTACGTGGCGATGATGTCGTGTTGATCTTTGACCCTGACCGCGCATTCTCATTTGATCAAAAGGCCGATATTGAATTAACCGCGCGCAAGTCGGGCCCACTTGCTGGTTTTTTGATTGCCACAGGACGCAACAATACAAAGCGCTTTACAGTTTCTTCAAGTAAAGTCCGAGAATTATTAGGCACGATTTATATCCCAGGAAGCGAACTTTACGTTTCTTCTTCTGGAAATGTGGCCCAAGACTCGGCGTGGAGTGTGATCGTCGCAAAGTCGCTTACTTTGGCCAATAACCCGGTCTTGGTGATCAATAAAAACTATGCAGGCTCGAATGTGCCCGTTCCCGAAGGGGTTGGTCCATCGTCTGGGGTCCCCCGACTAGCCCGCTAGGCCTCTGCGTCAACCGAAGTTTTGCGCGGTGGCCATGCCCCCCATCCGACCAGCAATAAAGTGAAACTCCGCCACGGTTTCTTCGATAATGTCCCGAGCGGACTTGATCTCGTCGATGAGCCCCGATGTTTGACCTGCCAGACCCACAGCAGCCTCCATATCCCCACCGAAATAGAGGTCGAGAATGCCCTTGAACGTATCGGGTGGCATGACACCGGCGTCATAGATCGCAGCGGTTCTTTGGGTCTTGAGCGCCCGAATACAGGGGCTAGCCTTTTTATTGAGGACATAGGTCCCTGTTTCTTTGGCATCGAGAATGGCTTGCTTGTAATTGTGATGCACGGGGCTTTCGGCACAACTGACAAAGCGCGTGCCCATTTGGACGGCTTCTGCGCCTAAAGCGAAAGCTGCAGCCATGCCCTTGCCGTCACAAATGCCACCAGCAGCTACCAAGGGCACATCCGAGACCTTACGGATCGCTTGTAGCAACACTAGGGTGGAGACTTCCTCAGGGTTCTTAAAGCCGCCGCCTTCTGCGCCTTCGACAACCAACCCATCGATCCCTGCCTCAACGCACTTCAGCGCAGCATCCACCGTCGGCACCGCGTGATAAACGACGATCCCAGCGGCCTTGAGGGGCGCAATGAACTTCGCGGGGCTGCCCGCAGAAGTGGTCACAAACTTCACGCCCGAGTCGCAGATAAACTGCAAAATTGCATCATTTTTCAGAAACATGATGGGAAGATTGACGCCAAATGGAGCGGACGTCAGCGTCTTCATTTTCAGGATTTCTGATTGGCAATTCTCCGTCTCACCAGAGGACGTTTCAATCACGCCAAGCCCGCCTGCTTCACACACGGCTGAAGCCAGTTGAGAACGGGCAATCCAGCCCATTGGCGCTTGGACGATGGGATATTTTGCACCCGTATGGGCCAAGAAGCGGTTCATAGCGATTTCCTTCCTTAAGGTGTTTAGCGGCCTGGCCGATAGCTGCGCTCGATCTGACCAGCAAGATCGGCACGATTAAACAAGACCGGCTTTGTCTTCATCTCGACAAACAGCTTGCCCTGATCGGCATAGTGGGGTGAGGCTTTGTCCAAAGTGGCGGAGCCATATTGGTGGATGCTTTGCGACGACAACTTGCCAGCTTTGTTCCAACTGACAAACATAATGAACGTATCGCCGCCATTGGCGGTCAGGGTTCCATCCTTCTGCGTCTCGCCATAGACAGCACGAAAAACGTCTGGGCCGCCGTCGACGGGCAAATCCAACGTGCCGCGCCGATAGCGATTGACCTCCCCCCAAGTGGGATCAAGACGCCCGAAATGGGTTTTGAGTTGGGCGATGGCGGCATCTAAAGCTGGCCGCAAGGGTGGTAAAGGCTCACCATTTTCTGCGGCACGACCAATCGGTTGCCCCATAAGGACGGCCAATGCAGCACCGCGGTTGGCGCGATCCGTGCTGCGATCCCAAGCTTTAAGGACTTTCTGAGCTTCGGCCAAATCTGGATTGCCGGTGGCATCATAGGTCAAAGCTTCGCGAATAAGGCCTGCCAGGATCCCCTTCTCGCTAAAGGCCAGATCATACTTATAGGCCTCAAACTCTTCGGCTGAAATAGACGGGTCTAAGGCATAGGTTTCCAGCACGCGGTACGCGCGATTGGTCATATTGGTTTGCAGGCCAAAATGGGCACCGAGGCTCTCTTCGCGGATGTTGTCTGGGCCATCTGTGGCAATGAGTGGATTATTGTTAGAATTAAAGACCAAGCCTGATTGCGGGTTCCAAAGCTGGGGCAGTTTGTCGAATGGCACACGGTCCTTCCACAAAAGGTCGCTGCGATCACCGGGTAGGACGCCCTGCCAATCCACGCCATCCTTCCGGACTGGGAATTGACCATTGGAGAGATAGCCGACATTGCCTGCTTCATCAGCATAGATGAAGTTGATGCTAGGCAAGGCTTGCATAGCCATAGCCGCGCGCCACTCTGCGAGGTTTTTCGCCTTATTGATCGCCATATATTGGTTTGGCTGGCGTAATTCCCCTTGCCCGGCATAACTGACGGCAAAAATTCCACGATCGGTCTCTAAGGCAGGGCCATGCACCGACCACAATAGATCGCGTTTCACGGTCCACAGAATAGGCCCCCAGACTTTCACCTTGAACGTGGCTACCTTCTTTTCAAACGGCACCCATTTGCCGTCTAGCAAATATTGGCCGGGCTTTTTCGGATCAGTCGTCAGGCGATAGACATCTGCTAAATCGGGTTTATTGACGGTACTGGCCCAGCCCAAGTGCGCATTGTGCCCGTGCAGCATGAAAGGGGAGCCGGGGAAGAAGCCGCCCGCGACATGCCAACCTTCACCACTCTCCAGTACAGCTTCATACCATGCCACCATCCCGTCATAGGGTTGGTGGGAATTGACCAAGAGACGGGTTGCGCCATCGGTGGAGCGTTTGGGCGCGATGGCAACCCCGTTAGAACCTTTAGGCGGGGCTTTGTCGGGTGCAGGTGCTGGCTCTAAGATGGACTTAAAAACTTTATCCAGCCCATAGAAAAATGGCCCACGAAATACGGTGCCAGCCGCAACATCCTTCCCAGACAAAGGCAAAAGCCCATTTGGCATTTTGGTTGGGTTTTGTGCAGCATACAAGTTTACCCCATCGGCATAGGCTTGCATGATCGCACGCGCTTCTGGTGTAACCTCGCGCTCATAGCCCGCATTCACGCTGTCCCAGACTCTCAGCAATTGCACGAGATAATCACCAATGGCTGCATCCTTGCCCTTGGTCTCGCTCATGGTGCCGCGTGTGGCTAGGACGGCTTCAGTGATCGTGGCAAAATCATCTTCGGAGTGCGCATAACCCATACCAAACGCGACATCGACATCGCGCGGCCCTGAAATATGAGGCACGCCGAACTTATCGCGCTCAACTAGGGCATTATAAGATTTTGCTTTTTCAAGATATGGGGCCGGATTGATCTCCTCAGGGAACAAGGCCAGTCGAACGCCTGCCGCATAGGCCCCACCAGCCAAGATAAGGATCAAGAGACCAGCCGCCAGGCCGATCTTGCCAATTTTGTCCATGATGTTGCCCCCTTGAGCGCTTATGAAGCTGCGCTCTTAGCTCATCTTGGTAACGCAATTACGGGCAATGTCTATGGGGGTAGGAGGCTGATGCCGGGCCTGACTGAAACGACAACAACCAATTGATCTGCGTTGCCTTCATTTTGCGCAAGGGACTGTCTGAATCTCGCTGAATAATCACTAAGCAGACTATTATTTGGGCAACTCTAGACAATGGCTTGGAAGCATTCTTAACTGAGGTATTCGAGTGACTAATCCTTGGGGGGGAAAATGACTTCATCGACAAAACGTGTAAAGCTGCTCGTTGGCGTTTGCGCATCATCACTTCTAGCGGGTGCCGCCTGGGCCCAATCGAGCCCAGCTGGTGGCAATGCGCCGGAGCCAACCGCCGAAGTCATCGTTGTAACCGGGTCACGCATTGCGCGCGCAGCCGACGCAAGCCCCTCGCCTGTCACCTTTGTTAGCGCTGCGCAGCTGGAAGCTCAGGGCGTAACTCAAGTTGCCGACTATCTTGAAACCTTGCCGCAGCTCGCAGCATCCACAACAGGCGAGCAAGCCACCGGTGTGCCGGGTCGGGCCACATTAAATCTGCGTGGCATGGGCAGTGCTCGAACACTTGTTCTCGTCAATGGTCGTCGCCATGTTGCGGGTGTTTCGGGTTCCAGCGCGGTTGATATTGGCACCATTCCTTCCGCTTTGATTGAACGCGTGGATGTTTTGACAGGCGGCGCATCGGCCGTTTACGGGTCCGATGCAGTCACGGGCGTGGTCAATTTTGTTACCAAAAAGAAGTATGAGGGCTTTGAAGTTTCTGCTCAGACCTCGATGTCCGGGCAAGGAGACTCGCCGGGTTTCTTTGGATCCCTTCTCTATGGCAAGAATTTCGGCGAAAGCGAAAAGGGTAATCTGACCTTTGCAGCTCAATACGATGCGCAAGAAGGCTTGCTCTATGGCGATCGGGACTTCTCAAAGGACAATGGTCTGGCGTTTAATACTGAAAACCCAGCGACGCGTTTCCAAGTTGGTGATCCAATCCCAACTGGGCGGACAGCTAACAACACAATTGGGAACACCATTTTAGTAAACGGCGCACCGCGCTACGCAAATACCGATCCAGCCCTCATAGAGCGCGCCCGAAGTGCCACGCCGCGAGCTATTCTGGGGAACCGTCGGTTTTCGATTTCCTCTACTCTTGGCCTGATTGGATTAGACCCATTCGGAACTGGATTTGCTGATGGTGCGAGCGCAGTTCCTGGTGCGGACTTTAACGGCAACGGCATCAATGACTGCTTGGAGAGCACGATTGGGCGGCGTTTCTTTGGCTGTTGGGTGGTAGACACAAACTCCGGAAAAGTTCGACCATTTCAAGATGGCTTGATTTCTAGCGGGCAGAACCAAATTGGCGGCGATGGCGCCGAGCAATATTTCAACGAAAGCAATCTGACGCCTACCACAGGCCAATTCGTAGCCAACCTTTTCCTTGATTATGAGGCAAGTCCAAACTTCCGGCCCTATTTCGAAGGCAAAATCGTCAATTCCAAAGCACGTTATTTCAACGTCTATAAAACTTTTGACGACACCATTCTCATACGGCGCGACAATCCGTTTATCCCAGTCGAAATCCGCAATTATATCAATTCCCAAATTGCTGCTGACCCAAGCCTTGCGAGCACCTATCAATTGATGATCGGGCGCGACAACATCGATGTTGTCCGCAATGATATTGGTGATTCCAACGAACGCAGCACGTTCCGTTTTGTGACGGGGGCGGATGGCGACTTCTTCAATTTGGAAGGTTGGCGCTATGATGTGGCGTTCAACTATGGTCAAACACGGACAGAGACGCGCTCGTGGAATCGCTTGGATGACCGTTATTTTGCGGCCATCGATGCGGTAATCGATCCGGCAACAGGGCGGCCGACCTGCCGATCAAACCTAAACCCAAATGCCTTGCCACCGTCACCCGCATCTCAATTCCCATTCATCGAGATCGACAGATTCACCACTTTTGACCCTCGTGATAAGGAATGTCGGCCTTTGAATTTGTTTGGTTTGAACAAATCCAGCAAAGAGGCTCGCGAGTTTGTCTCGTATGAAGAGGTTGAGAAGTCGACGATCCGCCAGACTGTTTTCAGTGGAACGGTCTCGGGTGACTCGGCGAAGTTATTCTCCCTTCCAGGTGGAGCGGTCAAATTTGTCGTTGGCGCGGAATATCGAAAGGAAGAAAGCGACTTCAGACCGGACGCGCGTGAGACCTTAGGGGAAACCTTCGACGTCGGCGGCACACAACGCACCAAGGGTTCCTATGATGTCAGCGAAGCCTATGTGGAAGTGAATTTGCCCATTATCAGCGAAGCACCGTTTTTTGAGACGCTGGAAGTCAGCGGTGCAGCCCGCTGGGGCAATTACTCTACAATTGGCGACAGTTTTGCGTGGAAGGCCGATCTAATCTGGGCGCCCGTTTCAGACTTACGGTTCCGCGGCGGCTACTCGGTGACGGTGCGCGCACCCAACATCGGTGAATTGTTCTCGCCAGAACAGCCTACAACGTTCTCGCCATTGGACCCCTGCGATAACGCGCTAATCGGCCAAGGCTCGCAACCTGCCAACCGCCTTGCCAACTGCCGAGCTGATGGAATTCCGGTCGGTTGGAGTAATCCAAATACGGCTCGTTTCACAGGTGTTTCAGGTGGCAATCCAAACCTGAAGGAAGAAACCGCGGAGACCTATAGCGCCGGCTTAGTTTTCAAACCACGCTTTGTTAAAAACCTGATCATTACAGCGGATTATTGGAACATCGCCATCGAAGACGCCATCGCCGCGGTCTCGGCACAGGACATCGTCAATGCCTGCTATGATGCTCCCAATCTGCAAAACCAATTCTGCAACGCGATCCGGCGCACGCGCACCGCGGGGTCGCCAACTTTCCTAGGTCTAAACTTCATCCGTCAAGGCGATATCAACTTCGCTGCGCAAGAAGCGTCTGGGGTTGATCTGAATTTGCGTTATGCCTTACCACTCGAAGCTATCGGCCTAGAAAAGTTTGGTCGGCTTGCAGTGGCGCTCACCGGTACTTGGGTTGAAAACAGGCAAAACTTTGAAAATCCAGCGGCACCCTTGGTTGGCAATAAAATCCTAGGCGAAATCAATAACCCGGAATTGACCTACAGTGTTGGCTTGGACTGGGATAAGGGACCTTGGTCGGTGAATTGGTCATCACGCTTCATTGACAACCAGACATTGTTCGGTGTCGAGGTTGAAACCGTTGCACAGTTCACACCCGCCTTCACCGGCGACTTCTGGACACACAATGCTTCGATCCGTTACGATCTTACGGACGATCATTCGATTGTCGTCGGCGTGAACAACCTCAGTGATGAAAAGCCTTATTTGCGTGAATGGGCCGAGCCGGTTTCAGGTGTAGGGCGTGATTTCTTCATCCGCTATACGGCAAAATACTGAAGCTATCGATCAATTTCGACCTCACGCTTGAAAAGGTCCCTCCATTGCGAGGGACCTTTTTTTGCGCTCTGCGATTTTCCGCGACAAGTCCGCCCGTGTGCGTTAGCAAAGATCAAAACCATAACTTGCGGAGAAAACACCATGAGCGACACCCAACTCCACGGCCTTGAATTGCGGTCTACCGTTACGTCTGAGGGCCAATTGATCCTCAATCTTGAACCTGTCGCAATCGATGAACCGGGCCCGGATGAAGTGATTGTTCAAGTCGAAGCTTCGCCAATCAATCCTTCTGATTTGGGGCTGTTATTGGGGCCCGCAGACATGGCGACCTTGGTGGCCAGTGGCACGCCAGACCGGCCTGTTCTGACCGCAACCATCCCGCCAGCTCGCATGGGTATGATGAAGCCCCGCTTGAATGCATCTATGGCAGTCGGCAATGAAGGCGCAGGCACAATTGTGCGTGCTGGGGCCAATGTTGCTGGCATGCTCGGTAAGAAAGTCGGCATGTTTGGCGGCTCCATGTATGCCACCTACCGCAAGTTGTTGGCCCGTGATTGCTCGCCTCTGCCAGAGGCCGCAACTTCCGCTGATGGTGCTTCAATGTTTGTGAACCCCCTCACCGCGCTGGCCATGGTCGAGACGATGAAGCGTGAAGGCCATGTCGCCCTCGTCCATACCGCTGCAGCTTCTAATCTGGGTCAAATGCTGAACAAAATTTGCCTCGCCGATGATGTACCCTTGGTCAATATCGTTCGAAGTGCGGAGCAAGCACAAATCCTCAAAGATATTGGTGCAAAGTATGTGGTGGATTCAACCTCTGACACCTTCCAAGCAGACCTGACCGACGCCGTAACCGAAACCAAGGCCACCCTCGCGTTTGATGCAATTGGCGGTGGTCGTTTGGCCAATTCGATCCTGCACGCCATGGAGGCAGCTGCTAACCGCAATGCCAAGGAATATAGCCGCTATGGCTCATCCACATTTAAGCAAGTCTATATCTACGGCGGCCTCGATTTGCGCCCAACCGAATTGGATCGCGGCTTTGGCCTATCGTGGAGCGTGAGTGGCTTCTTATTGACGCCTTTCTTGCAAAAGATTGGTTTAGAAGCCGCACTGGGTCTACGCCAGCGTGTGGCGCGAGAGCTGACCACCACTTTCGCGAGCCATTATACCTCGACATTGTCCTTGGCCGATGCGCTGCATCCTGATCACGCACGTGCCTATGCCCGCAAAGCGACCGGCGAGAAATATCTGATCAATCCAAGTCTCTAGGATTTAGGTGCGGCGGTACTTGCGCGTTCAACAAGCGAACCCGGCACCAAATAGGGGTGTTCGCTTGGCGAGGTGGCTTGATGGATCAACAGTTCAACGGCCTTAGAGAAAGTGGCTGCGATCGGTTGATCCACGGCTGTCAATTGTGGCGTGGTAAATCGAACAACTGGGGTGTTGTCAAAGCTGATAATCGACAGATCGCCCGGCACGGCCAGATTGCGCTCATGGGCGATGTCCAGCGTCGCTAAGGCCATTTGGTCATTACTGGCGATGATGGCGGTGGGTGCGGGATCGAGGCTGAGAAGCGCTAATGCGGCCTCGCGACCACTCTCATAGCTAAAGTCCCCCGGTACGCATAAGCCCGCATGCGGCAGGCCCACTTGCGCCATAGCCTGCCGCCACCCCTCGACGCGCCAGTGCGACAAATTATAGTCGGGCGCGCCAGCAATAAAGCCGATCCTCTTATGACCAAGTCCAATCAAATGCTGGGTTGCCTGTGCCGCCGATCCTGCATCCCCCATATGAATGGCAAAGCCACTGCCCGGCGTCAAAGAACCAATCCGCGCAAACGGTATTTTGCGCTGATCCAGAAGTTTGGTGATTAAAGGATTCTCAGAGTGCGGCGGTGTTAGGATGATACCATCGGGCTGAAGGGCGGCGATGGTGCCACTTAATTCGCGCTCAACGTGGTCATTATGGGTGTCGACGAGTTCAAAGATCATCCGATAGCCATGCTCGGCGCTCGTCAGCATGCCCCCTAGAAGCATCTGGTCGACCCAGTCCGCGCCACGACGCGCACGCCATTCTGCGATCGTCCGTTCTCGGTCATTGATGACCAGAATGAGGTAAGAACGCGAGCCACTCATGCGTTGGGCGGCGATGGAGGGGACATAGTGCAGCTTCTCAATCGAGGCTTGCACGCGCGCCTTCATTTCAGGGCGGACATTAGGTTCATTATTAATGACACGGCTGACCGTCTGCAACGAAACGCCCGCATCGGCGGCGACATGGGAGATGGTGACCGATTGATTGCGGCGCGCCATAAGCTACCCCCTTACCACCTGCATAAGCGCAGACTTTACGCTCACGTCGGCTTCAAAAAGCGGGAATGTGTCTTCAGAATGCAATGGAATGCCTTTCATGAAAATCGACATAATCTTGATAACCGGAAAGAAATTTGGAGATCCACTCCTAGAGGCTAAGTCACGAACAATCAAAAGGTATAACAAATCTACACTGAAAATTGATTGATCGACAAAAGGTTAGCTTGTCCGCACATCAAGTGAAAGCTCTCTTCAACCGATTACAAGCTAAAGGCCCACTTGAAGCTCAAACAACTGGCGACAAGCGAGCCTTGGAGGTCAGTCCAAGGCTCGCTCTTGCCGGCTAGATTAGAAATCTACCCGCGCCATCACGGTGAAGCGACGGTCGTTGCGGAAGGCCGAACGCGTCACCCGTGTGCCTTTGAAGTCAATGACTTGGCTGGTCTGAGTTACTTCATCCAGCAAGTTCACGCCTTGGATCCCAAACTTAACCCGTGGCGTCCACGCGTAGAAGATCGACCCATCGAGTTGACCTGTCGCCTCGCCATAAATGGGCGAGAAGGGGAAGATCACATCGCGCGGTGTCTGCAAGAACTCTGACCGCCAATTATAGGCCAAACGCATCGCAATCGGGCCCTTTTCATAGAAGCCGACGGCGTTGATCGTGTGTTCCGAGACCCCTGCCAGTGGCGTATTGCCCGCAAATGGGCTCTGCTCTGCGCCGAGGTTTGAGTTACTGAAGTCGCCCGCATCCACATAAGTATAGGTGAATTGGGTACCCAATCCGCTCAACAGGCCCGGCAAGAAGTCATAGGTCTGCTGATAGGATAGCTCGACTCCTTTCAAGATGCCGCCATCGCTATTGACTGGACCATTGACCAGAACATCAGTGGAGACACCCTTTGGACTGGTGAACTTACGAACCGTAGCCCCACCATTCACAATGCCCTGAATGTCCTTCATGAAGGCCGAAACCGCGACATAACCCACTTTGGCAAAATACCATTCGTATGACAGGTCATAGTTCCAAGATTCAACTGGACGTAGGAGACGGTTACCCGTGCCAATCTGGAAGAGAGGTCCTGTTGCCAAGGTACCGCCAGCTTTCAGGCTGGCCGTATTGTCGGAAATGCCGCCACCCGTTGCGAAAGCATTCAGGTCTGGCCGCGAAAGGCCCTTTGAGATCGCCACGCGGACCAACATGCCATTACCGAAGTCGGCTTTCGCATTAAAGCTTGGCAAAACATGGTCGAACTCAATGTCGGCGCTGTCGTCGATTTCTTCGCCGGTAAAGACCGCGGCAAATTCTGCCAAACGCGTGGTTGATAGTCCGCAGTAGCCCGGGGCAACTTGGCCAACTTGAACCCGGCTACAGGCATTCTGCAACTCAGCAACGCTGACCACACCATCGCCATTGCCACCCGATCCAACCGAATCGAAGAACTCACCAGTTGGCAGTTTGATTGCACCAGCACTTTGAACGGTGGTCTTCACATAACGCAGGCCGAAGTTACCCGAGACTTTGAGGTCGCCGGAGAAGTCTTTGCCAAAGTCCACGCGGGCGAAGGCGGCCGAGGTCAATTCTTCCACGTCAGAAATTTCACCGGCGGTCCAAGGACCACCAAGCACATTGCCGGAACGCGCAGAAATTGGGAACCAAGCGTTCGGGGTCAGGGTCGACGCCGTAATTGCATTCGCTTGTTTGCGGATCTCGCCGCTCAGATAGTCGCGAACCGTGTTGTCGCCGCCGAAGAAGAAGGCAGAGCCATCGCCCAGAGGCACAGGCACATTGCCGCGCTGGAAGTTGTCGCCGAATGGATTTCGGATAGCGGACGACCCCGGGAAGTCTTTGGCATAAGCACCACCGCAGCCAAAGGCTTGGAAGTCACCGCAGTTCCAATTGCCACCGCGACCAGTCCAAGGTGCACCTAAATTGCCCCAGTTGGAGAAGTTGGCGCTGCGTGTGATGCGCGAGCGATCGCCCCAACGTGCGCCAAATCGCACGCCCTTGAAGAAGCCGTCTTCTTTCAAGTCATAGGCACCGTCGAGACGCACACTGGTCATCTCGCCTTCGTTATAGACTTGGTTGTCCAGCAAGAACCAATAGAAGGTCTTGGATGGATCGGTGAAGTAGCTGGCTGGCGATGTTGCCAAACCGGGCTGCAGGAACTGCACCAGAGGAGTTTCGCCGGTATTGTCGATATAGACGTCGCTATAGGTCTGCATCGCCGAGATGAAGCCATTCTCTGTGCGGTCCGATGCGATGTGCTGGGCTTCGAAGTTGAAGCGTAAGCGATCGGTTGGACTAAACTTTACAGTCAAGGACACGTCTTCGGTCGATGCTTCATCTTCGCGTTGGAAGCGCAGCAATTCGGTTGGGATGCCGCGACCGCCTGTGAAGGGCTGAAGCTGGGTCAATGTACCCTTGGCGAACTGATTGCCAGCGAACGTCGCGGTCGTTCCGGGGGCGACAACGGGGAACAACGCGTCGTCATTGACCAGAGCCAGAGCCGAGAATTCTTCCAAGGTCGCTTCTGTGGTTGCCTTCAAATATTCAAGCGTGGCCAACCAGCGCTGATCATTACTTTCCCACTGGCCAACGATCGACATCGCATCGCGGTCACGGGTTAGATCGGTGGTACGTACGCCTGCGCCCTTCGGCACAAATACGGCATTGGTCGGTGGGAAATTCGAGGCGTTAAACGCTTCGCCGCCGCTGAAGCCGCCAGAACCCACAGCACGCACACGGATACAGGCTGAGGTCAGCGAGGCATCGCGGTAGCACGGGTCGGTAATCTGGGATGCATCGGTCTTGGTCACTAATTGCGATTGGGCATAGGCAACTTGCACACCAAACGTGCCAACTTCGGTTTCATAGGTATTGGAGCCCAAGAAGGAGAAGCCAGGCGACCATTCTTTAGCCATGTCGCCATAATTGCTTTCAATGGTGCCAGCAAAGCGTGGGCCCTTTTTGTCGAGTGGCTTACGCGTGACAAGATTGACCGTGCCAGAGATGCCGCCGTCAATCATGTCTGCCGTGGCATTCTTGAATACTTCCACGCGACCCAAAAGCTCTGGCGAGACGTCGTTGAACGAAAGTTCGCGGCCGCCGTTGGCGGAGAAGATGTCGCGGCCATTCAACTCAGAACGCACGTAAGGCAGGCCGCGGATGATGACGCCAGAACCTTCGACCGAGAAGCGGTCTGGATCATTGCGCTGTTCAAAGCGGGAGATATTGATACCCGGAATGCGCTGCAGGGCTTCTGCCACCGAACGGTCGGGCAAAGCGCCAATGTCTTCAGCGGTAACCACGTCAACGAAAGTGTCGAGATTGCGCTTGATCGATTGCGCATTTTGCAACGAGCGGCGGAAGCCCGTTACCACGATCACTTCGGCTTCTGGCTCAGCTTGCTGCGTTGCAGGGGTTATAGTTTCGGCTGGCTTAGCCGGCTCTGCTGCTGTCTGCGCGAAGGCAGGCTGGGAAACCAGCGCCAAAAGGGCGAGACTGGATGCGGTGGTCAAAGCGGTAAACCGCCGAGACCGAGACGTGGTTGTGCCTGCGTTGAGTTGATAGGCCAAAATTTCCTCCCCTGACTCCCTTCTTTTTTGAAGGAAGCTATTCATATTGGGTGACGCATAACCGTAATTGAGAGCGTTCACAAGAAAAAAATGAACGTTCACATTTGCGTCATCCGTGCTAGATGGCAAGAAAATACAGTTAAAGTGAATCTGGGGGTAATGAGACATGGCAATTGAAACGATCGTAATCGTAGGTGGTGGTACGGCGGGCTGGATGGCTGCAGCCGCATTGTCGCGCTTGCGTGCGGGCAAGCCGGTCAATGTCATCGTTATCGAATCAGAACAGATCGGCACAGTTGGCGTTGGCGAAGCCACCATTCCCCCCTTCCTCGACTTCAACCGCTTATTGGAAATTGACGAGGCTGAGATGCTGTCTGCCGTGCAGGGCAGCTTCAAACTTGGCATTCAATTCGTTAATTGGGGCAAGATTGGCGACAGCTATATCCACCCCTTTGGCAATTATGGCTATCAAGTCGACGGCGTGTCCTTTCACCATATTTGGCACAAATTCAAAGAGGCAGGCGATAAACGGCCGATCCAAATCTTCAATATCGAAACCATGGCCGCCCACCATGGCCGCTTTGCTCGGACTGAAGACTATCAGCGCGACGACTTGCCCCCCATCAATTACGCCTATCACCTCGATGCCGGCCGCTATGCCAAATACTTGCGCGGCTATGCTGAGAAGCGCGGCGCAATCAGGATCGAAGGCAAGGTCAATGATGTCGCTTTGGATGGCGAGACAGGCTTTATAACCTCCGTCACCATGGATAATGGCGTCGTTATCGAGGGTGATTTGTTCGTCGATTGCTCCGGCTTCCGGGGCTTGTTGATCGAGCAAGCGCTAAAGACCGGCTATGATGATTGGTCAAACTTTTTGCCATGCAATCGCGCGGTCGCTTTGCCCTGTAAGCGTGACGATGGCAGCCCACCGCCACCCTATACGCGCGCGACCGCCCACCGCGCCGGTTGGCAATGGCAAGTGCCGTTGCAGCACCGTAATGGCAACGGCCACGTCTATTGCAGTGAATTCATGAGCGACGATGAAGCGCTGGACATCCTGTTAAATAATATCGCGGGCAAACCTCAGGCGGAGCCGAATTTCCTCCGCTTTGTCACTGGGCGGCGGAAGAAATTCTGGAACAAAAATGTGGTGGCCTTGGGTCTGGCTGCAGGCTTTATGGAGCCTTTGGAATCAACCTCTATCCATCTAATCAACACTGGCATCAATAAGCTGATCGCGCTGCTATCACTCGATGGCATCACCCAAGCGCAAGAAGATGCATTCAATCGCCTGACTGGCAAGGAATATGCCCGCATCCGCGACTTCTTGATCCTGCACTATAATGCCACCACCCGCGACGACAGCCCGTTCTGGAATTACTGTCGCAACATGGCTGTGCCCGAAAGCCTGACGGAAAAGACGGACCTGTTCCGCCTCAATGGTCAGATCTTCCGCGAGGATGATGAGCTATTCACCGAAACCAGTTGGGCCGCGGTGATGATGGGTCAAGGCATTACCATGCAAGGCCATAATGCTATGGCTGATACCCTGATGAGCGCCAAAACCAGCGATGAATTGCGCGGGATCGAACAATCCATCCAATTCGTGGTGCAACACATGCCCACCCATAGCGACTATCTGAAGCGTTATTGCCCTGCGCCGATGTAAGGGGGAGGCAAGCCCCTCTAGCTCTGGGAGAGGGGTTGGGTTGAGGGCTTACATTCGCAAAGACGATGGGTACTATGACGGCCTTCATTGCACGGATCAATGCGCTGGTGCGCTAAGGCCCCCTCACCCCTCGCCCCCTTGTGTGTTTTGGATGTGATAGAGAGGTCGAGTGAAGGCTGGTCGCGCAACCAGCCTTCACCGCGACCTTGAGACCGTGTGTCCCCTTTGGCGTAAACCGTGGGAGAGCTTGGTCC
>NZ_JBIIYV010000022.1:0-41986 GCF_044346625.1 Aquidulcibacter sp. | reverse complement strand
ATCATCATAACGGCACTAATGGCATCCAATCGGATCGACCAGGTGCTCTTGAGGTCGCCAACATCGATCCAAGTCGCGATGCGAATGGGCTCAGCGGGCAGATGTAGGCTGTGCTGCCAATGGCCGATGAAGATGGTTCCGGCACAGGCTGCAGCAACGAATAGCAAAGCCGTGGCAACAAACATCGCCACTTTCTCGCCAATGAAACGGTTGAAGAGCCCGCAGATGATGGCACCCAAAAGCGGCGCGAACACAACGATCGTCGCGAGCGTTTCAGCGAGGCCAGTCGTGGCGTGAGGATCAGCAGACACGCGTTAGCCCTTCATCAGATTGAGATCTTCAACCGCGATATTGCCGCGGTTTCGGAAATAGACGACCAGAATGGCAAGACCGACGGCCGCCTCAGCGGCAGCAACGGTCAGCACGAACATCGCAAAAACCTGTCCGACCAAATCGCCCAAGAAGGACGAGAAAGCGACCAGATTGATGTTTACTGCCAGAAGAATGAGTTCAATCGACATCAAAATGACGATGACATTCTTGCGGTTCACGAAGATGCCGAACACGCCAATGGTGAACAAAGCGGCAGCAACCGCCAGATAATGAGAAAGGCCGATCAAAGTACCACTCCTTCGCCCGGCTTCGGGTCAGTCATTTCAACGCCGTCCGCACGGGTGCGGCCAACTTGTGCGGTGACATTCTGGCGGCGGATGCCGTCGCGGTGCCGCAGCGTGAGGGCAATCGCCCCCACCATGGCAATAAACAGAATGATACCAGCGGATTGGAACAAGAAGATGTAATCGGTGTAGAGGATGCGACCGATGGCTTCTGCGTTCGAAACAGCCGCTGCGGCGGGCGTTGGTGCGGCGATGGCTTCGGCTGAGACGGACTTTTCAATCCACGCCCCACCGACCATCACGAACTGGCCGAACAAAATCAAAGCAATCAGACCGCCAAACGGCAGATAGGTGAAGAAGCCTGCTTTCAACTCTGCAAAGTCGATGTCGAGCATCATCACCACGAATAGGAAGAGAACAGCGACCGCGCCGACATAAACGACGATCAAAAGCATGGCGAGGAATTCTGCCCCCAACAACACGAACAGGCCGGCTGAGGTGAAGAAGGTCAGGATCAGAAACAAGACGGAGTGCACAGGGTTGCGGGCCACCACGACCATAAAGGCCGAGGCAATCGCAATCGCACTCAAGATGTAAAAGGCGGCGACCGCAATCATCGCTACTCTCTTCCCCTCTGCGCCCTGTGCTTTGTGTAACAGGCGCGCGCTTTGTTAAACGTACCCAGACTGCGGCTTAACGATAAGCCGCATCCAACTCTAGATTCTTCGCGATTTCGCGTTCCCACCGGTCGCCATTGGCCAGAAGCTTGTCCTTGTCATAGAACAATTCTTCCCGCGTCTCGGTGGCAAACTCAAAGTTCGGACCTTCCACAATGGCATCCACCGGGCAGGCTTCTTGGCAGAAGCCGCAATAGATGCATTTGGTCATGTCAATGTCATAGCGCGTGGTGCGGCGTGAGCCATCATCGCGCGGCTCTGCCTCAATCGTGATGGCTTGCGCGGGGCAGATAGCTTCGCACAATTTACAGGCAATGCAGCGCTCTTCGCCATTGGCATAGCGGCGCAGCGCATGCTCGCCCCGGAAACGCGGGCTGATATGGCCCTTTTCAAACGGGTAGTTGATGGTGAACTTCGGCTCGAAGAATTTCTTCATCGCAAGGCCAAACGCGCCTGCAAAGTCGAGCATCAAAGCGCCTTTTAGAGCTTGGGCTATGCTCATGATTTTTGATCCTTGATCATCGCATTCAACTTCACTTGGTTCTGCTTGATTTTAAGCTTCAAGAGCGTAGAAAAGTCCAATAAGATAATTACAGCCACCACAAAGACGACGACGATCAGGATCGCCCAAAAGGCGAAGAAGAAAAACTCAAGCCCGAACGAAGACATCGCGGTCTACCTCCCGAAGTAAGCGACATAGCCGCCTACCACTGCCACGGCGACCAAGGTCGTGGGCAAAAAGATTTTCCAACCAATGCGCATCAGCTGGTCATAGCGATAACGGGGCACAATCGCCTTCACCATGGCGAACATGAAGAAGACCAGCCAAATCTTGATATAGAGGATCAAGAAGCCAACCCATGGGTTCTCAATCGGGCCCCAAGGTGCGTTCCAGCCGCCCAAGAACAGGATGGAGATCATGGCGCACATCAGCACGATGGCGAGATACTCGCCGATCATGAATAGCAAATATGGCGTGGAGCTATACTCGACTTGATAGCCCGCCACGAGTTCAGATTCGGCTTCAGGCAAATCAAACGGTGGGCGATTGGTCTCTGCCAAAGCTGAAACAAAGAAAATGCCCAACATCATGAACATCACAAGGCCGACGATGAAGCCATACACGGTGCCAACAACGCCCGCGCCCTCTTGAGGATTCACCAATGCGCCGATGAAGGAAAAGGCGTGCCAATCCCAAATGCCAGCCTTTTGATTGTCAACAATGTCGGTCAAATTCAGGCTGCCGACCACCAGAAGCACGGTGATCAACACAAAGCCGATGGAGACTTCGTACGATACCATTTGCGCGGCAGAGCGTAGCGAGCCCAAGAATGGGTATTTGGAGTTCGACGCCCAGCCACCCATGATGATGCCATAAACACCCAAGGACGACATCGCGAGCAAATACAAAATCCCGACATTCATGTCGGAAATCACCCAGCCCGGCGCAAAGGGCACAACGGCATAGGCGACAAAAGCCAAGGTAATAGTGATCAGAGGCGCTAGAATAAAGACCGTCTTATTCGCGCCAGCAGGGATGACGATTTCCTTGACAACAAATTTCAAGAAGTCAGCAAAGCTCTGCAACAGGCCGAAGGGGCCAACCACGTTTGGCCCTTTGCGCATCATCACGGCCGCCCAGACCTTGCGGTCGAACAATAGGATAAACGCCAAGGTCAATAGCAGCATGACCATGATCGCCAAGATCTGGCCTGCCCCACCAATCACGCCCCATAATGGGCCCCAATCGCGAACGAGATCCTGCATGGGCCCCTACTCCGCTGCTATCGCAGCCATTGTGGCTGCTTTCTTCGCTGCCGAGCATTCCGCCATGATTTGGCTGGAGCGGGCAATCGGATTGGTGAGATAAAAGTCGGTGATTGCGCTGGTAAACGGCGCAGCATCCACGTCACCCGCCACGCCCAAAAGCTTGAGTTCTAGAGGCGTACTGGCACCTGGCGCATAGTCAAGACCAGCAAAGCTCGGGCTATCGGCCATCAGTTTGGCGCGAAGGGCTTCGAGATTGTCATAAGGCAAGGTCTTGCCAACCAGAGCGGAGACCGCGCGGAAAATCGCCCAGTCTTCACGAGCATCACCCTTGGGGAAAACAGCCCGGCGTGCCTGTTGCACCCGGCCTTCGGTGTTCACATAGGTGGCGTTCTTCTCGGTATAGGCGGCTGCTGGCAGGATCAAATCTGCCTGTTGCGCGCCCGCATCGCCATGGCTGCCGACATAGACGACAAAGGTCCCGGCTGGGGCTTTGACTTCGTCTGCACCCAACAGGATCAACGTATCTAGCGCGCCGACTTGCAGCATCTGCGCGGTTGGGAGGCCTTGGTCACCCGGCAAGAAACCTAAGTCTAGCGCCCCAACGCGGCCAGCGGCTTGATGGACGACATTCCAGCCATTCCAGCCTTCCCGCACGATCTTGGCCTTCATGCCAATTTCAGCGGCAAGCTTCAGGACCTGCGCGCCATCTGGACGCGCGAGCGCGTCCATACCAATGATGACCATCGGCCGCTCTGCCTTAGCAAAGCGCTTGAAGAAGTCGCCCTTGCCCTTGGCCAAATCCGCCAAAGTCTTTGGGCCTGCCCCAACATGCTCATAAGCATAGGTAAGGTCGGTCGCCTCACCAACAACACCGATCAGATCCAACGTGCCGCGCAGCCACGTCTTGCGAACGCGGGCATTGATCAACGGGGCTTCCAGACGCAAATTAGAGCCGATGATCAATAAGGCATCGGCATCTTCAATGCCCATGATGGTGGTGTTGAACAAATATTCGCCGCGCTGGCCGGACATGCCAATGGCCGCGCCATCTTGGCGGCAATCGGTATTGGTGACGCCTAGGCCACGTAACAGGTCCAAAGCGGCCTTGAGGCCTTCAGCATCGCTCAAATCACCAGCAATCGCGCCAATTTTAGTAGCATCACCTTTTAGGCGCGCCGCAAAAGCTTCAAGTGCTTGTGGCCAGCTGACAGGGGCCAATTTGCCATTGGTCTTGAGATAGGGCTTATCGAGGCGCTGACGGCGCAAGCCATCGACTGCATGGCGCGACTTATCCGACAACCATTCCTCGTTGATCTCTTCATTGAGGCGCGGCAACACACGCAACACGTCATTGCCGCGGGCATCGACGCGAATGTTGGAGCCGACCGCATCCATCACGTCGACAGTTTCGGTCTTCTTCAATTCCCACGGACGGGCGTTAAACGCATAGGGTTTGGAGGTGAGCGCACCGACGGGGCAGAGATCAACCACATTGGCCGAGAGCTCACTCGTCAAGGATTGCTCGAGATAGGTGGTGATTTCCATATCTTCGCCGCGGCCAATGGCCCCAAGCTCTGACACGCCAGCCACTTCGGTCGCAAAGCGGACACAGCGTGTGCATTGGATGCAGCGCGTCATCACCGTTTTGACCAAGGGGCCCATATTCTTTTCTTCAACCGCGCGCTTATTCTCGTCATAGCGCGAACCAGCGCGGCCAAAGGCCACTGCCTGATCTTGTAGGTCACATTCCCCGCCTTGGTCGCAAATCGGGCAATCCAGTGGGTGATTGATCAGCAGGAATTCCATCACGCCTTCGCGTGCGGCCTTCACCTTTGAAGACTTGGTGACGACGACGGGCGGCTCACCATTCGGGCCGGGGCGTTGATCCTTTACCTGCTGGGCGCAAGACGCCACAGGTTTAGGCGCACCTTTGACTTCCACCAGGCACATGCGGCAATTGCCAGCCACACTTAAACGCTCATGATAACAAAACCGCGGAATCTCTGCGCCGGCAGCTTCGCACGCTTGTAACAGCGTGTAATCGCCAGGCACATCTACTTCGGTTCCATCGACGACGATTTTCGTCATCTTCTCGCCCCATCGTTTGAAACAGACTCAGCCAAGCTGACCCGCTGTTCGCCGAGATACGACGCTACGACCCAAATTGCCACCGCCAAACTCACCCCAAAACCAGCAAAAATCCAGCCAGATACAGCAAGCTCATAAACGAACGCCAAAACGATCCACCGGTATCCGGGTAGAAGTTGATTTTGCTAGCGATTGCCTTGCCTATCATAGGGACATCGAACGCGTCGATCTGGTGCGTGATACGTGGAATGGTAGGGTATTTCCCGTGGTGGAGACGCTCTGATCTCGCATCAAAAACCCTAATGCCGAATGTCGTAAATTGGCATATCCTTAAACGTCATCTCGGGAACCTTCGCGGCCAACAGCGCCCAGACGGCGGCGGAGGTGTCAAAGGTACAGTCCTCTGCCGAGGTCTCATCACATGCTGGCAGCCGAAGCGCCAGTTCTCGACTCGGTTCTTCACTCAGAGATGCTTTGATCAGGATCAAACCATAAAATGCTGAAGCCGCTTCGCTTCGAAACCTGCGAAGTTCAGACTTGGTTTTGCGCCCCTCCGTGTTATCGGGGAGGTCTGTTTTCGGGATCGCATAACCATAGACCCGACCCAGCGAATTCGAGCCCAAATATTTCATCGCAAGTCGGCCATTTAAGGGGCCTTCGCTAAGTGACGACGCATAAAACTGGATGCCATCCATGGTGCGCGACAAACGAATTGTTTGTGGTGGGGGAAACATTGATTCGATCGGCTGAAGCTCCAAGGTAACCTCATTCACCTCCGGACCAAACGGCCAATCGCGCACGGAGGGATATGGCCCAACCAGTAATGTACACGCCGCCGCAAGTACCAAAGCGCTAAACGCCAAGACCAATCTTGCCCACCGCCAGCCACGACTGAACAACCCAAACGCCATGCGCAAACCCTCACCTAAGGTCAGCATTTGGGCACGTGCTTAGCTATTCGTCAAACGATGAAATTGACGTGTGAGCTATGCGATTTTGTTGGGAATCTAAACCGCCTACTCCGCAGCGATGGCCGCCCCCATCACATGGGGTTTGCCCAAGCGATAACGGTCGATACGCTCTTCAATCTCGCCACGGAAGCGCCAGATGAGGCCTTGGACGGGCCAAGCGGCCGCATCGCCCAGAGCGCAAATTGTGTGGCCTTCAACTTGGCCAGCGACTTCGAGCAAGAGGTCAATCTCGCGGTGTTCGGCTTGGCCGACGGCCATGCGCTCCAACACGCGCCACATCCAGCCAGTGCCTTCGCGGCACGGTGTACATTGGCCACAGCTTTCATGCTTATAGAAATAGGCCAGCCGCGCGATGGCTTTGATGAGGTCGGTCGACTTATCCATCACGATCACGCCAGCGGTGCCAAGGCCCGACTTCAAGGCCGACAGGCTGTCAAAGTCCATCAGCGCATCTTCAGCCATTTCTTGAGTGATCATGCGGACCGACGAGCCGCCGGGGATGACGGCCTTTAGGTTCGACCAACCGCCACGCACGCCGCCACAATGCTGTTCCAGCAGATATTTCAACGGGATCGACATCGCGTCTTCAACATTGCAGGGCTTGTTCACATGGCCCGAGACGCAGAAGACTTTCGTGCCGGTATTGTTTGGACGGCCAAAGCCCGCAAACCACTGCGCACCACGACGCAGGATGGTTGGCACTACAGCGATTGATTCGACATTATTGACGGTGGTTGGGCAGCCGTAGAGACCGGCATTCGCTGGGAAAGGCGGCTTCAGGCGAGGTTGGCCCTTTTTGCCTTCCAAGCTTTCCAAGAGGGCGGTTTCCTCGCCGCAGATATAGGCCCCTGCCCCATGATGGACATAGAGATCAAAGTCCCAGCCGTGAATGTTGTTCTTGCCGATCAGCTTGGCTTCATAAGCTTCTTTGATGGCTGCTTCGAGATGTTCACGCTCCAGCACATACTCACCACGGATATAAATGTAGGCAGCATGGGCTTGCATCGCGAAAGAGGCGATCAAGCAGCCTTCGATCAGCAAATGCGGATCGTGGCGCATCATATCGCGGTCTTTACAGGTCCCAGGCTCTGACTCATCAGCATTGACGACCAGATAATGCGGCCGGTCTTTGACCTCTTTCGGCATGAAGGACCATTTGAGACCCGTCGGGAAGCCAGCGCCACCCCGGCCACGCAGCCCCGAATCCTTCACCTGCTGAATGATCCAATCGCGCCCTGCATCGATCATATCTTTAGTGGCATTCCACGCGCCACGCTGTTTAGCCCCTTCCAAGCGCCAATCATGGCGGCCATAGAGGTTCAGGAAGATACGGTCTTTATCGGTAATCATAGAACACTCGATCAGCTAGGCGTGATAGTTCGTCACTAGGCTTCTATAGGGCTTCACCCAGCCTGCCAACGACATTTGCAGCCTGACGCGCATACGGACTGCAGGAAGGAACCTACTGCTGAGTCATCCAAACATGGCAAAAGCAACCTGCGAATTTGAATAGTCAGATCAAGCCAACGCCGCCATCATGAGTCTCTGTTTTGGAGATGTGTAATGCGCAAGAATTGGGTTCTATATGGGGCTTTGGCAGTCTTGGCCGCGCAAGTTGCCACACCCGCAGTCGCTCAAATCATCAAGCCGAATGAGCGCGCGCAAGCGATCAAACAGCACCCTCAGCTCGTCGCACAATTTGGCGGCGCCATCACCGGCCCGATCGCGACCTATGTCTCAACTGTGGGGGCAAAGGTTGCTACTGCCGCAGGACTGAAGGACCAATGCACCTTTACCGTCATCAATTCCGACGTCGTCAACGCCTTTGCGGTACCGGGATGCTATATCTATATCACGCGCGGCTTGATGACGATTATGAATTCTGAGGACGAGCTCGCCTCAGTTTTGGGCCATGAGGTCGGCCATATTGTCGGCAAGCATTCGTTGAAGCGGACCCAAGCCTCCACGCTCTCGACCTTGGGCGCTATTGCGCTCGGCATTGCCACCAAATCCGAAGAAATCATGCAGACCGCCGGGCAATTGGCGCAGGTCTATACGCTCAGCTATTCGCGCAAACAGGAAAACGAATCCGACGATTATGGCGTGCGTTATCTGCAGTCCAATGGCTATAATCTCTATGCCGCATCCGACATGTTGGCCGCCTTGGCGGCACAAGAAGCCCTAGACGCCAAAGTGAAAAATCGCCAATCGCGCGATGTGCCAACTTGGGCGCGAAGCCACCCAATTACGGCCGAACGTGTGGCGCGCACCGCCAATGCCGCCCAAGCAGCTAAAGCTAGCCGCGACGTACCGCCAGAACAGGTCCGCCCCTATCTGACTGCACTTTCAGGGATGCGCGTAGGCGATGACCCAGAGCAGGGCTTTGTCGATGGACGGCGTTTTTCTCATCCCAGCATGAAGATCACCTTTGAAGTTCCGCAGGGTTTTTCTCTTAACAACACCACTGAAGCTGTTGAAATTGAAGGACCAAACAGCCTCAAAGGTCGCTTTGGTGGCGGTGTCCCGCTGACGGGCACGCTCGATGCCTATGCCATCGCCAAAGTGCGCGAAACATTGGGCCAGACGCCGGCTACTTTGGGCCCTGCGACACCGGGCACCACCAATGGCATGCCCACCATCACCCTGCTGGCACGTGCGCAAACTCGCTCTAGCCGCGTTGATGTCGGTGTGATTGCTTACAATCTAAATGGGCAAGCGTATCACTTCGTCATGATGAGCCCCGCAGACGGTCTGTCGCCCACCTTCCCGATCACGCAGACCTTCAAAGAAATGTCGGCCACCGAAATCGCAGCCCTCCGCCCGCGTGAGCTTGAGATTGTGACGGTTCGCGCAGGTGACACGGTGGCGAGCCTTTCAGCCCGCATGGCCTATCCAGACTTCAAGACGGAGCGCTTCTTGATGATCAATGGCATGAGTGCGGAGCGGCCGTTAAAGCCCGGTGAGCTTCTAAAGATCGTCCGGTTTAGCGGGGCCAGCCGTTAAAGCGCGATAGATGACAAAGCCGCTCCATGCCGTCAGGCTGGCGCAAACGCCGTAAACCAAGCGTGCCGGCAAATCGCGGGTGTAGATCAGGCCAAACCAAGCCCAAGCCCCGGTCACCGCGACCATCACGGCCAGCATGATCCAAGCCTGTGTTCGGGGCAGACGCATACCCGTCGGCAAGGGCCGTTCCAGCCCCTTGAAAATCGCAATACCGACGAGGGCGATCCCAGCCACTGCCGTCAAATTCACCGCCCACTGGTCGACGTCGAGCAAATGGTCGAGGGATTGGGCCACCCACGACAGCATCATGGATGCCCAAAAGGCCGCATCACTGGTGATGGGGATACAAACGCGATTTGGATCATCCTGCGGGCGCAGATGGGGAGGTTTACGACCGATATTCATCTCTACGCCCGGGCCAAGGCGCTGCCTTAGGCCTTCTCGGGCAAGTTTGGCAGTTTGATCTTTTTGGCGAGGCTGCCGTCAAACAAGGTTTCGTCGTTCAAGACATTGGGGCCACCATCTGGCGCACTGGTCAAACGACCAATGGCAGAACCTGGTGTCACGTCCTTGCCAGCGGCCAGATCGTCGATGATGGCGCTGAAGCTCTCAGCAGTCAGATCTTCATGATAATAATCATGGATCGCAACGATGGGCGCATTGGCACACGCGCCCATACATTCCATTTCTTCCCACGAGAATAAGCCATCGGGTGTGACATGGTGGTGATTGCCGATGCGCTTCTTACACACTTCGATCAAATCGCCAGAGCCGCGCAACATGCAGGGCGTCGTGCCGCAGACTTGCAAATGGTGCTTCCCGACGGGGGCCAAGTGGAACATCGTGTAGAAGGTCGCGACTTCATAGACGCGGATATAGGCCATGGCGAGGTCAAGCGCGATCTTACGAAGCGCAGGCTCACTCACCCAGCCTTCTTGTTTTTGCGCCAACCACAGAAGTGGAATGACAGCCGATTGCTTGCGGGCTTCTGGATATTTTCCCATCCAAAAAGCGACCTTGGCAGAACTATCGGCCGACCAGTCAAACGACTTGGGCTGAACTTCGGGGGGCGCGAGGCGACGTGTGGCCATGGGTGAAGAACTCTCTTTATCGTCTGGAATTGTAGGCTGTAAGTCTTTGGATACGACCAACTTCATAATGTGCGTGGTCTAGGTCAGCCCATAAGGGTCCCAGTGGGCTCCAGCGCTTTAAGGCAAACCACGAGATCAGGCTAAGGCCTAGCACAACAAATATCGCATAGTTGGGCAAAACAAGGCCAAGTAGGGCCAGCAACAATTTACCAACATGAGGCCAAAGCAGTGCCATCGTCAAAGTTGAAATTGCCAACCGATACCTTGCAAGGCCACCTGGCATTTGCGCCACAACTTTTGGATTTGGTTTGATATAAGTCACCCAAACCAAAAAAATAAACGCCAAACAAATCAGCGCCGGCCATGCCAGAATTGACAGTTCGCTCATTTCACAAAGTCCACGCGCGCGATTTTGCCATCCTTGATGGTGTAAATCGCCAGCACTTCAAACGGCTCACTGTCAGGGCTGCGGCGCACGCGCTCATGATCAACCACGACATTGCCGCAGGCCAAACGGTTCACAATCTCGGCGTGGTTTTGCGGATATTGCGCGAACACACCTTGATAACGGGCGCGATAATCGGCGATGCCGTGCAGGTTTTCTGCACCATTGAGGTCTGCGATCACCACATCATCAGCAAAGCACGCCACATGGGCGTCTAAGTCTTGCACATTATAGGCTTCCAGCTGCTTAGCCACGACGGCCAGCGCTGCTGTCTCATCGCCCTGCCGAGAAATGGATTCACACCGGGCGATCAAGCCATCGCGCACGGTATAGATCATCATCACATCGGCGGCCGGGGCCCTAGAGCCTTCGCCCGGCTCGGAATGTTCCCGCTTGATCGTGACATTGGCCAATTCCATGCGGCCCAACACGTCGGTGCGGTCCATCGGGTAGTCCACCAAATGGCGCGTATAGAGCTTACGCGCTGCATCCCGGCTGGTTAGCCAAGGTAATCCGCCGAATGGCGAGACGGTGTAATCAACCGCTAATGTCGCCAAAATGCCCTCTAGGTCATTGGCAGCATAGGCGGCATAGTTTTGGTCGATAATCGAACTCATTGCGGCACTTCCTTTGTTTCACCACCGACCCAAACAGCAATCCGACTGAAAAATGGTAGGACTTGGGACCAAGCCATGATGCCACATACCGTCAAGATCATAGCGCCTAAATCGGCGCTAAATAAGCCGCCATACCTCGTCTCAAAAGCCCATTGAGTCCCCAAACCTGGTACATAGGTCAGCGCAAGTTTGTGCAGTGGAAACAAGAGTACACCAACAGCCACTAACGCCAAACCTGACAGCAACAAATAGACAAACACAGCCTGCCGCGGCTTCGGCAAGGCTGTCAGGTCGTCAAACGTCGCAAGCCATTTTGATTTAGTTGGCTCAACTTGCGCCATGGCTAGCGATCCACCTCACCAAACACGATGTCGAGCGAGCCGAGGATGGCTGACACGTCGGCCAGCATGTGGCCTTTATTCAAATGGCTCATCGCCGCCAAATGGGCAAAGCCCGGGGCGCGGATTTTAGCGCGGTAAGGCTTATTGGTGCCATCGGCGACCAGATACACGCCAAACTCACCTTTGGGCGCTTCCACCGCGGCATAGACTTCGCCAGCTGGCACATGGAAGCCTTCGGTGTAAAGCTTAAAGTGATGGATAAGGGCTTCCATTGAGCCCTTCATATCGGCGCGGCGCGGTGGGGTCACTTTGGAGTTTTCGGCCAGAACCGGGCCCTTCGGCATCATCTCAATACATTGCTTGATGATGCTGGCGCTTTCGCGCATTTCGTCCATCCGGCAAAGATAGCGGTCATAGCAATCGCCATTCTTGCCGACTGGCACCTTAAACTTCAGCTCGGAATAGACTTCATAGGGCTGACTGCGGCGCAGGTCCCAAGCAATGCCCGAACCGCGCACCATGACGCCGGAGAAGCCCCAGTCGAGAATGGTCTTTTGATCGACAACACCAATATCGACATTGCGTTGCTTGAAGATGCGGTTATCGGTCAACAAGGTCTCGATATCGTCGCAGAGCTTCAAGAATGGGTCACACCAGTCATAAATATCGCGCACTAAAGCATCCGGCAGGTCTTGGTGAACCCCACCTGGGCGGAAGTAGGCCGCATGCATGCGCGAGCCTGAAGCCCGCTCATAAAAGCCCATCAGCTTCTCACGCTCTTCAAAGCCCCACAGCGGCGGGGTCAGTGCGCCCACGTCCATGGCTTGGGTGGTGACGTTCAAGATATGCGACAGGATGCGGCCAATTTCCGAGAAAATAACGCGGATGAATTGCGCGCGGCGGGGTACTTCAATCCCCGCCAAACGCTCAATCGCCAAGCACCACGCATGCTCTTGGTTCATCGGCGCCACATAGTCCAACCGATCGAAATAAGGCATGGCTTGCAAATAGGTCTTATACTCGATCAGCTTTTCCGTGCCGCGATGCAGAAGACCAATATGGGGATCCACCCGCTCAACAATCTCGCCGTCCAATTCCAGAACCAGGCGCAACACGCCGTGGGCAGCGGGGTGCTGAGGCCCGAAATTGATGTTGAAATTGCGCATGGCGGTCTCGCCCGGCAAAAGATCGGCAGAAGGATTGGTTTCTAGGGTTTGTGTGCCGTCTGCCATGGGTCAAAATCCTACCAAGTCACGCGCTTATCAAAGCACCCGATTCATCGTGTCCTTGTGGGCCAAGATGGCCACAGGATCAATAGTTTTGCCTGCGGTTTTCAGGGCTGGAGACTGCTTGCTAAACGCTATTTGGATCATCGCGCGGCACGCGCAGGCGGTAGGCCTCAAGCGTGAGCGGTTTGAGTGGCTTGTACATGACATAGCTGAGGTGGGTTTTGCCATTTGGTGCCGTGCCTTGACGACGGCGTGTCTCTAAAAAGCCATGCCGGGTCCAAAAAGCCATGCCGCGCGCATTGCCGTCCAAGACCCCTAGCCGCAACACATCCGTGCCACGGCTTGCCAGCCAGTCTTCCAAGCCTTGATACAATTCGTGCGCCAAGCCAGTGCCATGCAGGGCCGTGGCAACTTGAAAAAGCCCGATATGGCCGACGCCCTTGGCGATCATGTCTTCGGTGACATCCAGGATGGCGGCGATTGTATTGGGGTCTTGATGGCGGCGTGCGATCAGCTTGTGGGTATTTGTCCAATTGAAGGATGCGGGCGGCAGGTCCGTCATAAAATCCTCAACCCACTCGGCTTCATCCGGCACTTCCCCCGTCAAGAACAGATCATATTCTGGATTATCGCGGCAAAAAGCTGCCAAAGCGGGGCGATCCGCCTCGGTCGCGGTCCAGACGTCGGCGTCAGAGAGGGAGAAGACGGGTTCGGGATTCATGAGGCTGGATTAGCGGTTTTTGGGGACAGCGTTACGGGGATGGTATGGCGGAGTCCATCCACAAACCTAAGCAGAGTTATTTCGTCTTTGTTTGCGAGGGGTCTGGTTCCAATTCGGCTAAGGCACCCCGAACGAACGGGAAGCGTCTTAAAGCCATGTTGATCGCTATAACGCCCCCGATAACAACAATAAAAAATAATAAACTGAAATCAGAGTCACCGATCATGATGTCTTTCTCATCCATGAAGAAAAGGCTGGATACAATGAATGCAAGGGTGGTTGCTTCAACCAAAGCGTCAAGCGAGCAATAAAGGAAAAATTTTCCCTGTCCTAAGATAGCAGCTCTTCCGCGCTTACGATGAAGCGTAAAAAGCAGACGCACTGTGAACATCATCACAAAACATAAGGACCAAGTTTCCAAGGAAGACTGCGACATCAAAAATTCTCACGCGCAAAGTTCAAGCTTGAGCGTCGCAAAAATTCAACTTGAGGTCAAACTGTTTTTGATGGCGCGGCTATTTGGAACCCGTTTTCCACTTGGGGGTCCAGATGAGAATAGGCGTACCCCTTCAGTCCCTTCGGGACAGCTTCCCCATAAATGGGGAAGCTGCGTGACTTCACTGTCGCCGCCAGCCGCTTCCCCGCTTGCGGGGAAGCTCCGCCGAAGGCGGTGAAGGGGTAACCCCCTACTCGGCCGCCTTCTCATCCCCGGGGAGCATGCCTTCCCAAGGGCTCAAGAAGTCGAAGTTGCGGTATTCTTGGACAAGCTTGACGGGCTCATAAATCACCCGCTTTTGAGCTTCGTCATAGCGCACTTCGGTGTAGCCGGTCAGCGGGAAGTCCTTGCGCAGTGGGTGGCCATGGAAGCCATAATCAGTAAGGATCCGGCGCAAGTCTGGGTGGCCGGAGAAGAGGATGCCATACATATCGAAGGCTTCGCGCTCAAACCAATCCGCAGCTGGCCAGAGCCCAAAAGCCGAAGCCACGGGCGTGTCTTCGTCGGTTGTGACCTTCACCCGGATGCGCGCATTCTTACTCATCGACAAGAGGTGATAGACGACCTCAAACCGCTCTGCGCGTTCTGGATAGTCAGCGCCGCAGACATCAACAAACGTCGAGAAGCTTTCGATGTCGCGTAAATGCTGCAGCACGGCTAGGCTATCGTCGCGGCGCACAACAACCGTCAGCTCACCAGTCGCCTGCGTTGCGGACAAGATAGATGCGCCCAGAGCCGAGGTCAGACGCTCTTGCAACTCAGCCAAAGCGCTCATCGTTCGATCGTTCCTTCACGACGGATTTTCTTCTGCAATTGCAGAATGCCATACATCAAAGCTTCCGCTGTTGGCGGGCAGCCTGGCACATAGATATCGACGGGCACGATACGGTCACAGCCGCGCACGACCGCGTAGCTATAGTGGTAATAGCCACCGCCATTGGCGCAGGAGCCCATGGAGATCACATATCGCGGGTTTGGCATTTGGTCATAGACCTTGCGCAAAGCCGGGGCCATTTTGTTGGTCAAGGTCCCTGCGACAATCATCACGTCAGACTGACGTGGGCTGGCGCGTGGCGCAAAACCAAAGCGCTCCATGTCATAGCGCGGCATGGCGGCCTGCATCATCTCAACGGCACAACAGGCAAGGCCAAAGGTCATCCACATCAGCGAGCCAGTGCGCGCCCAGGTGATCAGATCATCAGCGGCTGCAACGACAAAGCCCTTATCAGCCAATTCATCCGACAGCCCTGAGAAATAGGGATCGTTTGGAATAACGGGGCCGATGTTATCGAGTGTGGCAGGGACTACCCCCGCGCGTGCGGGAAGCTTTAGTTCCATTCCAAAGCACCTTTCTTCCACTCATAGATAAAGCCAACCAACAAGATGCCAAGGAAGCTCATCATCGACCAATAGCCGAAGGGTCCAATGTCATCGAGTGCCAGTACCCACGGGAACAGGAAGGCGATTTCGAGATCGAACAGAATGAAGAGGATCGAAACCAGATAGAATTTCACGTCAAACTTCATGCGCGCATCGTCAAACGCATTAAAGCCGCACTCATAGGTCGAAACTTTTTCTGGGTCAGGGCTGGAAGGCGCCAACACCCACGAAGCCAACATGAAAGCGCAGCCAAGGCCTGCAGCGATCACCAGAAAGATCACGATGGGGAGAAAGTCGAGCAGAAAAGCGTTCGAGACCAAGGTCTGCTGAACGCCCGAACCGGCTTGGTTGACTGCTGACACTGCACTGTCGGCCATGTGTGCCCTCTTGAAACGACTCTTTGAGCTGCCACCCGCGCTAACTCGGCAAGGCAATCGAATCTGATTTTACTAGGCTGGAGTGGGCTTTGGCGCAATGCGCGAAGGCGGTAAAGTCCTGCGAAATGTCTTTAAAGATCAGCCCAAGCTGGCAAAGCAGGATGCGACCACATCCGGGTGGGTCAACATGCCATTGCGCGCTGTCGGCACATCGATCCAGCGCCAGCCAGCCTCCCTTCCCGGCCCCCACATGGCTTGTGAGGAAGGGGCAAAGGTCTGCAAAGTCGTGTGAATGTAAGTGCGCGGGCGGTCTTCCCAACCGCCACTGGCAAAGCTGACGGGCTCTATCCATTGCCCGGCTGGGTGCCACGTCAATTTACGCTTTAGCAGGGCGATATTGGCGGTATCGTCCTCCGGCACCAGCATTTTGATTGGGTAATGCGCGAAGAAATTCATCTTGTAGCCCTCGATGAAATGCGCCTGCCGATCTTTCCACCATTTGGGCCAAGAACCATCGGCTTCTTGCATTATCCAGGCTGGCCGCGCCCGAGTGGGGATGAAAGCGTCATAGAAAGCGATATGCGCAATCCGGTTGCCCAACCGATCGGCGACGCCCGTAATAGTAAGACCGCCAAACGAATGCCCGATCAAGATCACATCTTCGGCGTCTTCGGCTTCGATCACGGCGCAGACGTCCTGCACATGGGTCGTCAGATTGGTATCGGGCCGGATCAGATGCGCGCGCTCCCCGCACCCAGTTGCCGTAGGCGTCAACACACGATGCCCCTGAGCCTGCAATCTATCAGCCACTTGCCGCCAAACCCAGCCGCCATGCCACGTGCCATGAACAAGGACAAAGGTCTTCGCCTTTGCGGCTTGAATTGCCGGTGTCGATGCGCTCGCAAGCTGAGGTGCCACGAGTAAAGCGGCTGGGATTGAGGCGCGCTGCAATGCCGCCCTGCGGCTTACGCTGTGTTTTGCCTGATCATTCATTGCGCTTCTCCCTTGCAAAACGTTGTCCATAACGTTTAGAGACACCCCCGATGCCGGTTTAGCTCAGCAGGTAGAGCGCCCGATTTGTAATCGGACGGTCGCGGGTTCGATTCCTGCAACCGGCACCATTTTCCCTAAACAATAAGATCTGACAAGCCTGAACCGATTGGCGTGTCGTTACAGCTCACGCCCTAGTGCAGTGACCCTCACTGGGAAGTGATCACAATTGGCTGAGAGATCAGGGGGTTGCCCCTGTTCGGATTGGGCCCAACAATCTACCTCTGCGGCAAGGGGCGGTCTAAGCGCGCAGCCCAACCCATTCAATCTGTGGAGCAGAAACCATGTTGATACGGACCAGCCTAGCCCTTATCCCATTGATGGCAGTCGTTGCTTGCGGTCCGGCGGCGCAAACCGGTGAAACCAAGACTGCAACTGAAACTGCCAACAAAGAAGTAGCCCCGGCTGCGGGACCCGCGGCACCCGCTCCTGCCGCCCCTGGCCCATCGCCTGAAGACGCCAAAATTCTGGCGAGCCTACCCGTCCCCTATAATGAAGGCGATCTCGCCAATGGCCGTCGGCAATTTGCTAAGTGTCGGTCGTGTCATGTGATCGAAAAAGGTGGTGACAATCGCGTAGGCCCTGCCCTTCACGGTATTTTTGGTCGCACGGCAGGCACCGCTGCTGGCTTTGCTTACTCGCCCGCTTTGAAGGGCGCTGGCTTTTTGTGGGACGGCGGCAAACTTGACCAATGGTTGGCTGATCCAAAGGGCTTTCTGCCTGGCAACCGCATGACCTTTGTTGGCCTAAAACAGGAGAAAGACCGCCGCGACGTGATCGCTTATATCAAGGTTGAGAGCGCCAAATAAAGGTAGCTAAAGACGTTTCTTGCTGCTTATCGCACCCGCTTCGACGACTTAAAGCCAGACCCCAACGTCTTGTCGCGGAACACTTTGGCGTTTTGCACTAAGCCAAAACCAAACATCAGCGACAGCATCACACTGCCGCCATAGCTGAGGAACGGCAAAGGCTCGCCGACCACGGGCATAAGGCCCATGATCATGCCGGCATTGATGCCCACATAGATGAACAACAGCATCGTGACGCCTGCCGCCAGAAACTTCCCAAAAATATGGCGACAACCGATAGAAATATAAATGCCAAAGGCCATAGCGGCGAGGTAAAGGGCCAACACAAACAAGCCGCCCACCATGCCAAACTCTTCCAAAAGCATGGCGAACACAAAGTCTGTGTGGCGTTCTGGCAAGAAGTCGAGCTGGCTTTGCGTGCCTTGCATATAGCCTACACCAAATATGCCGCCAGAGCCGATGGCAATCTTGGATTGGGTGATGTGATAGCCTGAACCAAGAGGGTCGCGAGATGGATCAAGGAAGGTCAGAATGCGATTCTTCTGAAACTCTGCCATGAAGAAAAAGAAGGCCGCCAAGGCAAAGGTGGCGACCGAAGTGCCCGCAGCGATCACGTACCACCAGGAGAGGCCGGCTAAAATTACCATCGTGGCCCCAACCCCTGCCACCATGATCGCGGTGCCCAAATCAGGCTGCAGCGTAATCAGAGCAGCAGGTGCTGCCAGCATCACAAGCGGTATCACATGTGCGCGGATCGTCCACATCCGGTCGGACTCCGCGTCTTGATAATAGCGGGCGAGCGCCAGAATTAGAGCGATTTTCATGAATTCCGACGGTTGCAGGCGGATCGGCCCCACTTCCAGCCAACGCTGCGCGCCGAGTGCGACCTTCCCGAACAATTCTACCGCAATCAATAAGATGAACACGCCAAAATAGGCTGGATAGGCCAAATGATACCAAATGCGCACATCGACAGTGGCCACAACCAGCATAAAGCAAGTCACGATACAAAATCGGATGATGTGATCTCCGGCCCAAGGTTCCCAGCTGCCGCCAGCAGCTCCGAACAATAGGATGGTCCCGACCACGCTGATCATTGCCATTACAAAGACGAGCCCCCATTCGATCCGGCGCAGCTTGCCAAAGAAGCTGTCGCGACCGCTCTCCATATCCGGCAAAAAGGTCATGCTTTGCCTTCTCCCGTTGGAGAGTTAGGGGACGCCGGGGCTAAATCTGCGGTCTTTGTTCTGGTGGTAAAAGCTGGACGGGCTGAGGGGTCCTTTAACAGCGTCGCCTTCATGATTTCTCGTGCACGCGGTGCCGCCGCCGCACCACCCCCGCCGCCATGATCCACTACCAGAGCGCAACAATATTTGGGGTCCTCAGCCGGGGCATAACAGACAAACAATGCATGATCGCGCTGCCGCCAAGGTAGCGACGCATTGGAGCGAACGCCGGAGCGCCGCTCGGCCATCGTGATCCGTCGCACTTGCGCTGTGCCGGTTTTCCCCGCCATGCGCACACCCTCAATACCAAGGTCGCCCCGGGCGGTACCGCCAGCCTCGTTAGACACAGCGATCATGCCTTGATGGACAAGATGCATGTTCTCGAACCTAAAGGGCAAAGATTCAAACGGCGTAATAGGCACAGCCCCGGGCCCTTCGCGGATTAAGCGCGGTACTACCGCTTTGCCCTGCGAGGCAATGCGCGCCGTCATAACGGCCATTTGCAAAGGGGTTGCGGCAATCAAACCCTGACCAATTGCCACGTTGAGTGAGTCATAAACCGCCCAAGGCTGGCCGCGATTCTTCATCTTCCACGCATTATCGGGAACATGTGACGCGGAAATCCCCGGGATCCCAAGGTCAAAGCGCTGACCAAAGCCAAAGCCACGCGCCACCTCGGCCATTTTGTCGCCACCAATCCGCTTGCCCATCTCATAGAAATAGACGTCGCAGGAGACCTTTATTGCGGTATTCAAATTGACGCTGCCATGGCCGCTCCGAGAATGACAATGGAAGCGGTGATTGCCCAACATATAAAAGCCCGGGCAATTGATGGTCTCTTCGGGGTCTGTAATGCCAGCTTCCAAAGCAGCCAAGGCTGTCACCATCTTATAGGTCGAACCTGGCGGATAAATGCCGCGCACCGCTTTGTGATACAAGGGGCGCATCTCTGCCGTGTTGTACTCATTGAAGTCGGTGCGACTTATGCCATCAACAAACTTATTGGGGTCAAAGCTTGGGGCTGAGACCAGAGCTAAAAGCTCGCCTGTACGGATATCCATCACCACCGCAGAGCCTGCTTCGGCAGGGCGTTTGTCCTTGGCTTGGAACTGGTCATAGGCGACTTGTTGAATCTCTGCGTCAATGGTGAGGACGATTGGTGTCCCACTTTTGGGATTGAGGCGGGGGTCGACCACTTCGCGGATTACGCGGCCATGGGCATTGACCTCTAGTTTGGTTGCGCCATGCGCGCCCTTAAGGCCCTTTTCTTGTGCCTTTTCAATACCCTCTTTACCAACCCTGATACCTGGATGACGCGCTTGCGGGTCCGTCGCCACATCCTTGTCATTGGCTTTCGCGACATAGCCCAAAACATGGGCCATACTCTCTGCCAGCGGGTAATTGCGCGCCTCCCCCATCTCGCAGCGGACTCCGGGATAGGAGGCTGCATAGACGCTGACGCGCGAATAATCTTCCCAAGACAGATTTTCAGCCACCATAGAGGGCATAAAGCGGGACGACGTTTTGGCCTCACTTAAAGATTCCTTGGCCTTCTCGGGCGACATGCGCAGAATGGAGGCCAACGCGCCCATGGTCTTGGGCAGATCATCGACATCTTCGCGCATGATGGACACGCGGAAGTCACGCCGGTTTACAGCTAACGGTACGCCAAAGCGATCATAGACGGGCCCGCGTGAGGCCGGATTGACCAGAAGGTTGAACTGGTTTTCTGCGGCCTCTAGGCGGAATTCGTCATTCTCAAAAATCTGAAGCTGCGCCATGCGGAGGCCAAGGACAGCAAAATAGAGCCCCCCAAGCGAAGACAGTACCAAGGCCCGTCGGCTAAACAGATCTGACCCACCACTTTGGCTCATGCTTCTTCCTCAGATAGATCAAACCAAGGTGCCACCCATGCATATGTCAGAACCGCACTTAAAATTGGGACCAAGATTGAGAGCACGTTAAACCCTTTCCCACTTGAAATCGACAGGATGAAGGCGGCGACCAAGAAGAAAAGCCCGGTAATGGTGGCGGCCCCTCTGGGAGTAGCGGCCATGGCAACACTGAAGCGGGCGGTCAGCATGGTCAGCGCGTGCGCAATCAATGCCACAACAGCCCAAGCGCCTAAAGGTCCACCAGTCAAAAGATCAACCCAAAGGCCCAATCCGAACAACATCAGCGCAATTACTGCGTTCGGACCTTGATTGGCCCAGCCACAAGCTGCCCATATCAGGCTGGCGGGCCAAATACTGCCAAATGGCCCAAGCGTGAGCGAGACAAGATTGAGCAAGCTTGTCCCTGCCACGATGGCCAAGCCAGCAAAAAGACGTGACCTGGTCGAGGGCCGCCCAGGTAGAAGCGTGCTCACTGCTTGGGTGCCCCGCTTGGTGGGTTGGAGGCAGCTGGCGGCGCTGCAGGGGCCGCTTGAGCGGCGGGCTCGCTGGCGCTGGAAGCTGGAGCGGTTGCTGACCCGGCAACAGGAACAGAGCGACTTTCAGCTGCAAGGCGCGCTGCATCCGCCTGGCGGGCCTGTTCACGGGCGACGTCGCGCTCTTTCGCGAGGCGGGCGGCAGTGGCCCGTGCGGCTTCGATCTCACTGCTGCGCAACGCTTGCGCGGCGCGGATGGCTTCGGGTGTCGCCGCGGTTGGTACACCTGCCGCGTCTGCCGCCAAGGGCAAAACGCCGCCTTGGACCGGTGATGTCACTGCCCCTTCGGTAGGAGGTGGCGCAAGGGACGGGGCGGTTACCGGGTCCAAGGGTGGTGGGAAGTTGGACGGCGGAACGAGCCTTACAAAATCAATTGGCGAGGCCGTGGAAGCCAAACGAACACGCCATTGCTTGTCGGGCGCTAAGCCAGCTTGTCCAACGGCGATGCCGCGCGGAAAAATGCCATCATCGCCCGAAGTCATGACGCGCTCGCCGTCGCGCATCAAAGTCGGTGTATTCAAATGGGCAAGCCTTGGCGCTGACGTCTTATCCCCGATCGCAATAGCACGGGCCCGCGTTGTTTCACCCATGACTGGGACCCGGCTGTCCCCATCGGCCAAGAATAAAACGCGCGAAGTATCGCTGCCAACGGCGATCACACGACCAACCAGACCATTCTGGTTCAGCACGATCCAATTCACTTTAACGCCCGCTGTCGCCCCTAAATTGACGATGCCAGACTTGGCAAAAGGCCCGCTACTCTCGCTGATTAATCGCCCGGTTAGGCCTTGAGGCAATTGCTCAGCCTTGACGCCATGTAGCTTTTCATAGGCGTCCAGACGTTCGGCCATGGCTTTGGCTTGGTCGCGCCATTGCAGGAGAGCCAGATTTTCTTCTTTCAGTTTCTGATTAAGGCCAGCGCCGCCAAAGAAGGAACCAGTCGAGGAAACGAGGCCCTCGCCCCAACGCACTGGTGCCATCAACACGCCGCCAATCGCGCCTGAAACATCAGAAGCAATTCCCGCAACAGAGCCGCTACGCTGGTCTGTCACCAAAATGGTGACCCCTGCCGTGATCAGCGCCGTCAGCACCGCGACTCCAACGAGTGGCCCTGCCCCCCCTGTTCGCCGATTGCCTCTGCGCGCCATATCCCTACTCCTTCACCTCATATATCCGAACAAATCGAGGCATTTATCCGGCCTAGACCTTGGATAAAACACCCTTCCATTGCTCGAAATTATCGACGCATTTGCCAGTGCCTAGCACCACACACGACAAGGCATCATCAGCCACGGAGACTGGCAGGCCCGTACGCTCACGCAGAACCACGTCCAAGTTCCGAAGAAGCGCGCCACCGCCGGTCAGCATAATCCCTTTTTCGACGATATCGGCGGCAAGTTCAGGTGGCGTGGTTTCCAAGGCAACCCGGACCGCTTCAATGATTTCATCAACGGGATCTGACAAGGCTTCTGCGATCAATTGCTCAGAGATTTGGATTTCCCGCGGGACCCCATTGAGCAAATCGCGGCCCTTTACAGACAAGGATAAGCCATAGCCGTCCGCCGGCGGCAATGCGGTACCAATTTCCTTCTTGATCCGCTCTGCTGTGGTTTCACCAATCAGCATGTTTTCTGTGCGGCGCAGGAAATTGATGATGCTTTCGTCCATCTTATCGCCACCCACGCGGACAGAGCGCGCATAGACGATACCTTCCAGCGATAGAACAGCCACTTCGGTGGTGCCGCCACCAATATCGACCACCATCGAGCCAGAAGGTTGATCAATGGCTAAGCCTGCGCCAATTGCTGCGGCCATGGGCTCTTCAATCAAATAGGCGTCTGACGCGCCGGCATTCAAGGCAGCGTCCTGGATTGCGCGCCGTTCAACAGGGGTGGCCCCCGATGGCACGCAGATGATGATGCGGGGTCTGCCACGCAAGAAGCCCTTGTTGGAGTTCACCCGACGGATGAAGTGCTTGATCATTTCTTCAGCGACTTCAAAGTCTGCGATCACGCCATCGCGCATGGGCCGAACGGCCTGAATTTCGCCCGGTGTGCGCCCCAGCATCAACTTAGCTTGATGGCCAACCGCTTGGACTTCCTTGCGACCGCCGCGCTGGCGATAGGCAACCACGGAGGGTTCATTCAGGACCACGCCTTGGCCTTTCACATAGACAAGGGTGTTAGCTGTACCAAGGTCGATTGCCATGTCGCTGGAAAACCAGTTGAAGAGGCGTCCGAACATTTTTCTCTCGCGATTCTAAGTCTGTTCTATGCGATGATTCGCAATTCTTGAATCTGGGTCGTGCCGCTTCATGACGGCCAAATCAAGGCCGTTAAGCCCCGAAGACCTGCGAATTTTGTCGATTCACGGCAGTTCTGAGCAGTTAGGGGCCACACAAACGTGTGGCCCCGATTGATTAGCAGATTAGCGCAAGCAAACAGAATGCAATCCAGTCTGTACTCGGTCGTGCAAGCTTCGCGCTACAGGCGAACTTAACTAACCAACCGCGTGTATAGACACGCCTGGCGGGAAAGGCGTATCGGCTGGCACGAAGAAGTCCGGCATCAGATCTTTACTGGGATCAACCCGGTAGTGATCAAATGACGTCACCCCAGACTCGGCCAAAACCACGTCATCAATGAAGAAATTGCCGGTGCAAGTTTTGGCGTCGCGGGTCAGGATCACATGGGCGGCATCAGCCATAATGTCGACTGTGCGGCAGTGGCGCAGCCCCTCATCCCCAGCTAGGGCAAACTGGATCGCAGCGGTTGCAATGCCAGTGCGCGGCCAGAGGCAATTAAAGCCAATGCCGTCGTGCTTGAATTCTTCAGCCATACCAAGTGCACACATGCTCATCGTATACTTCGCCATCGTATAGGCGACGTGATTGCCAAACCAATTCGGGCTCATATCCAAAGGCGGAGACAGGTTTAACACATGGGGATTTGCCGCCTTCTTGAGGAAAGGAATGCAAGCGCGGCTGACCAAATAAGTACCCCGTCCATTGACCTGATGCATCAGGTCATAGCGCTTCATTTCGGTCTGCAAGGTGCCGGTCAATTGGATCGCGCTGGCATTATTGATGCAGATATCAATGCCGCCGAACCGGGCCACGGCCTGTTCCACGGCAGCTTGAACCGAGGCTTCCTCCCGCACATCGACCATAAGGGGCAAGGCTTGACCGCCTGCGGCTTCAATTTCAGCTGCGGCAGAATGAATAGTACCGGGCAAATGCTTGTGCGGCTCAGACGTTTTGGCCGCGATGACGACATTGGCCCCGTCGCGTGCAGCCCGCAGGCCAATGGCAAGGCCAATCCCGCGCGACGCCCCCGTTATAAAAAGGGTCTTATTTTTTAGACTGCTCATACTGGCCTCTCCCATAACTTTGATCTGCCAACTGACTTAGCGTCTTGTTGGGGCAGAGCAAGAAGAAAGGCGCAAGTTGGCTAGGCCTAACTATTTGATCGCATCGCGCACGCAGCCAGAGGATTCTTGGAAGCTGTGGCGCGACAAGCAAAACAAATGCTCATAGGGATAGCGGCTGGCCGCCAAGCATTGGCGCACATTCAATTGCACCCGGTTCATGCACATCTTGCCGCTGGTCCGGGAGATAAGCTTCGTCGACGCCACATCGTCACCCAGCACATGATACGCCGCTGCAACTAAAAACCTTTTGTCCAAAGGCACCTCTGCGCGCGTATTGCGCATATCTGACGCGCCAAGCGGGCTAAGCTCAACGGCACTGGTTGAAGCCGCACGATGCGCTGTCAACACGAGTTGGGCGTCCATTTCGCGTTGTGCCCAAGCTTCTTTTTGCACGCTATAGGCCGCTTCGCCCAGTAAGGCGCTGGCCTTATCCATTTTTACCAAGCTATCGGCCATGACGCCGCTGGCAATGGTGGCCGCCTCTTGCGAGGAGGCGACGAGTCCTAAGAAAGCCTCAGGGTCAGTTTTCAGGCGATCCATAACCGCATCGCGTCCCAGCAGATTGACGGCTGTCTGCAAACTTGAAGCAAATGGGGCGTGGGCAGAAGCCGACAACACCGCATAGGAGGCCGCACCTTCGGAAATGCCAGCTGATGACAGGCGCGCAGTCGACAAAAGCGCACCCTGCACGGCCTCTGGCGTCAGGGTCCGCAACGTCGTTAGCCGATCTGCCTCGCCTACCAGCGCGTTGAAGCGCGCAGCCGTGGCGGCCATATCAAAAGCGGGTAGCTCAGCAGGGGGCAATGGTGCGGCAATGGCTTCGACGGGCAAGGTGGTTTGCGGAAGTTCAGAAGTAGCGGGAGCAGGTGCAGACGGAGACTCTGGCGCAGGCGCACCGGCTGGCGGTTCAGTGGCGGCAGGGCCAGGCACTTGGGTTGCACTGGCATCCTGAGACGCAATTCCAGACGCTTGCACCGCTAAAACGGGCACAAAAACAGAGATGGCCAGCGCCGAAATACCAATGATCCGCTTCACTTTGTTCACCTCAAGCTCCACCCAGTTCTTATTCTAACAGTCAAACCTTCACCCAAATCAAATCTGACACCTCAATTTGAACTTTGTTTCGCAACGCTAGTCCCGCATTCCATTAACCTTGATGGGCGTCAAGGCAAAGCTTAAAAAAACTGGGCGGTGAATGTAGGTGGTGCGGCATCCGAGGGCGGACTTAACGGCAGAAATGCGCTTCGCGTCGTAGGGTACATTCCAACCATGGAATGCGCTATGATCAAGAGAGTCCTGAGCTCGTTTATCTTGGGCCTTAGCTCAATCACTTAGAACAGCTTCAGGCCGCACTCCACTTGCCTCCAACCCGTCCCCAAACCGCCCACCCTTGGCCCAAAGCAGCCATAGCCCCCCAACAAGCCCCCGGACTCAAAAAGCACCTCAGCGCTCCCTTCCCCCATCTGCACGCCGGGGGTGCCCATGGTGGTGCTGTTTTGCTATGGCCTTGCAATGACTGCCAAGATTTGCGCCCTCTATAAGTTTGCCTATTGCCCGGACTTTGAAGTCCTGCGCTTGGATCTGTTGGCGACGACGAAGCAATTGGGGATTATGGGCACGCTTTTGATTGCGCCTGAAGGCATCAATGGCACGATCGCGGGCCCGCCTGAAGGGATTGATCAATTCGTGACCTATCTGGAGAATGACCCGATGTTTTCTGGTCGTTTCAAGGACGCCGAAATCAAATATGCGCAAGAGGACAAAAATCCGTTTGTGCGCATGAAAGTGCGATTGAAGCGGGAAATCGTCACCCTGCGTGCGCCAAAGGCAGACCCCCGCCAAGTCGTGGGTACCTATATCGCGCCTTCAGACTGGAATGCCTTTATCGCGGACCCTGAGATTGTCCTGGTTGATACGCGCAATGCCTATGAGACCGAAGAAGGCATATTCAAAGGTGCCATCGACCCCAAAATTCGCACCTTCACCGCGTTCAAGAAATGGGCCGAAGACAATCTCGACCCGGCGCGCGACAAAAAGGTCGCCATGTATTGCACCGGCGGTATCCGCTGCGAAAAGGCTTCCGCCTACCTGCTCGCAGAGGGCTTCGAGAGCGTCTATCACCTCAAAGGCGGCATCTTGGCCTATATGGAGCAAGTGCCCAAGGAAGAGAGCCTGTTTGAAGGCGGCTGCTTTGTGTTTGACTCCCGCGGGGTCGTCGGGGCGGAGTGAGAGCGACGTGTCACCCGGCTGGATTAAAGCGGCTTTCGCCGTTGAGCCAAGTTGAATGAACGCCTATCTTTCGCAGCGTATCAGGCGCTACCTGCAACGGGTCACGTTCCAACACCACCAGATCAGCAGCCTTACCAACCTCCAGGCTCCCGCACGTTTGATCGAGGTGGCACTGCCAAGCGGCATCAATCGTCATGGCCCGAATAGCTTGAAGTGGCGTGATGCACTCATCGGGATTTAAGATGCCGCCGCCTTCATTCATGTCCCTTATGACTGCATTTTCAATGCATCGAAGCGGATCGATCGGCGTGACATTGTAATCTGAATGCAAGGATATCCGCAGGCCGCCGGCAAGGGCTGATCGGCAGGGATCAAGTCTGTTGGCGCGATCTGGCCCTAATAAGCGATCGCGGAACGCCCGACCCCAATAATGCACATGGCCGATCAGGAATGAAGGCGAGATGCCCAAGGCCTTCATTCGGGCGATCTGATCGTCATGAAGAATGCTACAATGCTCAATCCGATGGCGAAGCTTATGGCCACCTTCGCCGCTGGTTCCCCGCTCATAAGCATCAAGCACCACATCAATCGCGGCATCTCCATTGGCGTGAATGCCAATTGGCCAGCCATCAGAATGGAGGGTTCGTACCAGTGTCTCAATCTCTTGTGGCGAATAGTTCAACGCGCCACGATTGGTAGAATTCAAATAGGGAGCGCGCTGATAACCGGTCAGGCCTTGATTGGAACCGTCCGACCAAGCCTTGATGCCGCTAAAGGAAAAATTGGGTGAATGCAGACCGGGCTTCAATCCCATTTCTTTCCATTTTTCGTAATGGGTGGAAACAAGAAGCCCAGCATAGCGCACGGGTGCTTCATCTTTCAGCGCCGCTTGAATTAGGGCAATGTCGGCTTCGGCAAATAATCCACCAATTCCGCAATCATGCAGGGAGGTGCAGCCTTTAGCTGCTGCGTCATCAAGATCTGCACGCAAGAAACCGACCAATTCGGGGCCAGTTGGCGAGGACATGACACGAATAAAGGGTTGAAATGCCGGGGGTTCTTCCAAACGACCAGTTAAATTGCCATCTGGGCCCCGAACAAAACGTCCCTGCGGTGGATCGGGGGTATCCTTCTTCACCCCCGCCAGAGCAAAGGCGCGGGTATTGGCATAGGCATTATGTCCATTGGACTCCAAGATAAAGACCGGCACATCTGGGGAAAGCGTGTCGAGGTCCTGTTGCGTCAATGGTGGACCCGGCATAATCGACGGGTCTAGCATTTTCCCTTGAATCCATCCCCCCGGGGATGTCTTGGCAACAGCATCGCGAATTTTTTGACGCGCGTCATCCATCGTCGCCGTTGTAAAGGGGCCGATATCCAACCAAGGGCGCAATCCGGCGAAATTGGAGTGCATGTGTGGATCAACAAAGCCGGGCAGCACGGTATAATCGCCAAAATCGACCACCTGCGTGCGGGGCCCCTTCAGCCCTAAAATCCTGTCGCGTCGACCCCGAGCTAGGATCACGCCGTCGCGCACGGCGACAGCTTCGCCGATCGAGTTGCGGGCGTCCATGGTATGGATGCGCTTGGCAAGAAAAATCTTATCGGCGAAGCTTTTCCCATCCGCTGCAGCGAAAGCCGCGCCGGGCGTTGCAACGGCCGTGGCTACAAACCCGCCGCCCATACCGCGCAGAAAATCGCGTCGTCCATGTAACGTCCGCATGACCGACATGAATTTTTCATCGCACGCATTACACATAAGAACCTCATTTCTTGGCTATTCATAAAGATCAGAAGCGACCCGTGAGTTTTACATCAACTCTCTCATGCTCCAAGTCCCCGAGACTTGGCGGGCATCTACTCAATCGCAGTCTCTCATCCCCCCAAGCAACCTAGCATCAGATGGCTGGTGAAATCGGTTATTCAGACGGGTCGAAAGGACCTTAACGGGCATATAAATCGACGCGAGCCGTTCGCCAGTTTGTTATGTTATCCGCCTGCCGGAAGAACAGATACACATAGCGGATGTCCAGTCTTTTGCCGCCTCGCAGATAATACTCCCGCGTACACTGGCCCCTTTTGACCCGCGACTGAACTCGGATGTCTTGCTTTCCGCCGGCCTCGAACTGGACCTGTGCGTCATAAAATGCCACATCTGCCACTCTCACACATAGTTTGATGCGGGAGTAACGATAGCGTCCATACGCCTGAATAATATCCTTATCAGCGCCCTTGCCCGCTTCAGCGAAGCCAAGCCGGACCCAACCTTGGATGACGGACCGTTGATAATAATTGCCGGGGTTCCAGCCTTCCCCAGTCGCCCCGTTCCAAGCACCACCTGCGTTATGATCGGGACGAGAGTTGCTGGTGCCGGGATTATAGCCGCTGCCGCCGCTATTGCCGCCCGGATTATAGCCACTGCCGCCGCTGCCGCTATTGCCGCCGGGGTTATAGCCACTGCCGCCGCTATTGCCGCCGGGGTTATAGCCACCGCTGCCGCTACCGCTATTGCCGCCAGGGTTGTAGCCACCGCCACTGCCGCTATTGCCGCCGGGATTATAGCCACTGCCGCCGCCGCTATTGCCGCCGGGATTATAGCCACCGCCACTGCCGCTTGCCGTTGAGGGTCGTGAAGCTGGTGTTCCTGCTGGCGCTCTAGCTGTCGCGGCAGGAGGAGCGGCGGGAGCAGTCGCGGCAGGTTTTTCCGCTGGTGGCCGTGACGTGGATTGTGCGATTGCAGCTCCACTACCTAAAGCTGCCAAACATAGGCACAATCCGGCAGAAAATGGGCGCGACATCAGACGCCCAACTACATCACGAACCATAGCTATTCTTCCTCCACACACAATCTCGCTGCGTCGAAAACTAACCAGCGGGTCAGTTGTGTCAAGAACATTCTGACATGGCGCACGCCAGAATCTGCTTGCTTTCTCGCCCACTTCTTACAGCCGCGAGCTAGCTTGAAACGCAATGATTTGGTTTAAGTAACTGTTTAAAATAATAAAAAATCCAGATAATTGCGCTTGTTCTCTAGGTCGCTAAATTGCTGCCTTCAACGAGTGAGGCCCATCCAGAGCGAAAAAGCGCTCGCCCCTTCCAGGATCGACAACAAAGAGGTTAAACATGAAGCCAAAGCCTAAAAGACCAACCGACTGGCGAAAGCGATTTGACGCAGCCAAGCCACCTAAAACCGTCGTGCTACACACTGATTTTGCGGGCATCAAAACCGGAACGACTATGCATATCGGGTCGCCAGGCACCATCGCAAACTATATCTCGCGCATCCCGGCTGGCGAGGTTCGCAGCATCGAGCGGATGCGGAATGAGTTGGCCCGCAAGAATGATGCGCAAGCCACTTGTCCTGTCACAACCGCAATTTTCCTCAAAGTGGTTGCTGAAGTCGCGCTCACCGATTTGGCCGAAGGCAAGGCGTCCACAGAGATTGTGCCGTTTTGGCGGGTTATAGAACCTGATAGCAAGATCGCGAAAAAACTTAGCTGCGACAGCCAACTCATTGAGCATTATCGATTATTAGAGCAGGCTGATCGTAGCTGAAGAAACGCTTGGAAACAGGGAGCTGGCGGAGGAGGAGGGATTCGAACCCTCGATAGGCTTGCACCTATAACGGTTTTCGAGACCGCCGCATTCGACCACTCTGCCACCCCTCCGGTGCGCCTTGCAGATCGCGCTGCAAGTTGGTCAAGGGCGCGGTTTTTAAGCACCAAACGCGGCTCTGGCAAGACGTGGTTTGCAGGCGGCCCTGCTGGTCTTATGTCGCCCAAGCATAAGATGCGTGAGTTGACTGGCACGAAAGACACAAATCTGTGTAAACGACAGGCCATGCGTGAGCCTGATACCATCCCTTTAGATAAGAAAGACAACCGCCCCGTTGCGGCGTTTGATGTGGATGGCACGCTGACGTGGGCAGATTCCTTTGTCTTGTTTTTGCGCTTTGTTGCTGGCCGCTTCGGCTTTGTAGTGAAGATGGTGCAGCTGATCCCTATCTTTTTGGCCTATCGACTGGGTGGGGTGCCCCGCAGTGCAGTGAAGGAAAAGACGCTTCAAGTCTTTCTCGCGGGGATGAGCGCTGAGGATTATCTGGCGCGGTGCCGGGCCTTTGCGCAGGCGATTTATCCCATCATCGCGCGGCCCGACGCACTGGCCCGATTGCGGGCGCATTTGGGGGTGCGCGATCAGGTGGCTTTAGTCTCAGCTTCGTTGCGCGACTATTTAGCGGTGTGGGCAGAGGAGCTTGGCGTGGATCATGTGTTGGCGAGCGAAGTTGAAATCGTCAATGGGAAACTGACCGGACGCTTATTGGGCGACAATTGCTGGGGACCTAGCAAACTTGCCGCCATTCAAGCAAACTTCGGTGCCGCCCCTTTGGTTGCCGCTTATGGCGACACTCGCGGCGATAAAGAGATGCTGGCTGCAGCGCAAAATCCGGGATTTCGCATCTTTGAAGAAGCCCCGCGAAACCGCTTCTTTCACTTGTTTTCGCTTTATGCTGGCAAACATATGGAACGTAGGCTGACGAATCGGCTTTAGTACGCTTGAGTAGCAGTTGGGTAACTCGTGAGCATGGCGCAGTTTCGGAGAGAGAACGCATGGAAGGTCATGAAGTCTCAGTCTGGTGTGTGTCAGACGGGCGGGCCGGAATTGAACGCCAGACCTTGGCCATTGCCCACGCTTTGAGTGAGCGCGTTCCCACCCGAATTAAAGTGCTCCGGCTACAGCCTACTGGGTTTCAACTGTATTTGCCACCCAACCTCTGGCTGATGCCCAAATTCGCCCTCCCCCTCGAACAAGCCCAACGTTTAAAAGCCCCATGGCCGGACGTGTGGATTGCCAATGGTCGGCGGTCGATTCCTTATTCTTTGCGGATGAAGAAATGGAGTTTAGGTCAGACGCTTGTGGTGCAAGTGCAAAACCCACGCTTGAACCCAAAGCACTTTGATCTGGTCGCCCCACCCCAGCATGATGGGGTGCGTGGCGAAAATGTTATCACCACCATGGGCGCGCCGGTGTGGTATACGCAGAAACAGATAGAATCCAACCTCGCCCAAGTTCCAGAGTGTCGCCATCCCAGCAAGAAGAAGGTGATGGTAATATTGGGCGGCACATCCAAGCGCCACCAACTCAGCCTCGCGCGCGCCCACGCCATCGTCGCAGAACTGCAAAGGCTGGCGCATCAAGATGTTCATCTGATGATTACGACGTCGCGGCGGACACCTAGATCTGCTGAGGACTTGTTCCGCGCCTTTGCCTTCACGTCCGGCGCAGACTTCTTTGCCAATGAGAAGCGAGATGGCCCAAATCCTTATCTCGCTTGGCTGGCGCAAGCCGATGCGGCTTTGGTGACGGAAGACTCGACCAATATGATGACCGATGTCGCGTTTTTTGGCATCCCAATGCACCTCATCAAATTAGACGGCGGCGATGCCAAATTCGACCGCCTACACGCAGCATTTATCGAACGCGGCGCGGCGCGCTGGTTTAACGGCAACCTTACCCATTGGACTTACGAACCCATCCGCGATGCCATGGCGATTGCTGAAGGTATCCAAGCAAACCTCAACCTGATCACACGCTAAAATCTGCACGTGCTTACCAGCGCAGCAATCGTGCGCCGACCATCGCCCCAATGGCAGCGGCAAGGCCAATGCCGACAACATACCAGATCGTGACAAAGGTAACGGAGTCGACAGAGCAGAACATGGCATAGACCATGGCCCCTACCCCGCCCGAAAGTGCGCCAATGGCTGCGCCAGCTAATGCCAAGCGCGTTGGGGCAGCCTCTCGCATCGCCCAGACCAGCAGCAAGGCTGTTGGTAAGCCGCAGAGGGGGATTAAGATGATGCACCATGGAAAGCCGCCACCCGTAAAAGCGGCAAACCGGTGCCCCGGTTCTGTGGCCATTAAGGTAATCACACCAATTGCGATCGCAGAAAGGATCACTAAACCCAGTGGCGTCGCGAGACGTCGTATGGTCCCGGTATCCCCGCCAATCGGCTTTGCAAGGCGCAATGCAAGCCCACCGGCAAAGGTTGCAATCAAGGCTGAGAAGCCAGCCTTCATGGCCACCATCGGCGCAGCCACGCCGATATCAGGGCGAAAGCCCATCACTATCCGGGTCAGTGTCAGACCCAAAACAAGGCCAACAATCAAGGCCAAGGCCAAGCGCCGATAGAGGCGGTCGGGTGTTGCCGTCTCAGGGGTTCGAGCCAGCGCTTCGATCAAGTCTTCGGTTTTCATGAAATGTCTCCTGTCGCTGACGTGCCGACCAGACGCATGAGCGTCTTGAGGCCGCGATGGATAGATATTTTTATGTCAGAGGCGCTCCAGCCGGTCTGGGCAGAGGCTTCAGCGATGCTCAATTCCTTCAGTTTCACCAACTCAATCGAGGTTCGCTGTTTGGGTGGGAGGTCCCCCAGTAAGCGGGCAATATCGCGACTTGGGTCGCCCGCCTCGGTTTCTTCCGCCGACAATGCATGTTCAAAATCTTCAATCGGAAGATCAAGTCCGCGCTTGCCGGTCCGCCGCCACCGATCAATCATCCGATAGCGCGCGATGGCATATGTCCAAGCCAAGAGTTTTTGGTCGGGATCAAACATCGCCCGCTTGGTATAGATGGCGATCAAAGTTTCCTGTACCAAGTCTTCCGCGTCTTCAGGCCGTGCGCCTTTACCCCGGAAAAAAGCCCGCAGGCGGGGTGCCAAGCCATCGAGCAAGCGGCGCGTAGCAACTGGGTCGCCAGCTTGCGCACCAAGCATCCACGCGTGCAATTGGGTTTCGTCTGGTGTCAAAATGGCCCCTCCAGAAAGCGCTACGCGACCACCTATAGGATGGTTACACCCAAGGCAGGGCAGAGCCTTACACGATTGCAGAAGCGAGGCTTGCGCTTTTTCAGATTTCGGCCACCTTGCTTCTATGAGCTTGATGATCCGCCGCGCCGAACAAAGTGATGCCCCTTCGATTGCTGAATTGCAACAAACGACTTGGCGCGAGACCTATGCCGGCCTATTGCCGACCCCCGTGTTAGACGGCTTGGCGCTGCCGCGTCTTTATCGGACTTGGCGGGCAGAATTAATCCGCCAAGATGGAGATTTAGATCACGGAATTTTCGTGGCTGAAACCGAAGACGGCAAGGCTCTGGGCTATGCAACTTGTGGCGCAGCAACTGGTCAGGCCACGGATATTCTCGGCGATGGCGAAATTCACCAGATTTATGTGAAAGCTTCCCATCAGGGTCGCGGGCTGGGTCGGGCGCTCATGTTGGCTTGTTCGCGCTGGCTATTGATGCGCGGTCTGTTTAGCGGTGGTCTTTGGGTCGTGAAGGGCAATGATAAGGCCCGCGCCTTCTATGAATCAATCGGCGGCGAAATGGCCGGTGACAAGCGCGATTCCATGCAGGGCTGGCAAATCCCAGTTGTAGGATACACGTGGTCAGACCTCTATGAATTGGCAGGCCTTGAATCTGAAGTGCCTAGCTGGCTTTAAGTTCGGACGAAATCCGAGATTAAATCCATTTGCCCAGTTAAATCCATTTGCCCAGTCGCGCGATCGAGAAAATAACGGCCGAAGACGCAGCCATCAAGGCTGCGGCCCAGAATGGCCCCATGGGGTCTTCAAAGACAGTCATGTGCTGAAAATTCATGCCAAAGGCCGACGCCAATAAAGTAGGCGGTGCAAACAGCAAGGTCACAACCGCCATCGCCTTCAAGGTCTCATTCTGGCGCGCACCGACTAGCCCTAACGTCGCATCTAAGAAAAAGGTGAGGTCATTGGTCAGGGCTTCGGCCTGACGCTGCAGCGTTTCAATATCGGTTGCCAAAAGGTTCAAACGTTCTTTGGAAACTGACCAAGCCGACCCATGGGCCAAAACAAAACGCGACAAGCGGGATAAACTCGACAAGGAATCCCGCGACTGGCTGGCCCCTGCCCCCAATTGACCCAAGCGCTTTAAAATCGTTTCCAAGCGGATGGTCCGACGACTAACCAAGACCCGCAGGTTCAAGTCTTCCAATTCTTGCGCACTCGCACTTAGAAAATCGGCAACGCGCTCAACCAAGCTCTCAATCAGGGCCAACAGCACGTCTGGCCCCGTTTCAACCTCAGCCAGATCAGCCGAGGCGCGCCCTTCATTGGCCTCAAAAGCGCGCAGTGGGCAAGTGCGGACAGTGATCAAAGCGGTCTTGGTCAAAAAGAAGCTGACGATTTCACGCTTATGGGCAATATGGGGAAGCTTCGTCTGGGTTTCGGCCTCTGCTTCAGGTTTCGCGCGCGCCACGACAGTCGCATGTAGGACCATCACGTCATTCTCGAGATAGAAGCGGGCCGACTCCTCTAAGGCCGCACGCTCCGCCTCTGAGGGGGCATCTATCCCAAAAGTTTCCTCGACCAATTGCTCCTCGCCGCGCGATGGAGTCAACAAATCGATCCAAATCACGTCAGGGGCTGCAAGGTCTGCGGTTGTGGGTTCGTTGAGTACCACAGGCCCCTTGGCCTGGCGGGATAAAATGCTGAGTGTCATGACAACCTGCTCTAGACCAATTTGCAGCAATGCCAAATTCTAAGACTAGCCTTACTTCAAAGGTAGGCCAAAAGGCACAGCAATTTAGGCAACGTCGCGCACGCGGGTACGCTTGGCCACCGCACGCTCTAGAGAATCCACCACTTGGTTTGAGAGATTGAGGTCTTTGCCTGCCAAATCCAACAATTGCTTCACAGCATAACCATGCATCTCAACCATATCGGCCTCAAGCTTGCCTTGCGCAGTCGCGAGAGCGGCATATTTCAGCAAGGACATGGCTGCGCGTTCCAGCAGTCCATCGCGGATTTTCTGGGCACGGGCTGCGGTGATTTCACCAATCCGGGTGATGGCCGCGGTCGAGGTTTCTTCAAGTTCATCATAGCCAGCAATATCGATCAAGATCTGCGCATCGCCCTGCATCAAGTTACGCTCAACGTCGAACTCGTTCATGATGGCCATTCGATCGGCCTCGCGCCGCTTTAGGCCAGACAGAATGGGGTCGACCTTACGGCGGCGGCACGGGCCAATATAAGTGTCCGACACAATGAAGGGACGCTGCATATTGACCGCAGAATCAATACGTTCTGCGACAGCTAACGTAGTGAAAGGCTTGGCCAAAAACTCGTCCACGCCCGCATCACGCGCCGCCATAAGACATTTCTTGGTGCCAAAGCTGGTGACCATAATGATCGGGATAGACGGATTGAAGCGCGGGTTCTTTGACCGGATTTCTTGGCGAATACGTTGCGCCAGACCAATCCCCGAAAGGCCCGGCATATTGAAGTCGGTGATTACCAGATCAATCGGCTCTGCCTGCAGGGTCGACAAGGCGCGATCCGAGCGATCCGCCGTCGACAAGCGAAACATGCCTAAGCCATTAAGAATACTTGTGAAAATAGTCCGAATATGCGTGTGGTCGTCCACCAGCAGGATGCGCTTATTCGCGAAATCCTGCACTTTTGTTTCAGTCATTTTTCTGACAGACGACATCACACACCCAAATAACTTTGGTTGAGGATCTAGTGGCTATTCCATGAATTAAGGTTTAACCGCATGACGAAAACGTGTGTTTCTAGTCAATTGGACGCGGGATTTCACACCTAAAAACCAATTCATTTAAGGGGTCATGCCAGCCTTCAAGGCAAACCCATAGGCGGCCAATGCCAAGGGCTTCACGCGATCGGCATTATCTTGAGCGTGGGCACTTGCCGCAGTGCCATCTCGGACACGACCTACAATCCCTTGTATAATCCCAGCTAAACGGAACATATTATAGGCAAAGTACCAATCGATATTCTCAATGCTTTTGCGACCAGTCCCTTGGCAATAAAGCTCAATATAGCGCTCCATCGATGGAATACCCAAGGCTTCCAGATCAAGCCCGGCAAGACCTGAGCGCTGGCCAGAGGGCATAACCCAATTCATCAAATGGTAGGTAAAGTCGCCCAATGGATCACCCAGCGTCGAAAGCTCCCAATCCAGCACCGCCAAAACACGCGATTCTGTCGGATGCAGGATCATATTATCGAGACGGAAATCGCCATGCACAATACTGGTGGTCTCGCCTTCTGGCACACTGGTCGGCAGCCATTCGATCAAGCGATCCATTTCAGGGATTTTGGTGGTTTCTGAGAGCTGATACTGCTTGGTCCAACGGCTGATCTGGCGGGAAAAGTAAGAGCCTGCTTTCCCAAAATCTTCCAGCCCAACCGCCTGATAATCGGTGGCATGTAGGGCTGCTAAGGTCGCGATCTTGGCCTCATAAATTGCCGTACGCTGGGCCGGCGTGCTGTCAGGCAAAGAGCCATCCCACAAAATCCGACCGTCAACAGAGTCCATGATGTAAAAGATGGTGCCAATCACACTTTCGTCCATGCACAGCCCAAAGGGTTTGGCGACGGGAAAGCCAGTTGGATAAAGGGCTGAAATCACCGCGAACTCACGGTCAACAGCATGGGCCGAGGGAAGAAGCTTCCCCGGTGGCTTACGACGAAGCACGTAGTTCTGGGTCGGCGTAATGATCTGATATGTGGGGTTCGACTGGCCGCCCTTGAACTGGCGGATTTCCATCGGCCCTCCAAAGCCTTCGACATTGGCGTCCATCCAAGCATGCAACGCAGGCTCGTCCAGCTGATAGCGTGGGTCCACGGGCTTCGTGCCACTGAAAATATCTGCTTCAGTATCGCTCATGGTGATTGCTCCCTAAATGATCATTATTGTTGTTTCATTATTTTGTTGTGGCGAACTTTAACCTGCTTGCTGCGCAGGGGAAGGCTTTTTTCCAGCCCAGCGACTCCTAGTCCAACATAAAGGCGTCATCCACCGCGGCTTAGTTCGCGCCAGCCGATGTCGCGGCGATGAAATCCCATCGGCCAATCAAGCGCGTCAACAACCTGATAGGCAGTATCTACTGCGGCTTGCAGGTTAGGCCCAAGGCCAATGGCGTTGAGGACGCGGCCACCGGCCGAGCGCAGCTTACCATCTTCATCGCGCCGCGTGCCCGCATGCAGCAACACCCCGCGTTGGATCGCCGATGCGCCGACCTCACCCCGAATTTCAGAGCCTGTGATCGGGTCTTCGGGATAGCCTTGGGCGGCCATCACCACCAAGGCAGCTGTCTGATCCGACAAGCGGAACTGGGGCGCAGCATCCAGCCTACCCTGCGCGCACGCCATGAGGAGCTGAGCTAAATCGCCTTCAAAGCGTGCCATCAATACTTGGCACTCAGGGTCGCCAAATCGGGCATTATACTCGACCAGCTTAGGCCCCGACGGCGTCAACATCAGGCCAGCATAAAGCACACCGCAAAACGGCATGCCCAATTTCTCCATCGCGGCCAATGTGGGCTCGATAAAGCGAGCCATGATATCCTGCACGAATTCTGGCGTTGCATGGTTGGTTGGCGAATAGGCCCCCATGCCGCCCGTATTTGGACCACGTTCGCCATCAAAGGCGCGCTTATGGTCCTGAGCCGAGCCCAGATAGACCGCTCGTTTCCCATCACACAGGGCAAAAAACGACACTTCCTCGCCCGTCATGAATTCTTCAATGACCAAGCGGGCCCCAGCACCGCCGAAACGGCCATCGACCATCTCATGGATCGCGACTTTCGCGGATTGAAGGTCTGGCGCGATCACCACGCCTTTACCCGCTGCCAAGCCGTCCGCTTTGATAACAAAGGGCGCCTTCACCGTCCCCAAGTATGCGATCGCCTGATCCGCAGAAGTGAAGGTGGCAAACCCTGCGGTTGGGATATTCTTGGCCTCGCAGATGGTTTTGGTGAAGGCTTTGGAGCTCTCCAATTGCGCGGCGGCTTTTGTGGGGCCAAAGCAGGCAATAGTCTTCTGCGCCAAGGCATCGGCGAGACCCGCAGCAAGGGCCACTTCAGGTCCGACAACGACCAAATCAATCCGCTGCGCCACAGCTAATTGCACCAGCGCCCCAACGTCGTCGGCGCTTACTGGATTAATCGGGGCAATCGCGGCAATGCCAGGGTTGCCGGGGGCGACCAACAAAAACGTCACCGACGGGCTGTTATTCAAGGCAAGGGCGAGCGCATGTTCCCGTCCACCAGAGCCGACCAGCAATACACGCATTTTTTTCCCCTGCCTGCTGCTAGACTGGGCTAGGCAGTAAGGCCGATGAGGTCAAGATCACGGCCCTTTTCTTGACGGCGCGATTGCAGTTTTGGGGATCATTCACTGCGGCTTTTGCCTTTAATCGGTCCTGTTTTATTCGTAAGGGGCAAGATGAGGCTTTAGCGGCTCGAATTCGCTCATGATGCGTGAACGATTTGGCCCTAAACAATAGTGAGGCAGAACCACCGACCAAGGCGGCCAACGCACTGAATCGATGGGAAGCCAAAACGAGGGAACAGCTTGCGTACCAAGGATCTCGGGCCAATTGTGATTTCAGATTTGGGGCATTCGCGTCCCCAATTCTGGACGATTGCGACCGTTGGTACCGTTCATTTGATCCTGTCAGCCGTGTTGCTGACTTCCACTGGCCCGCTCCTTGAACCCGATTTTCTCGACAATGTTGAGATTGTGACGCTGCCGCAAACTAACAATACGCAGACCGACGCGCCTGTGCCGACAGAGCTCAACCCAGCGCCCATAGTACCTATGGCAGAACCACCTGCAGAGACAATTCCGGCACCACCGCCACAGGTCGAAGCACCAGTACCACCGCCGACCTTCGCACCACCAATCCCCCGGCCGCCTGCCCCGACAAAGCAAGTTGCGCCGGACGTGCCCAAGGCCCCGCCAGTACTGTCTCAAGCCAATAGTCCAAAAGCGGATGTTGCGCCTGCCCCCGTGGAAGAGGCGGCACCCATTCCCTTCAAGCCAATCGCAGCCCCCTTGCCCAAGCCGGTTACGCTGCGACCTGCTTCGCCAATTCTGACTCAACCGACACCAGATGCGCTGCAACTAAAAGGGCAGAGACTGAAGGCCGCCACAGCGCCCGCCGTGCAAGCGACACCGAACCTGCAAGTGCCTGATGCGGTCGAAGACGAAGAGCCCCCACCCTATCAGCCGAGTCCCTTATCGACTTTAGCCCCTGCTGCTGCGCCAAATCTGCGCACCTTGCCCAACCGCCCGATCACCGCGACGCCAACCCAAGCCGCCCCGCTTGCTCTACCCAAATCGCAAGTCGCGCTGCCTAAAGTCCAAGTGCCCCAGATTAAGGCGGCGGACTTGCGGGTTCCCGAAGAACAATCGGTTGCGAATGCGAATGGCGGCAATGCGGCAGCAGCAGGCGGGACAAGCGGCGGCGGCGCGACTTCTCAAGCCAGCGCGCAAGCGGTTGCCGGCAAATCAGGCGGGGTCACGTCGCTTGGCGGATCCCTTGTTGGTGGTGGGGCGTCACCTTCTTCAGGCGGTGGGGGTCAGGCCGGTTCACAGGCAACTGCTGGCTCCAGTGGTGCCCTGCCACGCAGACCCGGTGGCGCAGGCGTTAAAACGGAATTCCCAACTGGGGTCGGTGGGACCCTGCTTTCCAAGATGGCCCGAACCGGGGAATGCGCGCAGATCAATCGCGACCGCGACGGCAAATGCCCCGATTGGGATCCGATTGATGGCAGGTCACCCCGTTTAGCCAAACCTATGCCTGTAGCCGTGCCTAAAGATGCAGCGCCCGGTCGTTATCCCTTGGGCAGTAATCCTCTGCCTCTGTGCAAGCCCGGCACACCGCAAGCCCAATTTGGCTTGTCCTGCCTGCCGCGCGATGATGGACCGGGTATTCCCAAGCAATAATCCAGCGCTTGTTTTTTACGCCGTACCACCGGCATAGTGCCTCATGATGCAAGCTTTTCTGGTTTTTCTAGGCGGTGGTCTGGGCGCTGTAGCGCGCTGGGCCTTTGGTCTAACTGCCGCACGCTGGCTGGGTACTGCTTGGCCTTGGGGCACTCTTGGGGTGAATGTCTTGGGCAGTTTCGTGATGGGTATCGTCATGGCCACTTTGATGCGTGGCGGCGCGATGACTGGCGGGCTAGAGAATTGGCGGCTGTTTCTTGCCACCGGGATTCTGGGCGGATTTACTACCTTTTCTGCCTTCTCGCTCGAAAGTGCACGCATGATTGAGGCGGGCCATTGGGGCCAAGCAGGTCTTTATGGCCTGACCTCTGTTGTGGTCTCGATTGCTGCCCTGTTTGCAGGCATGGCACTTGGGCGGCTTAACGGCTAAGAGAGCGCCATGTCATCTCCCATCACCCTCCCCGTTCGCGAAACCGACGGCGAAGTTCGCCTCGATCGGTTCCTGCGCCGCAAGTTCACTACCCTCACGCAAGGGCGGATCGAACAGATGATCCGCAAAGGCCAGATCAGGATTGATGGTGTGCGCGCCAAAAAGGCGGGCGACCGCCTTAGCCCGGGTGCCGAAGTGAGTGCGCCACAGGAAATCGTCATCCCAGAGAAGAAGGACGACGGGGTCGTCCGCGTCCGCCTAAGCCCCGAGGATGAGCGTTGGCTGCGCGATATGGTCATCCATGAGGATGAAGATGTCATCGTACTGAACAAGCCACCCGGCATTGCCGTGCAGGGCGGTACAGGCATGACCAAGCATCTCGATAAGATGATGGAAATTTTTGCCATGGATGAACATGGCAAACCCAAACTATGCCACCGTTTGGACAAGGATACCTCGGGTGTCTTGATCTTTGGTCGCAATCCAGCCGCCACCGCTAAATTGTCAAAAGCCTTCGCTGGACGCAAAACCACGAAGGTCTATTGGGCTATCTGTTTGGGTACACCCCATCCGCTGTCAGGCGAAGTGCGCGGCTGGATGATTAAGGCCGGCAGTGCCAAGAACCCTGATAATGAGCTGATGCGGCGCGCAGCGCACGGGGAACCCAATGCGGTGTTCGCCATCACCGATTATCACGTCATCTCGAACGCTGGTACCAAGGCATCTTGGGTGGCGCTGAAGCCTATTACCGGACGCACCCACCAATTGCGCTTC
>NZ_JBIIYV010000140.1:0-4057 GCF_044346625.1 Aquidulcibacter sp. | reverse complement strand
TCAAAATCATCCCGCAAGCCAATCGCTGATCCCATAGCAACGCCCTCCAAATCAAGGACGCCATTGATTCACACTTCCACGACTTTGGGAATCCCCCACCTGAGTCACCCTCAACGCAGGCTGGTATAAGGGTTTCTTTGACTTGGAACGCCTCAATGCGTCGCTTCGCTTGCCTTGAAGCCGCCCGAGAATTCTTTTTGCGCAAGCTGGGGTGTCAAGGGGTGAAATCGACTTCGTCGACACGCGAAGCGTGCCCCTTGACGCCCCATCTTGCGCGCCCAAACTCGAACACGGCCTTTGCGAAGGCAGAGCCTGCGGCAAAGGCAGTCCAAAGCGGAAGAAGCTTCAGCGGATGGCGATCAGGATGGTGCATTCCTTGCGAAACGCACCCTACCTTGAACACCCCCCTACTCCCGCTCCAAAGCCCCCTTACCACGCAAGATTTTAGGTCGAAACTTATCAATCCGCGCCCCACGGGTGGCCGCGTTCTGGGTGGAGTTGAGCGCGATGGCGTAGCTGCGCTGTCGGCCCGGGGTCAGATCGTGGAAGGCTTGTGCCAGGTCTGGATCGGCATCGAGGGCCTCGATCAACTCATCGGGTAAGTCGAATTCCGCTTGGGTTTTGACGGGCTTAAGGCCTGCCCGGGCATAGCCAATCGCCTCAGCCAAATAGGCTTTCAGCGTGGGGGCTAGGGCCTGAACTTCTGCCAGATCTTTAAACCGCACGAGGTCGGCCGTCTGGGTATTGGGGCCAGCGCGCTCTAGGATTTGTTCTGGGTCCTTTAACAGCGCGGCATTGCTAAAGGTCAGGACAAAGCTATCTCGATGCGCACCGAAGAGAGCGATATTGCGATCCCCCTCCTGATAGCAGGGGTGGCCCCATTTCACCGTTTCGGTAAGACCTGCTTCCAAGCAGAGCTTTCGAAGCGCGGCGAGCCCCTGCCCCCATAGGTGGACCGAACAGTCTGGCGTCTCAAATCGCCCACAACGACCACATCCCCTCGTAAAGTAATCGTCGCTGTGGGTAATCATGGGTCGATCCAGATTGCTTAGCCGTCGTTCAAACCATCCGGCACGCCAACGACGTGGAAGCCAGCGTCGACATGGACCACTTCAGCGGTGGTGGAGCGGCCGATATCGGACAAGAGCCACAAGGCACAGCCAGCAATGCCTTCCATGCTGGTGTCTTCCTTCATCAAGGACCACTCGCGGCCCGTATTGACAAGGCCACGGCCGCCTTGAATGCCGGCCAAGGCCAAGGTGCGCATCGGCCCGGCGCTGATGGCGTTAACGCGAATGCCACTGGGGCCCAAGTCGCGGGCGATATAGCGGGTAGCCGCTTCCAGCGCTGCCTTGGCGACGCCCATCACATTGTAAGATGGCAAGACGCGCTCGGCCCCCAGATAGGACAAAGTGATCATCGAGCCGCCGGGCGACATCAAGGGTGCCGCGCGTTTGGCACAAGCCACCCACGAGAAGGCGGAAATATCCATAGTGCGGAGGAAGTTTTCGCGCGTAGTATTCTCCACAAACGAGCCTTTCAGTTCATTCTTGTCGGAGAAAGCGATGGCGTGAACCAAGAAGTCTAGGCCGCCCCATTTTTCCTTAATGGCGGCGAACACCGTATCTAAGGCCGCATCATCGGTGACATCGCAGGGCAAGATCAGGTCAGAGCCAACGCTTTCAGCCAAAGGCCGCATGCGCTTTTCCAGCGCTTCGCCTTGATAGGTAAACGCAAGTTCGGCACCTTGGGCGGCCAATTGGCTGGCAATGCCCCATGCGATCGACTTGTCGTTGGCCACGCCCATAACAAGGCCGCGCTTGCCCTTCATCAGGGTTCCGGTTGGATAGCCAGTTTCTTTCGTTTCGCTGCTCATGAGAGCTCCTGCCGCTGACAATGCTTCCAATCATGTGGAGGTCACATGATGCGTGAGGCTTCATTGCCCTGTCCGAGCCAAGGGTCAAGAGGCTGGTGCGGCGGTGGTCGAGAGCAGAGGGTCTAGTGGCGGGTGAACAGGCGCTGCAACATGCCGAGCGCACCGGTCAAAGCGATATCGCCTTCTTCAACGGTCAAGGCCAAGCAAACTCCGCCGGGTAGAGCGACCGGATGGTGCATTTGGCCGGGCTGCTTGATCGAGAGATCGCCGGGACCAAACATGCCGGTGCCATCCTCAAACGCGCCGCAGACAACCAATGTATATTCAGTCCCTGTGTGGTCATGATGGGGTGCGCCGTGGCCGGGTTCGATCCGCAGCAATTTGGCACGTAGCATACCGCCAGTCTCCAAAGCCATGGATTTGACGCCCGGACCCGCAAAGGTCCAACCCTCCTGAGCGGCGGAATCAAGGCAGACGTCGCGCAGCGGCTGGGGCAGGCCCAGTAACTCGTCCAACGCACGCCCAGCCGCATGAACAGCTTCGCGCGCTTGGGCATGACTATCTTCCAACGCGTCAATGCGCGCTAAAACACCTGCGAGAAAATCGTCAGACACGTCGACAGGTGCTTGGACCTCTAACGCGTCGCTGCCAATCACATCGCCAATATCCAGCGCGAGAGGGGAGATGCCTTTAAGCACCGCCTGGGTTTCAACCAGCAGGCGCAGAGACGGGTCTGCAGTCAGGAAGTCATCAGGATTTGCGCTGATCATTGTCTTCCCTAATCCCAACCCCAAAAGGGCAATTCCAAGTCGTGGCGCAACCGAGCGCAGGCTCGTTCACGGTTCCAAGATAGTCGATATTGGTTGCCATTTCCTAACGTCAAGGCGAACTTGCCGCAATCGATCAGTCCGGGCTGTCCAGTTTCGACCTTAGCTTCAAAAAAGCCAATCGAAGTCGGGACTTGACGGTTCCAAGTGGGGTGCCAGTCTGCACAGCGATCTCGCGATGCGAGAGGCCGTCGTAAAAGGCTTGATGCAAGAGTTGGCGTTGTTCTTCCGGCAGATCAACGATGGCAGCGCGGACTAGCTTATCGCGCTCGGCACCTGTGATCAATTGATCTGCAGCTGGCGGAGCCGAGGGCAAGAGCAATGGGTCATTGGGATCAAGCTCTGGTTTGGTGGTGCGGCGGATAGCATCGATGCGCTTGTTGCGCGCCACCCGAAACAGCCACGTTGAGACGGACGCTTGCGTGCGATCAAACAGATCAGCCTTGCGCCAGACCGTGACCATCACATCTTGAGCCAATTCTTCCGCGAGTGCATTATCTGCCCCCAGACGCATCAGATAGGCCTTCACGCGCGGGCCATAATAAGCGAACAACTCACCATAAGCCGCTTTATCTTTGTGGATCGCCACGGCTTCCATCAGATCGGCAAAGCGATCACGCTCCCCTTCACTCAAGGTCCCCGATGTCGCCGGGGTCTTGCCGCTGGCAGATCCCAACGGGCTCGCTGAAGGCTTGCGTGAAGAATTGTCCGAAGAAGACATGGGGTTTGGAAACTACTTTCTAGGGTGCGCTGTCTATCAAGAAAACCACGACGCGCCCTTCATCCTTACCACGCAGGACAAAACAAAGTAAGGCAAACGCAACAGTCTGTACTCGGTGCGCTTTTTAGAGCAAAGCCCGCGCTAAGTGAATAAGATAGAGCGGAAAACCAACACAAACGGTCAAAAGGTCGTGGGCTGATGCGCCAGTTTCTAAACCCGTGACGCGTTTGGACTTATCAAAGAGAATACGGCCTTCTCCATCTAGCGGATAAGCCGGCTCAAGATCGAAGGATGGGAAACAGGATGAATGTAGTAGGGCACCCATTTCGGCTCGCACGACTGGTTTCGGCTTTCTTCTGTGTGTTTGTTGCGCTCTTTGGCCTTCCGGCTACCGCAAGCGCACAGACAGGCGCTGTTCAAATTGAACCAGACGCCATGATTGATCTGTGGCCTAATACGGCCCCGGGCGCGCCTAACCCCCTGCCCAAAGAAGAGATTGTTTTTCAGAATAATCCGTTCAACTTGATCGACCGCGCGGCCCATTTCCATGAAGATCGCATGGCGGAGTTCGCCCATGTCGATGGCGTTGCCGCCTTCACCCACACAACAGGCTGCGGTACCGCCAGCACAGGC
>NZ_JBIIYV010000139.1:0-4095 GCF_044346625.1 Aquidulcibacter sp. | reverse complement strand
CGAGAATGGTATTGTCGAATGTGGGGGCCGTTTTCGCATTGGCAATGGCCTCAATCTCAGCCCTTTGTTGGCGCATCCCTTCATAAAAGGCCGGCCGGAAATGTTCCGGGCGAATCCGGTCAAAAGCAGGTGCGCCAAATTTGGTGGTTTTGGTTTCAAGGAAGGGATTGCTGAACGCTTGCTCGGCTGTGGTGGTCTGGGCCGGGTTGGCCACGACAGCCAAGGGCATAGCGAAAGCGCTGAAAGCAAAAAGGGCCGCACGGAACATTGGAATCTCCCCGAGGCGGGGCCATGGCCCCGCCTGAAATTTTGAGCCGTTTTCTTAGGGGGCGGGGGAGGCTGTGTCAGCGCTAGGCGGGCTCACATTTTTGTGAGGATTGGGCAAAGCGCGATCGTCAATCATCTGCGCCACCCCCCTCCCATTTGGGCGTCCAATCCGCTAGGACCGTTTCATGACTGATATAGACACTCTCTCCCGCGATCTCTTTGCCCAATTAGATGCCGCTCAAGATGAAGCGGCCGTTGAACTGGTGCGCGTCAATGCCCTTGGAAAGAAGGGCAGCGTGTCGGAACTTCTTAAAGGCATGGGCGGGATGAGCCCCGAGGAGCGTCAAACTTTTGGCCCATTGGTCAATGGCTTGAAGCAAAGTCTCAGCGACGCGATTGGTATCAAGAAAGAGGCGCTGGCCCAAGCCGCCCTCGACGCGCGCCTTTTGGCAGAGCGCATAGATGTGACCTTGCCCGCGCGACCCGAGCGGCGCGGCAAGATCCATCCGATTATGCAGGTGTTCGAAGAGGTTCAAACCATCTTTGCCGATATGGGCTTCTCCATCGCGGAAGGGCCGGATGTGGAAGATGACTTCCACAATTTCACCGCACTGAATTTCCCGCCCAAGCATCCAGCGCGCGATATGCATGACACCTTCTTCTTTGAAGAGAAGGAAGATGGCTCGCGTATGCTGTTGCGCACCCATACCAGCCCCGTGCAAGTGCGCACCATGCTGACCCAGAAGCCGCCGATCCGGATCGTGGCACCAGGCCGCACCTATCGCTGCGACTCAGACCAGACCCACACGCCGATGTTCCACCAGATTGAAGGTCTCGTCATCGAAGACGGGGTGCATATGGGCCATCTCAAGGGCGTGCTGATGGATTTCATGCGCGCCTTCTTTGAGATCGACGACGTTGATGTGCGTTTCCGTCCACACCATTTCCCGTTCACCGAACCGTCGGCGGAAATGGATGTCCGCTGTGACCGTTCCGGTGGTGCTTTGAAGATTGGTACGGGTACAGATTGGCTCGAGATCTTGGGCTGCGGCATGGTTCATCCCAATGTGCTTCGTGCCTGCGGCATTGATCCAGATCAGTATCAAGGCTTTGCTTTCGGTATGGGGATCGACCGACTGGCGATGTTGAAATATGGCATCCCGGACTTGCGCGACATGTTTGCTGCCGATGTCCGGTGGTTGAAGCATTACGGATTTGAGCCCAGTGTCCAACCGAATCTGGCTACTGGATTGAGCTAGGTTCGGCGGCACCTCTGCCGCTCAGAGATTTTTGACAGGCGTGCCAAAGGCAAGTGCCCCATGAAGGACTAAGGATGTTGAAGCCGTTCTCGACCCGTGCGCCCACGACGCCTTCTGAGGCTGCGGAGACAATTCGTCCCTTGGTTGCTGTCAAAAAGCTTAGCCATTTTGGTGATTTGCCGTTGCCGACTTATGAAACCGGCCAATCAGCGGGCATGGATTTGCGCGCCGCTTTGGCGGAAGGCAGCCATATCGACTTGCTACCCGGTCGGCGGGCTCTGATCCCGACCGGTCTGTGCATTGCTTTGCCGGCTGGCTATGAAGCACAAGTTCGCCCCCGCTCTGGCCTCGCACTGAAGAATGGCATTACCTGCCTCAATAGCCCTGGCACGATTGATGCGGATTATCGGGGTGAAGTCGGTGTGATCCTGATCAATCATGGTTGGGAGGGCTTCCGCATCCATCGCGGCGATCGCATTGCGCAAATGGTCGTTGCCCCCATCACGCAAATTGGCTGGATGGAGTTTGAAGAGCTCGACGAGACGGCACGGGGAACAGGCGGCTTTGGCTCCACAGGCAAGGATTAAAGCACTCCCGCGGCCTGTTCAGGCAGAAGCAACGAGCACCAGGATCGTCGATCTTCAAGCACTGGGTCTCGTAACTTCACAAGCAGCAGCCGGATTAGAAGCGGTGGCGGAACGCTATGCCGTGGCGGTGACGCCGACGATGCTGGACCTGATCGACAGAGCCGACCCGCAAGACCCGATCCGGGCGCAATTTGTGCCTTCCACCTTTGAGTTACAGCACAGCCCAGAGGAAAGCGCCGACCCGATTGACGATGCAGCCTTCTCGCCCGTGCCGGGCCTCGTCCACCGTTATGAAGACCGCGTTCTTCTGAAAATTCTGTCGGTTTGCCCTGTCTATTGCCGCTTCTGCTTCCGCCGCGAGATGGTAGGGCCTGGTGGCGAGGCTTTGGTAGGCGAAAACCTGGATCAGGCTTTGGACTACATCCGGGCACGTCCTCAGATTCTTGAGGTCATCCTGACGGGCGGCGACCCCTTTATGTTGTCTGCCCGTCGCGCGCGCGACTTGGTGCAAGCCTTGGCCGCCCTTGATCATGTGAAAGTCGTGCGTTGGCATACGCGTGTGCCCGTTGTGGCGCCAGAACGCGTTACCGATGAATTTGTAAGCGCGCTAAGGGCAGAGGGCGTCGCAAGCTGGGTCGCCATTCATGCCAATCATCCGCGCGAATTCACCCCAGAAGCCAAAGCCGCCATTATTCGGATGCGTGAGGCGGGGATTAGTTTGGTTAGTCAGTCTGTCTTGCTGCGGGGCGTGAATGATCGCTTGGATGTGCTGCAAGACCTGATGCGCGGCTTTGTCGCCCTTGGGGTAAAACCCTATTATCTGCACCATCCAGACTTGGCACCCGGCACCGGCCATTTTCGGTTGCCGATTGCAGAAGGCCAAGACCTTATGGCTGGGTTGCGCCGCACGCTGACGGGCCTCGCCCAGCCCACCTATGTTTTGGATGTACCCGGTGGGGCATTTAAAGCCCCACTCGACCCAAACTATGTGCGGGAAACCGAAGGCGGCCTGCAGCTCTTAGACGGCACAGGTCTGTGGCACGACTATAAAGGCTAAGGGGTTTTTCCCAGCCTAACTCTTACCCGTTAGGCTTGCGATCTTGGCTTCGGCTTCTGCCAGCCGAACCCGTCTTTCTTCTGCAAGGCCGATATGCTTCGACCGATCCCGGAGTGCGGCTCGATAGGTTTCGCGGATGCCTAATTGTGTCGTGATACGGGCGCTAACGATCTGAAAATCCACGGGCTTGGTGACATAATCATTGGCGCCCGCCTGCAAACACTCCACCATCATGGCTTGGTCAGTCCGGGCAGAGACCATGATGATGGGCAAAGCGGCGGCAGACCGTTTGGTGCGGATTTTTTTGACCACATCCAGCCCACTTAGGCCGGGCATCATGACGTCCAGCAACAGGATATCGATCGGCGAAACGCTCAAGATATCCAGCGCCTCTGTGGCGTCACTGGCCTCATAAACGGTGGCTTGACGGTTACGTAGGCGCCGGGCTAGCACATCGATATTATCCTGCATATCGTCAACAATTAGGATGTTGGTATTGGCAAATTGGTCCTTGAGATCTTCGGTCATGACGCCGTCCTCCCTTGAAATTGGCGGTTCATTTCTTCCATCAGGTTCGGCCAATCTACCGGTTTGGTGGCAAAGGCATCACAGCCAGCTTCAAAGCAAGCTTCACGGGATTCGTTCATCGCATGGGCGGTCAAGGCGATGACCTTGATGGTTGCGCCCAACTTCTCGCGGATCAGGCGGGTGGCATCGAGGCCCGACATAATCGGCATCGATACATCCATCAGCACAAGGTCAGGCTTCCATGCCAAGGCTTGGGTTAGGGCGTCTTGACCGTCGCTGGCCCCGCGCACTTCAAATCCAGCCCGTGTAAGACGACGCATCAGCATTTCGCGATTGTCGTCATGATCCTCGGCCAGCAAAATTCTTTGCATGACGGTCCCCTGTTACCTATCGTTCA
>NZ_JBIIYV010000138.1:0-4127 GCF_044346625.1 Aquidulcibacter sp. | reverse complement strand
GCGCCATCTTCGGCGGTTCGCGTTGCAAAGCCCTGACGTTCAACGGCACCCTGTAACAGGCGGCGCTGCGACGGATCGTCATCAACGATTAGGACGGTCTTACTCATTATACCCACCAAATTCTTTGTTGCCGGGCTTTCCCGGTCATGACGCCTAAAACTCAAACCAAGATTTGATGCTTTTGCGTCTGTTCACCGCTCCTTCTACACAAAGGATGTAAAGGGTGACTTAAAATGGGACACTCGAACAGAAGAAAACTGCACACAAAGCCCCCTTGACCAAAACGGGTCGGAAGGTCATGCCCACGCAGCAAAAGATTACCCGATGAAGGCTATGAAAATGTCAGTCGCGCCCCTGCCCGGAATTCTCGATATTGTCCCTTATAAGGGCGGCGAAGCAAAGATCCCGGGGATTGAAAAGCCTTGGAAGCTGTCATCCAATGAAAATCCTTTAGGCTGCAGCCCAGCCGCACGTCTCGCCTATCAAACCGCTGCCGAAGATTTGGCAACTTATCCAGACGGCGACCATGCAGGCCTGCGTACCGCAATTGCTAGCCGCTATGGCCTCGACGCTGGCCGTATCATGTGTGGAAACGGATCTGACGAGATTTTCCAGCTCTTGGGGCGGGCCTTTCTTGATCAAGGCGATGAAATCGTCCAATCCGCACATGGCTTTTTGGTCTATCGCCTGACTGCACAACAAGCCGGTGCCATTTGTGTTTCCGCCCCTGAAACCAATCTGACGGCCGACGTTGATGCACTATTGGCTTGTGTGACGTCCAAGACCAAAATCGTCTTTTTGGCCAATCCCAATAACCCGACTGGCACCTATCTGCCCTATTCAGAGATCAAGCGCCTGCATGCGGGCCTGCCTGACCAAGTACTCTTGGTCCTTGACGCCGCTTATAGCGAGTATGTGCAGACCAATGATTATTCGTCGGGTCTTGAGCTGGCTGGGGAAGCCAGTAACGTGTTGATGACGCGCACCTTCTCCAAAATCCACGGGCTTGCTGCTGCGCGTGTGGGCTGGTGCTATGGCCCGCAAGTGGTGATCGATGCGCTCAACCGCGTGCGTGGGCCTTTCAATATCAGCGCGCCGGGCCTAGCGGCAGCAGAAGCCGCCATACTCGACCAAGACTTTGCCCACCATAGCATCGCCTTTAACGCCCATTGGCTGGCCTTTTTGACGCACGAAATTCGCGCTCTGGGCCTTGAAGTGACCCCCAGCGTCGGCAACTTCATTTTGGTGAAGTTCCCAAGCGAGCCCGAAAAGAACGCTACAGCAGCCGACGCCTATCTGCGGTCGCGCGGGGTCATTGTGCGTGCCGTTCGTGCCTATGGCTTGGACGCCTATTTGCGCATTTCAATCGGCCTTGAAGAGCCAAACCGCCTCACGGTCGCGGCACTCAAAGATTTCATGGGGTCGTAATGTCGGACGCGGCCAGCCACTTTGACACCTTAGCGATTATTGGGGTCGGCCTGATCGGCTCGTCGTTGGCTGCCGCCGCTAAAGCAAACGCCTTGGCGTCACGGATCGTGCTCTTTGACCTGAACCCAAGCGTTCGCGAACGCGTGCAAGAACTAGGGCTTGGTGACGTGGCCGAGACGGTCGAAGCCGCTGTAACCGGGGCGGACTTGATTATCCTCTGTACACCGCCTGCGACGATGGGGCCTATCGGGGCCCAAATTGGGGCGCACATCAAAGCCGGTGCTATTGTGACAGATGTTGGCTCTGTCAAAGAAGCCATCGTGCAACAGCTACAACCTGTTCTGCCTGAAGCCTGCTTCTTGATCCCGGGCCACCCGATTGCTGGCGGTGAAAAGTCTGGCCCGGATGCGGGCTTTGCAACTTTGTTTGAGGGCCGCTGGGCCATTCTTACCCCGCTTGCTGACCCTCGCCCTGCCTATCAAGAGGCCGTTGTTCGATTAACACAATTCTGGGAAGCCATGGGTGCCAAAGTTGATTTTATGGATCCAGTCCGCCACGATCAAGTCCTCGCCATGACCAGTCATTTGCCCCACTTGATCGCTTTCTGCGTTGTGGCAACCGCTCAAGACGTGGAAGCGGTGACCGATAGTGAAGTTGTCAAATATTCTGCAGGGGGCTTCCGGGACTTTACCCGCATTGCAGCCTCTGACCCGACCATGTGGCGCGATGTGTTTTTGCTCAACAAGGATGCAGTCCTGGATCTACTTGGACGCTTTTCAGAGGATTTGACCGCTTTGCGTCGCGCCATACGCTGGGGTGATGGCGATACCTTATTCGCAACCTTTGAACGCGCGCGCACCATGCGTCGCGAAGTTATTGAGGCAGGACAAGACACCGCCATACCCAATTTTGGCCGGGATCTGACGATATCAACTGCAATCAAAGTCGACGGCAAAGTCGATGGGAAGTCCGACTGAAATTTTTCTGTGATTTCACGATGGTAAACCAAACGTTAACCAGTTCAGCTTCCATGATTTGCGGGTGAAAATTCCTTGCATCCTCGGGAGAAGCCCGTGCTAGCCGCCGCTAATTTTATCCTCTTCTTAGTCTATTGCATCGCCTCGGTTGGGTTGGGGGCGTTTGCCTTTTACATCCAAGAAGTCAGCCTTGCGGTTTCCGTTTGCATGGGCGGATTGCTAGGCGTTGCCTGCGGCTTGTTCCATCTCGCCTTCACGCCGCGGGAGGCAAAACTCTCACGATCTGAAAAGACCCGGATCGATAATGAATTCCAGTCCCTGAAAGACATGCAGGGTGCAACCCATCAAGAAATTGAGACCCTAAAAACGACTGTTGCAGAAGATGCGGCTGCACGCGAGGCTGCCTTGGCGCGCGAAGTGCGCGAAATCGCGATGCTTCTGACGACTTATGTGCAGAAGAATGAACGTCGGCGCGAGGCCACAGCCTCTGAAGGCCAAAAGCTCTCGCCGCGCCGGTCCGATCAAAACCTCTTGGCGGCTGTTCGCTCAGCGTTGGAAGAAAATCGGATTGAGCTGCACTTGCAGCCCATCGTCGCACTGCCGCAGCGCAAGACAGTTTATTATGAAGGCTTTACCCGCCTGCGCGATCCATCTGGCGCAGTGATTTTGCCCAGCGAATTCTTGCGCGTGGCAGAGCCTTCGGGCTTGGTTGGTGAGATCGACAACCTCCTCTTGCTTCGGTGCGTTCAGATCGCCCGTCGCCTACTCAAGCATGACCGACGCATTGGGCTCTTCTGCAATATCTCGACCACGAGCTTGGGGGATGAGACCTTCTTCCCGCAATTCATCGCTTTCTTGCGCGACAATAAAGATCTCGCTGGTTCGATCATTTTCGAGCTTACCCGCGACTCGTTTGAGAAAATCCCGATGGCGGCTGAGCGTAACATGGGCCGATTGTTTGATCTGGGCTTCCGCTTCTCGATTGACCGTTGCGAGACCCTAGACCTCGACTTGCGCAAGCTAGAGCGCATGGGCGTTCGGTATGTGAAGATTGCCGGTGATAAACTGGTGCAGCAATTGGTTGAAGCCAAGACAGTGCCTGTGACCGGCCTCAATCGTCAGTTCGAACCGGCAGACGTCTCTGCCCTCTTCTCACGTTATGGGGTCGAGCTGATTGCAGATCGGGTCGAGACCGAACGCACGATTGTCGAAATCCTCGAACTCGACATTACCCATGCCCAAGGCAATCTGTTCGGCAAGCCTAAGTCCAGCACCGAAGTCATCAAAGCCAGCGAAGAAGGCCCGCGCTTGCGGATGGTCAGCTAAAATCTAGCCTGCCTTACAGGTTTGGTTGATGAAGTCGCGGTGGGTTGGGAACGTTTCGGCCGTTTGCGCCATAAGGGTCTTTAGGCTCGCCAAGTGGCGATCGGCTTCAACATGGGTGCGGGTGTCCACCAATGGATCATAGCCCTCAGGCTCGACAAACTGGCCCAAATAAACCGCCAACCAGCTTGGATTGAGGAAGAGTTCCGGCCCATCAGAGACCATCCGCCCATATTTGCGGAAGTGCGCCATCTTATAGGTCAGCGTGTCTGGCAGGCTCATGGAAGCGCAATAACGCCAGAGTTCCGTATCATCGCGTTCGGTTGCGCAATAATGCAGGATCAGGAAATCGCGAATCCGCTCCCACTCATAAGTGCTTAGGCGATTAAACTCTGTCTC
>NZ_JBIIYV010000071.1:0-13327 GCF_044346625.1 Aquidulcibacter sp. | reverse complement strand
AAACTCTCGCACCTTTAAGCAATGATCCCATCGTCATGCTCAGCGCAGTCCCCTGAACATGATCAACTCAGCCCTAAACCGGCTACCTCATGACGCCGCTGTTACACCACGCCGTGGGACACGATCCCCATATCCCGCTGCTATCGTCTGTAACGTCTCCATACGCACAGTAACTAGCCCAGTTCATACCTCACCGGTATGTGGCCCTCGCCGAATGGATACTTTTGAAATAAGGGGTATCAATTCAAAAATTAGATCTTCATGGCGATTCTACGCTTTGGTTGCCGCATGTTGGATTGCCACATTTTGAGCAAGTATTTGATTTTTTGTGTATAATGACCATGATGCTAATGATAACCTAGTATGATGATCTCGAGAACTGAGATTTTCACTCTACTTAAACCTCTATTATGTTCGGGGCTCTTTATTAATTTTAAGTATAAGGTTATTCTATTATGATATCGATGTGGTCTTGCCCTGTTGCATGCGGCGCCTAGGTTCATGTAGAACGGGTTAAACGGAGACACAACGACTATGACCACCCTCGCGGACAGCCAAAATTTTGTAAGTAAAGACTTTTTTTCGGCCTCGCTTGGTGCGAAGGATTCCGCATTGGAAGCTGCCATTCAAGAGGAACTGCATCGGCAGCAGACTCAAATTGAGTTGATTGCCTCAGAGAACATCGTGTCCCGTGCGGTTCTCGAGGCGCAAGGGTCTGTTATGACCAATAAATATGCTGAGGGTTATCCCGGTCGTCGTTATTATGGTGGGTGTGAGTTTGTCGACGTGGCGGAGAATCTGGCGCTTGAGCGCGCAAAGGCATTGTTTGACTGCAGCTATGTTAATGTTCAACCACACTCCGGCGCGCAGGCAAACCAAGCCGTGTTTTTGGCACTTTTAAAGCCGGGCGACACGTTTCTTGGTCTAGACTTGGCAAGCGGTGGACATCTCACACATGGCTCACCTGCTAACCAATCGGGCAAGTGGTTTAACGCGGTTTCTTACGGTGTGCGTCCAGATACCCATTTGATCGACTATGATGCTGTAGCGGCCTTGGCAAAGGAACATCAGCCGAAAGTAATTATTGCCGGCGGTTCTGCCTATCCGCGCCAAATCGACTTCGCGCGGTTCCGTGAGATTGCCGATTCCGTTGGAGCTTATTTCATGGTCGATATGGCCCACTTTGCGGGGCTTGTTGCCGGCAAAGCCCACCCAAATCCGCTCGACCATGCCCATGTTGTCACAACAACCACTCACAAGACACTGCGTGGCCCGCGCGGAGGCATGATCTTGTCAAATGATGAGGCCTTGGGAAAGAAGTTCAATTCGGCTGTATTCCCTGGCTTACAAGGCGGACCATTGATGCATGTCATCGCGGCAAAGGCCGTGGCTTTTGGCGAAGCGTTGACGCCTGAATTCCAAGCATATGCGCGCCAAGTGGTCGCCAATGCTCAAGCGATGGCGGCAGCAGTTAAGGCAGGGGGCTTTGATCTGGTTTCAGGCGGCACCGACACCCATGTCGTGCTAGTAGATTTGCGGCCGAAGGATCTGACCGGCAAGGCCAGCGAAGCCGCGTTGGAACGGGCAGGCTTTACCTGTAACAAAAACGGTGTGCCGTTTGATCCAAAGCCACCGGCAACGACGTCAGGTGTTCGTTTGGGCTCGCCCGCGGGAACGACACGTGGCTTTGGCACTGAGGAATTCACCTGGATTGGTGATAAGATCGTGGAAGTGTTGGACGCACTTGCCGGGACACCAGATGGAAACCCAGAAGTGGAAACCCGGGTGCGCGGCGAAGTTGAAGCGATGTGCGCGCGCTTCCCGATCTACTAAGAGGCAGACAGGCGAGGTATTTGCCTCGCCAAGGCTGCATTCGAAAGGATAGTCCATGCGGTGCCCATTTTGCGGATTCGCTGACACTCAGGTCAAGGACTCTCGTCCGGCTGAAGACGGTGTTTCCATCAGGCGTCGCCGTCAATGTCCGGCATGCGGCGGCCGTTTCACGACCTTTGAGCGGGTGCAATTGCGGGAGTTGAAGGTCGTCAAGCGAGATGGGACGCGTGAATTGTTTGATCGCGACAAACTCCATCGGTCGGTAGCGATCGCTTTGCGCAAACGTGAAGTGCCAGAAGAGCGGATTGAGCATTTGATCTCTGGCATCGTGCGGCGCTTGGAAACCTCTGGCGAGACAGAAATTCCGACCAGTACGGTTGGCCAGTTCGTACTGGATGCTTTGGGCGAGACGGATCCCGTTGCCTTTGTGCGCTATGCGTCTGTCTATCGCGATTTCCGCGAGGCTGAAGACTTCAACCGCTTCGTCGATGACGAGTTAGGCGCGTTGAAAGAGAGCCTCAAACGCCGGGGCAGTGTGAGTGAAGACTAAGGTGGCTAAGGATCGCCCCATCATCACGCTGAAATTAGCGACCAGTCTGGATGCACGCATCGCGACGGTCACCGGGGCGAGCCAATGGATCACGGGGCCAGAATCGCGTGCTGAAGTTCATCGGATGCGCAGTGCCCATGATGGGGTGCTTACTGGGATTGGCACCGTGCTTGCCGATAACCCTGAACTGACCGCCAGGCTCGACCCGCCCCCTGCTCATCAGCCATGGCGTGTAGTGCTTGACCGAGATGGGCGGCTGCCATCTGCGAGTAAGTTGGTCCAAACCACAGACAAGGCTGGTCTGATCTGGTGTACAGGTGGCCCTGTTCCAGCCGAAAGGCTGGCGGAGTTGGGCGAGGTCAAACATCATTTCGTTCGCCCAAGCCAGGCTGGGACCATAGGGTTGGACCTGGATGAAGTGGTGCGTCTCCTCACAGACACCTACCACATCAAAACTTTGATGGTGGAAACGGGCCCCGTCTTGGCAACCGCTTTCCTTCGGGCAGGGCTGGTGGATCACATTGCCTGGTTTCGCGCACCCTTACTTATGGGTGGCGATGGACGACCGGTGTTTGAAAGCCTAAATGTTCAAGACTTGTCGCAAGCATGGGTCCTTCAGCAAACTGACCATAAGCAGTTTGGTCGAGACGTTCTTGATTGTTTCGACCTCAGCCCAACTTAGAAGGCAAACCGATGTTTACAGGGATTATCACCGATATTGGAACCATTGTGGCGATAGACCACAGGCCGGGCACAGATGCGGCCATCACAGTCGATAGCGGCTATGATACAGCAAGTTTGACCTTGGGCGCTTCGATCAGCCACCAAGGCGTCTGCCTCACGCTGATCTCGTTTGAGCCAATCGCGACGGGGTCGCGCTGGCGGGTGCAGGTCAGTCAAGAAACCCTTGATGTAACCTGCGCAAAGGATTGGCAGGTCGGCACGGCGTTAAATCTTGAGCGCGCGCTGAAGCTTGGGGATGAATTGGGTGGACACATGGTGTCAGGTCATGTCGACGGCATCGGCGAAGTCGTCGCAGTGACCCCTGAAAATGAGAGTCACCGGGTTACGATTCGGGTTCCTGAGTCTTTGGCCAAATATGTTGCGACCAAAGGGTCCATCGCAATCGATGGCGTGTCTTTGACGGTCAATGAAGTGGATGATGTGACCTTTGGGATCAATATCATTCCCCATACTTGGCAGGTGACAACATTGGGTCGCCTAAAGCTAGGTACACGTGTTAATCTTGAAGCGGATCAAGTTGCACGTTACGTGGAACGCATCCTATCTCGTAAGACCTGACGACCCCTTCACCAGCTTCAACCTTGGACTAGGCTATGACCCTTTCTTTCGATCCGCCCCACCTATTGTTTGTTGTTGGCGACTACTACGCCCATATTGCGGAAGAATTGGTGGCTGGGGCCGCTGAGGCGATTAAGGCCGCTAACGGCACTTATGATTTGATCAAGGTACCAGGGGCCTTCGAAATTCCCGCTGTTATCGCCCACGCCGAACGCGCAACTCATCGTCCTGCTGGTCGTCACTATGATGGGTATGTGGCCTTGGGCTGCGTCATTCGCGGCGAGACCTCGCATTATGACTATGTTTGCGGCGAAAGCGCCCGCGCTTTGATGGAGCTTTCGGTCGAAGGCCTGCCAATCGGCTATGGCATTTTGACGGTTGAAAACGAAGCCCAAGCCCTGGTTCGTGCCAAGCGTGATCAAAAGAACAAAGGCAAGGATGCAGTGGTGGCATGTTTGACCGTGTTGGCGGTGAAGCGGCGCCTGAACATGGGCGGCGTATGACCCGCACAAAACCTTCGTCGATTACAGATGCGCGTCGCGGCGCGCGCTTGGCTGCAGTGCAAGCGCTCTATCAAATGGAAATCTCGGGCGGTGGCGTCAAATCGACAGTGCGTGAATATCTGGACCACCGCTTAGGTGAAGACAGCGAGACAGGCCCTCTGGAGACGGCGGACGTTGATTTCTTTCGAGCCCTTGTCGAAGGCGTAGTCGAAGAGCAAGCCTTGATCGATGCATCCATCAAGTTGCGACTGGCGAAGGGATGGCGGCTGGACCGCATTGATTCGATCGTACGCGCGGCGGTCCGGGTTGCAACCTTCGAACTTCTGCGTCGAGCCGATGTTCCTGTGGCAGTTGTGATCGACGAATATGTTGGCATTGTGAATGCGTTTTTCGATGGCCCCGAAGGTGGGTTCACCAATGGTTTGTTGGACCGTTTGGCGCGCGAATTGAATGCCAACGACTTCCGCCAACTAACCTCTTAAGCATTAGGTAGCCGGTGTGGAACAAGCTCCCCCAGAGTTTGATCTAATTGCTCAGCTTTGGGCACCGCTTACGCGCGGCGCTCCCGGAGCATACGGCCTCAAAGATGATGTGGCCTACTTACCAAGTTCGCCGCTAGGCCATGTAGTTACCTGCGATCAGGTCATTGAAGGCACGCATTTTCTTTCCTCCGACCCACTAAATTCGGTGGCCAAGCGTCTGGTGCGGCGGAATTTGTCGGATTTGCTTGCTAAGGGGTGCAAGCCTATTGGCGCTTTCTTGACGCTGGCGTGGCCAAAGAGCCGCCCTTACGCGCAAGTAGCCGATTTTGCCGAGGGACTGGGTCAAGATCTCTCTGATTTATGTGGGGCTTGCCCGCTTTTGGGCGGGGATACCAGTTCAACCACTGGACCCTTGGTGGCGAGCCTAACCTTGATTGGCAGTAGTCTGTTGGTGTCTGGCGCGCCAATTTTGCGCAGCGGCGCACGCAGCGGTGACTTGGTCTTTTTGACTGGCATAATTGGGGACTCCTATCTGGGTCTGCAGGTTCGCTTAGGGCAGATGTACGGGCAGGGGCTTGCGGGCGCGGTTGCTTTCGCTATGGCCCCAGCACCACCGCCTTTGGCCGTGGCCCATGTAATCGCAACCTTTGCGCAGGCTAGCATTGATATCTCGGATGGGCTGCTGGCGGATGCGGGTCATGTCGCTGAGGCCTCTCACCTTGCGATGCACCTTCATCTTGAGCAGGTGCCACTGTCAGCAGAGGCGACCGCCTTTATGACGCGCTCGCATAATCCAGTTGAAAGCCTTTTGGCCCTCGTCACCGGTGGTGATGATTATCAAGCGCTAATGTGTGTTGCGCCACAAAAGGCCGCAGCCTTTGTTTCAGCGCTTGCGGCCATAGGGGTTCGCGTGACCCAGATTGGCGTTTGCCAAGAAGGGCAGGGTATTGTGTTGACCCATTGTGGTAGCTCGGTCGACTTACCTGCTCGCACAGGTTGGCAATTTAGCGGCGCATAAAGGCCACCTGTTCAAGCGAAACCCGCGTGACGCGTAAACCTGGTTTCATACCGGTCACAACTTGAGTCACCACTTTAACAATGGCAGCTTGATCATAGGTATTGGGGCCTTTGCCTTCCGGAATCGGATTGCGCCCAGTCGCTCTTGTGACACCGTCGCGCACCAAGAAGTGCTGCTCACGCACAAATGTCGCAGCATTGAGATCCGACATCCGGATTTTTAAGGTGACAAACACATAATTCACCAATGCTCCATTGCGGGCAATCGGCAGCACAACATTGGTCAACTCAGCAACCAGTGGCTCGCCTGCTGCCTCTGGCTTAGGGTCTGCAGCCAAGGCGCGGCGTGGCGCAAGGCCAGTAGCCAATATTGCCGCTCCGGCAGTGGCAGCACTCAAAAGCAGCGTGGATCGGCGTGTCGAACTTGTCATAGCGAGTTTGTGCCATACGAATGTCGACGATTGGTTAATGTGCAGTCACTTTTGGGGTTTACTGAAAAGGATTTCGCGAAACCGATGCGGCACATTGCAAGCAGCACAATCGCCCCGTAAAGAAGACAGACCAATAAAGGGGGATCATCCGGAGAGCGGGAGACAAACTGCCGCCACCGATGAGCCAGGAAACGAAAAGAGGTAACACATGGACGTTAGCGTCATGAGTGTGGTCGCGGCAATAGGTGCCGGGGTCATTGCGTTGATCTACGGCTTTATCACCGTTCAACAAGTTCTAAAAGCAAGCCCAGGGAATGCTCGTATGCAAGAAATTGCTGCGGCCATTCAAGAAGGGGCAAATGCCTATCTCAACCGTCAATATACCACGATCGCCATCGTCGGCGTGGTGATTGCTGTTCTTCTAACCTTCTTATTTTCCATCACCACGTCGCTTGCATTTGTGGTTGGTGCCGTTCTTTCAGGCCTAGCTGGCTATGTTGGGATGCTTGTGTCGGTTCGCGCCAATGTGCGCACGACCGAAGCGTCACGTAACAGCTTAGCCGCTGGCCTTTCCATGGCCTTCCGCTCCGGTGCTGTAACCGGCATGTTGGTTGCTGGTTTGGCGTTGATCGGTGTGGCTGGCTATTATTACATTCTGACCGAAGTGATCGGGTTAGAGCCAACCAGCCGCGAAGTGATCGATCCCTTGGTCGCGCTGGGTTTTGGCGCGTCCTTGATCTCGATTTTTGCGCGTCTCGGCGGCGGTATCTTCACCAAGGGTGCAGATGTTGGCGGCGATATGGTTGGTAAGGTTGAAGCAGGCATCCCAGAAGATGATCCTCGCAACCCTGCAACCATCGCAGACAATGTCGGTGACAATGTTGGCGACTGCGCCGGCATGGCGGCAGACTTGTTTGAAACCTATGCAGTGACTTTGGTTGCAACCATGGTGTTGGCTTCGATCTTCTTCAAAGAAGCAGGTGCTGCCGTCATGATGTCCTTGCCGTTGGCCATTGGTGCGATGGCAATCATCACCTCGATCATCGGGACCTATTTTGTCCGTTTGGGCAAAGACAACAACATCATGAACGCCCTTTACAAGGGCCTCATTGCTGCAGGCCTTTTGTCGGTCGCGGGTCTATATGCGGTGGTTCAAGCCACAGTAACCCAAACCTATACAACAAGCGGCGGCGTGACCATTACAGCCATGAACCTGTTCTGGTCTGGTGTGATTGGCTTGGTCGTTACCGCAGCTATCGTGTGGGTTACTGAATATTACACCGGCACAGATTATCGTCCCGTGAAATCCGTGGCTCAAGCTTCGGTTTCAGGTCATGGTACCAATGTCATCCAAGGCCTGGCCGTGTCGATGGAATCCACTGCACTGCCAGCTTTGATTATTGTAGGCGGCATTCTTGCTACCTTCAATTTGGCAGGTCTATTCGGCATTGCCATTGCGACAACAACCATGTTGTCGGTTGCAGGGATCATTGTGGCGCTGGATGCATTCGGTCCAGTGACAGACAATGCTGGCGGTATTGCCGAAATGGCTAATCTGCCACCAGAAGTCCGCAAGACGACCGATGCGTTGGACGCCGTGGGTAACACCACCAAAGCAGTGACCAAGGGCTATGCGATTGGCTCTGCCGGTTTGGGTGCCTTGGTCTTGTTTGCAGCCTATACTGAGGACTTGAAATACTTCTCCAGCAACCCAGCAGAGTATCCTTATTTTGCCGGTGTCAACGTCAGCTTCGACCTCTCCAACCCTTATGTGGTTGTTGGTTTGTTGATCGGTGGTCTGTTGCCATATCTGTTCGGTGGCTGGTCGATGACTGCCGTTGGCCGTGCAGCTGAAGCGGTGGTGCAGGAAGTTCGTCGCCAATTCCGCGAAATTCCGGGTATCATGGAAGGCACTGGCAAGCCAGACTATGGTCGGGCTGTCGACATTCTGACCAAAGCAGCGATCCGCGAAATGATCGTGCCAAGCTTGCTACCAGTCTTGTCGCCGATCGTGCTGTTCTTTGCGATCAACATGATTGCTGGCAAAGCGCAGGCTTTGGCTGCAGTTGGTGCCATGCTGTTGGGCGTGATTGTAACAGGTCTATTCGTCGCGATCTCCATGACCTCCGGCGGCGGCGCGTGGGACAATGCGAAGAAGTCGTTTGAAGACGGCTTTGTGGACCGCGATGGTGTTAAGCACATGAAGGGTTCGGAGGCTCATAAGGCCTCTGTGACCGGCGACACGGTTGGCGACCCATACAAGGACACGTCCGGCCCTGCGGTGAACCCCATGATCAAGATCACGAATATCGTGGCTTTGCTCCTGCTCGCGGTCTTAGCTCACCAAGGCTAAGCATTTAGACAGGCAACTTGAAGGTCCCGGTCGAAAGGCCGGGACTTCTTTGTTTGAGGCGCAGCGTCACGGCAGATTGGAAGAATTTAACCGTCCAAAGCGCAGCCCAAAGCGCAGCAAAGTGCTTGGCCAAGCCACAAGGGTTGGTTAGGCTAAGAATACAAAACTAGGTTAGGAGATTGGCGGTGCGTAAAGGGCGGTGTTCGAATGAGCCGAGCGCATGCGAGTTTGCCCGCGACCAGTTGGAGCTACCTTATGCCGGCGAGCGCAGTGCTTGCCCCCGCTGTGGCAGTCCGTTAGCGGCCATTGTCGATTTCCCAGAAGAAGTTGGGCCAATCTTTACCCAAAGTGCGCCTGAGCCCTCCCCACCAAGCCCAGAACCACCGCCCGAGCGACGTTATGAGCCGCGGATAGAACAAGTCGCTGACACGCAAACTGGCTTCACCATCATGCGATTAACCCGTTGGGTTGTCATTGCTGCCCTTCTGGTTCTTTTAGGCTTTATTGGTTGGCGGCTCTATGGCCCCAAACAAGACACCGATGCTGCCTTAAATTCGTCAAGCTTGTCAGCCTTGACGGAAGGGCTGGATATCCAGCAAATCTCTCCGCCCGAATTGCGTCGCGTGGCCGTCTCGACAGAGGCGCGTGTTTCCCCTGATCCGACTAGCGCAGTGATCATGTTGCTGGCTCCAGAAACGATTCTCGATGTCACCGGGCGTATCCAAGTTGGCGGTCTTGAATGGCTGCGCATTACCATTCCCATCGATCGTTCGCGCTCAGGCTTTATCCGCGAAGATATGCTGGCTCCGCTAGGTGAGGGCGACAGCGATTATTCGAGCCTAGATCCACTGGCCGGTAATACCATAAATGGGTCCATCATGCCGGTTGCCCCGGTGCAAATTGGTAGTGTGCCCCTGCCTCAGCCAATGACCTATCAAATTGTCGGACCGCCCGCGTCCATCCATCAAAGCCCTGCTTTTGAAAGCCCACAATTGGGTCAAGTGCCCAGTGGTGTGCTGGTTATGGTTGTCGCCCAGCAGATGTCGAATGGGCTGCCTTGGTATCAAGTTCAACTGACCAATGGGCGTACAGGCTGGATATCCGGCAATGCAGCCGTGCTTGCGTCGCAAAACTTGAACACGGCCGCTGGTTCCGCCGCGTCGACCGCGCCCGAAGTGAGCACGATGCCCGCGCCAAAAGCTGAACCTGAGGTGCCGGCTGGGCCTATGGCTGTTAGCGTAGGGACGCTGATGCGCGTCGATACGCCGACCGCCAGCCTGAGGGCGCGGCCCGGGGCGGGGGGTGATTCTGTTTTGGAAGTCCTGCCAACCGATACCCTGATGTCGGTTGAAGATGTTCGCATTGTTGCCGGCATGCCGTGGTATCTAGTGACAACGCCCAAGGGCAATCAGGGTTGGTTATCTGGGCGCACACTTGTGGCCAATCAATAGCCTAAGCGCTGTAGGCCTATCGCTGGGCCCCCTATTGCGCTGTTGCAAGTCCTGATAAAGCACCAGCCGAAACGCCGATTGTGCCGCTAGTTTAAACCCGACCCAAGCGAAAGCTAAGAGTATGTTTTCAGAAGAAGCCCAAACATCAAGCCACATGCGGCCGCATGGATCGGGCGGTGCTAGCCGGGTCTTGCTGATTATGGGCGCGATCGGCGTCGCGGCTCTGGTTGTTTTGGGTGCCTTTTATGGGTTTAAGGCGATGTTCTCGGCCCAGCAGGCATCAATCCCAACGCTTGAAGGACCAAAATCCTATAGTGCCTTGGGACGCACCGAAGTCCGCAATGAGCCAGCTCTGACGGCACCGATTGCACTGGTCCTAAGAGAAGGAACGATTGTATCGGCGCAAAGCGTGGGCGTGAACGCCGGCGTTGAGTGGCTTTCTTTGACGGCCGTAGATGGCGCAAACGGCTTTGCGCCCAAGGCTTTGTTTCGCGAGATTGTCCCGGTCAGCGGAAGCAACAAGATCAGTGGCGGCGTTCGCAACATCGTCACGTCCGCGCTTTTGAACCTACGTGAAACCCCGTCCATGTCGGGCAAAATTGTTGGCACGGTAGATGGCGGTACCCGCCTCGTATCGGATGGATCGGTCGAGGCTGAGGGTGAGCTGTGGATGCGCATCCCATTGGATGGCAACACCATCGTCTACATTCTGCAGCGCTTTACTACAGCTGATGATGATGCCAGCGGCAATGATGGGATCGGGGCAGACAATGCCACAGTCGGTGCCGTCGGCCGCGCGATCCAAATTGCTAACGTACAAGCAACGCCACTTCCCAACTCGCGAATTGTCCGCGCGTTGCAACCGGGCGAAGTGGTTCGGGTCATCGGCCAAACCAATTCAGGCATTGTTTGGTATGTTTTGCGCCTCAATGACGGCAGCCAAGGGTTTGCGCCAAAGGCCGCGATCAGCATTGATGAAGGGGCCTCACGCTGGGTCTATCCAGACGGCACAGAAGCACCAGGTCCAAACGTCCCGCAAGGCCAAACAGAACCGATTGATCCAGCAAGCCTGATGCAAATGAACTCTTTTGGCACCGGCACCGATGGGACGTTGGGGGAAGCAACCGGGGCTAACACCACGCCAGCAGAGGCAGCCGACGGTGTTTTGCCGGTCACGCCAACTGCGCCAGCAACTCCGCCTGCCGTTGCAGGTCCTCAGCCGTAACAGCTGGTCTTACTTTTTATTGGGAGCGCACTTGTGAGCCTAGTGGTTCGCCAAGCTCTTTAGGCCCCTTCGTCGACCCAAATACGGATCAGATGATGGGCGATTGCAAGCGGGGGTGGCGCGCGTAAAGTGACGCCGTCACGCGTGCAGCCTGCTTCAGACAAGAGTTGTCGGGCTTCATCGCGGCTGAACCAGATTGCTTGGGATATTTCATGGGTATCAATGTTGAGGTCATAGCTTGCGACCTCCGCAATCAAGCCAATCATGAGTTGCGAGGGGAATGGCCAAGGTTGGTTCGCGACAATACGCGCGCTGGTCATTCTGACCCCAGCTTCTTCAAACAATTCGCGTGCGCACCCTTCTTCAACCGTTTCGCCCGGTTCAATGAAGCCAGCCAGTGCGGAGATAAAGCCCGCTCGAAAGCCAATGCCGCGACCTAGCAAGCATTGATTGCCTTTGACGGCCAACATGATGGCAACAGGGTCTGTGCGCGGGAAATGCTCGGTTTTGCAGGCTGGGCAAGCCCGCTTCCAGCCAGCTTCTGTCATCTGGGTAGCCTCGCCGCAATTGGCGCAAAAGCTATGGCGGCTATGCCAGTCTAGGATCGCCTTCGCGGTCCCAGCGATCGCTAGGTCGGCCATATCCATAATGCTGGCCGCCACGCGCATGTCTTCGGTATCGCCGAGGCCCTGTAACGGCCCATCGTTCCAATCAAACCTTGCCGGCAGTGTGGTCGCAAAAGTAGCGCGGCCTCTGTCATCCAGCCCCATCAGAATGGGCTCTGGGCTCGACTTTGGTAGAAAGGCCGATCTGCTCGTGCTCGCCAAGCGCAAGAGCTTTCGGGCACCAGAAGCTTGTGGGGCTTGGGTCAGAACCGGTTTACCATCTTGGATCAAGATCAAATCGGTATCTGGGTGATTGAGCAGGCTTTCCATCTTGTCGGCATCACGGCGCAGCGCGCTGGCGCGGTCTAGAGGGAAGGCGGTGAACGGGATGAATTGAGAAGATTGTGCCATAGCGTGCACCTGAACTGGCCCGCCTATCTTGGTCAAGCAAGATTTGTTGCTGGCTGACACCTGCTGCATCCACAGGATTGCCGCCATTAGCGCTTGAAACTAGCCGCTTGACTTGCGATATGGGGGGTGGAGATCGGCGGTGGACGTAGTCCTCGCCAATTCGGTCAGGTCCGGAAGGAAGCAGCCGCAACGAGTTTCGCTATGGGTCGCCGTTCGGTCTCCACCCTTTTACCTGTGCGCACCCACAGTTTGGAACCCCAGCATGGACGAAACGGATCTTGGCGGCGAGGGTGATCTTCCACAGTCGGGAGGATTTCCTGGGTACGACCAAGCCGATGCGGAGCCGGACGATCTGACCTTGTCGATGTTCGGGGACCCTGTTGAAGAGCCAGCAAAAGCCGGTTCTGGGCAGGGCAGCCAGCCTTATCTCGTTTTGGCGCGAAAATACCGGCCACAACGGTTTGAAGATCTCATCGGTCAAGAAGCCATGGTCCGCACCTTGACCAATGCTTTTGCCTCAAACCGCATTGCCCATGCGTTCATGCTAACAGGGGTGCGCGGTGTTGGTAAAACCACGACAGCACGCCTGATTGCTCGCGCCCTAAATTATCAAACCGCGACCACGGATCGCCCGTCGATCCAGCTCGATCCGCTCGGCAGCCAATGTGAAGCCATCACGCGCGGCAATCATCCTGATGTGTTCGAACTCGATGCGGCCTCGCGCACTGGTGTTGGCGATATGCGAGAATTGCTCGATGGCGTGCGCTATGGACCAATCGCGGCGCGCTATAAGGTCTATATCATCGACGAAGTGCACATGTTGTCAAAGAGCGCGTTCAATGCGCTCTTGAAGACGTTGGAGGAGCCGCCTCCGCACGTGAAATTTATCTTTGCGACGACCGAAATTCGCTCAGTCCCCGTGACGATCCTTTCGCGTTGCCAGCGCTTTGATCTTCGGCGGATTGAGCCTGTGGTTCTTGCCGATTATCTGGAGAAGATAGCCGGTCGCGAAGGCACACAGATTGCTCGTGACGGGGTGGAGCTGATTGCGCGCGCGGCAGAAGGCTCTGCTCGCGATGGTCTGTCGTTGTTAGATCAAGCCATCGTGCAAGATCAGGGCAATGGCGTAACGGGCACTGAAATCCGTGATATGTTGGGTCTGGC
>NZ_JBIIYV010000021.1:0-44543 GCF_044346625.1 Aquidulcibacter sp. | reverse complement strand
CGCTACCATGATCCCACGCAGCCCACTCAGGGCCACATAGACACCACAAACCACCATCCAGCCAAAAAGCTGCCTCTCAAAGGCAGATTATCCTAAATGCGCCGAAATCGGATTGTTCACATGCGACGAGATTGCTATTTATACTTAAAACCTCAAGATAATACTTGAGAAATCTAAGTATAAATTCCACGTTTTGGCAAGGACGTAGCCGTGTTTTTGGAAACCTCCTCACCTTTCTCAGGCAAGTCGGCGCCGTTATCGTTCCAATTGTCGAGAACCATATGACCTTGCGCCATAAGACATTGCCCCAGCTTCCGTAAGGCCAAGCGATTTTGGTCAAATTGGGCGGCGTTTGAAGGCGTAGTTACTGAGACTTCCAAGCCGGTTTGCGCATCAATAGCCCGGACCTGCGCGTACGCACCCCGGTTCTGTCGTTCAATGTAGATTTCCCGCGCAGCCATTTGCCTCAAAAGGGGGTCTGGCTGCGCTTGGTGCGCCATATCTATGCAACTTGGCTCTGCGCTTTGGTGTGCCAAACGTCCAGCACCGCACCTACCAACGCTTCACACAGTTGATCATCATGAAGTGGGCTCGGCGTAAAGCGCAACCGCTCCGAGCCTCGCGCAACAGTTGGGAAATTGATTGGCTGCACATAGACCCCGTGGTCCTGAAGCAAACGATCTGAAATCGTCTTACAGCGGACTGCATCACCGACAAAAAGCGGCACTATATGTGTCGTAGAACTATCCATCACCGGAAGACCGGCCTGTAGGAACAAACGCTTGAGCAGATTGGCTTGGCGCTGATGTTGCGCCCGCAACTCTATGCCCTCTGAACTTTTCAGTATACGCACACTCTCCAAAGCGCCAGCCGCCAAAACGGGGGCCAAAGAGGTGGTGAAGATAAAGCCTGGGGCAAATGATCGGATTGCATCCACCATTGAATGGCTGCCTGCAATATAGCCGCCCATTAGGCCAAACGCCTTACCTAGCGTGCCTTCAATTACATCAATGCGGTCAAGGGCACCATCCCGCTCTGCAATGCCTGCCCCGCGTGCGCCATACAGGCCAACTGCATGAACTTCGTCCAGATAGGTCATCGCATTATAGCGCTCTGCCAGATCGCAAATCGCATGAATTGGCGACACATCGCCATCCATGGAATAGACGCTTTCAAACGCGATCAGTTTGGGCGCATCCAGCGGCGCACGCGCAAGAAGACTTTCCAAGTGCGCAACATCATTGTGCCGGAAAACGCGCTTCTCACAACCAGAACGGCGAATGCCCTCGATCATCGAGGCATGGTTCTTTTCGTCGGAAAAGATGATGCAGCCCGGCAGGATGCGCGACATCGTAGCCAAAGTCGCATCGTTTGCGACATAGCCAGAGGTGAAGAGAAGTGCTGCTTCCTTTTGGTGCAGATCAGCGAGTTCATATTCTAAATCGACATGGAAACTGGTGGTGCCAGAAATGTTGCGCGTTCCACCCGATCCCGCACCTACATCATCAATCGCGCTGGTCATGGCTGCCAACACACGCGGGTGTTGCCCCTGCCCCAGATAATCATTGGAGCACCAGATCACGATCTCCTGCTCACCAGATTCTGTCCGACGGCGCGCGCGCGGGAACTGACCTTGGACGCGCTTCACATCGGCGAAAACCCGATAGCGGCCTTCATTGCGGACTTCCGTGACGGCCTTTTTGAAGGCACCTTCATAATCCATAGTAAGCTGGCCCCTACGAGCCCCCTCATCGCGCGCGTTAATCCGATCAGTCGTTGAGGAATAAGTAGATGAAATTGGTCACAAAGCCATAGGCAATATGTCGCAGCTGGCAGACTAAAGTAGCGTGTGGGCGCAAAAAAGCCGCTATCGACCCTTCGATAGCGGCTTTTTGATCTGGAAAGCTTCGAGAGCCTAGAGCCGGAAGCGGATTTGGTCTGCCCAGAAACGCTCTAACCGGGTCAACGTCTTGTTCGATGCCACTAGATCCGGGCTCTCGACACCGCCGACTGGGCTCAAGGTTGCGGCATGGCGCTGGAACATCACGTCCAACTGCTTGCGCAACTCGCTGCCTTCTTGAGTCAGACGTAAACGGATCTGACGCTTATCGTGCAAAGACTTGCCGCTCTCGACATAGCCGAGCTCGTGCAGCTTCTTCAAATTGTAAGAAACATTGGAACCCAGATAGAAGCCGCGGGACTTCAATTCACCCGCAGACCATTCGGCATCGCCAATGTTGAAGATCAGGAGCGCCTGAACGGGGGTCAAATCATCATGACCCGCACGATCCAAATCGTCCTTAACGACATCCAGCAATTGCCGATGGAGGCGCTCTACCAAAGAAAGCGCACGACGATATTCGCTTAGGCTCGATTCTTCGACCAAGTCGCCGATCGAGTTTTGTTGTGTTTGACCCGCCATAATTTTTCTCCCGCCGTATTCTTCGACGTTTCGAGACAACTTAAGGCAAAGTCTCTAATATCTTGTTAAAATGAACTTTACTCGCTCCTAAGCATATCAATGACACCGGAAAAATCCCGATTTGGTGTGTACTTAAGAATATATTCACTATAAATTTCTTCTGATTTTAAGGCTAAGGCCGCCGTCATGCCGACGCCGTGCGTTGCTTCCAAAGCCAGCCTTAAATCCTTCAACATCAGTGCTCCGGCAAATCCGTTGATGAAATCTCGGTTTGATGGCGCTTGAGGTACCAATCCTGGCACTGGCGCATAGCTGGTCATTGACCAACTTTGGCCAGAGGATTGAGAGGCGATGTCAAAGAAAGCTTTGGGGTCTAGACCCAGCCTTTCGGCCAACACGAACGCCTCACAGGTGCCAATCATGGAGATCGCTAGCAGCATATTGTTGCAGATTTTGGCTGCCTGCCCTGCACCCGATTGCCCCGCATGGATCACGGCCTTGCCCATGGCTTGCAAAATAGGTTGCGCCTGCTCAAATTCCTCTGCCGCACCTCCAACCATAAAGGTCAAGGTACCGGCAGACGCTGCGGCTACGCCACCGGATACGGGGGCATCGCACATTACAAAGCCCTTAGCACGCGCGGCCTCGCCCACAGCCCGCGCATCATCAACCGATATCGTCGAGCAATCGATCAAAACCGTATCTGGTCGAATATGGGCAAGCACCCCAGCTCGGCTTTGATAGACGTCGACTACGTGGGCCCCAGTTGGCAACATCGTCACCACAAAATCAGCTTTCCCAACGGCTTCTGCCACAGATAGTGACGCTTCACAGCCAGCAGCAACGGCTGCTTCAAGCGCAGCAGGCGCAAGATCATACGCAAACACCCGATGGCCAGCCTTCGCCAAATTTGCCGCCATGCCCGAGCCCATAGCACCCAAGCCGATAAAGGCGATATCTACCATGTGATTGGTTCCCATTCGGTACCTTCCCCTGCCTCGAGGGGGGCAAAAATTGCATCAAGCAGGGCGTCGTCCACTTCTTCCAGACTGACTGGCTGCCATTTTGGCGCCTGATCCTTGTCGATTATGACCGCGCGAACCCCTTCAAGGAAGTCATGCCGCCGGACAACGCGTGCGCCAATGCGATATTCCATCGCCATATGGGTCGCAAAGTCGGTCGCTGCGCGACCTTCGCGCAACTGCCGAAAGGCTACTTTCAAGGTCTGGGGGGACTTTTGCTCCAAAATTTTGACTTGTTCCTGAGCCCACGCGCCTTCGTCCTGAACGAGGGCTTCCACGATCGCTTCAACGCTATCGCCCGCGAAACAGCGATTGATGATGGCGACAGTCTCAGCGGTCAGATGCTGGGGCCTGCCCGCCTCTTCTTCCAGAGCCGCGAGACCAGATTTTAGGGCAGCCAGTGGCGTGTGGGTCGACATAGCCCCCGCAACTTGCGCCTTGAGCGCGTCGAGAAGTTCACTGGGGATGTAATGGGTTAAAATGCCGGCAATCACACAATCAGCGGCTTTGATGCGCGTGCCGGTCAGCGCCAGCCACATGCCGATCTCACCAGACAAGCGAGGCAAAAACCAACCACCGCCAACATCGGGAAACAAGCCAATCCCGGTCTCTGGCATGGCAAACAACGTGCGCTCGGTTCCAATACGAAATGGTCCATGAACGGAGATGCCAACCCCACCACCCATGGTGACGCCGTCGAGGATCGCGACATAGGGCTTTGGATAATTGGCGATCAGATGGTTCAGGCGGTATTCGTTATAAAAGAACGCGCGGGCTTCCTGTCCATCCTTTGCCCCGCTTTCAGCCAGCATTCGGATGTCGCCGCCCGCACAAAAGCCGCGAGGCCCCGCATGATCGACCATAACACCCGCGATGGCGGGATCCATTCGCCATGCCAATAAGGCTTCGGTCATGATCTTGACCATCTGCCCATCCAGCGCGTGCAGCGCGTCTGGGCGGTTCAGGGTCAGAACGCCTAAGTGTCCTTGGGTTGAAACTAAAACAGGCAGGGAAGCAGCTTCACTCATTGTGACGCCCGTGCTTGAACTGCAATATCTGGAAAGTCCGAGAAGACCCCATCCACACCGGCGGCCATAAAGGCCTGAACTTCGGCAATCAGATCACCATGTTGGGCCAAATAGGTTGGGTCAGAGCTTTGACCTCGGCGATAGTCGTCCGGCAAAAAGTAATTCTCAGCTCGGAAAGTCCAAGGGTGAACCACCAACCCCGCTTTATGCGCATCGGCGACAAAGCTGGTTGGAATTAAGTTTTTATTGGAGGCGTCGCGCGGCAGGATCAGGATTTTCTCTGGCCCCACGCCGTTGGCATAGGTGGCGATTTCTTTCAGGCCCGCCGCTGTCGCCATGCTGCCATAAGTGACACCTGCCTTGCTAAGATCAAATGGGCCACCGTCCTTAGCCATCAATTGCACCAATGGCGCTTTAGTCTTGCCGCGCAGGCGCTTGAGATTGGTGACTTCAAAACTCTGAATGAAAATTGGCGCGTCAGCCGCATCAAGACCGTATCGCTGAATAAGCGTCACCAAGGGCGCGTCAAACGATAGGTTTAGACCTTCAAACCAAGTGGGGTGCTTGGTTTCAGGATACACGCCAATCGTGTGACCGGTTGTGGCGATTTGCCGTTTGGCAAGCTCTAAAACCTCTTCAAAAGTCGGCACGTCAAATTGCCCATCATAGGCCATATTGCCGGGCCGCAATTGCGGCAAACGCTCCTTACACCGCAGAGTTTTGATCTCAGCCAAAGTAAAATCTTCGGTGAACCAGCCTTCATAAGGCTCGCCATCGATGACGTGCACTTTCTTTCGATCGGCAAACTCTGGCTTTGAAGCCACATTTGTTGTGCCGCTGATCTCATTTTCATGCCGACAGATTAGGTGACCGTCTTTGGTCAAGACCAAATCAGGCTCGATAAAGTCGGCACCTTGGTCAATCGCAAGTTGATAAGCGGCCAACGTATGTTCTGGCCGCAAGCCCGACGCGCCGCGGTGGGCGATGATAATCGGCTTGGTCAAGACGGAACCTCCTTTTGCTTGGCGGGTGGCGACAGGGCCAGTTTGGCCAGTGGCGCAAGCCGAAACCAACCCTGCACCAAGGGCGGAACCCATCCCCAACAACAGTTTGCGACGACCTAGATAAACGTTAGAAACCACGATCTAATTCCCTTGCGATAATCACGCGCATGACCTCATTGGTGCCTTCAAGGATTTGATGCACCCGCAGATCCCGAACAATGCGTTCCACCTCATAGTCTTTGAGATAGCCGTAACCGCCATGAATCTGCAGCGCCTGATTTGCGACATGAAAGCCGATATCTGTGACAAACCGTTTCGCCATAGCGCATAATTTTGTCGCTTCAGGGCTTTTGGCATCCAAGGCTGCAGCTGCATGGCGCAGGAAGACACGCGCAGCCTCTAGCTCGGTCGCCATATCGGCCAATTTGAATTGCGTGGTTTGAAAGTTCCACAGCGCTTGGCCAAATTGTTTGCGGTCGCGCGAATAAGCAAAGGCCCGTTCAATCGCATCGGTTGCGCCGCCCAACGAGCAAGCCGCGATATTGAGGCGGCCACCATCCAAACCCTTCATGGCAAAGGTAAAGCCTTGGCCTTCTTCGCCCAGCCGATTGGCAACGGGCACACGGCAATCTTCGAAAATGACTTGTGCAGTTTGCTGAGCCTGCCAACCCATCTTCTTTTCAATTTTGCCAAATGACAGACCAGGCGTATCCTTTGGCACTAATAGGGTCGAGATACCGCGCGGGCCTGCTTCGCCTGTCCGGACCATCACGACATAGAGGTCAGAGAAGCCAGCCCCGGAAATGAACGCCTTGGTGCCATTGACGATATAGTCATCGCCATCGCGGCGGGCGGTGGTCGACAAGGAAGCCGCGTCTGACCCAGCGCCAGGCTCTGTCAAACAATAGCTGGCAATCATGTCCATGCTGGTTAGAGCCGGAAGAAATCTCTGTCGCTGTTCTTCTGAGCCAAATGTATCAATCATCCAGCTAGCCATATTGTGGATAGATAGGAAGGCCGCATGGGAGACATCGCCGCGAGATAATTCCTCAAATATAATCGCCGCATCCAAGCGCGTGAGGCCAGAGCCGCCCATATCATCGCGCACATAGATCCCAGCAAAGCCCAGTTCCGCCAAAGCCTGCAAGGTAGCGCGGTCTAGGGTTCCCGCCTCTTCCCACGCCATGGCATGGGGGGCGAGCGACTCCTTTGCAAAGCGGCGAGCCGTTGAAATGATAAGGTTTTGGTCTTCGGTCGTGTCGTAGGCCATAGAGTGTGAATCCTGTGATGTTGGGCAGCGTAGCCGTTTCGCAATTATGGCGCTACACATACTTCCATGACGACACATCTACCCTCCGCCGCCTTCCCTGCCACCCGTATGCGCCGCAATCGTTTGACCGATTGGCGACGCAGACTGACCCGCGAAACCCAATTAAGCGTCAATGACTTAATCTTGGCGATGGTGGTTCACGACGGCACCGAAAGTCGTATTCCGGTGGCTTCTATGCCCGGCACCTTCCGCTATAGTCGTAACGAGGCGGTTGCGGTGGCTCAAGAGGCTGAGAGCCTCGGCATCCCGATGATCGCGGTCTTTCCGTTCATCGATTCAGCGCTGAAAAACGGCGAAGGATCCGAAGCCTTTAACCCGAAGGGTTTGATACCCGAAGTAATCGCCTCGATGAAGGCAGCGGCCCCAAATGTTGGGCTGATGACGGATGTGGCGCTCGACCCCTTTACAGACCATGGCCATGACGGTCTGATCGATGACGCGGGCACCATGCTGAACGATCCAACGATTGAAGCTTTGGTTAGACAGGCCGTGCTTGAAGCGCAGTCGGGTGCCGATGTTGTCGCCCCCTCTGATATGACGGACGGGCGGATTGGGGCCATACGGGCGGGCCTCGATGCTTCAGGCTTTCATGATGTAGCCATCATGTCTTATGCCGCAAAATATGCGTCTGCCTTCTATGGTCCGTACCGCGATGCCATCGGCTCTAAAGGTGCACTAAAGGGCGACAAGAAAACGTATCAGATGGACCCGGGCAATAGCGACGAAGCCTTGCGCGAAGTGGCCTTAGATATCGCCGAAGGTGCCGACATGGTCATGGTCAAGCCAGGCATGCCCTATTTGGATATTGTTCGCCGCGTCAAAGAACACTTTGGCGTGCCGACCTATGCGTTCCAAGTTTCCGGCGAGTACGCGATGATGGAAGCAGCCATCGCCAATGGTTGGCTAGACGGTGAACGCGTGCGGATCGAGGCTCTGTCCTGCTTCAAGCGGGCGGGCGCGGACGGCATCATCACCTATTGGGCGATGGAAGCAGCCAAGCGGCTACGCAACGCCTAAGCCTTAGCGTCGTTTTGCTTTGGGTGCAGTTTTTTTAGGTGCAGCAGGCTTTGCTTTTACCACAGGGGCTTGCGGAACTTCTGCAGGGCCTAAGACCAAAAGCTCTGGCCGACGCTTGTTTGCGACGTCAGGCAAAGGCACCATCGAAATCTGATAAAACGGCTCCTTAGCGCCGCCAGAAAAAGCGACCGAGGCCGTTGAGCCAAAATCATCGTTGCGCCGCGCTAGCTTTTCATTTTTCAAACATTTTGCGACTTCATCAGAAAAGTCCGCTAAGGCCTGTGCAACTGCCGCTTCATCAGCCTCATCGACTACTGGCGCGCCATAGCATGCCAAGGAGATCGAGGCATTATAGACAAAGCGACAATCGGTTAGACCTTCCAGCGGCTTCACCACTGTCACAGGCCGGTTCTCGACGGTCAACACCCCCTGCCCGTTGCGCACGCGCGTTGGGCGGGTCTCAGTTGCCACTAAGGATTTAAACGCGAGCGGCCGGTCCAATGTGGCCAGCTCAATTTTTGCAACCCCATCACACAAGACAGTCGGCTTAAAAGGCGTTGGAGTCTCAGCGATAGCTGCCATCATCAAAAGGGAAAACATCAATCGGGCTTTCTTAAAGAAGTGAAACGTTTAGCCAAGCTGGAGGTATCCAGACGGCCACCCCCATCGGCTTGGATTTCGGCATAATAGCCATTGACCATTTGGGTCAAGGCAAGATCAAGCCCTTTAGATTGGGCAGCTTCTAATACGATCCGCAAATCCTTGCGCATCCAATCGACAGCAAAGCCAAAATCATAGCGATCTTCAACCATGGTCGCCCAGCGGTTTTCCATCTGCCATGAGCCTGCGGCCCCTTTGGAAATGGCGGCAAGGACCGCGTCGGTATCAAGCTCTTGTGCTTTGGCAAAGGAAACGGCCTCAGCAAGGCCTTGGACGACCCCTGCGATCGCGATTTGATTGACCATTTTGGCCAGTTGGCCTGCGCCCGCCTGACCGATCCGGACAATATTGCCGCAATAGGCAGACAATACAGGCGTCGCGCGCTCAAAAACCGCTTCGTTGGCACCGCACATTGCGGTCAGTCGGCCATTGATCGCGCCAGCCTGACCACCAGAAACCGGTGCATCCAGCCAGTCTAGCCCTGCCGTGGAAGCAGCCAGCGCCAATTCTTTCGATAGGGCAGCAGAGGTCGTGGTGTGGTCAACATAGACAGCGCCTGGCTTCATTGCGGCAAAGGCTTGGAGCGCGACTGCCCGTGCATCAGGATCATCGCCAACACAGGCCATCACAAAGTCTGCACCAGTGACCGCCAACGCAATCGTCTCAGCAACTTCACCGGGATTGGACTGCGCCCAAGCTTCGGCTTTCGCATGTGTGCGATTCCAAACGCGTACCGAATGGCCGTTTTTGACCAGCCAACCAGCCATAGGGCCACCCATGACCCCCAACCCTAAAAAAGCCAGCGTCGGCTGGCTCATGACTTTGCCAAGGCTGCGGTGGAACCAAATTGTCCACTGAAATAAGCCAAGCCTTGGCCCTGATGACTTTGATAAGCCATGGTTTGACCAATTAGGATCAAATGATCCCCCGCTTCAATGCGCTTCGCGACTTTGGTGTCAAAGGCCGCAATGGTGCCGGGCAGAATTGGGGACCCGGTCTCCAAGGCGGCATACTCACCCACTGCGAGCTTTTGATCGCCCTTACCGGCAAAGCGCATGGCCATCTCGCCTTGGCTGTCTGACAGAATATTGATCGCATAGGCATCACATTTTGAGAACAGGTCAAACGAGTCAGACTTATTGCCCAGACACCACAGCACGAGAGGCGGCTCCAGCGACACTGACGTAAAGCTATTGACCGTTAAGCCATGGCCATTTCCGTTTGAATCCAACGTGGTCACGATCGTGACGCCCGTGGCAAAGCTGCCCAAGGCAGTGCGATAGTCTTTTAAGTCAAATGTCATTTGTTCATTCCTGCAAACCTGCTCTTAACCGACATCGTGCATACTTCTCAACACTATCACTGTGAGAAGCTCATCATGTCGTCCAATCGGCCCATAATAATTAAAAGAGTCAAAAAGATAGCCGGCGGACACCATGGTGGCGCATGGAAAGTGGCTTACGCTGACTTTGTGACCGCCATGATGGCCTTCTTTTTGTTGATGTGGTTGATCAACACCTCCTCACCCGAGCAAAAGCGCGGGATTGCAGACTATTTCGCACCAGCCAGTGTGTCTGCTTCGACCTCGGGCTCTGGCGGGATTCTGGGCGGCACGGCCTTGGGCGAAGTTGGCGCGATGCAAAAAGGGGCAACCCCGATTTTTGAATCAGCAGCACCTGCGAGCCAACCCTCCAGCCAAGCGGGTGAAAGCAGTGGGCAAGGTGCGGCAGACGCCGCGGATAAGGCCGCTGAAGATGCCATCGCCAAACGCGAAGCCGCCGAATTCCAACAAGCTGAGATGAGTTTGCGCCAAGCCTTGCAGGACATGCCAGAACTGGCTGAGATGTCGCGCAACATCATCGTGGATCAAACGCCAGAGGGCTTGCGCATTCAATTGGTTGACCAGGAAGGTCGCCCGATGTTTGAGCCCGGCTCAACGGTGCCGAATGATCGCGCGCGCCTGATTTTGCAAGCTGCAGCACGTATCGTTGAGACATTGCCCAATCGCGTCAGTATCTCAGGCCATACCGATGCAGCCCCAAATCCTGATCCGCGCAATTCCAATTGGGACCTGTCATCAGCCCGCGCGAATTCCGCGCGCCGCGTGTTGACAGCAGCGGGCTTGAGTGAAGACCGCATCGCGCAAGTATCCGGGAAAGCAGGGTCTGACCCCCTCTTCCCAGACGATCCCTATCAGGCGGCCAACCGCCGGATTGCCATTGTCCTGCAGCGTGCATCGCCACCCTTACCAGCAGATGGCGGATTGTAAGTTTTTCCGCAGACTGCAAGGCTGATTTTGTTTTTTCAGGTGTTGGCGAAAGACTGGGAAGGTTGTTACACTCTCTCAACATGAGCACAGACCCGACTTCACCTGCGGGGCGGATTTCCGCTTCTAAGAATATCAGGTTTTACCTGACTGCAGCCCAGCCTTGCCCTTATTTAGACGGGCGGCGGGAACGGAAGGTTTTTGCGGCACTTGATGGACCCGATGCGATTGAGTTGAATGACAGCTTGACCCATGCCGGATTTCGTCGCTCACAAAACATCGCTTACCGACCAGCTTGCGATATGTGCGCTGCCTGCGTCTCGGTTCGTGTTCCAGCCGCGCAATTTGTCTTTGCCAAGCGCTGGCGACGGGTTCTGGCGCGCAATCAGGACATCGTGTCAAACTTGGTAACTGCCCATGCCACCTATGAGCAATATGCCCTGCTACAAACCTATCTGAAGGATCGCCATTTCGGGGCTGGGATGTCAGACATGTCGGTGTTTGATTATTCGGCGATGGTCGAAGAAACCTCGGTACGAACCCATATAATTGAGTACCGCCTAGATGGCGAAGATGGTCGTTTGGTTGGATGTGCCTTGGTCGACGCCCTCGCTGATGGGCTATCGATGGTTTACGCGTTTTTTGACCCAAGCGAATCAAGTCGCAGCTTGGGCAGCTTCATGATTCTCGATCATTTACGCCAAGCCCAAGATGTCGGTTATCCATACGTCTATTTGGGCTATTGGGTGCGCGGTTCTCGCAAAATGGCCTATAAAGCCAACTTCCGACCTATTGAAGCATTAAGCTCCTCAGGATGGACTGATTTAAGTCCATTACTTGATAAAGACTAGGAAGTGTTGAGGCATTTTCCAGAAATTCAGGCGAATAAACCTATCAAGTTAGGAAACGTTAAGCATTACGCGCCACAAGCAAAATAGCGATTTTTTTGTGAGTGGAGTAATCTGTTATGCGCTTGTCTTATCTTGTTCCTGCACTTGCTTTGTTAAGCGGCCCGGCACTGGCAGATTCACCGTTCTCTTTTGGTGGTTCGGTTGGGTATGAGTTTCCCGTCAGTGGCAAGATCATCGATGAAACATCCAGCGCCAGCCTAAATCTGACGACCCTAAATCCAGCCCTTGCGGGTACAGGTATTTTGCGGCTTCGCGGGACAGACTTTAAAGACAGCTCAGATGCGCCACTCAAGGCAACCATCGAAGTGCGCTATGCTTTGACACAGACTTCTGAAATGTTTGGTGCGATCACTTATAGCCAAGCCGACGGCAAAAGCGCCAACATTGGCTGCGTCGAAATCGTCGTCTCGGGCGCTCCAGACTGCTCGACCCCGCTGACCGCAACCTTTAGCGACTTCAAGCAAATGGGCGTTGAGCTAGGCTATCGTCAATGGCTGGAAAGCCCGTTCCTGAGCGACCGATTGTTCACCTATTACACCTTGCGCGCTGGCGTAACCCAAACGGACGCCTTGTCTGCGACTGTTGTAGCGTCAACCTCTCTGGTGCCCAATGCTGCCCTTGGCACGTGGAACCTCTATGACGACAAAGTTACCTATGTTGTCGGCGCTGACTTCGGTGCGACCTATCTGGTCGCACCATTTGCCGAAATCGGCGCGGAAGTTGGTGTGCGTTACAATTCTAAACTGTCTGAGATCGACACTGGCCTAACCGCGCTGGGCCTGGCTGCGGCCAATGACAAGTCCGACCGGATCTCAATCCCTGTGTCAGTGCGGTTGAACGCGGCGTTCTAGGCTTCTCAATATCGAACTTGATTTAAAGGGCGCTTGGTTGACCAGCGCCCTTTTTGCTGGGTGGGTGTTTGGCAAACCCCTCAGGGTTACGAGTGGTCACACGTGCTAGGCTTTGATCGGAGAAAGCAGCTGTTGCGAAGAGGCGTCGGCAATCAGCTCGTCGTTCTCGCGCTTCAGCTCTACTCGGCATGTGATCATTTGGCTCGTCTGAGCGACCACCCTCGCCTCTATCAAAAGTGCCTCAGCGCGCCCGACACGAACAAAGTTCATTGTAAGGTTCGTGGTTCGAAATACCATGTCATCTGGAACCAACGTCATCGCCGCGAACGCGGCTGCTTGGTCCGCAAGTGCGGTGAGATAGCCACCGAACAATGACCCATCCACATTTAGTAAGTCCGGATTTGGAATCCAACGTTTGCGCACCCAACCAGCGCCCCAATCATCTAACCCACCAAGTTGCAGAGTTTGAACCACCGGGGGCAAAACTGCGGCCCCTGTCTTCAGCAAATCCAATCTTTCAGTCGCCCAAGTCATCTGCGCCCTCCATCTCTTGTTGAGCGCAATCATACAGGGAATGGTCGATAGGGATATGCAGTATTGGATGTGTGTGCTCGTAAGCAATAGACTTCGCGCTGTGGGGTGCGGTCCATCAATGGAATGCACCAAGGTCATGAAATTTCTGAGATCGGTGTAGTCGTGCCTCCGCTCAAGCATTACGCGGCTCTTCACTTGCCTTGAAGCCGCCCACCAAACTTTTTGCGCAAGCTTGGGAGCAAGGTCACTCCCCTCGCCCCGTTAGGGGAAGGGGGACTTTAGCCCCTACCCCACAAACTTGCCCGACCGCGAGAAGCCGCGTGGGACCATGCGGCCGGCGGCGGCGCGTTTGGCGACATAGTCTTTCCAGTCGGGTACATCGCGGCGGCGGCCGGAGGTGTCGTACCATGCGAGGCCTTCGTCTGCCTTGAAGGTCAGTGCGTCCAAAAGGCCACCATCCTTATAGGCTTGCAATTTGACGCCTTTGCCCCGGCCCATGCGTGGTAATTCTTCGGTTTTGAAGACCACGAGTTTCCGGTTCTCACCTACCACAGCCACCATGTCGCCCTGGATGGGGGCAACCACCGCGGTCTTCGCCCCGTCATCCAGGTTCAAGACTTGCTTGCCCGAGCGACGCATGGCCGCACATTCTTCGTCGCTGACCACAAAGCCATAACCAGAGCTGGCGACAATCAAGCGCTCGCCATCGGGCTTGGGCAAGAACATGGCCAGAATGTCGTACTCTTCGCCCAAATCAATGGACAGGCGCACGGGTTCGCCTAAGCCCCGGCCACCGGGCAATTTATCACCCGCCAAGGCAAAGGCGCGGCCATCAGTGGCAAATAGAACGATGCGGTCCGTCGTCTCGGCATGGAGCGAGAGGTAATAGCCGTCTCCATCCTTATATTTGACGGTCGAGAGATCATCGATCTTGCCCTTCAGCGCCCGGATCCAGCCCTTTTGCGACAAAACCACCGTGATGGGTTCGCGTGTCACGAAGGCCTCGGCACTCAACGACAGGGCCACTGGAGCGTCGGCAAAGGTTGTGCGGCGCGCACCGAGTGGGGTATCTTTGGAGAAAGCCGACTGGATTTCGCGCAATTCTTCAGATGCTTGCGCCCATTGCAAAGCGGGCGAAGCAATCATTGCCATCAGGCCTTCGCGTTCGGCCTTTAAATCTTCATTCTCTTGGCGAATTTCCATCTCTTCGAGCTTACGCAAATTGCGCAAGCGCGTGTCGAGAATGGCATTGGCTTGGACATCGGTTAGGTCAAACGTCTTGATCAAGACTTGCTTGGGCTCATCCTCATAGCGGATGATGCGGATGACCTCGTCGAGATTGAGATAGGCGACGAGCAAGCCCGCCAAAATCTCCAAACGCGCCTCAATCTTGCGTAGTCGCCAATTGGCACGCGCGACAATCACGTCCCGCTTGTGATCGAGAAACGCCTTCAAACACTCAATCAAGCTCATCACACGCGGCGCGCCTTTTGCGTCCAGTACGTTGAGGTTCATCGAGAAGCGGTTTTCCAGATCGGTGAGCTTGAACAAGCTCTCCATCAATTGTTCGGGCTCAACCGTGCGCGCGCGCGGCTCGAGGACGAGACGGATGTCTTCAGCGCTTTCATCGCGTACATCGCCTAACAGTGGGGCCTTCTTGTTTTCAATGAGCTCTGCCAAGCGCTCAACAATCTTGGACTTTTGCACCTGATAGGGCGTCTCGGTCACGATGATACGCCAGGTGCCGCGCCCTGTGTCTTCGACATGCCAGCGGGCGCGGGTACGGAAGCCCCCCTTACCAGTGGCATAGGCTTCACGGATGGCGGCGCGCGATTCAATACATATCCCGCCAGTCGGGAAATCGGGGCCGGGCACTAGACCTAAGATTTCATCCAGATCCGCTTCAGGCTTATCGATCAGCAATAGACAGGCATCGATCAGCTCAGCTGCATTATGGGGCGGGATCGACGTCGCCATCCCCACCGCAATGCCCATCGAGCCATTGGCCAATAGGTTTGGATAGCCAGCAGGCAGAACCGAAGGCTCTTCATCCTCTTGGCTATAGGTCTCGCGGAAAAGAACCGAATCCTCATCCACCCCTTCCATCAGTAACGCGCCAATCGCAGTTAGGCGCGCCTCGGTATAACGATACGCCGCTGCGGAATCGCCGTCGATATTGCCGAAATTGCCTTGCCCATCGACCAATGGATAACGAACGGAGAAGTCTTGGGCCAAGCGAACAAGCGCATCGTAAATCGCGCTATCGCCATGGGGGTGATATTTGCCCATCACGTCACCGACGATCTTGGCGCACTTTTTGAAATTGCTGGATGGGTCGAGGCCCAATTCGCCCATGGCATGAATGATGCGGCGCTGAACGGGCTTTAGGCCATCGCGCACATCGGGCAGCGCGCGGCTGGTAATGGTGGACAAGGCGTAGACCAGGTAGCGGCTTTCTAAAGCGCGATCAAACGGCTCATTGATAATGTTGCCGCTGTCGCCGCCACTGCCATCTAATTCCACTACATCGCCCATGGACCCACTATCCTTCGAATCAGGCGTCCATCATGGCAGCGTGTGCGGCCAAGTGCGACGACAAGCGGCAGCGACTTGTGGACAAGTACTGCAATGAAGTGCCGATTTATGGGGATTTACGCGGGGTGGGAGTGGCAGCTCCTACGGGAGTCGAACCCGTCTTTCCTGATTGAAAATCAGGCGTCCTAACCGATAGACGAAGGAGCCACATCACGCGTTGTTCACACGAGAGGGGCGCTCTATACAAAGGCCGTTGCCAACACGCAAGCGGCCTTTGCTGCTAAGATGCAGGACTTGCATCGATAATCTCACAATCTACCGCGTTTCCGCCGCGCCAATCATCCTTTTTCAACCGAACCACAACATGGACCGGCCGTCGTCCCATCAAAGCGTCGCCTAACGGCGTGTTCAAAGCGCGAAATGCAATCGCTTTGATTCTTTGTCCGGATTGGTCTTCCAGCATCAGGCGCACATGGCCAGTTCCAACGGGCGCGGCCGCATAGGGACGCACATCGGCAAAGGCAAAGACCGGGTCAGGCCAACCCGCACCATAAGGACCAACCTCTGCCATGGCATCGAGGAGTTCGGGCGTTGCGGCCCCTAGCCCAACAAGGGCGTCGATGGCCAAATCACGGCTGGTGCCAGTCGCGTCCGATTCGGTGCGTAATCGGCGAGCCAGGTCCTGATGGACGGACCTTAGGTCCTTGAATGTCATGGTTAGGCCCGCGGCCATCGCATGCCCACCGCCAGCCAGAATGACGCCGTCACTTGCGGCACCAGAAACAGCTGCGCCCAGATTAATGCCCGGCACTGATCTGCCAGACCCCTTTGCATGGGGATCATCTGGATCGGCGGAGCCAATGACAATGACAGGGCGATGGAAACGGTCTTTCAAGCGCCCAGCCACAATGCCGATGATGCCAGGATGCCAACCCGGCGCGCCCAGCATCAAAAGCGGGCCATCCAGCGGCCCTGCTTCACCCCGTTCAACCCGAGCAATGGCTTCTTCAAGCACATTGGCCTCAATGGCGCGACGTTCTTGATTGAGGAGTTCGAGCTCTTCTGCGATTTGGGAAGCTTCAGCAGCATTGTCGGTCGACAAGAGCCGCACCGCGAGCGAGGAATCCCCTACGCGGCCCCCTGCATTCAAGCGTGGGCCAAATACCCAACCAGACGCATAGACACTGCCGGGGTCCTTAAGTTTCGACGTCACCGCCAAAGCCGCAAGACCCGGATTGGTCAGTTTCTCCTGCACCTTCAAGCCTTGGGCCACCAGAGCACGGTTGAGGCCTGTCAGCGGGGCAACATCGCAAATTGTTCCAAGCGCTGCGAGGTCAAGACGGCTTAAGAGATCATATTCTGAACCAGACCAAAGCCCTTGCTGACGCGCCGCACGATTGAGGGCAACCAGCGCCACAAAGACCACACCTGCGGCCGTTAAATGGCCTAAACTCGAGCGATCATCTTGCCGATTAGGATTGACGACCGCCAAAGCAGGTGGCGGCGCGCCATGCATCAAATGGTGGTCAAACACCACCACATCCAAGCCAATTCGGGCGGCTTCCTCGAGCGCAGCATAGGCGGCCGCCCCACAATCGACTGTAATCAGAAGATCGGTGCCGCTAGCCTTGATCTTGTTGACGATCTTTGGGCTAGGGCCATAGCCGTCCAAAATGCGGTCAGGCACAAACACATTGGCGCGCGCGCCAATCGCTTTGAACCAGCTTAAAAGCAAAGCGCCAGAAGTCCCGCCATCGACATCATAGTCGGCCAGAATGGTAATGGCCCTTTGGTCCTGCACAGCGGCAAGGATGGCCTCAACCGCCTTCTCCATGTCTTGCAGGGTGAAGGGCTCAGGCAGCTCGTTTTTGAGCTTGGGTGATAAGATGCGCATCGCGGTGTCAGGCACCGCCCCGCGCGCAACCAAAAGCTTGGCTTGCATCGCCCCAATGCCGAGACGACGCACGCCTTCTTCCAAAACACCAATGTCCGCTTCAGACTGCCCATCGGGCAAACGCTGAAGCCATCTCCGACCAGTCAGGCTCGACTCTGTTCCGAGGAAAGAGCCAAGCATCACCCTAGCCTAGGTGCTGGGTGCGAACGACACGAGCGGTCTTCGCAGCTGAGTCCAAAACCAAAGTCTCAGTCACAAAGCCCTTGGAAGTTGCTTTCACGCCTGCCACCAGCGCACCATTAGTCACGCCTGTCGCGGAGAAGACCACGTCGGTTGAGACCAATTCGTCCAATTGGTAGGTGCGGTTGAAATCCGTGATGCCTATGCGACGGGCCCGGCCTTTTTCATCCTCATTGCGGAAAACCAAACGACCTTGGAATTGACCGCCGACGCACTTTAGGGCTGCAGCAGCCAACACACCCTCGGGCGCGCCGCCTTGACCCAAATAAAGGTCGATCCCGGTTTCAGGGTCCGTGGTGTAGATTACGCCTGCAACATCGCCATCGGTGATCAGATGAATACGGGCTCCAACGGAGCGCAGGCTTTCAATGATTCCGCTATGGCGTGGACGGTCCAGCACGCAGACGCCGATGTTTGCTGGCTCAACGCCCTTGGCCTTCGCCAAAGCAATGACGTTCTCAGCTGGGGTGCGATCAATGTCGACAACGCCCGCTGGCAGGTCGGGGCCAACCGCGATTTTGTCCATATAAGTATCTGGGGCATACAAAAGCCCGCCTTTAGGTGCGATGGCCAAAACGGCTAAGGCGTTGGGCATCGCTTTCGCAGTCAGAGTCGTGCCTTCCAAAGGATCCAGCGCGATATCAAACTCGCCGCCTTCTCCGGTCCCAACTTCTTCCCCAATATAAAGCATCGGCGCTTCATCGCGCTCGCCCTCACCAATGACCACACGGCCCTTCATGGCTATGGCATTCAGACCCGTCCGCATCGCGTCAACGGCCAATTGATCGGCGGCCTTCTCGTCTCCCCGGCCAATGCCCCGATAGGAGGCAATTGCGGCGGCCTCGGTAGCTGCCAAAGCACCAGCGGCGATATCAGGGGGAAGGTTTACAGTCATAAAAGGTCCAACTTTACTAGAGATCATGAACAGGCCAACGGGCCGTGATTAGTCTTCCAGAGGCATCAAGACTGGGGCCTCAACCAGGACGTCCAGTCGAGAAAGCTCATCCAAGGCGTCCAACAAATCCTGCTCTGCCATGGGCTGAGTGGTCAGCACGATGGGCACACGGGATGCATCTTCGGGGGGCTTTTGCAGGAAGCTTTCGATGGAAACAAGGTGCTTTGCCAGCGTATCGGTGATTTTCGCGATGGTTCCAGCCCTGTCGGGGACACGTAAGCGAACATAGAATTTCGATGAAACCAAAAGCCCACCCGTGGCTGCGGTCAATTGGTTGGCTTGACCGGGACCGGAAAACACAGGCCGTGAATCTTCGTGCGAAAGATCAATCAAATCGCCCGCAACTGCCGAAGCTGTCGGCCCAGCCCCTGCCCCAGCGCCAACCAAAGACAAACGACCGACTGGGTCTGCATCGATCACGACTGCATTGAGAGGACCATTGACGCGCGCGATTGGATGATCTTGCGCCAATAGAGTTGGGCGTACAGATTGAACAACGCTATCCCCCACGCGGGCCGCTTTGGCCAATAGCTTTACGCGGCGGCCAAGAAATTTAGCGCTTTCCAAATCAATCGGCTCAATCGCTTGGATGCCCTCAAGGCGCAAGGCGGCAAAGTTTGGTGCGCCGCCAAAGGCAATCGCAGACAGAATGGCCAGCTTATGCCCGGCATCCGCGCCAGAGACATCGAGTGTCGGATCTGCTTCAGCATAGCCAAGGCGCTGTGCATCGGCCAAAACCTCGCTAAAGCTGCGCCCTGTTAGGTCCATCTCGGTGAGGATGTAATTGCACGTGCCGTTCAAGACACCACTAACAGCAGTGATGTAATTAGCAGCCAAGCCTTCACGCAGGGCCTTAATGACCGGAATACCACCAGCTACGGCTGCCTCATAGCGAATTTCTGCGCCATGCTTGGCGGCGAGCGAGGCAAGGGCTGCCCCATGCTCGGCCAACAGCGCTTTATTGGCTGTAACCACGTGCTTGCCAGCCGTAAGAGCAGCCTCGACAGCAGCCTTAGCGCTGCCTTCAGAGCCGCCCATCAATTCGACAAACACGTCAATGTCCGGGCTGGAAGCCAGTTCGACAGGATCGTCAAACCAAGCGATGCCAGAAATGTCGACGTCACGCGTACGGCCTTTGGTGCGGGCTGAAACCCCTGCCACTTTCACAGTCGAAGCCAAGGGGCCCTGCCCGTATGCCAGCTTCAAAAGCCCGCCACCCACTGTGCCGAGGCCGGCAATCCCAATTCTCAAGATACCCATATAAATCTCTCTATCAGGCATAAAGGCCTGTTCATTACGACTAGATCAGAGTGTGGGTCTAAATCGACCCACTCTCCTCGATCAAAAACTTCCGCACAGCACGCGCGGCTTGGCGAATTCTTTGCTCGTTCTCAACCAGAGCGATACGCACATATTCATCGCCATACTCGCCAAAACCTGCCCCGGGTGCCACGGCGACGCCAGCCTTTTCCACCAATCGCTTAGAGAATTCAACTGAACCGAGTCCTCTAAATTTCTCAGGGATCAAGGACCAAGCAAACATCGAGGCCTGAGGTTCTGGAACATCCCAGCCAGCCCGCGAGAAGGAGTCAATCAGTGCGTCACGACGCGCCTTATAAATCGCGCGCATCTCTGCCACACACTCCTGAGGTCCATTCAGCGCTTCGACCGCCGCCACTTGCACCGGCGTATAGGCCCCATAGTCCAAATAGGATTTCACCCGCGCCAACGCGGCGATCACCCGCTCATTGCCCAAAGCAAAGCCGACGCGAAAGCCTGCCATGGAATAGGTTTTCGACAAGGTGTTGACCTCAACCACCACATCCTTCGCACCTTCGACTTGCAGGATGCTTGGCGGGGGCTTGGATTCATCGAAATAGATTTCCGAATAGGCCATGTCGGAGATCACCAGCATATTGTGCTTTTTAGCGAGCGCCACGACCTCTTTATAATAATCAAGCTCCACCACTTGAGCAGTTGGATTGGCGGGATAGCAGACGATCATCGCAATTGGTGGCGGAACAGAATGGCGTACGGCCCGACTGATGCCAGCTAGATATTGTTCTGGGCTATGGGCTTCGATCGAGCGAATGACACCGCCAGCCATGATGAAGCCAAAAGCATGAATAGGGTAAGACGGATTGGGGGCAATCACCACATCGCCCGGCGCACAAATGGCTTGCGCGAGGTTTGCAAAGCCTTCTTTGGAACCCAAAGTCGCGACAATCTCGGTGTCAGGATTTAGTTTCACACCAAACCGACGATCATAATAGCCCGCCATAGCGCGACGCAGCCCCGGAATACCGCGCGATGCCGAATAGCGATTACTGCGTGGCTTTCGCGCCGTTTCAACCAGCTTTTCAACGATATGTTCTGGCACCGGCAAATCAGGATTGCCCATGCCAAAGTCAATGATGTCAGTTCCGTTCGCCCGCAAACGAGCTTTGAGTTTGTTCACTTCCTCGAACACATAAGGAGGAAGGCGCTTAATTTTATAAAAATCGCCGATCATGGCGGAAAACCTTTATTTCATTTGGGGACTATTTGCCCCCTTTGTATCAGGAAAGATGCTCTATTGCGCGAAACTAGGTTGGAGGCAGACGCGCAATATCCGCCTCCATCTTAGCTCGTGCGGCCGCAGCCCAAGCGTCCGACTCCGCGTCCGTTTGCGCGGTCTGAGCCGAGGCAGAATTGGAATCCATGGTTTGCTTTGCTGCCTTGGCCCAAGCCTGGTCAATCTCGCCGGCGGGAATTGGCTTGGAATTTGGGTTGGCGTCGAGACGCTTGGCATCTGCCTGTAAACCAGACTGCAAGTTTGCCCAAGCCTTTTGGCTTGGCAAATCTGTTGGAGCGTCGGGGATTTTCGTTAAGTCTGGATAATCACCGGGCTTCAACACCGCGCTGGCAGACCGGATTGTGTCTGGCAGAAAGCCTTCCTCTTGGCCAAGCGTTTGACACGCGCAGAGCGGCACAAAAAGGAGCCCAAGCGCAAACACCTTCGGCTTGCACCGTAATTGGTGCGTAGGTTGGACGTGGGCTGGTGTCGCTTTAGTCGGCATCGCCGCAGCACTTTCCTGTGTCACATCAAGGTGAGCGGCAAGGACACGACACGCCAAATGTGCCATGCTGCCGCTAACGGGTTAGAGCCATAAGCAGTGGAAGTTCCCACCGCAAATCGCTACAGTGTTTTATTGCGCCGCTGCGGTGTTTGCTGCAAGGCAAAGAGTGCATAAATTCATGATATGCGCGGCGAATTGGCAGAAATGATGGGGCAAAAATAATGGCTAAACAGAAATCGGATGGCCAAGACACGGAGACGGCCCGCCCAAAGCCCGAGACTGAGCCGCCACTATCAAAGGCCAATGAAGCCGGCGGATTAATGGATGCGCTGCAAGCCCAGAATCTCGAAACCCTTGAAACTCTGACGCGGAACTTGGGCGATGCGGTCACTCGGATGGGTGCACTAGGCGTGTCCGCCGTTGACGGGGTCATGGCCGAGGATGCGCGCCCCCTTCGCGCCGACCCTTATGGCCTTGCGCCTTATGCCGCCGATGTGGCAACGCGCCTTGCAGGCAATCCCGAAAAGCTGATGGCCGCCCATCAAGAGCTTTGGCAAGGCTTTGCAGAGATTTGGGCTGACTCCATCAAATCGAGTTTGAAGGATGACACGACCGAGACCAAACCAGACCCCAAATATGCCGATAAGCGCTTTGCAGACCCCGATTGGCACAAGCTGCCTATGTTCAATCTCTTGCAGAAAACCTATTTGCATACAGCCAATTGGTTCACGGGCCTGATTGATCATGTCGATGGCATCGACGATATGACGCGCCGCAAGGCGACCTTTTTTAACAAGCAATTCGCCGACGCCTTTGCCCCGTCAAACTTCTTGATGACCAATCCGGTCGCCCTGCGCGAAGCATTACGCACCGGCGGGCAAAGTGTTTTGCGCGGCCTCGCCAATCTCGAACAAGACCTCAAACGCGGGCATGGTCGCCTCACCCCGGCCCAAGTCGATGAGCGGCCATTCAAGATCGGCGAAAATATCGCAATCACGCCGGGCAAAGTTATCCATCGCGGCGAAATTCTTGAGATCATCCAATATGATCCAGTGACGCCTACGGTCTTCGCGACCCCGATCCTATTCTTTCCGCCTTGGATCAATAAATTCTACATCTTGGACATGCGCCAAGATAATTCCATGGTGAAATGGCTGACGGAGCAAGGTCACAGCGTGTTCGTCGTCTCTTGGCTCAATCCCGGTGTTGAGCATGCCGAGAAGACGTTTGAAGACTATTCCCGTCTGGGCATTTACGAAGCGCTGGACGTAGTTACGCGCGCAACAGGTCAAGACAAGGTCAACACAGTCGGCTATTGCATCGGCGGCACGCTTCTGGCCTCCACCATGGCAGTCATGGCGCAAACGGGTGACAAGCGCATCAATTCGGCCACCTTCTTTGCGTCCCAATCCGACTTTGAAGAGGCCGGCGACCTTAAAGTCTTTACCGATGATGCGGCCATCCAATACATCAAGGATGAGATTGAGCATGCTGGTGGCGTGCTTGATGCGACCGTGATGGGCGAGACGTTTAATTTCCTGCGCGCCAATGACCTTGTGTGGTCCTTTGTGGTCAATAATTATCTGATGGGCAAAGATCCAAAGCCATTCGACCTTTTGTTCTGGAATGCTGACCAGACGCGGATGCCAAAGGCGCTCCATCTCTATTATCTGGATAATTTCTATCGCCAGAACCGCTTGGGCCGAGGTGAGATGACCTTGTCGGGTTATCTTCTGAACCTGAAGAACGTGGATACGCCCATCTATATGCAATCTTCCAAAGAGGACCACATTGCGCCTTGGCGGTCGATCTATCGTGGGGCTAAGCTTTTTGGTGGGCCGGTTCGCATGATCCTTGCGGGGTCTGGTCATATTGCTGGGGTGATCAATCATCCGGAAGCAAAAAAGTATCAGCACTGGCTGCCGCCGGAAACCATGAAAGATCTACCAGACACGTCTGACCAATGGCAGGCGCAACTGGTTGAATATAAGGGCTCGTGGTGGCCAGATTGGGCGAAATGGCTGGGCGAGCGTTCTGGCGGCCAAGTGCCTGCACGCGTGCCGGGAGATCATGAAGTGGCAGTCATTGGCGACGCGCCAGGAACTTATGTGTTGGTGAAATCGTCGGACTGAGACAGGGCCTTGGCCTGATCTTACCTTAAGCAGCCACCAGCAATCCGACCCCACGCTTCACTCGTAGATGGTATTATGCAATCCGCCACATCCGGCCATTCCCCTGCTGCACGCCCGTCTCTCGTTTGGTTTCGCGATGACTTACGGATTGATGATCATCCTGCTTTGGCTGCCGTTGCCCAAGCTGGCCCGGTTTGTGCGATCTATATTCTTGAAACCGGCGGCGACTTGGGCAGACCGCTTGGCGGGGCGTTAAAGTGGTGGCTGCATCACAGCCTTATCAGCCTAAAGGCTGAACTGGCCCAACACGGGATTAGCTTGATCCTACAACAAGGCGACCCACGTAAGCTCATCCCCGCCCTAGCCAAGGAATTGGGCGCATCCAGTGTCCATTGGAACCGGCGCTATTATGCGTGGTCGCGCCCGGTGGATGCAGCTATCAAGGCAGAGCTGACGGATATGGGCGTCGACGTAGGCAGCCATAAAGCGCAGGTTCTGACTGAGCCTTGGGAAGTGAAGACCGGAGCCGGAGGAGCCTTCAAAGTCTTCACGCCCTTTTTCAGAGCGGCCCAGCCCCTATGTGATGCTTGGGCAGAGCTTGCGGCCCCTATCCCGCCCTTAACCGGCCATAACGCGCCTGATATCCATTCAGACTCGTTGGAAGACTGGAACTTACTGCCCAAAACCCCGGATTGGTCTAGCGGTCTGGCAGACACTTGGGAGCCCGGTGAAGCCGGTGCTCAAAAGCGGCTGGCTCATTTCATCGAAAATACGCTTTTGGGCTATGGCGAGGGACGAAACATTCCGAGCAAACCAGCAACCTCGTTTCTATCTCCTCACCTGCATTTTGGCGAAATCTCCATCCGCCGGGTGTGGAATGCCGCGCGGGCAGCGATGCGGGCCAATCCTGCCTTGCAACACGACGGCCAAGTCTTTCTTTCTGAGCTCGGCTGGCGCGAATTCTCCACCCAATTAATCTATCACTATGAGGATTTTCCGCAGAAGAGTTGGAAGGAAGCGTTTCGAAGCTTCCCATGGAAAAACGATCCATCCGCACAGCGGGCTTGGCAACGCGGACAAACAGGTTACCCCATTGTGGACGCAGGTATGCGTCAACTATGGAAGACAGGATGGATGCATAATCGTGTGCGCATGATTGTTGCGTCCTTCTTGGTCAAACATTTGCTGGAAGATTGGCGCGTGGGCGAAGCTTGGTTCTGGGACACATTGGTAGATGCTGACGTCGCTAATAATGCAGCGGGTTGGCAGTGGGTTGCAGGCTGTGGTGCCGATGCCGCCCCCTATTTCCGCATCTTCAATCCAATGTCACAAGGCGAAAAGTTTGACCCTGATGGTCAGTATGTGCGCGCTTGGGTGCCAGAGCTGGCGAAACTTCCCAACAAGAACCTTCACCGCCCGTTTGAATGCCCGACCGAAACGCTTCGCATGGCTGGCGTGCATCTCGGGGGGACTTATCCCTTGCCCATCGTCAATCATGAAAAAGGCCGCAAGCGCGCATTAGATGCCCTTGCAAGCCTCAAGCAGAATACCTCTGGAGACCTGGAATGAAAATCGCGATCATTGGCACAGGGATTACCGGTCTCTCCGCCGCTTGGGCCTTGAAAGATCAGCATGAGGTGACTGTGTTTGAGAAAGAGGCGCGTTTAGGCGGCCATTCCAACACCGTCACGGTCGATTATGACGGCAAGAAGCTCGACGTTGATACCGGCTTCATCGTCTATAATGCGCTGAACTACCCTAATCTAATTGCGCTATTTGAAGCTCTAAATGTACCAACCCAACAATCGGATATGAGCTTTTCGGTTCGCGATGGCCGCGCCGGCAGCGAATGGGGTTCGGATGGCGCGCCGGGCTATTTCGCTTGGAAGCGCAATGCCTTTGATCTCAGTCACTGGGCGCTTTTGGCCGATATGTTGCGCTTTAACTCTCAAGCCCAAAAGGACGTTCAAGATCCAGCCCTTCAAACCATGAGTTTAGGTGCGTACAGCGCCAAACTGGGGCTGTCTCAGCGCTTCTTGGAACGCTACCTCGTGCCAATGGGCGCGGCCATTTGGTCGACGCCGGAGAAGGGCATGCTGGATTATCCCGCGGCAAGCTTTGTTCGCTTCTTCAATAACCATCGCCTCGTCCATTTTGAACGGCCGAATTGGCGCACCGTTACAGGCGGTTCGCGCCGCTATGTCGAAAAGTTTGCTCAAGCTCTGGGAGATCGCGTCCACTTGCAAGCCGCCGTTACCCAAGTGCGCCGCGACGCAGACGGTGTGGATGTAGTTGTAGGTGGAACCAGCCATCGGTTCGACGAAGTTATCCTCGCCTGCCACTCTGATGAGGCCCTTGCCCTATTGGCCGATGCGACCCCTCAAGAAAGCGCGATATTGGGGGCCGTCCGCTACGCACCAAATGAAGCGATCTTGCACAAAGACGCCAGCTATATGCCAACCCGCAAAGCGGCTTGGGCGAGTTGGAATGTCTCGCGGGGTGATCCTGATGCGCCCATTGAACTGACCTATTGGATGAACCGCCTGCAAGGCCAAGATAGCAATTTTCCGCTATTTGTAACCTTGAACCCGGCAAAGCCGATTGATGAGGCCAACGTGTTTGCCCGCTTCAACTATGCCCACCCTCAATTTGATACCCCAGCGGCACAAGCGCAACGCCAAATTCTGTCAATCCAAGGCGTCAACAAGACTTGGTTTGCCGGGGCTTGGCAGGGATATGGCTTCCATGAAGACGGCTTGCGGGCAGGTCTGCGGGTCGCCCTGAAACTGGGCGGTCAAATCCCTTGGACCTTCGTCGATGACGATATTTTGCGCGAATTGCCCCCGGTTTCACGTTCAACCTTGGCTATGACTCAAGATCAACCCGCACAGAAAGCAGAACCGGCATTGTGACCGACATGACCAACCTTGGACTGATGCGAGGCCGGACCATCCACGTCCGCTTTCAACCGTTTGAGCATCGCTTGGCCTATGACCTCTATCAGATCTTGATTGATGTGGACGACCCAGATGCGCAATTTCGGGGTTTGAAATGGATGGCGCACAATCGGTTTGCGCCACTGGCCTTTTATGACAAGGACCACGGTGATCGAACGGGTGCGCCCTTACGGATTTGGGCTGAAGCCCAATTGTCTGCAGCCAATATTGCCTATGAGGGCGGGCCAATCCATTTATTGACCTTTCCGCGTGTCCTTGGATTTGTATTCAACCCGATCTCGGTTTTCTTAGCCTATCATCACGATCTCAGCTTAGCTGCCGTGATTTATGAGGTGAACAACACCTTTAGTGAGACGCACAGCTATGTCGCGCCCGCTAGCGGACATGGGGTTGAGCACCAAGAAGCCGATAAAGTCTTCCACGTCTCACCCTTCTTCGATGTATCAGGCCGATATGCGTTCACCCTGCGGACCAGCGGCGAAACGCTCTCGCTCACAATCGATAAATACTCAGAAGCAGTTCGAGATCATCTGGCCTCGCTGAAATTGCGTAGAGAAACATTGAATGACAAAAATCTGGCCCGCGCATTTTTTGCGATTCCGTTCTTGACGTTCAAAGTTGTCTTAGGCATTCACTGGGAAGCCTTGAAATTATTGGTAAAAGGTGCACGCTATTACCATAAACCGAAACCGCCCATTTCCGCCAGTGTTGCCAGATTAAGCAGGATTCCATCGCCCCATGAGTGACGATCAAAACGCCAACTCCGTGATCATGACGCCAAAATTGGCGCGCCAACTTCGCCAAGTCCCGATGGCCTTTAAAATGGCGGCCGTGGCGATGAGCAATATCGTGGAAGGCGAGATTCGGGTGTGGTTGCCCGATGGTCGCAAACTGATTTTCCAAGGTGAGAAGCCCGGTAAAAGTGCGGTGCTTCAAATCATAAACTTTAGTTTTATCAAGCGTGTTGCCGCTCAAGGTGATATTGGCTTTGCAGAAGGCTTGATGGCTGGCGAGTGGGACACGCCCGATCTTGCCGTTTTGCTAGAGGTCTTCTCGTCCAACCTAGATTTGATGCCCAAGCTTTTGATTGGGGGACCCTTGTGGGCCGTGATCAATAATTTCCGTCACAAATTCTTGAAGCGGAATACCAAAACTGGCTCGAAGAAGAACATTCTCGCCCATTATGACTTGGGCAATAATTTCTATTCGCGGTGGCTTGATCCCAGCATGACCTATTCATCCGCCGTCTATGAAAAAGACGGTCAGGATTTGACGAGCGCGCAAATGAACAAATATCGCGCCTTGGCAGAGCAAGTCAGCCTTAAAGCCGGTCAGCATGTACTCGAGATTGGCTGCGGCTGGGGCGGCTTTGCCGAATTTGCTGCCCGAGAGTATGGCGCGCGGGTCACCGGGGTCACCATTTCGGAAGAACAGTACAAATATGCGACCGAACGCTTGGCCAAGGCAGGCTTAAGCGATCTCGCTGAAATCCAGCTGATGGATTACCGCGATATCAAGGGTCAATTTGATGCGGTCGTTTCGATCGAAATGTTCGAAGCGGTCGGCGAACAATATTGGTCGACCTATTTCGACAAGGTCAATTCGGTCTTGAAGCCAGGCGGTAAAGCTGGCCTGCAAATCATCACGATTGATGAGCGCTTATTTGAAGAATATCGCAGCCGCGCGGACTTCATCCAAAGCTATGTCTTCCCGGGTGGCATGTTGCCCAGCGTGCCCCGTCTCAAGCTGGAAGTGGCACGCGCCGGTTTGGTCTGGCAGAGCACGGCTGCTTTTGGTCTGTCCTATGCCGACACATTGGCTGCTTGGGCAAAGACCTTTTTGGCAGAATGGATCCACATCAAGGACATGGGCTTTGATGAGCGGTTCAAGCAATTGTGGCGCTTTTACCTAGCCTATTGCGAGGCAGGTTTCCGGACTGGCCGCATCGATGTCGGCCATTTCTCGATGATCAAACCGTAAGGCGTTAACTGGCTCAACAAGTATAAGGCGCGAGACCTTAGGGTCCCGCGCCTTTTTTTGCCTGCAGATGGCGCTTTAGCGCTTGATTTGACTGGCGATATAGTCGCGAACGCCTTTGCCGTAAGGTGGTCGCAAGGCCTTCATCGGCCCCAAATCCTTTTTCAACTGGCTGTACACCGACCGGGCATGGCTGAACTCTTTAAAGCCGTCATGCCCATGATAGGACCCCATGCCAGATGGGCCGATGCCACCGAATGGCAAATCTTCCATAGCAATGTGGAAGATCACGTCATTGACCGTTACCCCGCCAGAGGTGGTGTTGGTCAACACATATTCCTGCTCACTTGGGTCAGCACCAAAGTAATAGAAGCCCAGTGGACGATCATTAGCATTCACATAGCCGACGGCTTCTTTGACATCGGAATAGGTTTTGATCGGAAGCACAGGGCCAAAGATCTCTTCCTGCATGATGCTCATGTCTTCGGTGGTATCGAGGACCAAGGTTGGCGGAATTTTACGACCATTCTGCGATGAGAAGTCCTCACCTGCGGGATTGATCTCTACAATTGTCGCACCCTTTGCTTTGGCATCGGTCAGCAAAGCTTGAATCCGGTCAAAGTGGCGTGGTGAGATTATGGCTGTGTAGTCTGGGTTATCGCGCAATTTCGGATACATGGCGGTAACGGATTTGGTCAAAGCGCCAACCAGTTCATCCCGCTTTTCAGTCGGCACCAACAGATAGTCGGGTGCCAAACAAATCTGGCCAGCATTCAGGGTCTTACCGGCCATTATCCGGTCGGCGGTCGTGGCGACATCGGCAGAGCGTGACACAATCACCGGGCTCTTCCCACCCAGTTCCAGCGTCACAGGAACGAGGTTTTCAGAAGCTGCGCGCATGATGTGGCGGCCAATGGAGGTTCCGCCTGTGAAAATCATGTGGTCAAAAGCCAAGCGCGAGAAGGCTTGGCCGACATCGGGCCCACCTGTAATCACCGCGATCTCTTCTTCAGAAAAGGCTTTGGCAAACATCTGGCGCAACAATTCGGATGTGACAGGCGTTAACTCTGACGGCTTGATCATCGCGCGATTGCCCGCGGCCAAGATTTGCGCGAGCGGCGCAAATGTCAGATTAACTGGAAAATTCCAAGGTGCGATGATGCCGACAACACCTTTGGGCTGATAGCGGACTTCAGCCTTTGCGCCCAACAAGCCCAAGAGCGAGGGCGAGGTTTTGCGCTTTTCAGGCCGCATCCATTTTGCCAAATGCGCCTTGGCATCCTTAAGCGGTCCGAGCGAGCTGGCGACATCGGTGATCAGGCTGGTTTCACGCGCCCGGCATGAAAAGTCTTCCGACAAAGCATCAGCGATTTGCTCTGCATGATCGACCAGCAATCCAATACAACGATCGATTCGGTTGATCCGCACTTCTGCTGAGGGAATCCCGTCACGTAATTGGGCCGCCTTTTGGATGGCTAGAATCTGGTTCAATCTCGCGATGGTTTCGCCGTCTCCACGTACTGAGAAGGTCATGTCGTTCATGATACTGGCTCCCTAAGTCTTTTATTTGCACCGCGTGGTACTTTTTCGACCCTATCTATGCGCACGAATTGCAGTTTTTTCCAAGCCTGCAAGTAAAATAAGTCGCCGCGTTTACGCAATCTCCATACTGGCCCCGCTATATATGACCCGTAGTAATAGGTCTGTGGTGGAAAAAGTGGTAGAAATCCTGGTCGGCGAACAAGGAATGGCGATAGCGGATGCTGCGGTGAAATCGCTCAAAGAGCGAAAAATCACGCCATCACCAGAAAATTATGCCGTATGGTTGGCTTATCATACTGGGGTACAGGCTGACCTTCGCGCTGAGCTTGAGATGATGATCGCCGCAAAGCGCGTGATTGACGACCATGTTTGTGACACGCTTTACATCAAGTATTTTGAAGACTTAGCCATTGGTTCGCGCATGATGAAGGCCGGTGGCAAAATTGCTGCCGAAATGGAAGATGTGCGCCAGGGCTTGTTGAACGCCGGGATCAAAACCAAGGCCTATGGCGAACAATTGGAAGTGGCCAAGCGAGAACTCGCTAAAACGGATAGCCCGCTCATCACCCGTGACTTAGTCGATAGTCTGGTTGGCGCAACCAGTGAAATGGCCGCTCAATCTAAGAACCTTGAAACCAAGCTTGCAGAATCTAGCGTTGAGATTGAAGCTCTGCGCGTGCAGTTAGAACAAGTGCGGATTGAAGCTGCAACGGACTCACTGACAGGCCTCGCAAACCGCAAAGAATTTGACAGCCGTCTTGTAGAGATGTGCTCGGCATCCGATCGCGGTGCTGGCCCCGTGACCGTCATTATGGCCGATATCGACTTTTTCAAGCGCATCAATGACACGTTCGGGCATCAGACAGGCGATCAAGTTATCCGCTTTGTTGCGACCGTTATGGACCGCGCAAAGCCTAAAGGTGGTGTTGTTGCCCGCTTGGGTGGCGAAGAATTCGCGATGATTGCTCCGATGACAGACCGGAAGACAGCCATGGCGATTGCAGAAAGAATCCGCCAAACCGTCGAAGGCAAACGTCTGGTGCGTCGCGCTTCAAACGAAGACCTTGGCAAAATCACCATTTCGCTGGGTGTCTCGCAACGTCGTCAGGCTGAGAAGCCAAACGATATGGTCGAGCGCGCCGATGCAGCGCTCTATGCTTCCAAGCGCAACGGCCGCAACCGCGTCAGCCAAGAAGAATTGGTCAAAGCTAAAGCTGCTTAATCTCTACAAGCGGCTGGTCTTTCCCAAAGCAAAGATTAGCCGCGCGCGCGCCTCTGGCATGGTCTTCCGCACGGGGTTGAGCAATTCGCGCTCGATAAAATGACCCATCAGTGCAAAACCGTCGGCGACATCCCCGCTCACAGGTCTATTTTGTCCGCCCAACAAGAAAGGCGGCAACACCAGCAATTTATCAGCAAACGGCTCACCTGCGGCGCGCGATGCCGCCCGCCCTGTCTTCGGGCTCACCCAAGCAAGGTCATCGGGAGACCCTGTCAGGGCGCATTGCGACAGATCTAGGCCATAGCCCATTTCGGCCAGAAGCCCCATTTCCCAACGAATATAAAGGGCGGGCCAACCTTGGCTGTCGCTGAGGGCTTGGAGCAAAATCTCGGTCGCTTCAAACAGACCGACGCAGGGCTGACGCTCTGGCGCTACTTCCAAAAGAAGCGTTGCTACACATGAAAGCGCGGCAAGTGCGGCGGCATCATCCATCACGTCGGCAGGACCACCGCCCCTGCCCTCCATCTCATCAAAGAAGCCAAGTTGGTCTTCAAGACGAGACTTCCACGCTACATGCAGGCGCGTGCCGGGCTCAATCAACGCACGCTTTCGCTTGCCCGCGCCGCCATAGACAAGGCCTGAAGCCCTGCCGACTTGGTCACTTAAGACATCTAGAATGACGTCATTCTCGCCAAAGCGTCGCGCCGACAAGGCGATTGCATTGCCTGTCCACGCGCTCATGAACGGCCTCTAGGCATCGAAGTCGAGGCCCAAAGCGGTATAATGCGAGCGCTCGTCAATCCAATTCTCGCGCACTTTGACATGCAGGAACAAGTGGACAGGTCTTTCAATCGCTTCGGCGATATCTTTGCGTGCGTTTTGCGATATCCATTTCAAGGTCTCACCGCCTTTGCCGATGGCGATGCCCTTATGGCCGTCACGCATGACATAGAGGGTCTGGTTGATGCGAACCGAACCGTCCTTTTTCTCTGTCCAAGCGTCGGTTTCAACGGTTGCGTGATAGGGCAATTCCTCGTGTAGACGCAGAAACACCTTTTCGCGCGTGATTTCGGCCGCCATCACCCGCATCGGCGTGTCAGCCACTTGTTCTTCAGGATAGAGCCACGGGCCCAGTGGCATACGCTCAGCCAGTAGATCATTGAGACGCTTGAGGCCCGATGACTTCAGCGCCGAAATCATCACTACCTCATCATAGACGCCCTTTTCAAAAAAGGCCTGAGAAAGGTCGAGCAGTTTCGCGCGTTCAAGAACGTCGACCTTATTCAGTGCCAAGATCACCTTACGTCCTTGCTTTTGCAGGCCCTCAATGACCTGCTGCACATCTTCAAACGTTCGCTTGTCGCTGCCATCACCGCGATTCTCGGCCATCCGGCTGGCAGCTGGCGCGTCAACCACATGAACCAAAGCATCGGCATCGGCTGCGCCACCCCAAGCAGAGGCGACCATGGCGCGATCAAGGCGCCGCTTGGGCGTAAACACGCCCGGTGTGTCCACGAGAACAATCTGCGCATCGCCATGAATGGCAACGCCGCGCACGGGGAAACGGGTGGTTTGTACCTTTTGGGTGACTATCGAAATCTTCTGCCCAACAAGCGCATTGACCAAGGTTGATTTGCCCGCATTTGGCGCACCCAAAATGGCAGCAAAGCCGCAGCGGGCTTTTTCTGGCCCTGCTGGGATGGGTGTAGTTTCATTATTATCAGACACGTAATCCGCCTTGCTTCAGAAGCGCTTGGGCCGCAGCCCGCTCTGCATTTTGTTTTGAGGATCCCTCTGCGGTTGCAACATGGGTCCCAGCTTTGACCTCTATCACAAAACGAGGCGCATGGTCAGGGCCATCGCGTTCTAGCACCTGATAAACTGGCGGCGGGAAGCCGCGCTTCTGCGCCCATTCTTGAAGCGCGCTTTTTGGATTGCGATGAAGCCCCGAAGGCTCTTGCTGACCGGCCACCCATGCAAGTTCAAACAAGCCCTGAACCGCGGGTCGGCCGCCATCCAACCAGAGGGCAGCCATCAAGGCCTCAAACGCATCACCCAGAATGGAGTCGTTTTCAGCGACCGCATCCGCGCTGAAACCGCGAGAAACCACCATTAGCTCAGCCATGCCAATGCTGCGTGCAGCCTCTGCACAATTTTTGCCAGACACAACGGCATTGAATTGCCGTGTTAGTTCACCCTCTTCGGCGCGACCGTGGCGTTCAAACAGGCGCTCGGCCGCCATCAGGCCCAAGACCCGGTCGCCGAGCCACTCCAAGCGCTCATTATGGGCAAAGCCCGGCTGACCATCGCCACGCGACTTATGGGTAAAGGCGCGCTCTAACAGAGATCGGTCTGAAAAATGATATCCGATCTTGTCTTGTAGCGCCTGAAGCTTAGCGTCTCGCGTCATCGAATAGGGACAGCGAGCCGATCCCACCGCAAGCCCGTGAACCACGTCCACGGCAGATAGATACGGGTGGACTCATCAAATGAGAGCAGCACAATCCGGCCGCGACCGACGAGGTTTTCGGCAGGCACGAAGCCAACACCAGACTGCAGAATCGGATCAGCCCGGCTGTCAGTCGAATTATCGCGATTGTCGCCCATCATGAAATAATGGCCTTCGGGCACCACAAAGACTTGGGTGTCGTCAAACATGCCATTGGTTTCAAAATCATAGGTCACATAGCTACGACCGTTCGGCAGCGTTTCGCGAAAGCGGGTTGTGGTGCGAATATTACCATTCTGTTCGGTAATGGTCTCAGGCTCTAACATCTCGTGTTTGACCGGCGTGCCATTCAAAATAACCTGTCCACCGACAACTTGGATCCGATCCCCCGGCATGCCGATCAACCGCTTGATGTAGTCCTGGCGCGGATCGGCCGGCAGTTTGAAAACCACCACGTCGCCCCGTTCTGGCGTTTGACCAAGGACGCGGCCATTCAGGATCTTGGGCGAGAAAGGAATGGAGGCATTGCTATAGCCATAGTCCCACTTTGACGTCCAAAGATAATCGCCCACCAAAAGGCCGGGACGCATGGATTCAGAGGGAATATTGAAAGGCTGAAACAAGAAAATCCGCAAAAAAAGCGCAATACTCAAGGCCATAACAATGGTCTTGACGCTTTCAATCAGGCTGTCGCCCTGTGGCGCTGGTTTTACCGCCTTCTTCGAGGCAGCCTTAGAGTTTGTAGTGTCAACCATCAGATTCGTTTCTTTTCAATTTGTTTCGAGGGGCCGCAGGCCGATCACCACAAAGGCCATAGCCAAAGGGTGGTCATCGGTCAGACTAAGGTGAATGTCAGCAGCAAAACCCGGTGGTGTCAGTTCTTGCAACCGCTTTAGCGCGCCGCCCGTCAAACTTAAAGTCGGTCTGCCAGTTGGCAGATTGACGACTTCCATGTCGCGCCAGGCGACACCGAGCCGCATGCCCGTTCCCAGCGCTTTCGAACAAGCTTCTTTGGCGGCAAAGCGCTTGGCATAGGTGTCTGCCCGTTTGGCTGGGCGTCGGTTAGCACGGGCTTGTTCGCCTGCTGTAAAGCAGCGGGCTTCAAAGCGGCTGCCAAAGCGCGACAACGTCTTCTCAATCCGGTCGATCCGACACAGGTCTGAGCCAATTCCCAATATCATGCGCGTGCTTCATCCATGAGCCGACGCATACGGCCAATGGCATCTTCAAGGCCAATGAAAATTGCTTCACCTATGATGAAATGACCAATATTTAATTCAACCAGCTCTGGAATAGCCGCAATCGGCTTCACATTATCAAAGGTGAGACCGTGACCGGCATGCACCTCAAGACCGCGCGCTGTACCGATGCGCGCAGCTTCCGCTAGCCTTTCAACAATCTGTTCGGCTTCCTGGAAATGTCCTTCAAGTGCAGCTTCGGCATAGGCCCCCGTATGAAGCTCAACCACTTGGGCACCCATAGCTTCGGCAACGGCCAGTTGAATAGGGTCGGGCTCAATAAACAGCGAAACGCGGCGGCCAGCGGCTGCCAGCTTACGTACCATTGGCGCAATTGAATTATGTAAGCGCGCGACATCAAGGCCGCCTTCGGTTGTCCGCTCCTCGCGCTTTTCCGGCACGATACATACTGCGTGCGTGGGATGGCGTAGCGCAATGTCGAGCATTTCTTCGGTGGCAGCGAGTTCGAGATTGATGGGCAATTCGACTTGGGCAATGAATTTCTCAAGATCCTCGTCGCGAATATGACGACGATCTTCGCGTAAATGCAGCGTAATCCCATCTGCTCCGGCTACTGCTGCCATCTGGGCGGCGCGCAGCGGATCAGGATGCGGGCCACCCCGCGCATTTCGGATCGTCGCCACGTGATCAATATTGATCCCGAGGCGCAAGCGATGGTCAAAACTCATGCGGATGTGCCTTGTGATAGTGCCCGACTGCCCGGTTTGATGGCAGGAATAGCCTTTAGATCGTCTGGAATCTCATCGGGTGCAAAGCTTTCGACTTCGATAGAGGCCAAAGCCACCATTTCACAGCCCACATCGGCACGGCCAGCGCTGCGGTCCACAATCACAGCAGCCCCCAAGACCACGCAAGGTGCATCCTTGATCGCTTCCAAAGTCTCGCGCACCGAAATACCCGTTGAGACGATGTCTTCGACGATCACGACGCGGGCTTCAGCTGGCAAAGTAAAGCCGCGGCGCAAACGGAACTTACCGTCTTCGCGCTCTACATAGACAGCTTTTGCCCCCAGATGCCGTGCGGTCTCATAGCCCGGAATAACCGCCCCCACGGCTGGTGACACCACGTAATCAACTTGCCCCCACCGATCTTTGATTTTCTCGGCCAAGGCTTTGCACAGCGACTGGGTAGCGGGCGGGTCCATAAACACAAACGCCTTTTGCAAGAAGGTGCGGCTGTGACGGCCCGATGTTAAAATGAAATGGCCTTCCAAGAGGCCACCGGCCGACTTGAAGATGGAAAGAACGTCGTCATTGGTCATAGGTGCTTATTATCACTTTCTAAGCTAGTTTCACCAGTCCTGCGTGTGGCCAGTCCAGTCCATGAAGCGACCGGTGCCCGACAGTTGCAAGTCTTCGGCAAGTTGAATGAGGCCGTCCGCGCTCGCCTTGGCATCGATCTCGGCCCCTACCCCGCCCATATCGGTGCGGACCCAGCCTGGATGACAGGCAACAATCGCGATACCATCACTTTTTAGATCGTGCGCAAATGTCTGCACGAGTTTGTTTAAGGCCGCCTTGGACGCGCGATACGCGGGCGCGCCTTGTGAAGACCCCGAAAAGCGGCCCATACCAGAGGAGATCATCAAGACCCGGCCTCGGCTAGAGCGCTTTAGACTCGGCAAAAAGGCTTGCAACACCCGCCATGGGCCAACCACATTGGCATTGAGGACTTCAAGAAAATCATCAGGTGCCAGATCGGCTAATTCCTGCGGTCGCGGGCCGAAGACGCCGGCATTTTGGATCAAGACGTCGATTGGCTTTGATAAGGCTTGCGCCGCCGCGCGAACCGACGCCGTATCACCGATATCACAGGCCAATACTTGGAAATCTGGATGCTCAAACGGCGCATTCCCGTCGCGGGTTGTGCCGATCACAATGTGGCCACGTGCCAGCAAGCCTTCAACCAACGCACGGCCAATCCCGCGGTTCACCCCAGTCACCAGATAGGTTGCCATCGCTTTGTCCCTTGTCGTCCGTTCAGCCGCGCAACCGCTTAACATCGACCACAACGGGCAATGCCCGCAGCGATGCTGCGATCACGTTCAAATGCTTTGAGTCCGCAACTTCGACATCGACCAAAAGGTCGATGAAGTCCTCACGGCGGTTTTGCGCGCGTACATTGGTAATATTGCCATCACATTCAGAAATAATCTTACCGACTTGAGCAAACACGCCCTTGGTGTTCTCACAGCTCATAACGAGGCGACCCAAGGCCAACCCATTGCGCTTGGCTTCATCGGTCCACGCCAGATCGATCCATTGATCTTCATTGGCATCATGCTCAGCCAAATGGTCACAATCAATCGTGTGCACTTCGACGCCACGATCCGGCACATGAACCCCGACGATCCGGTCGCCCGGCAAAGGCGAACAGCAGGGCATGAAATGGAGGGCGACGCCGACCATCAAGTCCGAACCGCGAACGAAGTCGCTCGCATGGTCATTATCAATCATAAATCTTGGCTCACCCAAGACACTTTTGCGCACAAAGCCAGGCACGGCTGCTTCAGCTAGGCTTGCCCCGGTCAGCCGCCCCCGACCAATCGCGGCATAGAGCTCGTCCATCGTGTCGTAATTCAGCCGCTGGCGCGCATCCTCAAGATTTATGTCCTCTGGATTGAGGCCAACGCGTCGCAGTGCATGTCCTGCCAACCGGCGGCCCAAGGTCGCAAATTCCTCACGCTCACTTTCGCGCACCAAACGACGAATAGCCGACCGTGCTTTGCCGGTCACCGCGACTGATTCCCAATCCGCCACGGGCTTGCGCATATCGGACCGTAAAATCTCCACGACGTCGCCATTGGACAATGCTGTCCGAAGCGGTCGTTCTTCGCCATTAATCCTTGCGCCAACGGTCGTATCGCCAATGCGGGTGTGTACGGCATAGGCAAAGTCGAGTGGGGTGGCCCCATAGGGCAGAACGATCAAATCCCCCTTTGGCGTAAAGGCGAACACCTGATCCTGGAACATTTCGAGTTTAGCATTTTCCAGAAACTCTTCCGGGTCGCCGCCATGCTCCAGGATTTCCACGAGATTTCGTAACGGTGCCAAGGGGTCCGATTGCTTGCCAGCGATTGGATGGTAGCCATAGGTACTGTTTTTGTAGCGCCAGTGCGCGGCAACGCCATCTTCGGCAATCCGGTTCATTTCTTCCGAGCGGATTTGTATATCAACTGAAGTCGCGCTAGGCCCCACAACGCCTGTGTGGATGGAGCGATAGCCATTGGGTTTGGGTACCGAAATAAAGTCTTTGAACCGGCCCGGCACACAAGACCAAGCCTCGTGGATCACGCCAAGTGCTGCATAGCATTGGGTGGTATCTTTCACCACGACTCGGAAGCCATACAAGTCTGAGACGTCAGAAAACGAGATCGACTTACGCTCAAGCTTTTTCCAGACCGAATAGGCTCGCTTTTCGCGACCGACCACGCGGGCTTCAATGCCCGCTGCCTCGAGGGCAGAACTAATCTTTTGTGTTACTGCCGCCACGGCACCAGAGCGTTCGGCACGTAAACTGGCCAGCTGTTCGTTGATGGTCTTGTAAGCTTCCGGGTGGAGGTACTGGAAGGCCAGTTCTTCAAGCTCACCCGAAAAACGTTGGATCCCCATACGCCGCGCCAAGGGGGCATAGATGTCCGCCGTTTCGCGGGCGATCCGCTCCCGCTTCTCGCGCTTCTTGATGAAGTGCAAAGTCCGCATATTGTGCAGACGGTCGGCCAATTTCACCAACAAGACCCGCACATCCTTCGATAAAGCGAGGATGAATTTTTGTAAGTTTTCGGCTTGCTTTGTGCGGTTTGAGTTCAGCTCAAGCTGGGAAAGCTTTGTCACCCCATCGACCAATTGGGCAACTTCATCGCCGAAAAGCTTGCCAATTTCGGCAGTCGTGGCGGTCGTGTCTTCAACCGTGTCGTGCAGAAGGCCTGTGATGATGGATGCTGCGTCCAACCGTAGCTCTGTCAGAATGCCTGCTACTTCAATTGGATGGGCAAAGTATGGATCGCCTGAAGCCCGCAATTGGCTACCATGGCGCTGCATCGCAAACACGTAAGCGCGGTTGATTGCATCTTCATTCACATGGGGATCATAGGCCCGAATGCGATCAATCAACTCATATTGACGCAAAATGCGGCCCCGACTAGGAGGCCGCACGATTTGCGCCGGGAACGGCAATTCCCCAGATTCTTCTAACGTCTCAGAGGCCCTGCCATCGTCCATGGTGAACCTTTAAGATCAATAGGGGTCTTCGCGGACTGCTTCTTGCTCTTGCTGCAAAGCACGCAGCACATCGTCTTCAGTTGCGAGCACAGGGGCTTCCAAAGCCAAGAGATCGCTCTCTTCTTCTTCGCGGACCGCATGTGGGCGCACTTCACGCAGCGAAGCGACCAAGCCATCGCGCAACTCTTCGGTCTCTACCGTGGCGTCCGCAATTTCGCGAAGCGCAACAACAGGATCTTTATCGCGATCGCGGTCGAGCGTCAGGGCTGCACCACCAGAAATTTGGCGGGCGCGATGCGCTGCAAACAAAACCAGAGAGAATCTATTTGGGACGCGTTCAACGCAGTCCTCTACCGTCACGCGGGCCATATATCTAATCCTGTCGGAAAGTGAGAAGTCTCTTTACGGGAAGTCTTGGCGTTTCTCAACCATTGCACGCAGATGAAGTCGCCCCCCTGCGCTCAAGCCAGTCGCACGCAATGGTTGAGATTCTCTGAGTCTTGCAAATGTTTCAGCAAAACCTGCCCGGGCGTGCCCGAAACTGGATGTCGCCAATCTGGCGCAATCTCTAACAGCGGCAGCAAAACAAAGTCTCTTTCTGCTATTCGTGGGTGGGGCAAAGTTATGACGCTGCTATTGGCACTAACAATGCCATTGTAATCGACTACATCTAAATCCAATGTTCTGTTTGCCCAACGATCATCTAGGGAACGAATGCGGTTCATCCGCGCTTCAATTACCTGACAACGTTGCAACAGGGCCAATGGGTCCTTGTCTGCAGGTTCAATGCGACAAACAGCATTTAAATAGTCGGGTTTTCCGAGATTTGGTGGCCAAGCTTTGGTTGACCAAAATGATGACAGACTGGTGACATGGTCTCCATTTTGTGATAAAATCTCTAACGCTTCGAGTAGGATATCTCGAGGCATATTAGAGCCCAAGCCTAGATTCGACCCTAGGCCAATATAAATTCCAGAAGGCTCTGAAGGCACTTTTGGATGTAATTGTTTAGAGGAAGGCGACGTCACTATGACTTTTTATCCCAATGAGCGGATCGCTCTGTTTATCGATGGTGCAAACTTCTACGCAGCAGCGCGCACTTTGGGTTTCGATGTTGATTATCGCAAGCTACTTGAAGAGTTCAAGAAGCGCGGTCGTCTCGTTCGCGCCAGCTATTACACGGCCATCCTCGAAGATGTCGAATATAGCCCCGTCCGCCCTTTGGCAGACTGGCTGGACTATAACGGCTTCAACGTCATTACCAAGCCTGCGAAAGAATTTACCGACACATTGGGTCGCCGTCGCGTTAAGGGTGATATGGATATTGAGATTGCCGTCGACATGATGGAGCTTGCATCCCATGTCGACCATATCGTCCTGTTCTCCGGTGATGGTGATTTCCGCGTTCTGATCGAAGCGGTTCAGCGTCGTGGCCCACGGGTTTCGGTTGTCTCCTCGATCAAGACACAGCCACCCATGATCGCTGATGAACTGCGTCGCCAAGCCGATACCTTTATCGATCTCGCGGACTTGTCGGCGCTGATTGGCCGTCCGCCACGTCCAGATGGCTTTGAAAACCCACGCGCTAATTTCCGTCCCGGCCGCCCAGTTGAAGGTGAAGAATTCTCCGACGAGTTCGACGATGAGCTTGAAGGCATGGAAGACGAGCTCGAAGGCGAGACTGAAGCTTAAGCGGCTTTTGGCAAGCAAGCTGTGCAACCCACGCGCGATTGCCCGCTCTGTCCCAGATTGGTCGCTTATCGGGCGACCAATCAACTTGAAAACCCAGACTGGTTTAACGGCCCTGCCCCCTCGTTTGGGGATGAGTCCGCTTGGCTTTTAATCGTCGGTCTGGCCCCTGGCCGCACTGGGGCCAATCGAACGGGCAGGCCTTTTACGGGCGATTGGGCAGGTGACCTATTGTATCAGACACTAGCGCGCTTTGAGCTGTCAGAAGGCACCTATGCTGCCCACGCCGGTGATGGCCTATCGCTAAAGGGCGCGATGATTACCAATGCGGTCCAATGTGCGCCGCCTGCCAACAAGCCTGAGCCTTTTGAAATCAGCCAATGCGCCCCCTTCTTGAAGGCCCAGATTTCAGCCCTTGGGAACCTGACTAGCCTCATTTGCCTCGGCAAAATCAGCCATGACGCAACCGTCCGCGCACTGGGCGGCAAGCCCTCGGCCTATAAGTTCGCTCATGGCGCGGTCCATCAAATTGGCGATAAAACCTTATACGACAGCTATCATTGCAGCCGCTACAACACCAACACAGGGCGGCTGACCACGCACATGTTTGAGGATGTGTTTGCTAAGGCCATCGCTGATCGGGCTTAGGCCCCTAACGTTTCTGTCTTTTGATACTTCGGCAAGCTCAACATCAAAACGCCAGCCAGTATCAAACCGATAGATGACGCGAACAAGACCTGATCATATGATCCCAATTTGTCATAAGCGATACCGAATGCGAGCGGGCTGATCCCTGCGCCCAACGTATAGAACACATATTGCCAGCCATAGATTTTGCCATAATTTTTCATGCCAAAATAGCGGCTGGTGAAAAAGGCGATCAAATCGAGCTCTGCCCCTAAGGCTACGCCGACGAGAATAACGGCCACAATCGCCGGTCCGTGGCCACCGCCCATCAAGAGATAGCAGCCGATGGCTGGGATAGCGAAACAGGCAGCAGCAATCGGAGGCGCGTGAAACTTGTCGATCAAATAACCCACGGCCAGACGCGCAACCAAAATAGACACGCCAATCAGGCTGGCAATCTGGGCGGCTTGTGCGCCCGACAGGCCATTATCCTTCATCATTGCAACGATATGCACGGCTATACCACTCATCGCGAAGGTCACGAAGAAAAACGCGATGCCCATCTTCCAAAAGGTCGCCGTGCGCACCGACTCGCCCAGAGACATCCCTGTCGCCGTTAATGCAGTTTGGGCTTGGTGCGTCGCACTGCGGTCCTTGAACAGGAGCAAAAAGATCGGCAGCCAGAACAAGAGCACTATGCCAAGCGCGACATAGAAAACGCCTTTCCAACCAAAGGCATCAATCCCCATCTTGTAGAAAATCGGCAATGTGATCGCGCCAAATGATGTGCCCAAGAGCGTGAGCCCCAAGGCAAGACCTCGGGACTTATCAAACCATTGATTGATCGTACGAGTATAAGTGAGTGGCAGCGTGCCTGCCGCAACAATGGTCATGATAAAGTAGGTCAACCAGAACTGCTGAAGATTACCTGTATTCAGCGTCACCAAGAACAAACAAAGCGCGAGTAACAGGCCTGACACCAGGGCTACAGGACGGGAGCCAAACCGGTCCGTGACCGCACCGGCGACATAGGACGATAAGAGATTTCCAACCCCCATCAAGGTAATCGCTAGGGAGATTTCTGTTCTGCTCCACCCAAACGCATCTTTTAAAGGGCCAAACAGATTTTGCACGGCATAAAAAGGTAAGGTCGCCAAAGACGCATAGACGCCAACAATCGAAGCCAAAAGAATGGGCCAGCCGAGGACGAATTCATTTGCCGGCTTTGTTGGCGTGTCTTGAACTTGATGACCACTTTCTGCCATGTGGCGAGACTCCCCCTGCGCTGCGCTAGTAACAGCAAGCCTGACAATGATATATCTTTTCAAAGAAGCAAATGAAAAGAACGCGACCTATGTCTAAAACACTGCAATCAAACGCTCTGCTAGCTTCCCCCCTCGCCTTAGCAGGCGTTCGGGTGCTGGATCTATCCCGTGTGCTGGCCGGGCCTTGGGCAACCCAGACTTTGGGTGACTTAGGCGCAGAGGTTCTCAAAGTTGAGAAGCCAGGGGTCGGCGATGATACCCGCAATTGGGGCCCGCCATTCCTGACGGATGAAAACGGCACCCAAGGCGACGCCGCCTATTACACCTGTGCCAATCGTAACAAAGCCTCCCTCACCTTAGACTTTACAACGCCGGAAGGTAGCGAGATTTTGCGGGCCCTGATCCCGCATCATGATGTTTTGGTGGAGAATTTCAAAACTGGCGGTTTGGCCAAATATGGCCTCGATTATGAAAGCGTAGCCAAGCTCAACCCCAAAATGGTCTATTGCTCGATCACAGGGTTTGGCCAAACTGGTCCTTATGCGCCCCGTGCGGGCTATGACTATTTGGTGCAGGCTGCAGGCGGCCTCATGAGCGTTACCGGCCAAGCCGATGGGACGCCCGGCGCTGAGCCATTAAAGGTTGGCGTGGCGGTCGCTGACCTCTTCACCGGCCTTTACGCCACCATCGCCATTTTGGCGGCGCTGCGCCACGCCGAGGCCACAGGCCAAGGCCAGCACATTGATATGGCTTTGCTGGATTGTCAGACGGCAGTTCTAGCCAATCAGGCAGCTAATTTTCTGGTCTCGGGTCAAGCCCCAAAGCGTCTGGGCAATGCCCATCCAAACATCACGCCCTATCAGGTCTTCCCGAGCCAGGACGGGCATATTGTTCTGGCTGTTGGCAATGATGGCCAATGGCAGCAGTTTTGCGCGGCAGCCGGTTTGTCCGAGATGGCAGCAGACGCCCGCTATAAAACCAATGCCCAGCGTGTGGCCCATCGCGACAGCTTGATCGCCGGCCTAATGCCCGTCATGACAGGGCAGACGACCGCCACTTGGATCGCGATCTTGGAACAAGCCGGTGTGCCCTGCGGCCCGATCCAGACCATTGAACAAGTCTTCCAAGACCCCCAAGTCATCGCCCGCCAGATGCAGCAGGAAATGTCCCGCGCCGACGGCACAACGATCCCGCTGGTCGCCAACCCAATCAAAATGAGCCTGACCCCACCTGTTCCACGCCGTGCCCCGCCGGCTCTTGGCGCGGACACCGAAGCCGAACTCAAGAGCTTACTGGGCCTCAGTGATGCGCAGATTGAGGGCTTACGGGCGAAGGGGATCATTTAGGGGGCAATCGCTGTCATCAAGTCAGTTCAGCATGTGAGATGTGGACTGGTTTGAGGACAGCATTTGCGATGGTTACGAGTTTTCGGGCTACGGCGGCGAGAGCGAGCTTTTTTGGCTTTTTGTTGCTGAG
>NZ_JBIIYV010000136.1:0-4214 GCF_044346625.1 Aquidulcibacter sp. | reverse complement strand
CGCGCGAGACCTCAAATCCATCGATAGTATCTTTGCCATCCATGTTGGCCTCCATCACCAACATAAATGGTGAATCACATCACACCTGATTTGGGAATACACTCGATTCCTTTTTCAGGAAAACCGCCCTAAAGCTAAGTCTGAATCTATTTGGATCAGATTGCGCTCTGCTTAGGTGCTCTGTCGCAGTGCGAACAATTCACCGCATCAGTAATTGCAGGCCAAAGCGCAGAAATCACTTTCCCAATGTGTCCAGCCGATCTATTTGTTATAACAAAGAGATCAGCCTAGGATAAAGACTATGACCCCACCAGCAACGGCACTGCGCAATTATGACGCGGTAGAGCTGCGCCGCTTGGACGTCGCGCACCACTTACCGGCACAAGCAGACTATGGCGAAATCCGCGACTTGGGCGGTTCGCGCATCGTTACACGCGCCGATGGCTGCCAATTCTGGGACATTGATGGCAAAGCCTATCTCGATGGCATGGCCGGGCTTTGGTGCGTCGGTGTTGGCTATGGCCGGAAAGAACTAGCCGACGTCGCTCATGAGCAGATGTTAGAACTGCCCTATTACAACAGCTTCTTTAAAACCGCGACCGCGCCTGCCGTGCGTTTAGCGGCCAAAATCGCCGGCATCGCGGGTGGCGAGCTGCAGCACGTGTTCTTCAATTCGTCTGGTTCTGAGGCGGTCGACACCATGTTTCGCATGGTCCGCCACTATTGGGCAGTTCAAGGCCAACCCTATAAGAACATCTTCATCTGCCGCCGCAATGGCTATCATGGATCAACGGTGGCGGGCGCTAGCTTGGGCGGCATGAGCGCCATGCATGCCATCGGCTCCCTGCCCATCCCTGGGATCGAGCATGTTATTCAGCCTTATGCCTTCAATGAAGGCTTTGGCGAGGATGAGGAAGCTTTTGCAACGCGCTGTGCGCAAGAGGTTGAAGACCGAATCCTAAAAGTTGGTGCCCATAATGTTGCAGCTTTTGTAGGCGAACCCATCCAAGGCGCTGGTGGTGTCATCATCCCGCCAAAGGGCTATTGGCAGAAGATCGAAGCAATCTGCCGCAAATACAATATTCTCTTGGTTGCCGATGAAGTCATTTGTGGCTTTGGCCGCACTGGCCAGTGGTTTGGCCACAATACCTACGGCTTTACACCGGACATTATCACCACAGCCAAGCAATTGTCGTCGGGCTATGCGCCGATTTCAGCCACGATTGCCTCGCGCGCCATTGTCGAAGTGCTGCGCGAAAAGGGCGGCGACTTTGTGCATGGCTACACCTATTCCGGGCACCCAATGTGCTGCGCGGTCGCAGAGCGCAATTTGGAAATCATTGAGCGCGAAGACCTTGTCACCCGCACACGTGAAGTCACCGGGCCCTATCTGGCAAAGGCCTTGCAGCGCTTGGTGGGCCATGAATTGGTCGGGGAAGTGCGTTCGCAAGGTCTGTTGGGTGCTGTCGAAATTGTATCTGAACCCGGCACGAACCACCGTTTCGGCGGTAAAGAGGGCAAGGCAGGCCCCATGGTGCGTGACGCCTGTATCGCCAATGGTCTGATGGTTCGTGGGATTCGCGACAGCGTGGTCATGTGCCCGCCGCTGATCGTTTCCACGTCGGAAATCGACTTTATGATCGATACAATCGAAAAATCACTCAATCAGTGCCTACCTGCCTTACGCGCGCTCTAAGGCGCGGTCTGGCCTGATCCAAGTGGCAGCAAAGGGCTCATAACAGTCCTTTGCTCTTGGACATTAGCGCTCAAAGGGCTAATAGGGCCTCCTACGGAGAAATATCATGGGTTTAAAAGTCGCCGTCGTCGGTGCAACCGGCAATGTTGGTCGCGAATTGCTTGCTTTATTGGCAGAGTTGAAATTTCCGGTTTCAGAGATCGCTGCGATTGCGTCGCGTCGATCGTTGGGACGTGAAGTCTCGTTCGGCGACAAGACACTGAAATGCCAATCTCTTGATTATTTTGACTTTACTGGTTGGGACATCTGCTTGATGAGTGCCGGTGGAGCAACATCAAAAGAATGGTCGCCCAAAATTGCAGCGCAAGGCTGCTTGGTCATCGACAATTCCAGCCAATGGCGCATGGACCCCGACGTCCCCTTGGTGGTGCCTGAAGTCAATCCAGACGCAGCGATGAATTATACGAAGAAAATGATCATCGCAAACCCCAATTGCTCCACCGCGCAACTGGTTGTGGCCCTGAAACCCTTGCATGATCTCGCGAAGATCAAGCGCGTGGTAGTTGCGACCTACCAATCTGTGTCTGGTACCGGCAAAGAGGCCATGGACGAATTATGGACCCAAACGCGCGGCATCTTTGTGAATGATCCGGTGAAAACTGAAGTCTATCCAAAGCAGATCGCTTTCAATGTCATCCCCCATGGTGGTGACTTCATGGAAGACGGCTATACGACCGAAGAATTCAAGCTCGTCGCAGAAACCAAGAAAATGTTGGACCCCGCAATTAAGGTGACCGCGACTGTGGTGCGCGTACCAGTATTTGTAGGCCACTGTGAAGCTGTCCACATCGAGTTTGAAAACCCCATCAGTGATGATGAAGCCCGCGAAGCTTTGGAAGAGGCTCCCGGTGTCGTCGTAATGGATCGCCGCGAAGCAGGTGGCTATATGACTCCGGTTGAAGCAGCGGGCGAATTCCCAGTGTATGTTTCGCGTATTCGCTCCGACCCAACCGTTGAAAACGGTTTGGCCGTATGGGTGGTGGCGGACAATTTGCGCAAAGGTGCCGCCCTCAATGCCATCCAGATCGCCCAGCTATTGGTCGATCGCGGGGCATTTGAGAAAAAGCTGACAGTCGCGGAAGCCTAATAGGATAGTCTGACCTTGCCCCTTTTGCTTTGCGCTTGGCGGGGTAACGCCAGGCAGCAAAAGGGGGATTAATGACAAAGGTAGAACCCGCAAAGTTGCCGGCTGCTTTCTGGGCGGCCTTGTCAGCTTACATTATGTGGGGTCTTCTTCCGGCTTTCCTGCATCTGTTTGCTAAAATCCCGCCGCTAGAAGTGACCGCCCAGAGAATTGTCTGGACCCTTCCATGTGCATTCCTTGCCGCCCTGATTTTTGGAGGCTTTGCGTCACTGCGGATAACCGCACGCACTTTGGGTCTCTTAGCACTATCGGCGGCCTTGATCGGCGGCAATTGGCTCCTCTATGTCTGGGCGGTCGGCCAAGACCGCATTTTAGAATCAAGCCTGGGTTATTTTATCAATCCGCTGATTAATGTGTGCATGGGCGTGGCATTTTTTAAGGAAAAGCTGACCAAATGGCAGATCGGCGCGCTGACCCTGGCGCTGTTGGGTGTACTAAACCAAACCTTTTTAGTCGGGGCCTTTCCCTATGTTGCGTTGGGCCTTGGATTTTCCTTTGCGCTTTACGGGCTGGTACGCAAGCTTGCCCCAGTTCAACCCGCAGCGGGTTTGTTCTGGGAATCGGCAATCCTGTTTCTGCCCGCTCTCGTAATCATTATATGGCACATGCAAAGCGGCGGCCCCGTTATGGGCGGCTCTATAGGGATGATGGGCTTATTGGTCCTCTTGGGCCCTGCGACGGCGATCCCGCTGATCTTGTTTGCAACCGGCGCGCGCGGCCTAAAGATGACCACTTTGGGACTATTACAATATCTAGCCCCAACGCTCCAATTCAGTACCGGGCTTGCACTGGGTGAGCATTTCACCCCGGCTCACGGTGTGACCTTCGGCCTAATCTGGGCGGGCCTCGCACTCTATAGCGTCGCAACCTTCCAATCGAGCCGCAAGAACGCCTAAAGCTTCCCTAAGCCAAGCACGAAAAAAGGCCCCAGCTATAGAGCTGGGACCCAAAAGGTTTTCGCATGCAGGGGACCTTAAAGAAGGTCGGAATCCTGTTGGTAAGGAGCATTGCACGGTTTCATTCGTTGCGAAAGAGGAAAAATACTTGGTTGACAGTTTATTGATCCCTCAAAAGGCAGCATTGGTTTCGAGCGGGCACAATTGGCAGAAAACAAAGTACCAAGTTGCAACAATCTTGCTCATCCAAGCAGCATTCTGCCTTTGTTAGCTTTTTCTAACCATGCTCTGCGATCGTGTCCCACGGCGTGGTGTAACAGCGGCGTCATGAGGTAGCCGGTTTAGGGCTGAGTTGATCATGTTCAGGGGACTGCGCTGAGCATGACGATGGGATCATTGCTTAAAGGTGCGAGAGTTT
>NZ_JBIIYV010000137.1:0-4214 GCF_044346625.1 Aquidulcibacter sp. | reverse complement strand
CATGTAAAACATCTTTGTCATTTTGGCGCGAAGGAAGGTCTAGGATATGACGCTTGCGGAAAAAAGGGCTGGCTTATCGCTCCTCATGGGGATTTGCATCTTCGCTTATTTGACAGCGAATATGATAGATGGCTGGTCTATCCCCGACCAAGAGGCGCGCCACCTCTGGCGGACGTGGCTATTTGTCTTGGGCCTCGGCATGGTGAGTGAGGCAGTTATCGGTGTTTGGGCTAATATCATGCGCAAACGGGGGGCATTTGAGGACGAACGAGATGAGCAAATCATCGCACGGGCCGATCGGCTTGGCCTGCTTGTGGGGTTTTGCGCGATCAATGTGCTCATCTGGCAAATCCTGTGGCAATCAACCCTTCCAGCCCCAGTGCCTTTGACCTTGAATATCCAGCATTTGCCAACCTTATTCTTTATTCTGATGTCGGTTTTGTTCCTGTGTCATGGGGTTAAGCAGGTCATGATCCTTGTTCTGGGTCGCTTATCCTAATGGCTGTAAGCAAGGGCCGCGTGCTCAACCAGATCCGGCAATTGCGAACTCAGGCAGGGCTAACCCAACAGGACTTTGCCAATCTTGTTGGGGCAACGCGCCAGACCATTTTAGCGATTGAGGCCGAGAAATATGCGCCATCGCTCGAGCTGGCGTTTCGGATGGCGCGGGCGTTGTCGGTTCCGTTCGAGACCTTGTTTCAGTTTGAAGAGGAAGGGACGGGGTCAAGCTAGGCAGTCCACTGTTGAGAAATTCAAATAGGCCCTGTTCGATTTTCTCCGCTTGCGCTTAAGATGGCGACACCCGACTTGAGGCTAACCGGCGCAAGTCCCGGGTCATCAAACAGGAAGATGCTCATGTCGCAGCCAAGTCAAAGCCCCATCGAACTTTATTATTGGCCAACCCCGAATGGTTGGAAAATCTCCATTGCTTTGGAAGAGATGGGGCTGCCTTATGTCATGAAGGCCGTCAATATCGGCAAGGGCGAGCAATTTGAGCCTGCTTTCCTCGCCATTAGCCCAAATAACCGTATGCCGGCGATTGTCGACCCGGACGGGCCAGATGGGCAGCCAATCTCGGTTTTTGAGAGCGGAGCCATTCTGCAATATCTTGGCCGCAAGACTGGCCAATTCTACCCCAGTGACGAGCGCAGCCGCGTGAAGGTTGACGAGTGGGTGATGTGGCAAATGGCGGGTCTCGGGCCGATGTCGGGCCAAGCCAGCCACTTCCGTCTTTATGCGCCTAATCTGGTCGACGATCCGAGTTTGATCGAGTATGGCCAGACCCGTTACACCAACGAGGTCAATCGCTTGTATGGCGTTATGGAGCGCCAGCTTAAAGAAACCCCGTATCTGGCAGGGGATTATTCCATCGCCGATATGGCTTCGTATCCTTGGGTCCGTGGTGCAAAATTGTTTGGCCAAGATCTTGAAGAATTCCCCCATGTCAAAGCTTGGTTTGATGGCATCGACGCCCGTCCAGCCGTTATAGCCGGAAATGCGGTGGGGGCGGATTTGCGCAAGCCAGCAGGCGAGCAATCCAAGGAAGATATGAAGGCTGCAGCCAAGTCTCTCTTCGGTCAAACTGCGGCTGTTACGAAGACTTAAGTCAATATTTTGGGAGGGCAGGGCCTCTTACGCCCTAGCCCTTCCAATTCACCGCTTGCTCCAGCAGATACTGACGGAACGCAGCGATCCGTTTTGAGCGGCGCAAATCTGCGGGATAGATGAAGAAGACGTCGATATTCGGTCCGTCTGTCTCTGGGAAGACCCGCATCAAGCCTGTGTCAGCTTGCGCCAGATAATCGGGTAGGCCCCCAATGCCAAGGCCAGCAACCACAGCCTTTACCAAAGCCGAGACATTATTGATCGTCAGCGCTGCCTCGCGCGGGCGGTGATCTTCCCGGCCCAAGGTGAGGGCAAAGTCCAGCACCTTCATCGGGTCGCCCGAACGCGCGCCATAAGCGATAACCCGATGATTGGCCAAATCCTCTGGCGTCTTGGGCATACCGTGCTTGGCGATATATTCCCGCGAGGCATAGAGCGACGTGGTGATCGACAAGATCTTGCGCTGGATTAGGTCAGCATGCGTTGCCTCCCACAGGCGGATCGCGCATTCGGCTTCTAAGGTGGTGAGGTCAAGCTCTCGGTCATCCAGAAGCAAGCGCAAGGACACGTCTGGGTAAGCGTCCATGAAGCCGCCTAAACGCGGTGCCAGCCAGGTCGCCCCAATGCCGATTGGGGCCGTTACGATCAGTTCGCCTTGTGGCCGGTCGCGTGCATCTTTCAGATTGGACTCCGCCACCGCCGCAATGGTCGCCATCTGGCCGGTCGATTGCTGCAATACTTTGCCAGGGCCGGTTAGGATCAAGCCGCGTGCATGCCGATGAAACAGGGGAACGCCCAATCCATCTTCCAGCGCCGCGATTTGGCGGCTGACAGCTGATTGCGACAGGCCGACTTTTTCGGCGGCAGCGGTGAGGCTGCCGGTATCTGCAGCGGCGTGAAAGGTTTTAAGCTTGTCCCAATCCATCCGTTAACCTGACTTATTTTGAGAGTCTCGTCCAGTTTTCAATCTGTGAGAGGCTTCTGTTTTGTGAGCCTTTTTAGCGGAGCGGACTAGCACTAGCCAGCCTGCTTTGACAGGAGAGCCAGAAAGTGGGCGCGCTGGCGCTCCAGAATGACTATGAGACTTAGCAGACACAGCCCAAAACCGAGGCTGATCCAGATTACGCCCCCTATCGTTGCCAAAAGCGCGACGGCCCCGCATAGCCCTGTAGCGAGCCAGTAGGGTGCGGCCACCTGCAGGTGAGAGCGGCCTGCACGAATGGCGAGCTGATAGACGTGGTCGGCATGAGGCTTGAGAAGATTGGCCTTCTGACAGGCGCGCCACACAATGGTCAGGATGGAATCGGCCAAGAGCGGCAGGAAGCAGGTAGCCACAGAGAGGGGGTTCACTTCCCAAATGGCTGCCCATACCCCCAATGCCCCTATGGCCAGCCCGACAAAGAGTGCGCCGGCGTCGCCAGCGAAGATCCGACCGCCATTGACGTTCCAGTATAAGAAACCGCAGCTTGCCAGCGCACAGATTTGGACATAGCTCCCCACGATTGCGATGTTGGTCGGGCCTGCTGCACCGAACGTGCTCTCCGCCCAGCACAACCCACTCAAGCAAGCGAGGCCCACCGCGCTCGACCCAATCGAGAGGCCGTTGGCCCCGTCCATGAAATTCACCACATTGACCATCACTAGCAGCCACAACAGGGTGCCGAGGCCTCCGACCAGCGGCCCTAATTCCAAATCGACACCCGGCCAGACCAATAGACCCTCAATCCGCATGCCCCCGATCACAAAGACGGAGGTGATCGCGATCATGATCAGGAGCTTGATTTTCGGTCCAATGGCGCTGCGGTCATCCCAAAAACCAAGCGCGCCCCCAGCTAAAGCCAAGCCTAGGCATGTCCAAGCTTCGCTAACAACGAAGGCGAAATGCCAGCTCAGATAAATGTATCCGACGAGCGTGCCCGCCATGATGCCCACACCGCCAGCGGTAGGTGTCGACGCGCGATGCAGTTTTCGTGCGGCATCTGGCACGTCCGCTATCGCCCAAGCCATCATCAGACGGGTGACAATCCACGCAACCAAAAGTGCCAAGAAACAGGCGAAACCTACGATCATGCCCTACCTTAACGGTAGCGCGCGGGGAGGGGGAAGGCTTTCGCCTGATCAAATGCAGAAGCGCCTGCTGCATATCCGCGCCAGCCATGCATTTTTGCAGTCCTGCTTAACCCGCACGGGCCTTTTTATTCTGCCGCGGCATCCCTACTTAGAGGTGGCAGTGAGCCTCCGCTGCGGACACTCGAAGGTTTCGCGTCCTGTACGCTGATCGGTGTCTCCTCCCCCCAAGAGGCCGCCTCAAAGGGCCGCATCCTCACTGGATGCGGCCTCTTTTTTTGCGCGAGAAGATTAGTCCTTTGAAGTCGCAAGAAATCATCAGAGGCTCGCGACGGAAACATAAGGCCCAGCCAATTCTTCGAGGGCTGCTAGAGTTCTCCTTATCCCAACATTGTCATCCCCGCCGGAGCGAAAGCGCAGAGCGGGGACCCCTTTGAACTTTGCGGCACAAGGTCCCCGATAGGCTGACGCCTTCGGGGATTGTCTGTTTGTGATGTGTAAGTATGGTTGGGCTGGTTAGGCAATTTGGTGGGTGGCCGCCC
>NZ_JBIIYV010000070.1:0-13496 GCF_044346625.1 Aquidulcibacter sp. | reverse complement strand
CATGATGGGCTTTAAGGGCTCACGCAAATCCACCCCTTATGCTGCTCAGGTAGCAGCAGAAGACGCTGGCCGCAAAGCGGCTGAGCACGGTGTCCGTAACCTCGAAGTTAATGTGTCCGGCCCAGGTTCTGGTCGCGAGAGCGCGCTGCGCGCCTTGCAGTCGGTTGGTTTCATCATCAGCTCGATCCGTGATGTGACCCCGATCCCGCACAACGGCTGCCGTCCACCGAAGCGCCGTCGCGTTTAATCGCGCGGCATTGGCGAGTCCACACGGGCCCGCATTCGGTTGACTATTGACTTGGCGAACAAAGTTTCGCCCCCGACTATATAGAGGATTACATGGTGCTCGAAAAAAATTGGAAGCTGTTGATCCGCCCAGATAAGACGGTCATTGAACATGGTTTCGATCCAGCGCGTAAAGCAAAGCTGATCGCAGAGCCATTAGAGCGCGGGTTTGGGATGACTTTGGGTAACGCGCTTCGCCGCGTGCTTTTGTCGTCTCTGCGCGGCTCGGCCATTACTTCGGTGCAGATCGACGGTGTTGTCCACGAGTTTTCCTCGATTGCTGGTGTGCGTGAAGACGTGACCGACATCGTGTTGAACATCAAAGGCGTGGCTTTGGTCATGCATGCAGACGGCCCAAAGCGCATGACCTTGCGCGCGCAAGGCCCAGGTGAAGTGACCGCTGGAGAAATCCAAGCCGGTAGCGACATCGAAATCCTGAACCCAGAACAAGTCCTGTGCACCTTGGACGACGGCGCTGAAATCCGCATGGAATTCACTGTTGAAAACGGCAAGGGCTATGTGACGGCGGATGCAAACCGCCCTGAAGATGCGCCAATCGGCTTGATCGCGGTTGACGCGCTCTACAGCCCAGTAAAGCGCGTTGCCTACAAGGTGGAAAACACCCGCGAAGGCCAAGTTCTCGATTATGACCGTCTGGTCATGGAAGTTGAAACCAACGGTGCCATGACGCCTGAAGACGCGATTGCCTATGCAGCGCGCATCATTCAGGACCAATTGGACGTCTTCATCAACTTCGAAGAAGCCAAGACGAAGAAAGTCGAAGAAACCCGCCCAGAATTGCCATTCAACCCAGCTTTGTTGAAGCGTGTGGAAGAGTTGGAATTGTCGGTGCGTTCGGCAAACTGCTTGAAGAACGACAACATCATCTATATCGGCGATCTGATCCAGAAGACCGAAGCAGAAATGTTGCGCACGCCAAACTTCGGCCGCAAGTCCTTGAACGAGATCAAGGAAGTCCTCGCGCAAATGGGTCTCCATTTGGGCATGGAAGCGCCAAACTGGCCCCCTGAAAACATCGACGAACTCGCTAAGAAGTTCGAAGACCAAATGTAATCAAGACGCAACGTCGCGAGACGTCGCCAGATGGAGAAATAGAAATGCGCCACGGTCACGGACACCGGAAACTGAACCGGACACATGAACACCGCACCGCCATGTTCGCCAACATGGCTGCCAGCTTGGTGAAGCACGAGCAAATCGTGACCACCTTGCCAAAGGCAAAGGAATTGCGCCCAGTTTTGGAGCGTTTGATCACTTTGGCTAAAAAGGGTGACTTGGCTTCGCGTCGTCTGGTCGCTTCGCGCATGCGCGATGAGACTCAAACCAAGAAGCTGTTCGACGTCATCGGCCCACGCTATGCTGACCGCGCTGGTGGTTATTTGCGCATCATGAAAGCGGGCTTCCGCCATGGTGACAATGCAGCCGTCGCCGTGATCGAATTTGTCGACCGCGACATCAGCGCCAAGGGTAAAGACTCCGGCCCAGTTGCTGGCGACGAATAAGCTTTAGCGCTGTCGTTGTATTAAAAGGCCGCCCTGTCTGGGGCGGCTTTTTTGTTTTTGGGGCTCTGCTTTGCCCGATCCCACCAACCGCCCTATAAGCCCCCCATGCCCCGCCTCATCCTGTTCAACAAACCCTATGACGTCCTCTGCCAGTTTTCGGGTGGGGAGGGGCGGCAGACTTTGGCGGATTTTGTCAAGGTGCCGAACGTCTATCCCGCTGGCCGCCTTGACCGCGATAGTGAGGGGCTTTTGCTCTTGACCGATGATGGCAAGCTGCAAGCAAGGATCGCGGATCCCCAATTCAAGCTGCCTAAGACCTATTATGTGCAAGTCGAGGGCATCCCAACTGATGAGGCGCTCGAAGGCCTAGCCAAAGGGGTGGTGCTGAATGATGGGCCAACGCGGCCAGCGGAAGTCGCCCGCCTCGACGATCCGGGCCTATGGCCGCGTAACCCGCCAATCCGGGTGCGCAAGAGCATTCCCGATTGCTGGATCAGCCTGACGATCCGTGAAGGCCGCAACCGCCAAGTCCGGCGCATGACGGCGGCGATTGGCCACCCGACGTTGCGTCTAGTGCGGGTTCAGATTGGCGAGTGGGCGTTAGGCGACCTAGCACCGGGTCAATGGCGGGATTGCGCGCTGTAACGAAAAGGCTGAACATTGCCTTGTCTGACTGATTTGTCACAATTGGGCCACTTGCGGTTCATACTCAGAGACCCTTCATAGAAGCCATGAACAAACAGACATCCAATGGAGGCCGGGTCGGCATGTTAAAATTGATCGCCGCTTCTGCGGTGGGCGCGGGCCTCGTCACAGGTGTGCCCTTGATCGCCCAAGTTGCTGCCGGCCAAAAGCCTGCCGCTATAGCCCCTAGCACCCTAACCAGCACGCCGGCCCAGCCACGAGTGGTGCCTGCCACCAAGTCTGACGCGATTTCCTCCTACGCACCCATCGTGCGGCGTTCGTCTGCAGCGGTGGTGAATGTCTATGCGCGCTCGATCCAGCGCGGGCGGGTTGCGGTTGATTTCTTTGGCGGCGCTTTTCGCATGCCAGACCGCGCCAGCCAGAGCCAAGGCTCTGGCGTTGTGGTGCGCGATGATGGGATTATCGTCACCAATAATCACGTGGTTGATGGCGCGACAGAATTAGTCGTTGTGCTGGGTGACCGGCGAGAGTTTCCGGCCAAAATCGTCCTGACCGACCCGCGCACGGACCTTGCCGTGCTGCGCATCGACACCAAGGGGGAGCGGCTGACTGCTCTGCGCTTTGCCGACACATCGAACGCGCAAGTGGGCGATCAGGTTCTGGCGATTGGTAACCCTTTCGGTGTGGGCCAAACCGTCACAGGCGGCATCATCTCTGCCCTTGCCCGCACGGACGTGGGCATTACCGACTATAGCTTCTTCATCCAGACCGACGCCTCCATCAATCCCGGCAATTCCGGCGGGGCTTTGGTGGATATGAATGGCGATCTGGTCGGCGTGAATACCGCGATCTTTTCTCGCTCTGGTACGTCGGCTGGTGTTGGCTTTGCTATTCCCGCTGAGATGGTCAAGCGCGTGGTCGATGGTGCTGTCACCGATGGGAAAGTCATTCGCGCTTGGACTGGCATCAAAGGCCAGAATGTCGATGCCGAAGTCGCCCGCTCCCTAGGCCTCAGCCGCCCGGGCGGCATTTTGGTGACGGATGTCTATCCAGGCTCTGCCGGGGCCGAAGCGGGCTTGCGCAGAGGCGATGTGATCACCGCCTTTGCTGGCGCACCTGTGGCCGACGATTCTGGCCTGAAATATCAAGCCGCAACTCGCAAACCTGGTGAAGCGGTTGAATTTACCTATCAACGCCAAGGCCAAGTTCGCACCAGTCGCGGCAAGCTCTCGGCCCCTCCGGGCGAAGCGCAGACCCCGCGTGTGCTTGCCGGGCGGCACAGCTTTGATGGCGTGAGCGTCGCGACAATCAATCCAGCTCTAGCAGAAGAGCAGGGGGTGGACCCGTTCACGCGAGGCGCAATCGTTACCGCGGTTGATGGCGCGCGGGAAGGGGCCCGCGCTGGCCTTCGCCCGGGCGATATCATCCTGCAGGTCAATGATGAGCCGATCCAGTCCTCGCAAGACCTCTCCGACCGTCTCAGCGGTGGCCAGCGGGCCAAGGTCACGATCCAACGTGGGGATCAGCAAATCACGGCGGTCCTATTCTTGTGAGCGATCTGTTTGCGGCCTCAGGACTGGAAGCAGACCTAAGCCGACCCTTGGCCGACGTGCTGCGCCCAACCAGCCTTGCCGATATTGTCGGCCAAGATCATCTCTTGGCCCCAGGCGGGGCCATTGGCCGCATGGTGGCGCAAAAGCGGCTGTCCAGCATGATCTTATGGGGCCCGCCGGGCGTGGGCAAAACCAGCCTTGCGCGCTTGCTAGCCGATGCGTCTGATCTGGCCTTTACCTCCATTTCGGCAGTGTTCTCAGGCGTCGCCGATCTGCGCAAAGCGTTCGAGGCCGCCGCCCAATTGCGCACGACGGGGCGTGGCACCCTGTTATTCGTGGACGAAATTCACCGCTTTAACCGCGCGCAACAAGATGGCTTCCTGCCCTATGTCGAGGCTGGCACTGTAACTTTGGTGGGTGCGACAACGGAAAACCCCAGCTTTGAAATCAATGGTGCGCTTCTGTCGCGCGCGCGGGTCTTTGTCCTGAGACGGCTGGAAGACGAGGGGCTCGAAACCCTATTGCAACGTGCCGAGGCCCATTATGGCCGCCCTGCGCCCTTGGACACGCAGGCCCGCCAGACGCTGATGGACTTTGCCGACGGCGATGGCCGCCATTTTTTGACCTTGTTGGAAGAGGTGTTTCAAGCCGCTTTTGACCAGCCCTATGACCGAGCAGGCCTCAGCCAATTCTTGCAATGCCGAGCACCCGCCTATGACAAGAATAAGGACGAGCATTATAATCTGATCTCGGCCCTGCATAAGTCGGTGCGCGCCAGCGACCCCGATGCATCGCTTTATTGGCTGGCGCGCATGCTGCATGGTGGCGAGAACCCGCTTTTCATTGCCCGCCGCTTAGTTAGGATGGCGAGCGAGGACATAGGTCTGGCGGACCCGACGGCCTTACGCGTCACCATCGCTGCCCGCGACGCGTTTGAGTTTTTGGGCTCGCCTGAGGGGGAGTTGGCGCTGGCGCAGGCGACTTTGCATCTGGCGTGCGCGCCCAAATCCAATGCCGCTTATGTCGCCTTTAAGAAGGCCCAAGCCTTGGCCGCTCAAACAGGCTCCGAACCCCCACCCGCGCGGTTTCTCAATGCCCCCACCACGCTGATGAAGGAACAGGGCTATGGCGCAGGCTATGTTTATGATCCAGATGCACCGGGCGGCATTTCAGGGCTATCCGGCTTCCCGGACCGCATGGGACCGCAGGATCTGTATCAGCCAACCGAGAATGGCGCCGAGGCGCGCATTGTGGAGAAGCTAGAAGCTTGGCGCGCGCTGCGAGGGGCGAAGTTGTAGGGGGTGAAGGACCGCGCAGCACTAGCTGCGCATCTATAAGCGTTGGCATGCGCGGCTCGTGCTGCGCGGTCCTTTGGCAACGCAAACGCTCCATCTTGATGTCGCAGATCGAGAGATGGTGCAGTCTAGCAGGACTGCACCCTACCGCGCCGGACCTTCTTTTCCTGCACCTGCGAACTTCCCCCGCGAGCGCAATTGTCCTAACTGAGCAGCATGACTGAGCAACATCCCTCCCCCGAAGAATTGATCCATGGCTTAACCACTTTGTTGGATGTCGAGACGCTCGACACCGACCTCTACCGCGGTGCGCGCAAAGACGGCGGGCGGGGGCGCGTGTTCGGGGGGCAAGTGATTGCCCAAGCATTGATGGCGGCGTGTAAATCGACCGATGCTGATCGTTTGCCCCATTCGATGCACGCTTATTTTATGCGGCCCGGCAATGAGGATTTCCCCGTCGTTTACCGTGTAGTGCGCGACTATGATGGTGGCAGTTTCTCGACCCGTCGCGTTATCGCCCAGCAGCAGGGCGTGCCGATCTTGAATATGGCCGCATCCTTCCACAAGCTGGAACAAGGTCTGAACCACCAGGACAAAATGCCGGACATGCCAGACCCCGAGTCTTTGCCGTCCGAGCTCGAATGGCGGAAAAAGTCTATTGATATGGTGCCCGAGCGGTTTCGCCCCTTCTTCTTGACGCCGCGCCCGATTGAGTTTCGCTCACTCGATGCTGCGGCTTGGTTGAAAGCGGACAAATTGCCGCCGATGCAGAATTCGTGGTTCCGCGCCGTGGCACCTATGGGCGATGATCCGCAGATTCATCGCGCCGTACTGGCCTATGCCACCGATATGCAGTTGTTGGGAACGTGTGCACGCCCGCATGGTCTCAGCTGGATGCGGGGCGAGTTGATGACGGCGAGCCTTGATCACGCAGTTTGGATTCACGATGACTTCCGGGCTGATGAGTGGTTGCTGTATTGCACTGACAGCCCGTGGGCCGGGCGTGGGCGCGGCATGAACCGCGGTAAAATCTTCACCCGTGACGGGCGCTTGGTGGCCAGCGTTGCGCAAGAAGGCTTGATCCGGGTGATGAAAGCTAAAAGTGGCGCGTGACGCGGCGGGTCAAGCTCGGCTAAACATAGGGCACCATGCGTCCTGAAAGCCTGTTTGCCCTCTTTGCGCCTTTGACGACCCTGCCCGGGGTCGGCCCCAAGATTGCGCCTTTGGCGGCTAAAGCGGCTGGCGGCGAGACCGTGCGCGATCTCGCTTTTCACTTGCCGACAGGGCTGGTCGACCGACGGTATCGCCCCAAAATTCATGAAGCAGAGCTTGGGCGTTTATGTACCCTCGAAGTGACGGTGGAACGCCATCAGCCCGGTGGCATGGGCAGGCCTTATAAGGTGCAGGTGTCAGACGATACGGGCTTCCTGTCGCTTCTCTTCTTCAAGCCCAATGCGCGTTATCTGAGCGAGCGCTTGCCCGAAGGGGCGACACGCGTGGTTTCTGGCGAAATCAGCGAGCGTTATGGCGAGCGGCAGATGATCCATCCGTCGCGTATCCTTAATCTAGATGATCCCGATTTGGGCGTGGTGTTTGAGCCGATTTATCGCAGCGTGGCGGGCCTGTCGCACCGCGCTCTGGCGAAGATTTGTGGCGCAGCGGCGCATAAGGCTGAGGGGCTTGCCGAATGGGCCGATCCCGCGCTGGTGGCACGCGAAGGCTGGGAGAGCTTTGGCGCAGCCCTTGTGCGTGCCCATGCCCCCGATGGGGAGAATGAGATCCTGCCCGGCACGCCTGCACGGCGCAGGCTGGCTTATGATGAGCTTTTTGCCCGCCAAATTGCCCTGCAGCTGTCGGGTGCCGCAAGGCGGCGTACCCCAGGACGCGCCATCCACGGCACAGGTATCTATACCGACGCTCTATTAGCTGCTCTCCCCTATCACCAAACCCAAGCCCAAGCCCGCGCTTTTGCTGAAATCGGGGCGGATATGGCGGCATCAACGCCGATGTTGCGCCTGCTGCAAGGCGATGTCGGCGCGGGCAAGACTTTGGTCGCGGCGTGGTCGATGGCGCGCGCCGCTGAAGCCCACATGCAGTCAGCCTTGATGGCACCTACCGAGATCCTCGCGCGCCAGCATTATGCGGGCCTAGCCCCCTTGATGGCCAAGATCGGCCTGCGCCTCGAGGTCCTGACTGGTAAGGATAAGGCCAGTCATAAGCGCATGGTGCTAGAAGGCCTCGCCAATGGCGATATTCATGCGGTGTGCGGCACCCATGCTTTGTTTCAGCAAGGCGTGGTATTTCAGCAATTGGGGCTGGTGGTGGTCGATGAGCAGCACCGCTTTGGCGTCGCTGACCGGAGGCGCCTGATCGACAAAGGCTTTGCCCCCCACGTGCTGGCAATGAGTGCGACGCCCATTCCGCGCACGCTTGCCATGGCCGTTTATGGTGACCTTGATGTCAGTCGTTTGGATGAAAAGCCGCCAGGGCGCGCGCCGATCAAGACCATCGCCATGTCGCTCGATCGACTGGATGAAGTGGCCGAAGCCGCCCGTCGCGCCATTGAGAAAGACGACCGCGTATTCTGGGTCTGCCCGCTCGTGGAAGAGAGTGACAAGGTAGACGTATCGGCGGCCAGCGACCGCTTTCAGGACTTGCAGGCCATGTTTGGCGACAGCGTGCGCCTTATCCATGGCCGGATGTCATCCAAGGACAAAGACGAAGCGATGGAGGACTTTCGCTCTGGGGCGGCTAAAATTCTGGTCGCCACTACAGTGATCGAAGTCGGCGTCGATGTGCCCGAAGCTAGCGTGATGGTGATTGAGCATGCAGAGCGCTTTGGTCTCGCCCAATTGCACCAGCTCAGGGGACGGGTAGGGCGGGGCGGTAAGCCCGGCCATTGCCTGTTGCTCTATGCTAATCCGTTAAGCGAGATGGGCGCACGCCGCATTGCGAAATTGCGCGAGACCGAAGATGGCTTTGCCATTGCTGAAGAAGATTTCAAGCTGCGCGGCGGGGGAGACCTTTTAGGTTTGCGCCAATCGGGTATCCCGGCCTTTAAGCTGGCCGACGCTGCCCTCCACTCAGACCTATTGGCCATCGCCCAACGCGACGCGCGTGTGTTGGTGGACGCTGACCCCACGCTCTCCAGTCCACGTGGGCTTGCCGCCCGCTTGGCGCTGCATCTGTTCGATCAAGTGGATCCTGAGGTGTTTTTGGGAACGGGGTGAGGGTTAGTCTAGCGCTGAAACCAATCGCTCCGCCGCAATCAGGTCGACGCGCCGGGCATTGGCGATTTTTTCTTCATCGGGGTCGGGGCCCCAACGTTCGGCCTGCCAATCTTCTTCCACGCGTATGGCGCGGAAGGCTGCTTCGCCGTCAATGTGGCGGTGGATGAGGGCAAGTGCCACAATGGCAGAGCCTGCGAGCCCGTTGGCGAAGGCCAGCGCCGTGAGGCGCAAATCGTCGAGTGCGTGGGCGGCGGCTTCAATGCGGGCGAGAGACTCTTCAGGTTGATCAATCGCCAATGCCTGCATCGTGGTGACAAGCTGAACGCCAAAGTGCGCCTCTGCCCAAGTAAGTAACGGGTCCCAGGCCGCGGCTTGGGCAGCAACCAAGCTAGCAGGCGTTGTTGCCCGATAACACACAAGGTCGGTCGCCGCATATTTGACGATCTCGCCGACCATGGCCGCGCGGGTCTCTGCCGCCCGGTCCAATGCAACATTGACCAGTCGGGTGATTGGCATGGCGAACGGGTCGATGGTTTCGAGCTGCGCGTCCCATTCGGCCGCAACCAGTTTGGCAGCGGCCTCTGTTGGCAGGACGAGCGGCTTTTTCGCGGGGGTCTTGGGCGTCGCCCGATCAAGGCGCACGGCAAAGCCGGTTTCGACCGGGGCGATATCGACAGTCTTATAAAAGCGGCGGCTGGATGTTTGCTGGGTCATGAAAGTCAAATAGGGTGTTTAGCCACCACTGGCCAGCCGAGCCAGGGAGTGAGATGCAACGCCCGGCGATTCTAAGCCTGTTTGCAGTCTGTTTCTTCAGAGCCCTCTTGGGGGCCAACTTGTGCTCGAGCGATCGCCAACTCAATGCCGTCTATCAAGCTTTTTGGGGTAATCGGTTTGGCGATATAGTAATCACAACCAGCTTCCCGACCTTGATCGACATGCTCCTGCAGCGCATTAGCGCTCAACATGGCGATTGGTGTTCTTTGTAGGCCCTTTGCCGTCTCTAGCCGTCGGATTTCACGCGTTGCGGTTAGCCCATCCATTTCTGGCATTTGCATGTCCATGAGAATGACGTCAAACGATCCTTGGTGAAAGGCCTCCAACGCCTCAAGGCCATGATTGGCAATGGTGAGGTCAACGCCAAGTGGCTCTAAAATCAACGCCACAACACGCTGATTAATCACATGATCCTCAACCAAGAGAATTTTGAGGTCACTTTGTGCTGGGTCATCTGGCCTGGTCCCTGTTGAACCAAAGGAACTGGATTCTAGCCTGCCTGATTCAGGGCGAGGTGAGGTGCGACGCGTGGGCAAAACCAATCGAAATACACTGCCTATACCGGGGGTCGAGTCAGCCAGAATCTTTCCGCCCAATGCGCTGGTCAAAGCGAGACAGATCGACAAGCCAAGGCCTGATCCACCAAATGCACGGGTAATTGATGCGTCGGCTTGCTCGAAGCGACTAAAGAGACGCTTTTTGGTCGTGTCATCAAAGCCTATGCCCGTATCAGTGACTTGAACTATGAGCTGGTCAGCACTGTCGCCCCCCGCGCTCTCAGACAAAGTGACTTCGATACCGACCGAACCAAATTGAGTGAACTTGACGGCATTTGAAACCAAATTCGAGACAATTTGGCGAAGTCGCAGAGGATCGCCTCGGAAAAGACCGTGTGCATTGGGTGCAATACTCACAGTGAACTCTAGGCCTTTTGATTCCGCAGCTGGGCGCAGAATCTGTGTCGTTTGTTGGATAAGCTTGAAGAGGTCGAAGTCATCTTCAGTAATTTCAAGCTTGCCAGCTTCGATTTTAGAAAGGTCTAGAATATCTCCAAGTAGACCCTCTAAGGCGTTACCCGACGACAAGATAAGGTTGACCATTTCTTCCTGACGCGGATCAAGGCTTGTGCGGGCTAGGGCACCCGCCATGCCGATGACACCATTTAGGGGCGTCCGAATTTCATGGCTCATATTTGCAAGGAAGCTGGATTTAGCTTGATTGGCGGCTTCTGCCTTGGTCGCCAAATCAGCAATTTCTTGGGCTTGCAGAAACTGAGCGACGCGCTCAGCCAAAGAGACAACGAAGGCACATTCATCGTCATTCCATTGGCGGGTTCTGCCTTGGGATTCACAGCATAAGACACCCTTTAACTCGCCATCAAAGAGAATTTGGGCGTCCAAAAGTGACTTAATCCCCAGTGGTTGACAATAATCGACCCTTAGCCGTTCTGAGCGTGGATCTGTTACCACGTCGTGTATGGCTGCAACCCGTTCCTGCTCAATTGCCTGAAAATAAAGAGGATAGTCACCCCGGCTAATGGAATGCCCATCGCTGAAATAATCCAGAGAATCTTCGCGCCGTTGCACACAGCTAAGTGTTTCTCGGCGATCATCAAACACCCACAGGCTTGCACGCTCTACTTCCAGTGCCGAAGTGGCCGATTGGGTGATGGCAGAAGCGAATTTAGCCAAGTCGACTTCGCCCGTTAGTTGTAAGCGAAGCAGCTGGTCGAGTTCCTCGCTAAAACAGGCTAGTTTTTTCGACCTTTGCAATTGGTCGTCAACACTGGCTCGCAAGAGGGCCGCTGCATCGCACAAGCCTGCAAACTTGCCTTGGTCCGTTACAATAAATCCATCCAAGAAAGCTTCGTTCGTGTATTCGGCAAAGGAAGCAGAGACCTGAAGAATTGATAGGTGTTTATCGAAAATTGGCGGCGCTTTGTTCATCAGCATCGCAATTGGTCGTTTCTCCCACAGCGCACGTCCAAAAGTATCAGCATACTTAAGCAAAAAGGCCTGTCGCGATACCAAGCCAACTGGCTTGTTGTCGGTATCAATGATCGCAATTGCCATACAATTTGGGTCCGCACTGAAAATCTCAAACGCATCTTGCCCTGTCGCGGTCGACAGGAGATGGGGAGAGTTTGGACTTAGCAACTGAATGATCATTTTTGCCTCTTACCCTCCGTTTTAGTCCTGCAAGCCTAAAAAATGGTTGTTTTACTGTGACGTTTCTGTGAATAGCTGCACGAATTAAAGGCCTTTCGGCTTGGTTTTCTTTAATTTTACCCCCTCCAAGCCAGTCAAATCCTTGACCCAATCCAACCGCCGCGCCAATGGGAAGTGCTAGGGAACCTGTCATGTTAGATAAAATTCAAAAAATCCTTGAATCGCGCGCGTTCGAGTGGGTCATTACTGGCCTCATTTTGGTCAATGCTTTGATCCTGGGGCTGGAAACGTCACCCGCAATCATGGCGACGTGGGCCCCAATCCTGATAGGACTCGATAAGGCTTTGCTAGCCGTTTTTGTCGCAGAACTGGGCTTAAAGCTGATCGTTTATCGGCAGAAGTTCTTCCAGTCTGGTTGGAATTTGTTTGACTTCACCATCATTGCGATCGCACTTGTGCCTGCATCGGGTCCGTTAAGCGTCTTGCGGGCGCTGCGCGTCCTTCGGGTCCTGCGCTTGATCACGATCATCCCCAGTTTGCGCCGGGTGGTGGGGGCTATGCTTTCGGCATTGCCTGGTATGGGCTCCATCATCGTTCTGCTTGCCTTGGTTTTCTATGTCAGTGGCGTGATGGCGACAAAATTGTTTGCGGCAACGGAGCCTGAAGCTTTTGGCGACCTTGGCCGCAGCCTTTACACCCTGTTTCAGCTTATGACTTTGGATGGATGGTCTGGGGAGATCGTCAAGCCAGTCTTAGAAAACCACCCCTATGCGATGTTCTTCTTCCTGCCATTCATCCTGTTCAGCGCCTTTGTGGTGTTGAACCTTTTTATCGGGGTAGTCGTTGGGGCGATGCAGGATGAAGCACAAGATGTAGTGGCATCTGCTGCCCTAAGTGCCCAAGCACGCGAGGAGGCTTTACTAGATGAAATGAGAGCGTTACGGGGCGAAGTTGAGGCTCTTCGCGAAACGCTGAAACGCAGTTAGCTGTCCTTTACGTAGCCCTTCAGGACCTGCTCGAGTTCCCCCATCTGGTGGGTGACGCGCGCGGCACCGGCGGCCAGCATTTCTTCGGTCGTACCAAAGCCCCAAGATACGCCGATTGCCGTCGTACCGGCCTGAACGGCCATGGCCATATCATGCTCGCTGTCGCCGATTACCAAGGTCTGGTCAGGCTTGGCACCGACCACGCGCATATTCTCTAGCACCATATGCGGGTGAGGTTTGCCCGGACCGTCATCGGCGCAAAAATGGGCTTGGAAGAGATCGCCCCAAGCATGCTGCTCCAGCATGGCATCAAGCCCCCGACGGGACTTGCCCGTGGCGATGCCCAATACCCAATTGTCTGCCAGTAAGCTGCGTAACAGCGCATCGGCCCCGTCATAGGCGGGTGACTGAAAGGCTGGGTCTTGCCGTATGTCGAAAAAGGCGGTGCGATAGCTCTCTAGGATAGACTGACGCAGTGCGTCGTCGGCATCGGGGGCGAGATAGGCTAAGCCCGGCCCCAAAGACAGGCCAATGACCCGCCTGGTCCGTTCAAACCCCGGAGGGGCAAGCCCGGCACCAATAAAGGCCCTGTCCATGCAAGCCGTGATGATTGCCCGGCTATCGACCAAAGTGCCGTCAATATCAAAGACCGCGAAGCGAAAGGTCAAGCATCCACCCGGAAATGTTCAAACGGGTCGCGGCCTTCAAACTGCTGGAAGCCAAGTGCGTCGAACGCTTTCAGCATGTGGGGTGGCAGGTCGGCGGTAACGCTCAGAATCCCGCCTTTTGGGTGCGGGATGCGGATCGCACGAGCATGCAGATGCAATTGCTCACCCAAGCCACCAATAGGCTCGCGGTCACACACATATTTCGGGTCACCTGCAATGGCATAGCCCATTTCTGCCATGTGGAAGCGCAATTGGTGGGTGCGTCCGGTAATAGGCTTCAGCGCCACCCAAGATGCCTTGGTACCAGCGTTCGAGATGACGTGATAATCGGTGATGGCGAACACCGCATTGGGTTCCCCGTGCGCTGCG
>NZ_JBIIYV010000069.1:0-13528 GCF_044346625.1 Aquidulcibacter sp. | reverse complement strand
AAAGGAGCATCCATCGTCAGAACCTAAACCCACTTCTTCAATCAAAATCGCAATCAGCCCAAATCCATGCCCCCAGCCCATCACGCACAAACCTCCCGCGGAGCGGGTTCGTTCCGTGGCGCAAAGCAGACTCCCCCAATTTCCCGGCAGGGGCTATACTCCTCTTGGCTCAAGGCTTGGCGGCAACATTCTGTTCGCCCAATTCCGCTGCCACATCGTCGGCGCTTTTCCAGGCTTGACCACTTTCGGCGAGACCTAGCCCGGCGTTAAACAATGACTTCATGCTTGGCTGATCCATGACGAGAGAGCCTTGATAGGGAAAGCTTGATGGGATCCAAGTCATGCGAAAGGCCATCTCGTTGCTCGTCGCGAAATAGGCTGTCAGCGCCACATTCTGTCGGGCGCGATAGACCTGATCGATTTCAAAACTGCGGGGAATAATGGATGTGGTCTTGAGCACGCTGTTTGCCGGCCCAATCTCAATCTGACTGTTGAGAATAACGTAGAGATTAGCGCCTTTAAGGCGACGAATTATCTCGTCGCCCAAAGACATGTTCGCAGGCACGACAAAGAAGGGCACGGCAACGCCGCCATCAACATGCATTTCCTGAAAATGCTGGCCGCCAGCTTCAACGTCGATGAGTTTAGGTGGAAAGACAGCCGGTATCGAGGATGACGCCACCAAGACGTCGATGAACAAATTCCGGGCGCGTGGCCCGCCCTGCTCTGCGATCAAGCCCATATTCCAGATAGTGGAAGCACCGGTGTCGATATTGGTTGTGGCGACCAACAATAAGCGCCCCTTCCGGCTCTCGCGCGCGATCGCGGCCATAAATTTTGGTGTGACATAGCTGTCGACCCATTGATTGAAATGATCGGTGCGGTACAGGCTAGTTTGAAACAGCGCCCCAAGGCCACGGCGCACGACCAAGCGTGCGGTTTCAGGGGCGGTATAAATCTCGGTGATCGCGGGGTCCCAATCTGGGCCCAAAAAGGCATAAGGGGCGATCAAGGCGCCGCTACTGACGCCGGTTACGATTTCAAATTCTGGTCGCGTGTCTTTACGCTGCAGCCCGACTAAGACACCCACACCAAAGGCCCCTCCTGCGCCACCTCCCGATAGCGCCAAAATGTCGATGGAGCCATCAGAGGCCTCAATCGCCTTCGTGTACAAAGCGGTCACAAGGCTGCTGGCTTGTGGATCATAGGAGTTGATCCGCAACTTGGCTTGGTAGCTGGCGGGCGCGACGTGGGTGGAGCTTAAAGGTGGTGCAGGCATGCGCGACAGCGTTGCGCAGCCTGCGAGCAGGCTCACCAAGGCAGCAGCCAAGAGTTTTTTGATCACGGCTTTTAGCCCCCATGCGGCACGCATGGGTTCTGCGACGCCCAGTAGCCTTAAAGCTCATGCGAACGAGCGGCTTTGATGCAGAACAAATCCCTGCCGCATCCTCGGTTCAGGCGGGCCGGGCCGCACCGCATCAACCACAGGAACAAAGGAATAGGTGAGGCGTTCTAGGGGCCAGAGGATTTTGAGCAATGAACCATGAGCAAGCAGATGACGCGGCCCGCGAGTTGATACTCGTCGTCATGCCACCAGAAGCAGATGCCGCTTTGGACAATGCCACCGACGAAGTCGGCCCCTTGTCAGACTTCATCCGCAAGCAACCCGTGCTGACCCTATCCATTGCGTTTGGCTTGGGTCTGTTGGTCACGAGCCTCTTGGCGCGAAAACGCACATGATAGGCCGCGCCATCTCTTTGCGCGTCTTTGCGGTCATCTTTGCACTGGCATGCGCGATCTTTCTTATCATCGCGGGCTATCGTGCTTTGTTGGTCTATGCAGGGCCACTTTTGGCCCCGGTTGTGATGGCTGTCGGATGTGGGCTTGTCGCGCTTAGCCTCCTTGCACTGACCCACGTTCGTGCCAGCCGCCGCAAGGCGCGGTTACAGGCGGTGGTTGCGAGTTTGATTGACCACAAGCCAATGGCAGCCCTTGCAGCAGCTGTCGTCGCAGGGGCTGCGGCACGGTTTGGGATCGAGCCGGAGGATCTATTCCCAATCTTTGAGGCCTTTGTCCCGGATAGCCAAGCACCCGACACCACTGACGAATCCGCTCCACCACCTGCATCACCCACGCCACAAGCTCACCCCTGTCCGCCTCAACAAAGCATCCACTAGGAACACACTATGTCCAATTCAAATGAGAAGCTCGTCGCCGGTATCGTCGCCCTAATTCCTGTCGCCATAGATGCCTTTAAAGATGATCATCTGGATCGGCAGGTCGATGCGATTATGACCAACACAAAGGTGCGCGATATTGGTTCGCGCATGGCCGGTCAGACGGAGAAATACCTCCACAGCATGATCAAGAGTAACAAATTTACCCGCCAAGTCGCAGCGCAATTCAAGCCGCGCCAATCGCCAGCTCCTGCGATCTTGGCGGGACTTGCCCTCGTCGTGGCAGGGGGCCTTGTCTTTGCCTATTTTGATCGGCGCAAGACCGCGAAAACGGGAAAACCTACAGACAAACAGGCCCCTGCCAAGGACGATGAAGCCGTTAGCATGGCAGATTAAGGCGAGCCCCGCACTTGGCCCTGGCAATACATCCCGGTGTGTCTGCACGGCGAAGCCTGCTCCTTTCAAGGAACGGCCACCCTGCTGGCGCGTTCTTGAGGGGAGCAAGGCTGCCCTTCATTCAAAGCAATGAATATCTGGCATGGATCACAGCAAACACATCCGCCTCGTCGAATCCGAACTCAACGCCGCAACACTTGATGATGCGACCGTCTATGGTGCCGAAGATGCCAAGATTGGGAAAGTATCCCATGCGCATGGCATGGGCATGTCGGGCGACGTCATTGTCGATGTCGGCGGCTTTTTAAGGCTAGGCACCAAGCCTGCCTCTCTCAAGATTAATCTATTGGATCTCATGCGGAACGAGCGGGGCCACGTCCATGCGACAACGACTTGGACCAAGGCACAAGTCGAAGCTTTGCCACAGCACATGCATTCCTAAACCCACAGACTTCAGCGCCGCGCCGGATTTTTTAACGGCGCGGCGTCGTTTGGCTTTGGGGCTCTGCACGCGCAACCTGGCTTCACCCTGCACATTTTCTGCACAGCCAATCCTTAGCATCCCAATCGGGCACGCATCCGCCTTGCAAATCGGTACGGCACAACAAGCGCTCTAACGACAAGGAGCGCGTGATGGATCGATTTGGAATAGTGAAGCGGCATGGCTTTCTGGTGAAGCTAGCAACGGCCGCGATTTTGGTTCTGATGTGGGACTGGATGTTCTGGCAACAGGGCTTTGGCGTAGGAAACTTCGGGCTATTTGGCTTAGCCCTACTCACGGGCCTTATGGTTGTGCGGCCCACAATCATGTCAACGCGACAAGGGATTGGCGCGGTTATCGCCAGCGGAATTTATTGCGCCGCGATCTTTCTGCACGGCAGCCTATTCTCCTTTGCCCTCTTTTGGACAGCCATTAGTATCGCGGCATTGATCCCGTTTTCCAGCCATTTGAAAGATGGTTGGCAATGGTTCGGGCGCTTGGCAGTCCATGGGGTGGCCTCCCCTTTCTCGCCGCTTACCGATGCCGGTCTGATTGCCAAAGCACGCAAACGGTCTCCCAAGTCCAAGCTGAATGTGCGGGCAATCCTGCGTTTGTTGGCACTGCCTGTTATAGGTGGCGGAATGTTCCTGGCGCTGTTTGTTCAAGCCAATCCTGTGCTGGAGCATCTGTTTGAGCAACTCTCATTTCCAGCAATTAATGACGAGTTCTTCGGCCGCACGCTGATCGGCCTTCTGATAGGCACATTGATTTGGACCCTGTTCCGGCCATGGCGGCGAAGAGGGCCAAGAGCTGAAACGCCAGAAGCTGCGCTTGCCTCATTCAAGTCGCCATCCTTGGCGAGCCTCCTTCTATCGCTCTTCGTGTTTAACTGCCTGTTCTTGATGCAAAACGGCATGGACCTAGCATTCATGAGCGGCCTTGTGCCCCTGCCCGATGATCTGACTCTGGCCCAATATGCCCATCGGGGTGCTTATCCCCTGATCGTCACGGCCCTATTGGCCGGACTATTTGTCCTGGTACTGATGTCACCGGGCAGCGAAGCAGCACAGAACAAGCTGGCGCGAGGGCTCGTAAGCGCCTGGATCGTGCAGAATGTCCTGCTGGTCACCTCCTCCATCATTCGGACCTGGGACTATGTTGAGGCCTATAGCCTAACCGAGATGCGGATTGCCGCTTTGGCTTGGATGGTTTTGGTTGGATTTGGCTTGGCCTTGATTTGCTGGCGGCTTTTGTCTGCCAAATCGGGAGGCTGGCTGATCAATGCAAACCTGTGGGCTGTTGGGCTTGTCCTGACTGGCTTTTGCTTTGTTGATACTCGCACCCTTGCCGCTCAGTGGAATGTGACCCATGCCAAAGAGGCAGGCGGCCGAGGCGTAGAGCTGGATCTATGCTACATGGGCACTTTGGGCTCTGGTGCCATCCTGCCACTGGTATCGCTTGAACAACGGCCTTTGCCGGCTGAGTTCCAAAAGCGCCTTAGGTTTGTCCGGGAGACTATTCAGCGCCAAGAAGAGACAGCCTTGTATGACAGGGCTTGGACTTGGCGTCTCAATCATAATGTCGCCACCGCACAGCGCGCTGTAGCAAGTCTGCCACCGCTTGACTTGGGGCCGGGAGATCGGGGCTGCGATGGCAAGATAATCCTCAATTCATGGTCAAACCCAGCGTCAAGCTATAATCCCGAATCCGCATCCCCCTTGAATTGACATCTAGAGCCAGACGCGATGAACATGGAACGCATGGACCAAACAATTCTTGTCGTGGATGACGACCCACATATTCGACAGCTCTTGGTGTTTGCGCTGGCGAAGGCGGGGTATCAAACACGTGAGGCAGAGAATGGGGCAATCGCCCTAGAAATGGTCGCCAGTGATAGTCCAGATTTGATGATTTTGGACATCACCATGCCAACCATGGATGGGTTGGAAGTTTGCCGCCGGGTACGAGCCCAAAGCAATCTTCCAATCCTGTTCCTCTCCAGCCGCGATGATGAGATTGATCGCATTGTGGGGATCGAGCTTGGCGGCGATGATTATGTGGTGAAACCATTTTCGCCACGCGAAGTGGTTGCCCGGGTGGGCGGCATCTTAAGGCGGGTGGCGAGCCCGTCTTTACCCAGCCATCCAGTCACCTCTACCCACAGCAGCGCCGTCGGATCGGCTGGGCCGATCCTGCGCCATGGAGATGCGCGCCTAGATTCCGACAACTGGTCGGCTTACTGGCTCGATCGACAAGTCCCCGTGACGGCAACCGAATTCACCTTGCTACGAACCCTGATGCAAGCCCCAACCCGCGTGTTCAGCCGAGATCAATTGATTGATCGACTGCACGGCCCAGGCTTTGCCGTTTCAGATCGAACCATCGACAGCCATGTACGCAATGTACGGCGTAAGTTTGCCGAAGTCGGCTGCCCCAATATCATCGAGACGCGGCCAGCTATTGGCTATGCGATCGGCAGCTGTTCCCGAGCGGCATCGTGATTGGGGCGCTGAAATCCCTGATTGTCCGCTTTTGGCCGGTACTAAGGTTGCGAACGATTTTGTTTGGCGTGATGTTGTTTGTTGCGGCTTTGCCGGGCTTAAGCGCCATTTTCTTGCGCGTCTATGAGAATGCCCTTGTTCGGCGGACCGAAGCTGAACTCATTGCTCAAAGTGCAGCCATTGCGGCAGCCGCGGCCATTGTGTGGCCTGTTGCGCCATCAAGCTCTGCAGCGCCTGCTGATGCTCGCAATGCCACGACAGAGCGCGCTCCACCGCAGGCACATCCCGATCGCGGCAGTGGCGGCCCTTACCAAACAAGCGAGACGGAGGGCGTTGAGGATGTGTCCACCGCGATTGATCTGCGCGCCTCTCCCATTCTGCCAGAGCGACCCAAGGCCGCGCCGCTCACAGCACCGCTGGAACAAGATGCACTTGAAGCCGCGCAGCGCTTGGGGCCTGCTATCGAAGAGACCAAGCGTGTGACGCTCTCTTCCATCCTGTTGCTGGACCGCAATGGGGCCTTGCTGAACTTCCCCGGTCGCCAAGGTAGCTATCAATTCTTGCCCGAGGTGACAGAGGCGCTGGCAGGACGGCCACAAACTGTGTTGCGCCTGAACTCGACCTATCATCGTCGCACCTTCTTGGAGATCTTTAGTCAGGCAGCCAATATCCGCCTCCATCATGCAAGGCCGATACACGTAAGGGGTCAGGTGATTGGGGTTGTCCTGGTATCGCGCTCACCGCGCGCCTTGCTACGTGGCATTTATGAGGATCGCGGCAAGATTGCGTTTGGCGTCATTGGGATATTTGTGTTGCTGATCGGGCTTTCGGCGATCCTTGGCCGCGCCATTGTTCGTCCCTTAGAGTCTTTGTCGTCTGCCAGCCGTGCCTTGGCAAAGGGCAAACGCGAAACACCCATGGGATCGGCTCTTCAAGTCGTGGAAATCCGCACCCTCTATGAAGACTTTGACGCCATGGCACAAAGCATTGATCAGCGCTCGCGCTATCTGCGCGACTTTGCCGCCTCAGTCAGCCATGAGTTCAAGACACCCTTGGCCGGATTGCGCGGGGCGATTGAGCTTTTACAAGATCATGAAGCAACAATGTCTGCCGAGGAGCGGGCAACATTTCTTGCCAATATGGCAGCCGATACTGGCCGATTGTCCCATCTTGTTTCGCGCCTCTTAGATTTGGCACGGGCGGATATGCAAGCCATTGATTCCGACGCCACCACCAAGATAATCGACACATTGGCTGTCGTCGCGGATAGTTTTTCGAGCGAGCACTTCCTTATCCTTGGACCAAAGGGCCGGGCTGCGACAGCCGCTGCTGCTGCCATGGATCGACCGACCTTAGAAGCCATATTGATGACACTCTTGGAGAATGCCCGTCAGGCCGGGGCAACGCAGGTTGAGGTCTTCCTCGACCAGTTTCAGGACAGGGTGGAAGTTCGCCTCGCCAATGATGGCCCTTTAATCCCGGATGCCGACAAGGACCGCATTTTCGAACCCTTCTTCACCAGTAAGCGTGCGAGCGGCGGCACGGGCATCGGCCTTTCCATCGCGCGCTCGCTTGCGCGGGGGTACGGTGGCAGCCTAGACCTCGCCCCAGACGACGGACTGGTGACCTTTGTCTTGCGGCTACCTGTGGCCCGGCCACACCGTTAAAATCTTAGGTGTGGCCGCAAGCTCAGGGGCGAGACGCAAGCCCCCACGCCGAGGAGTCTAAACCTTCCAAGCGCCCTTAAAGTCCTGCGCATAGGCGGCGAAGGTTCGGGGCTTGGTGCCCGTGATCGTCTCCACCGCCGGGGTAAGGGCTTCTGAATAACCCGCCTTGAAGAAGCCGAGGATGGTGATCAGGAAGTGGGCATAGTCTTCTGGAAGACCAGCGCTAAGTAGCTGGGCCAGCATCGCCCCCTCGGAAATCTCCTCATAGACGATGGTCCGGCCCGTGACGTGTGACAGGATAGCGGCGGCTTCATCATGGTCCAGCGCCTCACCGCCGGTCAGATCAAACTCTTGATTGTCGAGATCGCGACGGGTCAAAAGGGATGCCGCCACGGCCGCAATGTCGCGCGCATCGATGAAGCTGCCTTTGGCTTTGCCGACAGGCAGCAGGATCTTGCCCCGCTCCAAAATGCCCTGAATCCAAAACGTATGGAAGTTCTGCATAAACCAGTTGGGGCGGATGATGTTGTAGGCGAGGCCCGATTGCTCCAGATGCCGCTCTACCTTTCGCAAGGGGGCCGCCTCATCGGCATTGGCACCCATGGCCGTCATCAAGACGATCTTCTGGACACCACTGGCAACTGCTTGATCGATCACCGGATTGAGCAATTCGTTTTGATTGGTATAGCCGGGGGGTGAAAGCAAGAACGCCGCTTCAACGCCGGCAAACGCGGTAGCGAGGCCTTCGCCTGAGACAAGATTGAGGTGGACATCTTGGGCCGTTTCCGGCGCGCGACTGGTGGTGCGCACGACGTCGTGGCCTTGATCTGACAAAAGGCGAACCAGTTGCGAGCCGACCGTTCCATTGGCACCGATCACAAGTATCTTGGACATTTTCATTTTCCTTCATGAGTTAGTGACTTGCATTTAGCTGGACTCAATAGGATGATGAATGGCAAAAATGATTCATTTCATGTCAAATCGTCCGAATATCGAACCAATTGGCGAATAGGTGGATAAGGAAGTTGGACTTACTAACAGACATCTTGCAGGAGGCTGGCCTGCAGCGTCGCCTGCTGGACCTTCGCGGTTTAGATGGGCAGACCGCCCTTCAATTCCCGTGCGAGAAAAGCATGGGCCTGCATGTTGTCATGCGGGGACGAGCCTTCATTCATTCCGCAAGCCTGAAAGAACCCATCGCGCTAGAAGCTGGCTCGATCGCGCTCATGGCGCGGGGCTGCACCCATGTGCTGAGCACATCGATAGATCCACCTGTGCACGTCACCTCGGTGGCCGGTGAATTTGCGGCCCGACCGTCGTCCTTCAGCCCCTCGCCCGCGGCCAGCGCATTGATCAGCGGTGCCTATCAATTATGGCATGACCCGGTGCACGCTTTGTTTCGCGAAATTCCGGATTGGTTTGTGCTGGACGGCCAAAGCCTAGCCAAATTCCACCCGCTCACCTTGACGATTGGCCTGTTGGATGCGGAGTTGAACAAGCCCTCGATAGGTGGGCAAACGATTATGTATGGCCTGTTGGATGTTATCTTTACCTATCTAGTGCGGGAAATGGTGGACCAACTTGGCCAAGCGCGCGCGGGCTGGAGCCAAGCCGTCGCTGATGTCCAGATTCGCAAAGCGGTGACCGTGATGCATGAAGACCCCGCGCATGGCTGGACGTTGGAAGAACTCGCCAAGCAAGCGGGCCTATCGCGCACCCTTTTGGCAGAGCGGTTCCGCCGCACAATGGGCGACACCCCTTTGAGCTATTTGCGCAGCCTGCGTGTGCAAAAGGCGATGACCCTCCTGTCAGAAGGCGACCACTCGCTGGAACATGTCGCAAGAGCCGTAGGGTTCAGCGACGCCTTTAGCTTCTCCAAAGTCTTCAAAAAGATCGTCGGCCAATCCCCCAGCGCATTCCGCCGTCAGGCGAAGCTGGATCAGACTTCGCCTTGGAAATTGCGCGTGGGGTGAGAGGGGGGCGTCACTTCACGCTTATAAAGATCGGGTTTGAGTAGAACCAAAGATCGGTCCAAGGGTCCTCCCCTTTAGGGTCCGGTTGCGGCTCAAGCTCCGTTGTGTTGGTCCCGCGGATGCGCAGATACTCGTTTTTGGTCACGTTCTTTATACGGTAGGTGATCACAGTCTGGTCGCCGACCTGTGACCAAGCGCTGGCTGTAAATCGTGCTTCCACGCGGGTTGTTGGGTTTTTGTTGGCGGCTTTGTCCGCCACCGGGCCGGTTACTTCACCGCGGATGAGATCAACGCGAGAAACAAGCGGATTGCTGCCCTGGGTATTGGGGCCCTTGTCGTCCTTAAAGCGAATGGTTACCTCGAGATCATCGCCCACTTTGGCCGATAAAGTCCCCCCCATGGAGGCGGTCGCATTGGCACCAACCGCCTTAACCGATACATCCAGTTCTGAGATCAAGTCACCCGTTGTGACAAAAATCTTGCCTGCACGCAGGCCTGAGATAATCGAGTCTGGTGTCTTGTCCGCAAACACATAGGTCTTTGAATACTCACCGGGCCAAAAATCGATGCCGCCTTCACTGTAGTGGACGTGAGAGTCAGACGTTGCCGTGATCCACCACCGGCGACCCTCGCCAAGCAAGGAATCCCACAGGCCGCCAACTTCTGCGGTCATCTGGTCATACCCGCCCATAGTTGGCGTCTTGTTATAGGCACCACGGCCATATTCTCTGGCCTCGGTGTCTGACGGTGTGGCGAGCCCAAGCTTTGGACGAGACAGGCTGCTAGCTTGATGGCCGGGTGCGCCTTCCATGCCAATGGCAACTTGGGGCGCGACGTCATTCCAGTTTCGAAACTCTTGGGGGGTGGTTAATCCATATTCGCCCATGCCTGTAGCTGAGCGCGATGGATGATGGGCGAAAAGAACTGGCTTCGGCGTTTGCTGGTTCATGAATTCAAGCGCTGAAATCATGGCAGATTCCTGATTGCGCGCTTCAGACCTTGGAAAGACCTCGCGAGAGTCAAACTTAAACTCAATATCGCGCAAGCGCTGTGCTTCGTCCGGCCCATAGGGAATGACCACACTGCTGTGGTCTGCCGCAGGTGTATTAAGCTCAATGCCAAAAAACTGAATAACCTCGGGAACCGCGGCACGCGATTGAAGTAATTCAGGATAGGCATAGTCATGATTGACTTTGCTATGGTTAGGTCCGCCATGGTCCGTTGCGACCATCCAGCTCAGACCAAACCGTCGCGCCATCGCGGCATTGGTGGTTATTGGATAGACGGCATCACCGCCCAGAATCGGAGTCGGTGGTGTGGTAGTCGTATCTAGGCCGACACTATATCGACTGTGAATATGATGGTCGCCCGCAAGCCATCTTGGGCCAGTTCTATCATCATGCTTCGGTGCAAGCTTAGGTGCGGACGTTTGCGGCGCGCTGGCTTTGGGAGGGGCATGGCGACCATGTGCCATAACGCTGCCAGACAGGGCTAAACTGATCAGCGCACTGACCAAAGCCACATGGGAAACGGTGCCCCGTTGCGATGTCGCTTGTGATGAAGGGTTTCTCATACCTGTCGTATTCGCATTGCGCATCATAACCGCTCCCACGTTTGCAGGAGGGAGTTAGCCGCAACGTGCGTTATTCTTATGACACTCATGGATCTTCAGCGAAGGCGTACGCAGTCAAAAGCTTATGAATACGATAAGGCGTCGTAGTCTTTGAAACACAGGCCCGGTGAGACTATTGCTGGCAAACAAGCATTCACCTAGCCCTCCCGCTGCGGGCAATAGTCCCCTTGCATAAGGTGCATCGGGCCGTTGGAGTCCATCTTGGTCACCCAAATCCGCAAGGAGTGGTTCTGTCCACATTGCTATGGGGCAATTACATCGGCTACGAACACTCGCCCGACAAAACAAAAAGGCGGAAAAGCCGAAGCTTTCCCGCCTTCCGTCGACTAAAGGTCGGTTGAGTTTAGAAGTTAGCCTTCAAGCTGACATAGCCAAAACCACCATTCATGCCGAATGGACCACCGCTGCGGGGATAGACCTGACCATCGGCCAGACCGCCACTGATCGGGAACACATTGATGCTGGACGACTGGGCGATCTTGTCTGGATAGGCGCTGAACAAGTTCTGGGCGCCGATCGTGACAGTGTATTTTTCAGCAAATGTGTAGCTGACATCGAGGTCAACCGTCGTCTTGGCCCCAAACACTTGGCCTGGATAGTCTTGCTCGTTGCGCCACTCTCCGAAGTAGTTGGCACGGGCATTGACGGACCAATCACCCCAAGACCAGTTGCTGCTGAGGTTCAAGCGGTCCTTAGGCGCAACATTTTCGATCGTGATGATCTGGGCATTGCTGATCACGGTCGAGCGGGATTTGGTCACCTCATTCTCGTTCCGGTTGTAGGCCAGGGTGAAATTCACGCGCGCGCCCAATAGCTTGGTCGAGTGCGTGCCCACGATATCGATACCCTTGGTCGAGGTATCGAGGCCGTTTGTGAAGTAGCGGATGTTCGCGCCGGCACCAACCAAAGAAAGGCTAGGCTGAACCAGCAGGTCCGCCGCTGTCACAAGGAACGGACGGGTGATGAAGATCCGGTTCTGCACGTCGATCTGATAGGCATCGATCGTGAGCGAGGTTCCTGCAAATGGTCGCAGAATGAAGCCAACACCATAATTGGTTGCTTCAGCTGGCTTTAGAGGAACTGCGCCGTAGTAACGCGCAACCCCTCTAGCGACCGGGAAAATCCCCTCTTGAACCTGGTTGCCGGCCACGAAGTTTGTGGTCACGTTTTGCAGGTTCGACTGGCCAGGTGATGGTGCTTGGAAGCCCGTACCAACTGAGCCGCGAAGCGACAGAATATCGGTGGCCTTATAAAGGGCGCTGATCTTGCCGACGGTTGCGGTGCCGAAGGTATCATACTCTTCGAAGCGGGCTGCGATACCGCCACTCAAGCGGTCGGTCACATCGGCTTCCAGATCCACGTAAAGAGCATAATTGGTTTGGTCCCAAGTCCCGGCGCTGGAAGGTGGTGCACCGGCATAACCCCTCGACGCTGGCGGCACCGCAATGTTGGTAACCCCAGGAGGCAGCGTGGTCACGGGCGCAAAAACACCTGGCGAGGTTTGTGTGAACAGGCGTTGTACGGTGGCATAGGGGCCAGCTGCATAGGACTGAAGCTCGCCGGTTGGGACGGTGTAGGATTCCTTGCGCCATTCAAAGCCCCCGGCCAAGGTCAGTGGACCAGCAAGGCCAACATCCATCGGATAGGTCAGATCGACGTTGAAGTTCTCCAACTTCTGCTTAAACGCCCCATATTCGAAGCTCGTCTTGGACTGCGGGCCAAACGATGCGTTCAACGAGTCTTACATCGAAAGGTCAAGCGAGTTTTCCGAAATCGTGGCCGATACATCATAGGTCAAGCCGGAGGTGGCCTCCCCTTTGACACCAGCAACGGCAGTCAAGGATTCCGTCACACCGACAAAGCGTGGCGTGAAACCAGCTGGATAGATGGACCGGAAATCAAACCGGTTATTGTCCAAGATAAAGCCACCAGCAGGGCAGGTCGCGTTGTTTGTTGGGCACGGGGTGGTAAAAAAGGTATTGCGGAACGCGGCGTTTGCGCTAGGCAGGTTTACGGTGACGCCAGCGGCGTTCACAGCTGTCCCTGTGTTGGTTTGGCGGAAGTTAAAGCTCTGATCGCCTTCGCTGCTGGAGGCATTCATAAAAGCATAGAGGCTTATCTTGTCAGAGAGGTCATAGCCTGCGTTAACAACGGCTTTCCAGCCATTGGTTGGCGATGAGCCCCAGATTTGGTCTGGCCCAGGAAAGTTTGGTAACTGGCTGGCAAGGCTTGGGTTCTGTTGCTCGAACAAGATCGCGGCAGGCCGGCGTGCACCACGGCTGGTGCCTTGGTCATCGAAATACTCGGCGCTGAGGTTGACGAAGCCGTTTTCACCAAGGCCGAGACCCCAGTTAATGCCGATTTGAGCACTTTCCCCGTCGTCGGCGTCGAGGCTTTTGCCATAGCGCGTAACGACTTCCACACCATCTGCATTGTCACGGAGGCCAAAGTTCATCACGCCGGCGATCGCGTCAGAGCCATATTGCGAGGTTGCGCCATCGCGCAGGATTTGCAGGTTCTTGATAGCAATTGAGGGGATCGATGAAATGTCTGGGCCATGTGAACCAAACGATAGAGCTGTATCACCGCCGACAAAGGTCTGAACCAAGGCCGAGCGGTTGAAGCGCTTGCCGTTCATCATGACAAGAACCTGATCTCCCGGCAAACCGCGCAAGTTTGGCGAACGCACGAAGGTACCCG
>NZ_JBIIYV010000068.1:0-13540 GCF_044346625.1 Aquidulcibacter sp. | reverse complement strand
TTTCATCGGCGTTTCAGATGCGGCAAGAATTTCCAATACCCGCCGACGTGGCGCAGTAAAGGCCATGCCTGACCGCTGACATAGGGCCTCCGCTTGACGAATTAGATCGTGCATGTGCGCCTCCTTGATCGTGACGAACCTCTTGTTTGTTCATGCCTGAGTTTGGCGCGCATGGAAAATGTCCATTGCACTTGCAAGGCCGACAGATTGGCGTAGGTAGTGTTATGTAATAACATAATAGGATTTCCCCCATGACGCCTGCGCTTTACACCCTTCTCGCCTTGGCCGCGCCTGAAGCGGCACCTCCTGTCCCAGCAGCGCAGCCCCGCCCGGTAGAAACCATTGTGGTAACGGCCAGCTCGCTGGGTGATCCGTCTGACGCCATCAGCCAAGGCGTGGCCGTGATCAATCGCGGCGAAGCCTTACAAGCCTCCATCAGCGGCGGGATTGGGGAAACCTTGGCGGGCATCCCTGGCGTTCGTTCCACTTTCTATGGCGTCAATGCCTCTCGCCCCATTGTACGCGGTTTGGGGGAAGATCGGATAAGGTTGGTGCTGAACGGCTTACAAGGCATTGATGCCTCCACCATCTCGCCAGACCACGCCCCTGCCATTGATGGTTTAGATGCGGAAGGTATCGAGGTCCTGAAGGGTCCCGCCGCCTTGCGCTACGGCGGTAATGCGGTTGGTGGAGTGGTCAATGTTGTCGATGGCCGCTTGCCAACCAAGCTGCCTGAAAAGCCGTTTGCCGGCGAAATCTTCCTAGCAGGCTCAACCGCTGAAGATGCCGGAACAGCTGCCTTTAAGCTGGTTGGGACGCGCGGAAATGGTGTCCTACGGGTCGATGGTTTCCGCCGTGATGGCCAAGATTACAAGGTTCCGGGCTTCTCCCAAACTGCTGCCCTGCGCGCCGTGACGGGGGATGATACCGAAGGGGCTGCCTTCAATACGCGCGGCGAGATTTGGGCCTTAGGCGGCAGCGTCGCGCGCATCACAGATCGGACCAGCCTTGCGCTAGCCACCCGGCAAACCAAGTCCAATTATGGCATTCCCGGCGAAGAAGCCTTCATTGAACTCAGCCAAACCCGCTATGATTTCCAGGCCTCTATCAAGGATTTGGGCTTTCTCGATACGCTGACATTCTCCATCACGACAGGCGATTATAGCCATAGTGAGATTGAGTTTGACGGCGCAATTGGCACGGTCTTCACCAATGAAGGCTATGAAGGCCGCCTTGAGGCCCGCCACCGCTCCATCGGGGACTTGGACGGCGTCTTCGGCCTACAATTTGCCGCCAATGACTTTGCGGCTGAGGGCGATGAGGCCTTCATCCTGCCGGTCACGATCGAAACAGTGGGCGCGTTCTGGGTTGAACGCTTTAATCAAGAAAATTGGGGCGCTGAAGTCGGTGCGCGCTATGAACAACGCGACTATTCTGGCCTCGCAGGAGCGCGTACTTTCGATCTGGGTAGCTTCTCTGCCAGCGCATTCGTGAAGCCTATTGACGGCTTACGCCTGTCTCTAAATGCCGGCTACACAGAACGCGCGCCGACAGAAGTCGAATTATTTGCCGATGGACCCCACGCGGCCACCCAAGCTTTTGAAATCGGCGATGCGGATCTTAAGACTGAAACGGCAATCAGCCTTGAAGGCGTTGCGCGCTGGCAAATCGGTGGCGCGACGGTCGATCTCAATGTTTGGCGCTCTAGCTTTGATGGCTTTATCGCGTTCAATCCAACAAATCAGATCGAGGATGATTTGCCGGTCTTTCTGGTCAGCCAAAAAGACGCCACCCTCAGTGGGGCTGAACTCCATGTAACTTGGCCCCTTGGACAAGTTGCTGGCTGGTCAGTGGTTGGCGACGGCGGGATGGATACCGTGCGCGGCAGTTATGATGGCGGCGGTGCGATTGCCCGTATGCCGCCCGCGATGGTAACCCTTGGTCTTGAAGCAAAAAGCCCTCAAATGCGGGTGCGTGCCGAAGTGCAATCCATCGCCGAGCAGACCCGTAGTGCCGCTTTTGAGACCAAAACCGCAGGCTCAACCGCCCTCAACGCCCTCTGGTCCTGGCGACCCGTTCAAAGCAATGACCGCATCGAGCTGACCTTTGAAGGCCGGAACCTGACCAATGAGGACATCCGCGAACACACCTCATTCTTGAAGGATTATCTGCCCAAGCCGGGACGTTCGATACGGGTGAGCTTGAAGGGTTCCTTTTAGACTAAAGGGGTTGTTCCGGCTCCGCCTCACGAACCACTGCACGCCCTCAATTGTCCGGACAAATTTTTGATGACAAGTCGCAAATGGCCACTTAAGAAAGACGTAGAAGAGGAGCTGTCATGACCCACCTATCTGCCCGCCACCTATTTATCGGATTCACTGCTTGCCTTGCCGCGGTCGCCACGACCGCTGATGCTGCGCCTAAGAAGAAGGCCCCAGCAGCGGCACCTGCCCCGGTTGCCGCGCCATTGGACCTAACCACCCCTGAAGGTGTGTTGGCGGCGAATCGAAAGATTCAATGCGACATGCGAGACGGCGTGGCCGTGACCTATTATTGGGCAGGGGATGCCTATTCGCGTCGCCAAGGCGAAGCCGACAAGCTACTGTTCCGCGCCGAAGGCATGAACATCCGCCATTGCGTGACGGTGAAGGACCCCGTTCGCGGCGTGGGCTATCGCCTGATTTCGCGAGAGCTCTTGATCTATACCGACCCCAAAACCGGCAAAGTATTGAGCAAATGGACCAATCCTTGGACCGGTGAAGAGCTCGACGTGATGCATGTCGCCAATGACCCGGTGAACTCTGCCTCCTATGTGATAGGCCGTGATGGCCAGCCACTGCGCTGGACCGGCACCATCAGTGGCGACCATTGGTGGACCAATGTGACCGTGCCTTTGTTCTATACAAACCCATTGGGTGGTAAGTATCAGGCCGAAGTTGGTAGCATTTATCATGCGACTGAAATGTTCAATTTCGCGGGTAGGCTCTCGAATATTGTCGATCCAACAAAAACGACTGCAGAGGCCAGTGTCGCTTGGGTGCGGATTTCAGACTGGCTGCCGTGGATGCGGATGAGCGGTCGTGAGGGCGAGATTTACTTCAACACCAATGGCCGCAAGCTGGATAATTGGGACCAGATGCCCGCTGTTATGAAGGATGAAATCGCCAAGAATTACCCCGCTTGGACATCGGCCCCTCCGCTGGACGACGCCCGTCCAAACGAAACCTCTTGGACCTATTTCCTCGATGTAAAAGAGGGTCGCAAAACCCTGCCGAAGCGGGATTAATGGAACCAAGGGCTCAAAGCACAGCTTTGGGCCCTTTTTCTTGGTACGGCATGGAAAGGCCTCTCACATGAAACTCTATGGCGAACACAATCCAGCCCCGAACCCCCGTCGCGTTCGGATTTTCTTGGCTGAAAAGGGCATAGAGGTCGAACTTGTGCATGTCCCCATGCGACAAGGCGCGCATAAAGCACCGGAATTTTTGACCAAGAACAGCCTTGGCCAAGTGCCCGTCTTAGAGCTCGATGACGGCACCTGCATCAGCGAGAGCGTCAGCATCTGCCGCTATCTGGAAGCACTGCAACCCGATCCGCCTTTATTTGGCACCACGCCGCTTGAGATTGCCAATATCGACATGTGGATCCGGCGGGTGGAGTGGCAATTGATGAGCCCGATTGGCCAAATCTGGCGCCACGCCCATCCCTATACGGCAGCACTTTTGACCCAGTATAAGGACTTTGGCGAAAGCAACCGCGCCCATGCCGACCGCGCCTATCACTGGCTCGACCGTGAAATGGCCGACAAAGCCTATATCGCAGGCGATGCTTTCTCTGCAGCGGACATCATGGCGCTGTCCATCGTCGACTTCGGCACCTTCATCGGCACGCCCATTCCGGATGATTGCAGCCATCTGAAAGCCTGGCACGAACGGGTAAGTGCGCGGCCAAGCGCGGCGGCTTAGCCCTGATAATTCAACCGCAACCCTGGGCGATCCCAGCGCATTTTCGCGAGGCGGCCCGTTGAGGACAAGGTGATATAGGCGTCGCACATATCGGCGCCACCAAAGGCGATATTGGTGGTCATCAGATCGTCGGTGGGCACAAGGGTGTGTGTGCCGGTTTCAGGATTCATGCGCGTGATACCTGGATTAATCAGGGTCGCAATCGCCACAGTGCCATCGGCTTCTATCGCCAAGCTATCAAACAGGGTCCATTGATCGACGCGGCCGACGACCCGCGCCGCACGAAATGGGCTGACCGGGGCAATCTGCCCGGGGCCTGCGACGTCGAAGGCGTAAAGCCTGCCTTCCATCGTGTCGGCCATATAGATTGTCTTGCCATCAGGGCTGAGACCCACGCCATTGGGTGAGGTATAGCCGTGCGAGAGCTCATGGGCCGACGCCGCACCGGGTGTGACATAGAATAGACCGCCATAGTCGCGGTGGCGGCGGTGGCTTTTGCCGTGGTCGGTGAAGTAGAAGCCACCATGGCGGTCAAATGCGAGGTCGTTCGGGCCACGCAGGGCATGACCATCAATCGTATCAAACAGGCGCTCGACCTTGCCCGTGGTTAAATCCACCCGCTCAATCCGCCCACCGGAATAATCCTCTGGCTCATGGCCCGGCACCATAAGGCCACCGAAGTCAGACCAAGCAAAACCGCCATTATTGCAGATGTACATGGCCCCATCCGGGCCAAGCGCTGCCCCGTTCGGCCCGCCGTCTAAATGCACAATGGTCTCGGTTTTGCCATTCCAATAACGTGTGAGATTGCCCGACTTGATTTCAACAAACACGACAGAGCCATCATCAAACACCACAGGGCCTTCAGGGAATTGCAAACCTGTTGCTAGGATTTCGAGTGTCATATGCCGTGCTCCCAAATCTGTTTTTGCCTTGCCTCAAAATCGGGCAGGCTTACGCCATCATCACGGCTCTAGCGCCGTTCAGCAAGGCCAAAGCCGCAAAATTGCCTGTACGGACTGGACAAACTTTGAATCTCCCAGCAGGTTACTCCTGCATAATCGCCCCATTGTGGCTAGGCGTAGAAATAATCAGCTTCATTTCCGCTGGCGCATGTCGCACGCACTCTCACCCGTGGCATGTTGATCGACCCATCCGACCCAAAGCTATTACTCTAGAGTAATTAATCCGTTTTAGGGAAAGTTTCAGATAAAGCGTGGCCGCCGACCAGTCCGATCATCTGCCCCTGCCCCCTAACCGTGGCCCAAGCCGTGCGTCGCGCGAAATAAAGGGCACCCGCTGACCCAGAAGCCAGCGGGTGCGTTTGTTTTAGCGTGGAGCCATTCGGATGGCACCATCCAAGCGGACGTCTTCACCGTTGAAATAGCCATTGGTGATCATGGTCAAAGCCAATTGCGCATATTCATGCGGCAAGCCCAGACGCTTTGGGAAAGGCACGCTCATGGCCAGAGCGTCTTTGACTGCATCGGGCGCTGCATTCATCAAAGGCGTATTGAAAATGCCGGGCAGAATGGTGTTGACGCGAATACCTTCGCCCATCAAATCGCGTGCGATTGGCAAGGTCATGCCAACAACACCACCTTTTGAGGCTGAATAGGCGGCTTGGCCCATTTGGCCATCTTCGGCCGCAACCGAAGCCGTGTTGACGATGGCACCGCGCTCGCCGTCTTCGAGTGGGTCCAAGGACAGCATGCCAGCGGCCGACTTAGCGATACAGCGGAAGGTGCCGACCAGATTGATCTGGATGATCATGTTGAAAGAATCGAGCGGGAAGTGCTTGATGTCACCAGTTTTCTTGTCGCGGCTGGCGGTTTTAATCGCATTGCCCGTTCCCGCGCAATTAACGAGGATACGCTCTTGGCCATTGACAGCGCGTGCTTTGGCAAAGCCAGCCTCGACGCTTTCTTCGCTCGTCACATTGACTTCACAGAAAGTGGCACCGATTTCGGCAGCGACTTCGGTGCCGCGCGCCACATTCATATCAAAAAGCGCGACCTTCACGCCATGTGTGCGCAGCGCGCGTGCTGTTGCTTCGCCAAGGCCAGAAGCGCCACCGGTCACGATAGCTGCGATTGAATCGTCTAATTGCATGATTGGAAACTCCCTGAATTTGTTTACGATCGCGACTTATTATGGCGCGCTCGGGTAGGCAATTAGCTGTCTCTCAGCTAAACGCAAGAACACCGTGGCTGGAATTACTGGAATAGGCGAATTTTGTCTTCACCCCTCCCCCCTTTAGCGTCCCTCAAAAACAAAACCATCCTGCAGGTTGTCCCTGAAATGGCAACCGGCGGGGTTGAGCGGACAACCCTAGAAGTCGCCAGTGCCATTATCGAAGCCGGTGGCCGTGCCTTGGTGTTTAGCGCGGGCGGGCGGTTGGTGCAGGAACTGGAAGCGCTTGGGGCCAAACACATCCATGGCGAGGCAAACTCAAAACTGCCTTGGACCGTCTTTGTGTCCAACGTGTCCAAGCTCGCCCAAATCGTGAGGCAAGAGAAGGTCGATATCGTTCACGCCCGCTCGCGCGCACCAGCCTGGAGCGCCCTTTTAGCAGCGCGCCGCACGAGGACGCCTTTTGTGACGACCTATCACGGGATTTATAACGCCAAATCTGGCCTCAAGCGTTGGTATAACAGCGTGATGGCACGCGGCGACCTGGTGATCGCGAACTCTGGCTATACGCGGGACCATGTTTTTGACGAGCACAGAATCGACCCCGACAAAATCGAGGTCATTTATCGCGGCGTCGATGTAGACGCCTTTGACCCACAAGCTGTTTCGAACAAGCGCCGCGAGGAACTTGCCAGCCATTGGGGAATTGCCCTTAAAAGCCCGCGCCCGCGCGCCATTCTGCCAGCCCGCTTAACAGCCTGGAAGGGCCAGAAAGTGATGTTGGAAGCACTGGGGCATTTGAAGCGTGCAGGCGTGGAGATCGAATGTTTAATGGTAGGCGACCCGCAAGGCCGCGACAGCTATCGTGCCGAGCTTGGCCACGACATACGTCGCTTGGGCCTTGAGGGCCAAGTCCATCTGGTTGGCCATTGCAATGATATGCCAGCGGCCTTTTCATTGGCCGACTTCGCCGTCACCCCCTCCACCGAGCCAGAGGCGTTTGGCCGCACGGCCGCCGAGGCGCAAGCCATGGGCTTGGCCGTCATTGCATCGGACCTTGGAGGTGCGCGCGAAACTGTGGAAGACGGGGTTACGGGCTTTCTGAGCCCCGCCGGGGATGGTAAAGCCTTGGCCGATTGTATAGGCCGACTTTTGGCACTGTTACCCGAAGAAAAAGCGGCGATGGGCACTGCAGGGGCGGCTAGGGTCCGGTCATTGTTTACGACCCGCGCCCTACAATCGGCCACAGTGTCGCTGTACCAGCGGCTGGTCAAAGCATAGAAGTGGCAGGAACGGACGTGAACCCGGAGCGGATCTTAGTTATAGTTTTGGGGAGCTTAGGCGATGCGGTGTTGGCCTTGGCCCCGCTTGCCATGTTGCGTGCCCATCACCGCGATGCCGAAATCACCGTGCTGACCCAGCGCGGCAATGTGCGGTTTCTATCAAAGTCTCCTTATGTCGACCGGGTCGATGTGCGCTGGCCGCAGACCAAGCTTGTCGACAAGGCCAAGTTCATCTGGTCGCTGCATCAAGAACGCTATGCCATGGTCTATGATTTGACCAATACCGCCGAAAGCGACGCCTTGTTCAAGCTATTGTGGCCTTTGCAGCCCAAATGGTCGGGTGGGGCCGTTGGCTGCTCTCACCCTCATGTCGACCGTACGCGATTGACCCTGCACCGGCTTGACCGGCACGCAGAGCAATTGATGATCTGCGGCGTTGGGCCCAAAGAAGGTTTTGCACCGGGCCTGTCGCCCCTACCTGACCTCGACTGGGTCGAATCAGTGGTGAAGGACCACACCAAGCTTACTCCCCGCCATCACGGCATTGGCGAGCCCTTTGCCTTTCTGGCACCCGAAGGCCCGGCAGCAGATCCAACAAAGCGTTGGCCGACTGCGCGCTATGGTGAATTGGCCCTGGCGTTAGAGGCCCGTGGCATTCAGCCTATTCTGGTTGGCGGTCCTGCTGCTATCGAATTGGCCGTTGAAATTCGCGCAATTGCGCCCAAGGCCTTGGACCTAGTCGCCCGTCTCGATGTGTTCCAATTCATTGGTTTAGCAAGACAATCCATTCTTGCCGTTGGCTCTGAAGGTGATATGGCTATCATTGCTGCGGCCGCTGGTGCGCCAACATTGGCGATCATTAACCCGAACGAAACCAGTGTGCGTAAAGCCGCACCTCGGGGCACAGCAACCGTTGGCCTTGTTGCGCGCAACTTTGATACCATCCGTGTTCAAGATGTTTTGGCCGCTGCACGCGCAGTAACGCCGACAATTCTTGAAGCACAAACATCTTGACGCCTTGAAGGATTGTTCATTTACATCCATTATCTAAATGTGCCCGGTGAAACCCGGGACAAAGGCATTTGCGGCACCACACCGCGTAATTTATGGAGAGACGAACATCAGACGCCCTATGGCTGCAACGCCCACTAAAGACGGCCCCCGCATCAACGAAGATATCCGCGCACCGCGCGTGCTTCTGATAGACGAGAATGGCGAAAAGCAAGGCGAGATGCCTTTAGCTGCAGCGCTAGATGCCGCGACAGAGGCTGGGCTAGACCTTGTAGAAATCGCAGGAACTGCAAACCCGCCGGTGGTGAAGATCCTCGATTATGGAAAATTCAAATTCCAAGAGCAGAAAAAGAAGAATGAAGCGCGCAAGCGTCAGAAGGTTGTTGAGCTGAAGGAAATCAAGCTCCGCCCGATGATCGACGATCATGATTATGACGTCAAAGCCCGCGCGATGTCTCGCTTCTTCGAAGAGGGCGACAAGGTCAAAGTGACCCTGCGCTTCCGTGGCCGCGAAATGGCGCACCAACATCTGGGGATTGACCTCTTGATGCGGGTCAAGCGCGACTTTGAAACCATTGCCAAGGTTGAAAGCGAACCACGCCTCGAAGGCAAGCAAATGACCATGGTCATGGCACCGCGCACCTAAAAGCTTTGGCTGTGACACCGCTGATTGAACCGCCCTTCTGCCTGCGCAGGGGGGCGTTTTGCTTTTTTGGGGTGGGGCTGCTTTGCGCCACGGGTTGCCGTTTAGGGCGGGTTAGCGGCTTATCGAAAGCAGACATTTAAGAGATGGTAGGATAGTTACACTTCAATACGGTTGATTTTCTAAAAACTTCTGGCTGGATTATGAGGGGCTGGGGCAGTTGCAATCCGCAAGCGATTTGTTTGCACGCTTTGCATATGTCTCACATGACCATACTCTCTGGCTGACTTACCCGAACACTTAGCAATGCTGGCCGAGCGGATTGGCCATTTGCCTAAACCGCTGACTGTCCCTAGCAGACCATTCTTATGGCCCTGAACAAGTATGTCCTTTTTGAGATGTTTAGATCGACCTCGTGTACTTAGATAACGCGTACGCGGTCTCGGTGTTAATTCCCCTTGCATTTCACTGACTCTTAGGTCAATGATTGGCTGACCTATAGGTAAGCTAACACTTAAGATTGGCTTGGGAGGACTTCAATGAAGCTGCTTTTTAACACTCTGCTTACATCGACCGCATTAGCAATCGTGCTCTCTAGCGGGTCGGCAAATGCACAATCCAACGCAAATAATACTGAGGCCAGCAAAGAGCTTGAGATAATTGTAGTCACCGCGCAAAAGCGCGCCGAACGTCTAATAAACGTTCCGGTATCGATTGTGGCTACAAGTGGTGCCGAGCTTGAAGCGCGGAATTTCAATTCGGCAACGGACTTGCAGTATGTTGTGCCCGGACTGGGGTTGGGAGATTCGAACACTCCTCGCGGCGCTGGCTTGCGTATCCGAGGGATCGGAACAAACGTCTTCGCAGATGGGATCGAACAGAGTGTAGGAACAGTTGTGGATGGGGTACCGCTGGCGCGAGCCGGTCAAGGCCTCGCAGACATTGTCGATATTGAGCGGATTGAAGTCCTGCGGGGTCCGCAAGGCATGCTTTTCGGACGTAATGCGTCGGCTGGATTGATCAACGTTGTAACACGTGGGCCGACCAATGAATTATCAACGCGGGCCTATCTTGCTGCTGGGGAAAACGGTTTGTTGAACCTATCTGGCGCAATCTCAGGTCCAATTATCATCAATAAGGTCAGTGCTCGGATCAGCGGATATCAAAACAAACAGGATGGTATTGTCCGCACCACTGATGGCCGCATGCTCAACAACCGCGATGAATTTGGTTTCCGAAGCGCGCTCCGACTTGAGGCAACACCCGATTTCGAAGTTTTGGTTCGCGCTGATTATTCCGAAAGAGATAATGCGTGCTGTGTGTGGACCCCTCGGGCATTGGCCTCTGCCACTACTGATCCAAGACCGGGCATACTCTTTCTGTCCGGGGATCTGCCAAAGGTAACTCCAGGACCTGACAATGTAACAATTGGGGCTGCGTCGGGCGATTACTTTAACAAGGTGATCAGTAGAGGTACCTCGATCGAAGCAAACTGGAACATAGGTGAGTTTACAATAACATCGCTTTCGGCCCTCAGAAACTGGAGGCAAAAAGATAACAATGATGCAGATCTCGGTCCACTCAACGTGCTTGACGATAACTTCGGCGCAAACAACCTCGAACAAATCAGCCAAGAGATCCGTCTGACATCGCCAGCTGGGGAGCCGTTTGAATACGTTCTTGGCGCGTTCTACTATAAAAGCAAAAATGCTGGCTCATTCGACCAAGTGGGCCGCTTCGCGCTTTCTTTCGCCCGGGCCCAAGCTGCGGGGATTAGTCTTCCGTTGGCACCCGGCGTCGTTCTGCCGCCTTCTGCCCTGTTCGGCCGCAGCGTCGAGACAGTGATCGACGTGCGTGACGTTGCCATATTTGGTCAGGGAAGCTTCGATATCACAGATAAGCTCTCGCTGATCTACGGTGCGCGATACACTGACACAAAAGTCGGCTTGGATTTTGAACGTGTGGGTGCTGCGAATGCAAATGCTTTCAATTTCGTATTAGGAGGAGCGTTTGCGCCGCTTGTCTTTCAAACAAGCACCAAAGACACGAACGTATCATGGCGGTTCGGAGCGCAATACAAGCTTAACGAGAACTCAAATGTCTACCTAACAGTCGCTAAGGGCTATAAAGGGCCAGGATTCAACAACTTACTCGATCTCGTGATTCCCGCTAGCCTGACGGCAGACAAATTTACTGTCGTCCGTCCTGAAATTCCCACATCCTTTGAAGCGGGATACAAAGGTAGACTCGCAGACGGGCGCTTGCGGATTGAGGCTGCAGCCTATCAGACAACTTTCGAGGACTTTCAGGCGCAAGTCGTGGAACGCGATCAGGTTACCAATCTCAATCGGTTCGCGATCCGCAATGCTGGCGAACTCAAGACGCAAGGTGCTGAAATCCAAATGCGCTTGCTGGCGACCGACAATCTAACGCTAGGTGCCTCTGCGGCCTGGAATGATACAGAGTTTACTGACTTTACCGGGGCGGCCTGTCCTCGTCTTGGCGCAGTCATAAGAAGCGTCGGCGTACCTTGTGGACCTGTTGTTGCGGGTGGCGCAAATGCGATTTCATTTGACGCATCGGGACAAGCTGGAACCAATGCTCCGGAACTGACCTTTACCCTCGACGGCCGTTATGAGAAGAATCTGTCGGCCGGAATTCTTGGGTTTATTCAAGCAAACTACTTCTGGCGCGATGCTGTGACTTTTGGACTGTATCCCGACAACATCCCCAATCCCACGATCCAGCCTTCTTACGGGATCTTCAACGTTTCGCTAGGCGCTGAATTTTATGAAGGAAAAGTAGTCGCGACATTGTTTGCACGAAACTTGACTGATGAGAACTTTGTTACGTCTATCTTCGATCTTCCCTTCGATGGTGCTGGTGGACTTGGTCAGTACACGACAACCGATGCACGTCGATTGATTGGCGTTTCATTGAACATTGCCTATTAGGTCCTGCCTAAATGAGGCGTGCAAACAACTCTGCACGCCTCAGTTTTTTACATAGGGAAAAATAATGGTCAGCACCGGCTTCAAAGTTCCGATAAAATCAAAGATTGGGTTCGGCGTCGGAGACTTTGCCCTTAACCTCGTCTGGCAGGGAACGGCGCTTTTCCTTCTTTATTTTTATACCGATATTCTTGGAATATCACCTGGCATAGCTGGACTCATCTATCTCACAGCCATGATATGGGATGCGGTGACAGACCCTGTCGCGGCAACGATTGCCGATAGAACATGGACTCGGCTGGGAAAATACCGGCCTTACATCGTGTTTGGTGCTCTCCCATTTGCGCTATCGTATCCGCTCGCTTTTACGGCCTCACCGCTTACCATAATTCCTGTGGAGTTATGGGCCCTATTCACGCATCTATTGCTCAGAACAACTTACACCATAGTCGGAGTGCCCTTTTCATCGCTTCAGGCCCGCCTGACCGATGACGCGCAGGAACGCACTGTTCTTGCAGGGTTCCGAATGGTCGGGGCTGCCTCTGGTGGGTTAACAGTGGTGCTCGTAACACCCCTCTTCATGCGCCTGTTTAGCGAAGAACATCAAGCGCTTGCGTTCTTGTCCGCATCCATGATTGCTGGCGTTGTTATTTTTTTGGCCCTACTATACTGCGGCCTCGTTATGCGCGAGCCGGTAACCGGCAAAAGCGAACAAAGCGCGACGCTCTCACAGGATATCAAGTCGATAGGTCCCATGTTCCTATCGAATCCACCGCTTATCAGGCTTTTTGCGATCATCATAACTTCTTCCATTTGCCTTGGGATGTTTGGCAAAAACATCATTTATTTCTTCAAGTACCATCTAGAGCGGCCGGATCTTACGATTTGGGCGCTTGTGACACCCGCAATATTGCTTTTGCTCTTTGTTCCGTTTTGGGTTTGGCTGGCAGGGAAAAGATCCAAAAGAGACGCTTTGATCTTAGGTGGATGCATTGCCGGGGTGGGCTATGTTTTGTTCTTCCTGCTTGCGGAGTTTTCACTATTTTGGGCGTTCTTTTCGATCTCAGTTGTAGGCATAGGCGGCTCCGCTCTGCCTGTGATGTTTTGGTCAATGTTACCGGACACAGTCGAGTATGGACAGGCGCAGACTGGTCGACGCGCTGAGGCAAAGATATTTGGTTTTGCCACGTTTGCGCAAAAAGCAGCAATTGGTATCAATGCGTTGGTCCTAGGCTTGATGCTGGATTTTGTCGGCTTTGTGCCAAACGTTGCTCAGAGCCCGTACGCACTTCTCGGCATCAAGGCAACAATGACTATTGTACCTGCTATTGGTTCAGCTATCATCGTAATGTTAGCTTTAGGCTACAGGTTAAACCAGTTTGAACACGCAAAATTACTTAAGCAGATTAAAAACTAAACTGCACTGCTATCCAGATCGTGTCCCACGGCGTGGTGTAACAGCGGCGTCATGAGGTAGCCGGTTTAGGGCTGAGTTGATCATGTTCAGGGGACTGCGCTGAGCATGACGATGGGATCATTGCTTAAAGGTGCGAG
>NZ_JBIIYV010000135.1:0-4268 GCF_044346625.1 Aquidulcibacter sp. | reverse complement strand
CGATCAGCCGCATTGAAGTGCTGCGCGATGGTGCTGCGGCGATCTACGGCGCAGACGCGGTGGCTGGCGTCGTCAATGTGGTGCTGGACAAGCGCTACAAGGGCGTGCGCGCCGATTTGCGTCATGCTTTTGCCGATGGCACCGAGGAATCGACGGCGGCGATCAAGTCAGGCTTTGAAACACCAGGCGGCGGCCGCTTGATGGTATTTGGCAGCTACACCCACCGCACGCCCTTAATGGCTAGCGAGCGGGCGTTTTCCGCCAGTGAAGATCATCGCGCGGCACTGTTTGGTACGCCTTGGGCGGGCGATACGTCCTTTGACAACCGCTCCACCTCTTCGCCTTGGGGTTCGTTCACGGTCATTCCGACAACCACCATTGTGCGACAGGGCACCACGGCGCTGACGGCGTCGGGCGTGTTCCACGTCGAGCCAACCAATAACTTTGCAGCCGGTTGCTCCAGCACCGTTATCAATGGCAATCTGTGCTTGCGCAGCGGCACTATCACCGGCGCAAACTCCCGCGTCTTGCGCTATGACGAAAATCCAGACCGCAGCATTCGCGGCGGGCTAGACCGCGCTACTCTATTTGGTACCTTCACCAAAGATATCAGCTCGATGGAGTTCTTCTCCGAGCTTGGCTATTACCATGCTGAATTGGAAGGCAAGCGGGAGCAATCGGCCCCGATTTCAAGTGCCGTAATCTCTATCCCAGCCACCAATTTCTACAACCCGTTTGGTGCTACCACGATCAATGGCGTGGCCAATCCAAACCGTTTGGCCAATTTAACCGGTGTACCAACAACCGGCTTGGCGCTGCGCATCACCACCTATCGCCCAGTCGACGCTGGTCCTCGTACCTTTGTGGTGACTGACGACATGGTGCGCGGTCTAGCAGGCTTGCGCGGGGATTGGGGCGATTTCAAATGGGAATCGGCCGTGACCTATTCGTGGGCCCGTACCGATGACGAAACCCGCAACGTCATCAGCAACACCTTGTTCCAGCAGGCTTTGGCTAAATCCACCCCAGACGCCTACAACCCCTTCAATGGCGGGACGCAGCCAGCCTATTCCTTTGGCGATGCGACACCCAGCAATCCAGACACGATCAAGTCCTTCTTGGTCAATGCCAATCGCATTGGCACCACGTCCTTGGCCACCATCGACTTCAAGGTCTCCAAGGCAGAATTGTTTAAATTGCCCGCAGGGTCTGTCGGCTTTGCTGGTGGTGTTGAAGTGCGCAATGAGACCTATCAAGACAATCGCGACGCCCGCCTGGATGGGACCGTCACCTATACCGATGTTGTTAGCGGCATCACCTATGGCACTGACATCATGGGCGCGAGCCCATCACCAGATGTCAAGGCCGATCGCTCTGTCTCCGCTTTGTTTGCTGAGCTTTCCGTGCCGGTCGTGTCGGAAGAGATGAATGTTCCGCTGATCAAGTCGATCGACTTGCAATTGGCGGCACGGGGCGAAAGCTATTCAGATTTCGGCGAGGTGGTGAAGCCAAAGATTGCTGGCAGCTGGGTAATTGTTGATGCGATCAAGCTGCGCAGTTCGTGGTCGCAAAGCTATCGTGCACCAAACCTCGCGCAATTCTATAGCGCGGGCACCCAAGTCGCGAACACGCGGACCGACTTTGCAGCCTGCCGCCTGAACAACACGACCTGTACAGGTGTCAGCACGCTGGAAGTGCGGGCCGGCAATCAAAAGCTGAAGCCAGAAGATGCGGAGAACTTCTCCTACGGTCTGGTGTTCCAGCCGATCAAGGGCCTGACCCTTACCGTCGATTCTTGGTCGTTGAAGTCCGATGGCGTGATCGGGATCCAGGGCGCACAGAACCAGATCCTTTATGATCTGTTGTTGCGCCAAAGTGGCAAGTCCAATCCAAACGTCGTGCGTCTGGCCCCCGTCGGGACCCAAGTAGTTGGCGACTTATCCTTTGTGCAGGACGATTACTTCAACCTCGGGCCCCGCTCCTTGGAAGGGATCGATATTGGCTTGAGCTATGATCTTAGGACCAAAAAGTATGGCAATTTCAGCATTGACTTAGCGGGTTCGAAATTGACTGAGTTCCAGCAGTCCGCTTCGCCTGTTCAACAAGAACTGATCGATGCAAATGCGGCGGGCAAGTTTGGGACCGGTGTGTCGATCACCCAAGCGGGTAGCCAAATTCAGGTCAACGGCAATCCAGAATGGCGCGCCACGGCGAACCTGACTTGGCGCAAAGGCCCCGTCAGTGTCGGCGCGCTGGTCAGTTATGTCGGTCCAGTCTTTGATACCGGCACCCTGCTGGTCGATGGGCAAAACTATCAGTTGGACTCCATGACCACCGTCAATACCTATGTCCAATACCGTCAGGATGGCTATCGGGCCCGCTTTGGTGCACGCAATGCGTTTGACCAAAAGCCGCCGCGCAGCTCTTCAAACTATGGCTTCTTGGGTTCTTTGCATGACGCTGTTGGTCGGATGTTCTATTTGGAATTGTCCAAGGAATTCTAAGACTCGTCTGAACACATCAGAGGCCTCTTTCTTACGCATTGCTTGAAGGGGGCCTTGATGTCTTGGTAATAAGGGTTGAATTTTAGCGGGAATGAAGCGGCGATGAAGCAAACATCTAACCTTATGCGTTTGGTTCTGGGGGCTGTTGTTTCAGTCTCGCTGGTATTCTCACCCGTTCAAGCCCAGCGCAAACAGCTTCTTGAATATCCCAGCATCCACTCACCCGTTGTCGGCCAGTCCGGCATGGTGGTCACACAAAATGCCACCGCCTCCAAAGTCGGGGCTGATGTCATCGCTCAAGGCGGTAATGCGGTTGATGCGGCGGTTGCAATTGGCTTCGCCTTGGCTGTGACCTTGCCGCGCGCAGGCAATATTGGCGGTGACGGATTTATGTTGATCCACGATCAAGCCAACGGCAAGCAACACTTCATCGACTTCCGCTCCGTCGCACCAAAAGCTGCGACCTTGGCTATGTTCATCGATAATGCAGGCAAAGAAAGCCCAATCGCGGGCAGGGGCTATCTGGCACCTTCGGTCCCTGGCACGGTCGCAGGCCTTTATCTGGCCCATCAAAAGCATGGCAAGCTGCCCTGGTCAGCGGTCGTGGCCCCGGCCATTGCACTGGCGCGTGATGGGATCGCCATCACGCCAGACGAAGCCTTCGTGTTCGAATGGGCAAAGGAACGTCTGTCGACCAGTGACGCGGGCAAGCGCGCCTATTACAAGCCAGACGGCAGTCTTTATCGCGCTGGTGAAGTCCTAAAGCAGCCCAATCTGGCTTGGACCCTGACCCAAATCGCACAGCGCGGGGCAGACGGCTTCTATAAAGGACCCGTCGCGCAGAAATTTGCTGCCGATATGGCCCGTCACAATGGCCTGATTACCGAAGCTGACCTTGCGGCCTATCGCCCCGTTGAACGAGAGCCCCTGCGCGGCACCTATCGCGGCATCGACATTGTGACGGCACCTCCAGCAAGTGCTGGTGGGGCCACCCTGCTCAACATCCTCAATATTCTTGAGAATTTTGATCTCAAGGCTTCGGGCGCGGGGTCTGCCCGTTCGCTCCATGTGATGTCTGAAGCGATGAAGCGGGCCTATATTGATCGCACAGAAGTTCTGGGCGACACCGACTTCGTCAAAGCCCCGGTAAAAGGCTTTATCTCTAAGGCTTATGGCCAAGAGCGGGCTAAGAGCATTGATCCAAGCCGGGCCTCTCAAGTCAAAAAGCTAAACGTCGGTGATCCGTTACGGTTTGAAGGCCCATCAACCACGCACTACTCGGTGGCAGATGCACAAGGCAATGTCGTCAGCACGACCTATACTTTGGGGGCGGACTTTGGCTCTGGTGTTATGATCGAGGGCACCGGCATTCTTCTGAACAATCAGATGAACAACTTCGACCATGAAGGGGCGTTTGAGGCACAAAAGAATGGCACAAAGCCGCCCCTGAACGCCCTGGCACCGGGCAAGCGCATGTTGTCGACCATGATGCCGACGATTGCCTATAAGGATGGCAAGCCTTGGCTGGTGGTAGGTACGCCTGGTGGCAGTACCATCATCACCACTGTCACCCAGCTCATCGTCAATGTGATCGATTTCAAGTTGAACATTGACGAGGCGACACACCAGCCACGCATTTATCAGGGTTGGACCGACACGCTGCGGGTGGAGCCAAACTTTAATCCAGACACGGTCGCCCTACTTGAGCGCATGGGGCATAAGGTGACGTCGGATGAGACGATGGGCAGTGCCCAATCAATCATG
>NZ_JBIIYV010000020.1:0-45619 GCF_044346625.1 Aquidulcibacter sp. | reverse complement strand
TCAACGTCGACAACGGCGCCGATCACTTGGGCGATTTTGCCTTTAACATGGATGCTCATCTGATTTGCCCTTCGTAGTCTCTTGCTGCGCGATCTGTGCGTGGCTTAAACCGCCTGCGCACCCGCGATAATTTCTGTCAATTCGGTGGTAATCATAGCCTGACGCTTGCGGTTCATCTGCAAAGTCAGTTTCTTGATCAGGTCGCCTGCGTTGCGTGTCGCATTGTCCATAGCACCCATTTGGGCCCCATAGAAACCAGCAGCATTTTCCAGCAAAGCGCCCAAAATCTGGCTGTCGAGATAGCGTGGCAGCAAGGCTTCAAGAATCGCTTCTTCGCCGGGTTCATAGGTATAGACGCCACCGCCAGTATCAGACGTTGCAACGCCTTCAGGTGCCACAACGGGGATCAATTGTTGGGCTGTTGCAATTTGGCTGATGACCGACTTAAAGCGCGAGAACACCAGATGCGCGACGTCAAACTCACCGGCGTCGAACATCTCAACCAATTTGTGGCTGACTTGTGCGCTTTGAGCCGCACCCAAGGTGCGTACGCCGGCGAATTCAATATGGCCAACCGACAAAGACGAATAGACCCGCTTTAGTTGATCGCGACCCTTCTTGCCCACGGTCAAAATTTTGACCGTTTTGCCCTGCGCTTGCAGGCTGACAATCAGTTCACGCGACTTCTTGACGATATTTGTGTTGAACCCGCCACACAGGCCGCGCTCAGAGGTGGCAACCACCACCAAATGGACTTGGTCATTGCCAGAGCCACGCAGAAGCTTGGGAGCCGCATCAGAGCCCTGCACGGACGTGGCCAGATTGGCCACGGTCCCGGCGACTTTTTCACTATAGGGGCGCGCCGCTTCGGCTGCTTCTTGCGCACGCTTCAGCTTTGCCGCCGCCACCATTTGCATGGCTTTGGTGATCTTCTGCGTCGACTTCACCGAAGCGATACGCGTGCGAAAGTCCTTTAAGCTGGCCATGGATTATTTCCCTCAGCCCCGCTCTTAAGCAAACGTCTTGGCGAAATCATCAAGCGCTTCTTTGATGCGCGCTTCGATATTGTCGGCCTTGATGTCCAGCTTGGTTTTGATCGCGTCAGACAGCTCTTTGTACTTCCCGCGCAATGCAGCCTTCAATTCGGCTTCATAGCGCTTGATGTCGCTGACTGGGACGCTGTCCAAATAGCCCTTGGTACCGGCATAGATCAGGACAACCTGATCTTCAACGGCCACTGGCGCGAACTGGTCTTGCTTCAACATTTCGGTCAGGCGGGCACCGCGAGCCAGCAAGCGCTGGGTCGACGCATCGAGGTCCGAACCGAACTTCGCAAAGGCGGCCATTTCGCGATACTGGGCCAATTCACCCTTAATCGGACCGGCCACTTGCTTCATCGCCTTAACCTGAGCGGATGAACCCACGCGAGACACCGACAGACCGACGTTCACAGCTGGGCGCACGCCTTGGTAGAACAAGTCGGTTTCCAAGAAGATCTGACCATCGGTGATCGAAATCACGTTGGTTGGAATGTAAGCCGACACGTCGTTAGCTTGGGTTTCGATGATTGGCAGAGCCGTCAACGAACCAGAACCATTGTCTTCGTTCAGCTTTGCAGCGCGCTCAAGCAAGCGCGAATGCAGATAGAACACGTCACCTGGATAGGCTTCACGACCTGGTGGACGACGCAGCAACAAAGACATTTGGCGGTAAGCCACAGCTTGCTTGGACAAATCGTCATAGATCATCAAAGCGTGCATGCCGTTGTCGCGGAAATACTCACCCATGGTGCAGGCCGAGAACGGTGCCAAGAACTGCAGTGGCGCAGGCTCAGAAGCAGTTGCGGCCACGATGATCGAATATTTCATTGCGCCGGCTTCTTCGAGTGTTTTCACCAACTGCGCAACGGTCGAACGCTTTTGGCCGATAACCACGTACACGCAGTAAAGCTTTTGGCTTTCTGGCGCGTTATTGTCATGGGCTTCGCGCTGATACAGGATCGCGTCGATGGCGATGGCGGTCTTACCGGTTTGACGGTCGCCGATGATTAATTCGCGTTGGCCGCGACCGATTGGGATCAGCGCGTCAATCGACTTAATCCCGGTCTGCATGGGTTCATGCACCGACTTACGAGGGATAATGCCGGGGGCTTTGACGTCCACCTGCTTACGCTCGGCTTCGATATCGACCAGAGGGCCTTTGCCGTCGATGGGCTCACCCAACGGGTTCAGCACGCGACCGAGCAAACCTTTGCCGACGGGCACAGACACGATTTCGCCGAGACGCTTTACAGTGTCGCCTTCTTTGATCCCACGGTCTTCCCCAAAGATCACGACGCCGACATTGTCGCGCTCTAGGTTCAAGGCCATGCCTTTGATCCCGCCTGGGAACTCAACCATTTCGCCCGCTTGGACGCTGTCGAGGCCATAGACCCGGGCGATACCGTCACCAACGGACAACACGGTGCCGACGTCAGCAACAGCTGCCTCAGCGCCGAAGTTTTTGATTTGATCCTTAAGGATCGCGGAAATTTCTGCGGCGCGGATGTCCATGCCTCAGGCCCCCTTCATCGCAATTTTGAGTGCGTCGAGTTTAGATTTGACAGAATCGTCGAACAGCCTGGAACCAACCTTGACGACGAGGCCGCCAAGAAGTTCAGGCTTTAGCGTGGTTTCTACATCAACCGGTGCTTTGAAGGCCCGGCCGAGTGCTTCAGTCAGGCTCTTGAGTTGTTCTTCGCTCAAGGGCTCTGCAGTCGAGACTTCGGCCAGAACGGCGCCACGTGCCTGAGCTGCGAGAGCTAGGAATGCCGCCAGCATGCCGCCCAAGTCCGCCGATCGACGGTTTTGGGCTGCAAGGCCGAGAAAGTTTTGCGTGATGGCGTTTGCCTTCATCTTTTTGGCGATGGCACCAAGCGCTGCGGCCTTTTGTTCCACTGGGAACAGCGGGCTGGTCAAGGCACCGCGCAAGTCCGCGCTGGTCTGCCAAGCGGCCAAGAGCGCCTTGGCGTCTTGCTCCACAGCAGCGACCTTCTTGGATTCAGTCGCCAGGTCGAACAGCGCCGCGCCATAGCGCTGGGCTGCTTCACTGATGGCGCTGCGATTTGATCCACTCAAAGGGTCTACTCACGTGCATAACAGGCCCCGCGCTTTGACTGCGGCAGACGGTGCCTGTTGGATTAATGAAAGCAAAAACAGATCGTTCTCAGTTGGGAAACAAGAACCTCGTCTCGCGTGACGGGGGCTCTAGCATGGGCCTCTCGCGACCGCAACATGAGGGCCGCACACACAGTGCAGGAAGTTACAATTGCAGCGGCCTTTGCGCGGTCGCGTCAACAGGTAAGATGGCCCCCTAAATCCCCTCACCATCCTGACCCTCGCGCTCATTCTTTCGTTTGGCCACAATGTTGAGCGCCTCAACCATGACGGAAAAGGCAATTGCCGCATAGAGATAGGCGCGTTCAATATGTTGGCCGAAGCCGTCGGCAACCAAAACCATACCGACAATCAACAAGAAAGCGAGTGCGAGCATCTTTGTCGTCTCGTACTTATCGATAAAGGCAGAGACGGTTTCGCTGGCAAACATCATCACGGCAATGGCGATCACAACTGCTGTTACCATGATGGAGAGATTGTTGGACATGCCAATCGCGGTGACAATCGAATCAATCGCGAAGATGACGTCAATCACGGCAATTTGAGCGACAACGACCATGAGCTTGGACGACTTAGTCTTCGGGCCGGCGTGTTCTTCCACACTTTTAGAACGCACGATGTCATCGATTTCGATCGTGGCTTTATACAGGAGATAGCCCCCCCCAGCGATCAAGATCAGGTCGCGGGCGGAGAAATCATGCCCCAGCACAGCAAAAAGTGGCTTCGTCAGGCCAGCCAACCAAACCAGCATCGATAAAAGAATGATGCGAAGGATGAGGGCGAGGGCCAAGCCCATGCGGCGCGCCGAGGCTTGTTGCTCCTTTGGAAGTTTTGATGCGGCAATCGAGATGAAAATGACATTGTCGATCCCGAGAACGATCTCCAACAGGGTTAATGTCGCGAGTGAGGCCCAGCCATCCGCCGTCGCCATCCATGCAAACCAATCCGCCAACTCTTTGTCTCCTCGCGAGGCGGCACTGCCCCGCTCGATTGCTTTGGTTGCCTGCCTTGTCGGGGCCGGTCAAGCGGCTAGACGGCACCAGACTCACAAAAATGTTACCGACTGCAGGGCGTCAGGGCGTGAAGGCATTCGTTAACCACGTTTGTTTATCAAGATTGAGGAAATTGCGTTGTAGGTTGCGTCATACCGACGTTATCCCATCAGCGCCTTAGGCACGCAGGAGCTTGAAATGCCGCTGAAACTATCCCTGAAGCCGAATGAGAAGATCGTGCTGAATGGTGCCGTTGTTCAAAACGGAGATCGTCGAACCACACTTTTGCTGCAAAACAAGGCGTCGGTCCTGCGCGAGAAAGATATCATGCAATTGGAAGAGGCGAACACGCCTGTCCGCCGCATCTATCTGCCGATCATGCTGATGTATTTGCAGGGTCAGGAATCGCCTGACCAATACAACGAGTTTGCGCTGCGAATGACGGAGTTCATGAGCGTCGTTCGTGTTCCCGCTATCTTGGAAGAATGCGTGAACGTTTCGCGCGAAGTGATGACGGGTGAATATTACAAGGCATTGTCCAGATGCCGGAAGCTCATGGATTACGAAGCCGAACGGCTGACTGTGGAGGGGACTGAGCATGTCGCTCAAAGCGTATCAGAAGGCGCAGCAACGAGTCGAAACGCCGCGTGAAATAGAATACCGGCTTTTCGGCCAAGTCACCCGCGCGCTGTTGGATATCCAAGAACTGCCGCGTCATGAGATTGCCCGCCGGATGGACGCGCTGGATTGGAACCGGCGTGTCTGGTCGTTTATGGCGGCTGATTGCGCTAATCCCGACAATGCGCTGCCAGAGAATTTGCGCGCCTCGATCATCTCGCTCAGCCTATGGGTGGGCCGCTATTCCAGTGAAGTGATGCAGAAAGGCGAGGATGTTGAGCCTTTGATCGACATCAATCGCACCATCATGCAGGGCTTGGCCAGTCAGATTGAGCTTCAAAAAGAAGCGCTACAGGCTTCCGAGGCCGGCTGAACGCGGATAGCCGCGCCCGATCAGCGTTGATTGATGTGGAGCGCGGCCAAAGTCACTGAACGAATCAAAAGGTCGCTGGAGCGCGACATGCGGGCAAGGCTGATGCCGCCCTCTAAGCTCGCTAACGCAAGGCAAGCCTTGTCATGGGCCGCTTCTGTGCCACCCAAGGCCGTTTCGAACCGCGCAAGCCAACGCTTCTGAGCGTCACAAATGGCTTGGGTCAGCGCGCTTTCCCCAGGGCTGGCGGCCAAGAGCCCCAAGAGCGGTGTTTGTGTGTAGTCGCTCCGGCGCAACCAAATCACACATTCATGCGCCAGTTCAAGCAGGACCGCACCAGCGCGCTTATTCTTGGCAAATTCGGCAGCGAGCCGCGCATCCACCTCGTCTGCAATGAAGCCGACAGCCCCAATCGCCAGTTCTTCTTTGCCGCCGGGGAAGTGATGGTAAAGCGAGCCCTTGGGCAGGTCTGTTGCGTCGAGAATGTCAGATATGGCGACGCCGTGATAGCCCTTGGCTTGAAACAGCGAGAGCGCGGCAGCAACCAAGCGTTCTTTAGAACCCATTGGGGTGGCTGGCGGTGCTAGGGGTGTCTCAGTGTCGCGAATTGTCATGTCTAAGTTTCTGAAATGAGGACTTTAAAGGTGGCGCTTGCCCGGGCAATGAGTGTGTCGTCAGCATAAATCAACGCATCGATAAGACCTGTTCGTCGTGAAGTGGTGACCACACGGGGCAAAATAGAAATCCATTGTCCAATCTGGGCTATTTCAACATAGTCGACATGAAGGGCAGTTGTTACAATGCCTGAAACAGCTTGCGGCTTTCCTTCCTTGGCCCCGTCGTTTTTCAGACGCGCCATGCCGAGCGATAGGCCCATAGCATTATCCGCTAGCGCAGCAATAACACCCCCATGCAACAGACCGCGACCGTTACAATGGCACGTATCAAGAATAAAGCCTAATTCATAAACGCCTTGTTCGGTTCGGGCATAAAGCGGCTGCCAAGGATCCGTAACGGGGCTTTTGCGGGTGTGAGGGGTAAACCCTGAAGGAATATCTGACATAAGCACTTGATAATGAAAATAGACCGTATGGTCTAGTGAGGCGCTGGATTGAAAGGAACGCGCCTATTTGGCCTTTTTCTCTTTCTTCTTTTTCTTCTTTTTTTCTTTTTTCTTTTTGCTCGTTGCTTTGGTTTCATCAAGTTCTGCTGTCGGCATGGCCAAGCGCGTCAGAAATTCGACGAATCCCGCCCGCTTGCTAGCAGGAAGACGGGCCAGAACAGCGGCATCTACGTCGGCAAGCTTTGGCATAGCCTCTTCATACATTGCACGGCCGGTCGGAGTCAGGGTCACTGAATTGGCCCGGCTATCTGTCAACGACTTCGTCCGCTGCGTAAGCCCCTTGGCTTCCATCCGCGCGACCATTTCCGCAAGCGTGGATCGGTCAATGCCTGTGCGACCCACCAACTCGCTCTGCGAGACGCCATCATGTTCGGCCAAAACTGCTAGAACTGCAAATTGGCGCTGTGTCAGGCCATTAGCCCCTAGTGCAGCGGCATGCAGATCAGCTGCAGCCTGTTGTGCCCGATGCAGTAAATGGCTGGGTGACGCATTCAGTGCGAAAGATATGGCGGCAGTGCTTTGCGGCACCGGGGGGTCGCCTGAACCGGCGACTGGTTGCACGGGCGACGCTTCTTGATCTTGAACACTCATCTCGCTACTCGCCTGCTTGCCCCAACAATGGGTGCATTTCACTCCGTCGGCGTCCTATCATTGATTTTTGACGGCTGCGCGACACCTCTTTAGCTATACACGATCCTTTCAAGGAATAAGTCACCCGATGCCAGCCAATTTCTCGTTACAAATCCCAGCCGGAGAAGATCGTACGCGGCAAGTCTGCGATACGTGTGGCTTCATCAATTATGTGAATCCGAAGATTGTCGCCGGGGTTGTGGTCGATGATGGGCAAGGCCGCATTCTCTTGTGTCGGCGGGCGATTGAGCCGCGCTATGGCTTCTGGACGGTGCCCGCAGGCTTTATGGAAGAGCGGGAAACCACGGCCCAAGGGGCAGCACGGGAAGTTTGGGAGGAGGCCCGTGCCAAAGTCGCAATCAACGCGCTTCTGGGTATTTATGAAGTACCTCGCATTAGCCAGGTCCACTTTATGTATCGCGGCACGCTCAGTGAAGACGGTTTTGCGGCGGGACCAGAAAGCCTTGAAGTGGCGTGGTTTGCCTTTGAAGATATTCCCTGGGACCAATTGGCCTTCCCAACCGGCGTCTGGGCGCTCAAGGATTGGGCCAAAGTGCAGGATCAGGCCGCTTTTGTCCCATTTTCAAACCCGCCGGGCAGTGAGCATATGACCCATCCACGCCAGCCCGCGGGTGACTAAGCGCGCTCGCTTAGATCAGATAGAGCCCCAGATAAAGAAAAGGCCCGACCCTGGCAGGACGCTTAAAGGCAGCTCCAGACAGGTCGGGCCCTATTGGACTATTGAGTGGCAGGGTCAGGGCAATACAAACAGATCGACAGACCCCAACCTAACCCGTTTAGTTCAATGCATCTTTCAACGCTTTGGAAGCTTGGAACTTTGCAACAGTTGCCGCTTTGATTTCGACGGTCTCGCCAGTCGAAGGATTGCGGCCTTGGCGTGCATCACGCTTTGAAACTTTAAACTTGCCGAGGGGGGCCAAGGTGACTTCTTCGCCAGCCTTCAGGCTCTTAACAATCGCTGCAGTCAGCGCGTCAATCGCAGTGTTGGCTTTGTCCTTTGTGATGTCAGCAGCTTCTGCGACGGCGTCGATCAAATCTTTTTTGCTCATTGTCGTTTCCTTAGTCATTGGCTGCAGCACCAGAGGCGGATCGCGGCAGCGTTGCGCACCCGTCCGTAACCAGAGGGATGCAATGGCCGCAAGCAATGGCGCTTCGGGTCCAAAGGTCAAGGCCATCTTGAGGTGCGAAACCCCAGATTCTGCTGAGAATCATGGGGTTTCGCTGACAATTATCGGTGATCAGGCCGCGCAAGCACGGAATCCCGCCTCAATTTCTGCCCGAACAAGTGGGTCGGCGAGGTTCCGTCCGATCAAGACGAATCGGCTTTCAGGAACCGAATCAGCAGGCCACGGCCCCTGATAATCCCCCTCCAGCATCATATGGACACCATGAATGATGTAGCGTCGCGGGTCATCGCCCATCTGAAGGACGCCCTTGAGACGCAAGATGTCGAGGCCGCGACTGCCAACGAGCTCGGACAGCCACGCATCAAACAATTCCTCGGACAAGGGTGCGCTCACGCGCATCGCAATCGAGTCAATTCCCTCGTAATGGCTATGCGCGTGCTCATGTGCGTGATCTTTGTGGTCGTGCCCGTGATCATGCGCGTGATCATGCCCGTGATCTTTGTGGTCGTGATGGTGATGTTTGGGCAAAAAGTGCGGATCTAGGTCCATCGCCCTGTCCAGCGAAAAGGCTCCGAGATCGAGAATGGCGTCTAGGTCCACGAGCGAGCGCGAAGTTTTAACCACCTTAGCCCCGCGATTGAGCCGTTGGATGATCGCTTGGGCGGTCTCAAGTTGTTCAGGACTGGCAGCATCAATTTTATTCAGGACAATGACGTCGGCAAAAGCAATTTGCTCAACCGCTTCGTGACTGTGGTCGATCTGGCCTGCGATATGGACGGCGTCGACCACGCTTACCACGGCATCGAGGTAGGCGCGGTTCTTAATCTCATCATCGGCAAAGAAGGTTTGAGCAACAGGGGCCGGGTCCGCAAGACCGGTTGTCTCAATGATTACCCCGTCAAAGGTCTGCCCACGACGGAATAAGGCCCCGAGAATCCGGATGAGGTCACCGCGCACTGAACAACAGACACATCCATTGTTCAGTTCAAAGATTTCTTCGTCCACGTCGACGATCAAGTCATGGTCAATACCGATCTCACCAAACTCGTTGACGATCACGGCGTAACGCTTCCCGTGCGGCGCGGTTAGAATGTGGTTCAAGAGAGTCGTCTTACCGGCTCCTAAATATCCAGTCAGCACGGTAACAGGGACCTTGGCTGTCGAATCACTTTGCATGTCTTGGTTCGCCTTACGTATCGCTTTTGGCTCAGGATAGGGCGTTTATAGCCAGAAACGTGTGTGTAGTCTCGGGTAACGCACTTAAAAAGACTTCCGAGGTAGACAGCAAGTTTTTGATAACCTAATCAGCCGCCGAAAGATCGCTATAAAGTGACATTCCGGCGAGGGCACCATCTGTTTTAAACAAGTGAACAATACTTGTGCCTATGGAAGTCTGAATAATGCTGAACCAATACATTACTTCTATTTTAGGGCCTGCAACTTGCATTGAGTCAAATCATGCGTCTCAATTTGGGGCAAGGGTGGAATAGATGAACAATATTACCGCTGGGTTTAGTGCCGATCTTGCAGCGGGCAATTTGTACAGGCCCGTGCCTGTCAAAGACCTTTCGGATTCCGCCCATAGCGTGCCTAAGCGCCTGTTTGATGCCGCCTGTTCACTGGTCGGATTAGTCTTTCTTGCTCCCCTTTTGATTGCGATCTCTTTTGTGATCAAATTGACAAGTCCTGGCCCCGTATTGTTCGCGCAGCTTCGCACGGGCTTGGGCGGGAGGACCTTTGTGATTTACAAATTTCGCACTATGTCCACACTCGAAAATGGTGACCGTGTTGTCCAGGCCTGCCGCCACGACACCCGTATCACGTGGGTTGGCTCGTTCCTACGTCGATCCAGTTTGGATGAATTGCCGCAATTGTGGAATGTCTTGATTGGCGACATGTCGATTGTTGGTCCACGCCCACATGCGGTTGCCCATGATCATTATTACGGAGCGCTTCTGCCGGACTATCGCGACCGGTTTCGCGCAAAGCCCGGGATTACCGGCCTCGCGCAGTGCAATGGCGCGCGCGGCCCAACAGAAACCCTCGACAAAATGAGCCGGCGCATCCGTTTGGACCTCGCCTATATTGAGCGCTGGTCGCTGGCGATGGAAGCCCGAATTCTTGTTAAGACGGCCAAGGTTATCCTCGCCGGAGACGAGTGCGCCTTTTAAGGCAGTATAATCTCCAATTGCACCTGCAAAGGGTCTCGCCAGAACGTTTCGCTGCACTATGATAGAGACATGTTCATAGGAGACTTGGCTTGATTTCGCGTCGCACCCTACTTGCAGCCAGCTTGGCTTCACCCTTGGCCTTATCAGCCTGCGGCGCAGAAAAGCCCGCAGAGAAAGCTGGCCGTGTGCGCATACGTTTTGCCACAGACTGGCGGGCGCAAGCCGAACAGGGCGGCTTTTATCAAGCTGTTGCGAAAGGGTTCTATGCGGACAAAGGCCTAGACGTCTCCCTGATCCAAGGCGGTCCAAGTGTGAATGTCCCGCAATTATTGGCGGCAAATGCCATCGAAATGGGTTTGGGTTCCAACGCGCCCATTGTGCTCAGCATGGTCCAAGCTGACGCAAAGGCGAAGGCGGTCATGGCGTCGTTTCAAAAAGACCCACAAGTCCTGATCACCCACCCGCGCGCGGACATAAAGTCACTGGCGGACATGAAGGGCAAACCTATCCTGTTGGCAGATGCGTCGATTAATGCTTTCTGGCCATGGCTGAAAGCCAAATATGGCTTCACTGACGATCAAGTCCGCAAATACACCTTTAACTCGGCGCCGTTTTTGGCTGATCCTAGTTCGATCCAACAAGGCTATGTAACCAGCGAGCCTTACACCTTGAAGACCCAAGGCAAAATTGACCCCCAAGTCTATTTGCTCGCGGATTCTGGCTACCCCGGCTATGCCGCTATGACGTTGGTGTCAGACGCCTTTATCGCGGCCCATCCTGAGGCGGTAAAAGGCTTCGTTGAAGCGACCATTGCTGGCTGGAAAGACTATCTTCGTGGTGATCCTGCCCCCGGCGATGCCCTGATTACCAAGGATAATCCCGACATGTCAGCCGACCTGTTGAGCCAAGCGCGCGAAAAGCTGTTGTCTTATGGCATTGTTGAGACCCCAGACGGGGAGATTGGCACCATGAGCCTCGACCGCTGGAAAAGCTTCTTCGACATCATGACGGCTGCAGGTGTTTATCCCGCTGATCTGAAGTGGGCGTTGGGCATTGATCTCAGCTTTTTGCCACAGAAGTCCTGATGCCAGCTGAGACCCCCATCCGCTTAAGCGCGCGGCAGGCTTGCGTGCGGTTTGGTGCCTTAGAGGCGCTGGGCCCGATCGACTTGAGTGTTCGAGCCGGTGAATGTGTGGTGCTGTTAGGACCGTCAGGATGTGGGAAAAGTACGCTGCTGGCAGCGCTCGCGGGCTTGCAGGCGGTAGCAAGCGGGGCCGTACAGGCCGACGCTACCGGCGGCTCGGATATCCCAGGCGTTGTCTTTCAAGAGCCTAATTTAATGAATTGGGCGACGGCGCAGGACAATGTCGCCCTCCCGCTGGCACTGGCCGGTGTTGGGAAGGTTGAGCGGCTAGGCCGCGCACAAAAAGCCTTGAAGCAGGTTGGCTTAACTTCTTTCTCGGCAGCTTATCCGAGGACGCTCTCTGGCGGCATGCGAATGCGGGTGGCATTGGCGCGCGCTTTGGTCAACGAACCGTCGGCCTTGCTACTTGACGAACCCTTTGCGGCCATTGATGAATTGGGGCGGCGCGCGCTGGATGATTTGGTTTTAGAAGCCAAGCGGGACCAGCATTTGGCCGTCCTCTTTGTGACGCATTCCGTTGATGAGGCGGTTTATCTGGCTGATCGTATTTTGGTGTTAAGCCCAAGGCCCGGGCGCATTATGGCTGAAATCGCTGTTCCAGATGTTCCGCGCGATCCAGCCTTCTTAACCTCACCCACTTTTGCAGACGCTGCAGCAGCTGCAAGGCGCGTGTTGAGCGCGCAATTAGTGGCCGCATGAACCGGATCGACATTGCCCCCATTTTGGCAGGCTTGGTTATGCTCGCCCTATGGGAATGGCTGACCCGCTTCTTCCAAGTCCCGACGGTTATCCTACCTCCGCCCAGCGCGATTGGTGCTGCTTTGGTAGAGCGCGGACCCCTTTTGCTGCCCGCCGCCGGTGTCACCATGGGATTGGCACTTACGGCTTTAGCCATCTCCATAGGACTTGGGACCTTGATTGCCCTTGTCTTTGCCCGCGTGCCATTGCTGGAGCGCAGCTTAGGCCCTTATGCTTTGGTGCTGCAAGCAACGCCTATAGTTGCTATTGCGCCCTTGGTGATCATTTGGACCGGTATTGAAAACCCCCGCCGGGCCATTTTGATCCTCGCCGTCATCGTGGCTTTATGCCCGGTGCTAACTTCTGCTTTGGCAGGCCTAAAGGCGGTGGACCCCGGTCTGGACCGTTTGTTCCGCCTCCACAAAGCCAGCAGCACACAACGCTTCTTGCGGCTGGAATTGCCGACGGCCGCGCCTTTTTTACTGGCCGGGATCAAGACGGCGGCTGGCTTGTCGCTGGTCGGCGTCGTCGTGGCCGAATTTGTCGCCGGAACCGGCGCGACGGGTGGCCTGTCGTGGCGCTTGGTTGAAGCTGGCAATCGACTGGAGACGGCGACCATGTTTGCCGCGCTCTTCCTGTTGGCTTTGATGGGCCTTGCGCTAAACGCGGTGCTCGCCCTGATTGAGAAGCAAATCCGCGCTTAAGCTCCTTGACGCGCTTCGTGGTCCAAAAAGCAATCGGCAAGGCCTTCGACATAGGTCGGGAACGCTAGCTTCCAGCCTAGTTCCTCTTTCGCGCGCGCATTCGAAACCCGTTTGCACTCGCTATAAAAGCGCTTGCCCATGTCCGAAAGGCCAGCCGCCTCAAACGGCACCAATGGCGGCGGCTCTCGCCCGAGCAGCCTGCAAGCTTCAACAATCACCTCGCCAGAAGCACAGGGGTGGTCGTCGCAGATATTGTAAATGCGGCCGGGACTTGGGTTGGCGACGCTGGCAGTCAGCGCTGTGACAATGTCTGTGCGATGAGCACGGGAAAAGACTTGGCCGGGCTTATCGATCCGCCGCGCCGTGCCCGACAAGACCTGTTCCAATGCGCTGCGGCCAGGGCCATAAATGCCGGGCAGGCGAAAAACATGGGCTGGGCTGGGTAAGGCGCGCCACGCAGCCTCTGCTTCTGCCCGTCGTTTGGCTTCGATGGACAAGGGCGTCGGCGCTTCGTCTTCAAAGGCCCAACCACCGGCCCGGTCGCCATAAACCCCGGTGGTGGACAAATAGCCGATCCAGACAGCCGCTTTTGGTTCCCAAACTGAGGATAAAGCTAAAAGGGCAGGGTCCCCATCGGGTACAGGTGGGATAGAAGCTAGGATGTGGGTCGCAGTTTGGGCGGCCTCAATCAGTCCGGCGTTTGCGGTTCCGTCAAACAGGATGGGAACAATGCCAGACTTGCGTAATTCTTCGGCGCTGGCAGCACTTCGGCACGTGCCTTGCACCAAGGCCCCTTGTTCGGCCATGGTTAGAGCGAATGCAGTACCGACATAGCCGCAGCCCAAGACTAAAACGCGCATCTGTTCAAATCCTTTGCCTCAGTTTTGCCTTTTAGCCGCATCAAAAGAACCCGATGAGCTCTTCTGTGACCCTTCGATCCGCCCTATTTACGACCCTGATCCCGATTACGCTATCGGTCTTTCTTTTGGGGACTTCAGTCCAAGCTGGAACGGATCCGCGCGATGCCGCGCGCCTGCAAGCTTGTATGGCCAAGGCAGAGACCAAGCCGGAAGAAGCTTTAGAAGACGGATATGTCTGGCGCAGCCAAGGCGGCGCTACATTCGCGGAACAATGTATCGCCATCGCCCGCATTGAAGCAGGCGACATTGGCGGTGGGGCAGAGCGCCTCACCGCCTTAGCTTCCGCCCCGGATGCGGGGGACTTGGATCAACGCGTTTTGATCATGGCGCGTGCCGCCAATGCGTGGCTGATGATCGAGGAATTCAAGCCTGCTCAAAAGGTTCTCGATGCCGCTTTAAAACTGAAACCGGGGGAACCCGATCTATTGATCGACCGGGCCCGCGCTAAGGCTGGCCAAGGCCTTTGGGCCGAGGCACAGGCCGATTTGACCGGTTGTTTGTCGACAAGGCCCTTGGATGTGCTGGCTTTGCGTCTGCGGGCCGAAACCCTGCTGCAGCAAAAGTCCTATGAGGCGGCAGAACTGGACATCGCCCAAGCCCTTCGTCTCGCGCCGAAAGACGTCGATAATTGGCTGGTGCGTGGACGGATCCAAGAGGCGCGCCGTTTGGGTCGGGCACCAGACTGAGCTTTGTCAGATTGGGGCCCGCCTGTAACAGCTACCAGCCTGTTACTTGATCAAAGCCTGAACTACGTCCAAGGAAAGGCCGCTAAACCATGATTTAGGGGCCAATCGTGACACAATCTGCTGCTTCGTCGACCGTTGAACCACAAAAATTAAAGACCGTTGTCGCCGCGTCCGCTGCTGGCACCGTCTTTGAGTGGTACGACTTCTTCATCTTTGGCCTTCTGGCCTCGGTGATGGGACAGCACTTCTTCGCAGGTTCGCCCCCTGCCGCCCAATTTATATTCGCACTCTTGACCTTTGGCGTTGGCTTTGCAGCGCGCCCGCTGGGCGCTGTTGTGTTTGGGGCGATTGGCGATACGAAAGGTCGGAAGGGCGCATTTTTAGTCACCATCGTCATGATGGGCGCGTCAACCTTCGCTGTGGGTCTGTTGCCCGATTATGACCAGATCGGCATTTGGGCTCCTATTCTGCTGGTAGCGCTACGGATTGCGCAAGGCTTTGCCTTGGGCGGCGAATATGGCGGGGCTGTGATTTATGTCGCAGAGCACTCGCCTGCCCATAAGCGTGGGTGGAACACGTCCTGGGTGCAGACTTCGGCGGCAGGGGGATTGCTGCTCGCTTTGACCGTCGTCTTTATGACCCGCATGATTTTGGGCGAAGATGCCTTCCAGTCTTGGGGATGGCGGGTGCCATTCCTCTTGTCGGTTTTCTTGCTCGCGATTGCTTTGTGGATCCGCTTGCAATTGGAAGAAAGCCCGATGTTTAAGGCGCTGAAAGAAGAAGGCGCTGCTTCTAAAGCGCCCTTGTCCGATGCCTTTGGTCAATGGGGTAACTTGAAGCTGATCCTGCTCGCCTTGTTTGGCCTGATGATGGCGCAAGGCGTGGTTTGGTATACGGGCTTCTTCTACGTCCAAGTCTTCTTGGAGCGGCAGTTAAAAGTTGACCCCCAGATCATCAATATCTGGCTTTTGATCATCACCGCCGTTTCCGCTGTCTTGTACGTTTTTTTCGGCTGGCTGTCGGACAAAATGGGCCGCAAGCCCGTTATGCTCGCCGGCATGATTTTGGCGGTGGTGAGCTTCTTCCCAGCCTTTCATCAATTGGCCAAAGCGGCCAACCCGGCCCTCGTAGCAGCCCAAACCGCGACCCCCATTATCGTCCGCGCAGACCCTGCTACCTGTTCGGTGCAGTTCAACCCCGTTGGCAAAACGCCCGACGGCAGAGACGCCTTCTCGTCTAGCTGTGATGTGGCCAAGAGTTATCTGACCAATTCAGGCATCTCTTATGATAATGAAGTGGCACCCGCAGGCACAAATGCGCAAGTCAAAATTGGCACGGTCACCTTAGAAAGCGTCGATATCTCGGCCCTCGATGCTAAAGCGCAAAAGGCCGCTAAGGATGCGTTTGGCGCGAAGCTGAAAGCCGCTTTGAAAGCGGCAAATTATCCTGACAAAGCAGACCCAGCCAAGATCAATCATCTGGCCGTTTTGGCTTATCTGATGGTGTTCGTGGTCGCCGCGACCGCTCTTTATGGGCCATTAGCGGCGGCCTTGGTCGAGATGTTCCCAACCCGTATCCGCTATACGGCCTTGTCGGTTCCCTATCACGTCGGAACAGGTTTCTTCGGTGGCTTTATGCCGGCAACAGCGGTCGCCATCGTGGCAACGACGGGCAATATGTATTCTGGTCTTTGGTATCCGGTAATTATTACGGGCATCAGTGTCGTGGTGGCCCTGATCTTCCTACCCGAGACAAAGCACCGCTCGATACATGATCTTTAGAGCGTAACTTTTGCAAAGGTTAGGATCACAGCTGTGTGATGAATAAAGCTGACGCACCCGTCACTTTTTGATTGATCCTTTAGAAATTTGTGTCATGTTAGGTGTGGAAGCGACACGCTTAGATGCCGCTCTATGCTCAAGGACCAAAGCTGGGATTCCAAAGACCCGGTCATTAAATAAATTGGGAGAGATTGAAAGCATGACAACGTCGCACATTACCAAAGACGCGCTGTATGACGCAGTAGCACCGACCGACTTCGCTGCCTTGTTGGAGATTGACCGGCACACAAGCCGCTCGACAGCTTTCGACAAAATCATCTCTGCCACCCATGATCATTTCTGGGACCCAACAGACAAGCGCTACATCGATTTTGATGAGCCGTTTGACATGGAAAATCAGGCCTTACTGCCAGATCATATGGTTCCAGCCCTTGAGACTCCATATGTCCAAGAATTCTTCAAGGATAAGCCGAAAGAGCTGATCCGCTTTAAGAATGAGATGGCTCGCTGGCAATTGTCGGCCATTCTGCATGGCGAACAAGGCGCGCTGAACCTTTCTGCCTCACTCTGCCACGTGTTGCGTGACGCTGGCGCGCAAGAATATGCGGCCAACCAAGCCCGTGAAGAAGCCCGCCACGTTGCAGCATTCGCGGCCTATATCAAAGCCCGTTGGGGCAGCCCATTGCCATGTGGCGAAGTGTTGAAGACCTTGCTGGTCGATATCGTTCATGCGCCTGAAGTCTACAAGAAGGTCGTTGGCATGCAGATGCTGATCGAAGGCCTCGCCATGGGTGCCTTTGCGATGATCTACAAAGAGTGGAATGACCCACTGGCGCGTAAACTGACGCAATTGGTCATGACCGACGAAGCTTTCCACCACAAATTTGGTAAGATATGGGCGGATCGGACCATTCCAAAGCTTGATGCAGCCGAGCATGCGATTGTTGAAGATTGGGCCGCGCACTGTTTCCAGACCCTGTTGTTCAACTTGGTCGCGCCCCATCAAATGCGCTCCATCTATGACGAGTTCGGCCTCGACCCAGACATCATCATGGTCCAGTTCCAAGAGATGGTTACCGATGAAGATCGTCGTGAACGGATGAAGGAAGCCACCAACATCTTCCGCGTGCTGGTTAAGACCTTGTGGAATGCCAATATCATCACCGATCGCACCAAGGCTTTCTACGCTATGTACGTCGACTTTGCTGAATTTGAGGCTGAGGGTGAACATATGGTCGGCGATGACATTGCCGAAGATGGCATTCGCTTCTTACAGGCGGTGAATTTCGGTGTGAACACCGATGCCTTGAAGCAAGTGAAGATTGCTGCCGAATAGGCATTTAGCGGCCTGTTTTGCCGAAAGCCCCGCTGGTTTTGCCGGCGGGGCTTTTCGTTTCTGCCAATTGTTCGCGAAGGTAATGCTTAAATCCAGCCAGTCAGATCAGGTCAAGGACTTGCTGACCCAAAGTTACGCACCCTCGAAGCAGTCAGTGTTAACTCTCATTAACCGCGCATTTACCATAACACCCCCAAGTCGAGCAGTACGGAGAAAGTCGAAACCGCACTTTGGACTGTTCAAATTCTGCGAAGCAGTAAATGAACAACCATGGTAGCTGAATTTTTTCGGAAATTTCTTGTGGGGCCGCAGAATTTGGCGGAAGAGTGATTCGAATGAGCGGACAGTCGCCATGGAGTGTGAAAGGCGTGGAGCCTCGGACACGCGAGGCTGCGAAAGACCTTGCACGCCGAGAAGGTCTGACACTTGGCGAGTTGTTAAACCGGCTGATCGCTGAGACCGACGAGCCTACCCAAAAGCCTGTTTCAAATGGAAAATCGACCGTAAACTTTGGCCAAGAAGCCAATCGATTAACTGCGGCCCTAGAACAACTGAGCCGTCGCCTTGAATCCGGCGGTGTGGAGTTGGTGCCCCCACCGACAACTCTTGGTGTCGATGATCGCTTGTCGCAAAAATTTGAAAAGTCGATGGCCACTGGCGACACTGCAATGGGTCGCATTGAGACCCATTTGAATGATTTGCACGAGACCCAAGTTGTCCTGAGTGAGCGTTTACGCCGGATTGAGTCGCAAGATCCAACGCATGCGTCATTGGCCGCCCTCAAATCGCTGGAATCTGCGCTGGCGCGCTTGGCTACCCAAGTCTTTGAGACGGACAGCCGCGTCGGTCAGATTGAAAAAGTAACCCAAGAAGCCATTCAGACAGTTGACCAAAGCTTGGGCCTTGTGGCTGAGCGTTTGGCCACGACAGAGGCTCTGGCGCAAGAAACAAACCACCGTTTTGTCGAAGCCATGATTGATTTGTCAGCGCGCCTGACGGGTCTAGAAGAAGTTGGTGAACGGGTCGGTGGTCCAGATGTATCGGTCTTTGAAAGCCGTTTGGGGCAATTAGAAGATATCACCACCCAAACTGTTGAAGGTGCCAACCAGGGCATCAATCAGGTGACAGAGCGGTTGAGCAGCCTGGAGACCCATGCGCAGGACAATGCGTCGCGCATGGTGGAGGCCTTGGTTGATCTTTCCGCGCGTCTGACCCAACTCGAGGGTGCCGGCAAGACTGGCGACACGCTAACGGCAGTTGAGGCGCTGGAAGCCAAAACCACTGAGTTCAGTGCGCGCCTCAATGATCTGAATGCTGAAATTGAAGCAACCCGGGCCGACCTGCAAGGGCAAGTAAAGGCTGCCCTCACGGGTGGCATAGACGGCCAGATGACGGAAGTGGCTCAAGCCCTCGCCAGCCGTCTCGATGCCAGCGAACAACGGAGCCAAGATGCGTATGATCGGGTAAGTGCCAAGCTTGCAGAAGCAACCCAAGCGCTTGATTCCCGTTTGGCCCAAGTTGAGAACCGCGAGAGCGCGCCAGACCAAACAGGCTCTATGGCGATGAAATTGGAGCTTGCGCGCATCACACGCGGCATGGATGAGCGCCTGTCGTCGATTGAGCGCCATGATGCTTCAGTCATGGAGCAAGCCGGCCAGCACATCCAACGTTTGGCGCAAGATCTGGGCAACCGGATCGATGCGACAGAGCGTCAAGCCGCAGAATCGATTGCTACGATCACCAAGCAAATGCAGGAATTGGCTGATCGTCTCGCAGCCAACCACGATAAAGCCGTCCAAAGTCTTGCTTCCTCCTTTAATGGAAGCGATTCCAAGACCCGACAAATGCTTGATGAAGCTTTAGGGCAGGTACGCGCTGAAGTTCAGTCGGTTGATGGGCGCGTTCAGGCCTTGATCGCGCCCTTGCAACGCGATTTTCTTGCTTTGGGCGATCGCTTGGACAAGGCGGAGCAAGGTGCCGTGTCGGCCTATGCTGAGCCCATTTATGACCCCAATCATTCTGTCGACTTGGGCGGCCCAGCCAGCGGTGAAGCAGATTTTGTAAATCCTGTGGACCTGTCGCACGAGGATGGCTTTAGTTTTGAATCCCGTGCCGGTTCTCTGGAAAAGCCTCAGCATGACGATCCATTCTTTATGGATAGACCTGCAGCCAAAATTGCCGCCGCGCCTGCCACTGCGAACCCTGCGCGTCGTGGCAGCTTTGGTTCGCCCTTCCCGGATGCCGAGGATAGCGAGCCCTTAAGCGACTTTGCCGATTTACGCGATGACGTGCCTGACCCGCTTGCTGGCGGTGTGGATCCCTTTGGGGATGAGCCAGAGGCAATGGTGCTGGATCCCGCCAGGCCTATCGACGACGATTCTGACGATGGACTATCGGACTTAAATCCTGACTGGGACGAGCCAGGAAGTAATTCCAGCTCAGCCCCCGACTATTTGGTTGCTGCCCGCCGTGCCGCCAACCAGGCCGCAGCGGCGCGAGAAGCAGCTCAAACCAAGAAAAAGCCGGCGCTAACTTTAAAGGGCCCCGCTGGCAAAGACAAAAAGGCAGAGGCCGCCAAAGCTAAACCATCGGCGAAGCCGCAGGCCCCTCAAGCAATGAAAGAGGGCAAAGAAGGTGGTAAGCCCAAAAGCCCGTTGTCGCCTGTCGGAATTGCAGCAGCTGCTGCGTTAGTCGCAACCGCCGGGTTTGCGGTTTATAGCCAATTGAAGCCGTCTTCTAATGTAGACGAAAAGCCAGCCGCTCTTAATCAAGAAAATGTACCTTTGCCGCCGGAGTTGGCGGCGCAAGCGGCGATGCCTGCGCCAGTTGAAGGTGCTGTGCCAATGCCGGGTACAGAGGTCGCCCAAGCCCCAACAACAGCTGAAGGCCCGGCCCCAACGTCCGCCACGACTGTATCAGCGCCGCCGCCCGCCGCCGCTGCCCCTTCTGCCACAGCTGCACCTGTTGCACCCAGCATCCCTAGTCCGCCGCCGCAATTGCCAAAGGCACAATTGGTACCCCCGGCCACAAAGGCTGCCGTCCAAGTTCCAGCACCCCCCCCTGCGAAGCCCTCACCAACGCCTCAGCAGATAGAAGCAGCCCGTGTCATGGCTTCCGCCGATGCGCAGGCCCGCGCCGCGAGAGCGCGAGCCGAAGCCCAGCGCGACCGTCTGCGCTCGCCAACCTTTAAGGCTGCACGCGTCGATGCGGCACCAAGGCCAGTGCAGCGTCCAACGCCACCGCGCGTTGCCACCGTCGCTAAAGCGCCCGCTTCCAGCGCGACAACGCCCCCGCGGGTCGCTTCAGTCGCAGCTCCTGCGCTGGCAACGACCGCCGTCGCAGCAGCACCAACCCGGGTGCCAGTATCGCCGACAGATGTTACCTCCGGCGTACCTGCGCCCAGCCCGACCCGTGCGGTGCCTGCTGCCGCCTCACCCGCCACACCCGCTGCAGGTTCCTTGTTCGACCAAGCCACGGCGCGGGAGCAAGCTGGCGATGGGGCAGGGAGCGTCGCGCTGTTGCGCCGTGCAGCTGACGGTGGCGATACGCGCGCGATGAACCGCTTGGCCAGAAAATTTGAGACCGGCGATGGCGTCACCAAGGACTTGGCACAAGCACGCGCCTTGACCGAACGCGCAGCCGCGCGCGGCAGCCGTCAAGCGATGCACAATCTGGGCGTCTATTATGCCAATGGCGATGGCGTGCCTCAAAACATGGCGCGAGCCGCCGAGAGTTTCCGTCGTGCCGCACAACGTGGTGTCACCGACTCGCAGTTCAATCTGGGCGCGATGGCAGAGCAAGGACTCGGCGGGCCAAAGTCCGACGTTCAGGCCTATTACTGGTTTGCCTTGGCAGCCCGTGGCGGCGATCAGGATGCGTCGGCCAAAGTTCGCGAAATTGGTGCCCGTTTGACGCCGGAGCAAAAAGCAGATCAAGATCAATTGGTAGCAAAGTTCCGTCCTGATGGCGGATCCCCAGACTAGGTGCACCTGTGTCGACCCCTAATTTAGGTATTATCGAAGGCTATTTCGGCCAGCCCTGGACTTGGGATGATCGCCGTGCCGTAGTTGAGACTCTGGCCCCTTATGGCTATCGCTTCTTCCATTATGCGCCTAAGGGCGATCCCTTTTTGCGGCGACAGTGGGTAGAGCCCCATCCTTTGCAAGAAGCCGGGCAGATTTCGCAGTTTGTTGCTTTCTGCAAAGGTTTTGGTGTCCGAGTTGGCATTGGACTTAGCCCCTATGAAGCCTTCAATGATTTCAATGGCAACGTCGCCAACACCTTTGTCAATCGAATTGAAGATTTGGCCTCGCTGGGCATTCAAGACCTAGGCATTTTCTTTGACGACATGCACTCAACCTTGCCTGACCTTGCGCAGCGGCAAATTGAAATCATGCATCTGGCGCGCGATACTGCGCCACAGTTAAAGCTGTCCATGACCCCAACCTATTATTCCAATGATCCCGTACTCGACCGTGTCTTCGGCCAGCGGCCAGAGCATTATTTGCGTGCGTTGGGAGCTGGCCTTGACCAACGCATCGACATCTATTGGACAGGTGAAGAGGTCTGTGCGCGCGAAATCTCAGTTGGCCATGTGCGTGAGATCGGGGCGATTTTGAAGCGTAAGCCCTTATTGTGGGACAATTACCCCGTCAATGACGGACCTCGCATGAGCCAGTTTCTGCACCTACGCGGTTTCACGGGAAGGTCACATCGCTTGGCAGACTGGGTCTCTGGCCACGCGATCAACCCGGCGCTGCAGCCCTATTTGACCTGTGTGCCCGCCATTTCTTTGGCGATGAGCTATCAGCAGGGTGACGATTATTGCTATGGTGCCAGTGGCTATGCTGCGGCAGTGAAAGTTTTAGGTCCAGAATTGGCTAGCATGGTCCGCGCTGACTTGATGAGCTTTCAAGACTTGGGTCTCACCAAACTGGCGAAGCGGCGCGAATCTCTCGTCGACCGCTATCAGCCAATCGACCATCCGGCAGCGCGCGAAATTCTGGCTTGGCTGCAGGAAGAATATGCGGCCACAACGGAAATGGTTCAAACGCAATAACCCGCTAGCGGCGACTGCTGGCCCGAGCGCGGGCCAATTTCCGGCGAGACAAGAGGCTCGGGCCCTCAGTCGTCTCTGCATCTGACAGGACGCCCATCAAACGCTCTTTCAAAATCGTGATCCGCCGCGCGTCGGATAGTTTCAAGCCGCCACGATCACGGAGGTAGAAAGCATCTGTTGCCCGTTCCCCAACGCCATCAATATGGGCTGAGGTCACGTTAAGCCCTTCATCCTCAAAGACTTGCGCTAAATCTGCCAATAGCCCGGTGCGGTCTCGGCCGGAGACTTCGACGATTGTATCAAAGGCAGCACCTTCATTATCGATCATAATGACGGGCTCAATCGCAAACGCGGCAGTGCGATTGGTCGGCTTTTTGACGGTGCTTGTGTTTTCTGCGATTAGAGTATCGCGTCCTGCCTTACGTTCGCCCTCCAACACCACGTGCAGGCGGGCAAATAGGCGGTCGATTGTGTCTTGCCGGCCTTCGCCGAAGGCCGCGCCTGACTGATCTTGCAGGGCAAACACGTCAAAGGCTTGGCCACCTTTAGAGGTATGAATGCGGGCATCAATGACATTGGCACCTGCTTGCGCAAACACGGTAGAAAGGGCTGCAAATAGACCCGGTTGATCGGGCGAAAGCACCAAGATCTCTGTGGCACCGCGACTGGGCGCAGGCCTTGAGGCCAGCCAATAGGGCGCTTCTTGACGTAAGGCCTTGGCCACTTCCGCCCCATGCCACTTCTGCTGGTCGGTATCAAAGCCAAGCCAATAAGCATCTTCGAGGCTCGTAAAGAATTCGGCGAGGATGGGGTCAATCAAAGCTTGGGCACGGCGTTCATCGGCTTGGGCCTTCAATTGGCGACGCACAAAACCCTCGTCGGACCGCCCACCCCGCAATGTGGCCTCCGTCAGCTTATAGAGGTCGCGTAAGAGTTGGGCTTTCCAATCGTTCCAAACACCGGGGCCAACCGCACGAATGTCGGCTACCGTCAAAACCAACAGGAGGCGCAACCGCTCCAGCGTGCCGACCGTGGCAGCAAAGTCGGTGATGGTTTTCGGGTCGCCAATATCGCGGCGCTGGGCAACCTCGCTCATGATCAAATGATGGCCGACAAGCCAAGCAACCAACTCAACCTCTTCGGCATCCAGGCCCAAACGGCGGCACGCAATATGTGCCGCCTTTGCGCCTTCAATCTGTTGGTCGCCTTCGCCCTTGCCGACATCGTGTAGCAGCATCGCCAGATACAGCGCCCGGCGGTTTGCGATGCGGGGGAAAAGCTCCGTTGACACGGGTAATTCCTTCCGCAGCCTGCCGTGCTCAATATCGGAGATATTGGCAATGCCGCGCAGCGTATGCTCATCCACCGTGAAGTGATGATACATGTTGAACTGGGTTTGCCCAACAATCCGTCCAAACTCGGGGACGAACTTCCCCAAAAGGCCGGATTCATTCAAAAGCCCCAGCGCTTGGGCAGGGTCCTTCTTGGACGTGGCAACGTCTAAAAAGCTGGCAACGCACTTTGGATCATCGCGCATAATCCGACCCTTGGCGGCCATGCTGGTAACGCGCGCCAGCGCGGATGGATCGATATCGAGACCCAGAGTATCGGCCATCTTGAAAATATCGATCAAGGCCGAAAGATCGTCGGCGACTTGTTCAGGATGGGCAAAGCCGATGCGGCCATGATCTTCATGAAAGCGGGGATCATCCAGCTGCTTGGCCTTTTGTGGACTGGCGAAGAAGCGCGAAATACCACGCGGCAGCGCCTTTTGCCGGTCCAGTTCTAGCCGGGCGGACAGGATGCGCGTCAAGGAACCAACCTGCTTGGTGACCAAGAAATAGCGCTTCATGAAGCGCTCTACCGCCGGATTATCAGCCCGGTCGCCATAGCCCATGCGGCGGGCCATTTCGGGTTGCAAGTCAAAGGTCAAGCGTTCTTCTGCGCGCCCAGTCAAAAAATGCAAGTGACAGCGCACCGTCCACAGGAATTCAGCAGCCTGATTGAAATGCTTCATGTCTTCGAGGCTGAAAATGCCCTTTTCAACAAACTGGCTGACGTCATCGGTGGCATGAATATATTTGGCAATCCAGAATAAAGTATGCAGGTCGCGCAGACCGCCTTTGCCGTCCTTGATATTAGGTTCGACCATATAACGGCTTTCGCCGGTACGACGGTGGCGATTGTCGCGCTCGGCCAGCTTGGCTGCCACAAAGTCTGCAGCCGTGCCATCAAACAAGTCCTTGCGCAGCCGGATTTCCAACTCACGGAACAAAAGCTTATCGCCACAGACAAAGCGGGTCTCCAGCACCGAGGTGCGGATCGTCATGTCCTCGCGGGCGGCGCGCAGGCATTCAGAAATGGTGCGCGACGCGTGGCCAACTTTCAGCCCCATATCCCACAGCATATAGAGCATATATTCAATCACGCTCTCTGCCCAAGACGCGTCTTTGATTGGCCGCACAAACATCAAATCGACATCGGATGAGGGTGCCATGGAATTGCGGCCATAGCCGCCCGTGGCACAAACACTCAGCCGTTCTGCTGCCGTAGGGTTGCGCGCGCGGAACACGTGGGTGACGGTAAAGTCATAGAGGGCGGAGATCACTTGGTCTTGGACCCCAGCCAATAGATGCGAGCAATCAAGGCCGCCAGCACCGCTCTCCAAACGCTCTTGCGCGATGAGGCGGCCACGAAACAGCGCGCCCTTTAGCAGGTCCAAAGCGCGTGCGCGTGCCGCCTTTTCGTCGCCCAAATGATCGAGCGCTGCCGCAGACAATTGCACGCGCAGACGGTTGCCATCGACAACGGCTTCAATCGACCAAGGCTTTAAGGGAGTGCGTTTTGGTTTGCTCATGCAACTTCATGCACGCACAGGGGTTGATTTGTCATCAGGAAGCGTGCGGCGGAACTGCCAATCCTCTGTCGGCCTTCAAGCCAGTATAGGTTCAGGTGCCCAAAACTGCCGCAGCTTAAATCCTGAAGATGCGCTGGGATCGGCGGAAAACCAAGCGACCCCGCTAGTGGGCAGATGCTCTCGCAAGTCTGCTTGCCCTCTGTCTAGGCCAGTATCACCCTTCATCAAGCTGCAGGCCAGCTCGTGAAGGCCCGGATCATGCGCAATGATCATCACGCGGCTCGCCTTCGCAGACTTAGCGGTGTTCAGATAAATGTTAGGCGCTGCCAAATAAAGCATGCGCATCATCTGAACTTGGGTTTCGGGGAAAGCCAGTTGGCAGGCATCCCAGGTTTCGGCCGCGCGCAAAGCTGTGGAAACCAGCGCGAGCTGTAGGTCGCAACCCGCCTCCTTTAAACGGACCGCTTGTGCGGCAGCTTGAACCCGGCCGCGCGGGGTTAGGCCGCGGCTGAAATCATCGCGGGCCTCGTGCTGGCGCACTGCCTTGCCATGACGAAACAGGATGAGATCGGTCAACATAAGCGGTTTTGCGTCCTTGAGGGTAGACACTAACCTTTAGGCTGCTTTGGCGACATTATCTGACATCGCGCTGCACTTTTTTCAAAGCGCTGTCGAAATCGAAATGGGCTTGGGTGTCATCAGCGGCATTGGAGATGGTGAACTCCAAGCATGGCACGCACCAACGTCAAGGAAAACCTTGAAAGCGCTTGTGTAAACTTTCGCCAAATGACTCGGAACGGTTCAAAGCATCGCTTTGCTCACTTTGAAGCCGTTCGACAATTCATCTTGCGCGCTCAAACTCGACTTAAGCCTTTGCCTAGACACAGCCTGTGGCAAAGGCTGTTCAGATGAGAAACCCGTTTTAAGTGCCCTCGCCCCCCGAGGGGGGGGAGAGGGGAGAGCGCCTTCCTACTTTGCGTGCGTAAGTTTCGATTCCACCCGCTAATGCAGCTTAAACTTGGGCCTTATGATTTGGTTGACATGGCCGATCACGATCAGCGTCACACCGCGCCACCAGCCGTGGATCGCAATCAGATGCATCCGGTAAAGCGACTGATAAACCGTTCGGGCTATCCATCCCTCAACGCGCATGCGCCCGCCAACCAGATTGCCCATCAGGCTGCCCACCGTGGAAAAGCGGCTGAGCGACACCAGCGAGCCATGGTCGTGATAGACAAAATCCTTTTGCGCTTCGCCGGCCTGTGCGCGCACCAGATTATGAAACACTTGGGCGGCCATCTGGTGCGCCGATTGCGCGCGCGGCGGAATGGGGCGGTCGCGGCCAGGCAGGATGCAGGAAGCACAGTCGCCCAGAGCGTAAATGCGGTCGTCCTTAGTGGTCTGTAACGTTGGACGCACAATGATTTGGTTGCCGCGTGTCAGTTCGAGGTCACCCATCGTGCGGATCTCATCCGCCCCCTTCACGCCAGCAGCCCATAAAATGAGGTTGGACGCGACGATGTCACCGCTGCCGGTATGAACCTCATTCTTGGCGAGGCGCACCACTTGGGTGTTGTCGAGCACTTTGACGCCCAGCTTCTCGAGTTCATGCTTAGCACTCTCGGCCAGCTTCTCATCAAGGGCCGGCAAGATCCTTGGGCCAGCCTCGATTAGGGATACTTCCAGCTTTGATTCATCGAACACTTCCAGCCCATAATGGCGCAAGGCCTTGGCGGCATTGTAAAGCTCAGCGGCCAGCTCAACTCCGGTCGCGCCGCCGCCAACGATGCTAATGCGCACACAGGCTTCTAAATCGCCGGTTTGGTGTGCGTGGTTGGTGCGCAGGCACGCATTGAGCAGCTTTTGACGGAATCGGTCGGCTTGGGGGCGGTCTTCGAGAAACATCGCGTGCTCGCGTACGCCCGGCACACCGAAATCGTTCGAGATGCCGCCCATGGCCAGCACCAGATAATCATAGCGAATGGTATGCCGCCCGATGATCTCTTCGCCACGCTCGTCGAGCAAAGGGGCCGTGGTGACAGTACGACCGGTTCGATCAACGCTTTCGAGGCTGCCGTTGAAAAACCGATAGCCCCAGCGCACCGCGTGGCCGCCATAACCGACTTCATCGAGATTGGCATCGAGAGACCCTGCCGCAACCTCGTGCAGGAGTGGCTTCCAAATATGGGTCAGATTGCGGTCGATCAGAATGATGTCATGGGCCTTGCGGCCATAACGCGAACCAAGCAGGCGCACGAGTTCCAGACCCCCGGCACCGCCACCGACCACGACGATTTGCGTCTTTCTCTGAGCCACGTGATTCCCCCGCCAGCACGTTATGCCGACCACTATGCTTATCAGGGATTGGCGCGCGAACTCAACCCACAACTTGGGCGCTACGCCGCGTAGCGGTTGGGGTGTCTGGGCAGGGTGCAAGGATTTGACCTTAAGGCGCGATTCCGTCACAAGGCGTGGCAACAACCTCCCACTCCAAGTGAAGAATGAGACCTGAATGGCGAACCGTGCACTTTTGGCGACAGAAGCCAAAGCTTGGCCCTTTGAACAAGCCCGTTTGCTGTTGGATCGGGTCAAGAAAGTCGGAAAACAGGGCCCGGTTATCTTTGAAACGGGCTATGGTCCGTCGGGCTTGCCACACATCGGCACCTTTGGCGAAGTCGTGCGCACGACGATGGTGCGCCAAGCCTTCATCGCGCTGACCGATGGCACACTGGAGACCCAGTTGATCTGTGTCAGCGATGACATGGATGGCATGCGCAAAGTGCCAGACAATGTGCCCAATCCAGAAACGCTGGTGCCCTATCTCCAAAAGCCTCTGACCGATGTGCCCGATCCATTTGGCACCCATGCCGGCTTTGCCCAGCACAATAATGCCCGCTTGCGCGGCTTCTTGGATAGCTTTGGCTTTGACTATCAGTTCAAGTCCGCCACTGAGCTTTACCGCTCTGGCGCTTTTGACGCGACCCTTTTGCGCGCGCTCGAAAAGTTTGACGAGATTATGGGCGTAATGCTGCCAACTTTAGGCGAAGAGCGGCGCGCGACCTATAGCCCGTTCTTGCCAATCTCCCCCACCACAGGCCGCGTTCTGTATGTGCCGATGAAGGCCATCGACGCCAAGGCGGGCACGGTGACCTTTGCCGATGAAGATGGCACGGACGTTACCGTCCCGGTCACCAGTGGCCAGGTCAAAATGCAATGGAAGCCAGACTTTGGCATGCGCTGGGCCGCCCTTGGTGTCGACTTTGAAATGTACGGCAAGGACCATCAGACCAATGGCCCGATCTATTCCAAAATCTGCCGCATCTTGGGTGCCGAGCCGCCGCTGCAATATTGCTTTGAGCTGTTCTTGGATCAAAATGGCGAGAAGATCAGCAAGTCCAAAGGCAATGGCATCGCAGTCGAGCAATGGCTGACTTATGCCCCGCCTGAGAGCCTGTCGCTCTATAATTTCCAAAAGCCACGCGTCGCCAAGAAGCTCTATTTCGACGTCATCCCGCGCGCTGTGGACGAATATGTCCAGTTCTTAGATGCCTTCCGTCGGGAAGAGCCTGCCAAGCAGCTCGAAAATCCTGTGTGGCACATCCATAATGGCCATCCACCCCAATATGGCTCGCCCATCAGCTTTGCCCTGCTTTTAAACCTCGTCTCTGCTGCGAACGCGGAAACAAAGGAGGTGCTGTGGGGCTTTATCAAGCGCTATGCGCCCGAAGCCACACCAGCTGATCAGCCTTTGCTCGATCAACTCGCAGGCTTTGCCGTCGCTTATTATCGCGACTTCATCCAGCCAACGAAGAAATTCCGCGCGCCGACAGAAGCGGAACTTGCCGCGATTTTGGACCTCAAAGCCCGTCTTGAAGCCATGGGGCCAGACATGCGCGACGGCGATGAAATCCAGAATATGGTGTTTGATGTCGGCAAGACGCACCAATTTGAAAACCTGCGCGACTGGTTCAAGGCGCTTTATGAAGTCTTGCTGGGTCAAGAACAGGGCCCGCGCTTTGGCGGCTTTGTGGCCTTGTTTGGCGTGACAGAAACTATTGCTCTGATTGAGGAAAGACTGGCTGCATGGTCTTAAAGCTGCGCGTCGCAACCCCTGCCGATATGCCGGAAATGAAGGCCTTGATGGCCTTGGCCATCGGGCAATTGATGCACGACTTTCTTACACCCGAACAAGTTGAAGGCAGTCACGAGACCATGGGGATCGATACCCAGTTGATCGAAGATGGCACCTATTTTGCGGTCGTGGAAGAAGACGGAAAAATCGTCGGCTGTGGCGGCTGGAGCCGGCGGGGGACTCTCTATGGCGGCGATCACAGCGCCGGGCGCGATAATCGCCTCCTCGACCCCGCGACCGAGCCCGCGCGCATCCGCGCCATGTATACCCACCCAGAGCATGTACGCCGCGGCATTGGCCAGATGATCATTGATGCAGGCGAAGCCGCTGCCCGCGCCGAAGGCTTCAAGAGCGCGCAAATGGGGGCCACTCTAGCAGGGGAGCCACTCTATCGCCGCTGTGGTTATGAGTTGATCGAAGTGATTGAAAAGCACGCCAGAAATGGCGCGATCATCCCTCTGAAAATCATGGGCAAGACGCTTTAGAAAAACAAGAAAGGTCGCTGGTTACCCAGCGACCTTTCCATTGCCAGACCGGCGAAACGGCCCGATCTCAATTCGAAGAAAGGCTCTTAATCCTTAAGCCTTCACCTCCGAAGGGATCCCGACAGACATTTCACTAAGGCGCAGACAATGAGACATAGGATCACCTCCTTTCAGTTACTAATGGGACCACCATAGCGTCTTAGTTTGAGGCGTCTGTCTAGGGGGTGGGGGGGATTTTTTCGGTGCGGCAGTCTGGCCCCTATCCCAAGTGGAGAGGCGAGAAGACCCATCCACTTAGATCGCACTTGCCGCAGGCTATGGTGCGGCAATGGCTTAAGTCGATTGTCTGCGCGCAAGATGGGGCATCAAGAGGCGCGCTTCGCGCGTCGGCGAAGCCGATTTCACCTCTCGCCTCCTCAGCTTGCGTCGAAAGAATTGCCCTTCGGCTTCAAGGCAAGCGGAATATGGCCTTGAACCGTTCCAAAGCAACATTTCCTAACCACCCCCCAACGCGCCGCGCCACAAGACCGCCACTTGATACACAGTCGGCACCCCGATGATCAACATGAAGGGGAAAGTGATACCCAGCGATGAGGTGAGATAGATCGCCGGGTTCGCGGTTGGAAATGTAGCGCGCACAGCTGCCGGGGCGTCAATGTACGAGGCGGACGCCGCGACCGCCCCAATGACAAAGGCCGATCCCAATGGCAGGCCCGCCCAAGTTGCCAAGCCTGAGGCAATGGCGCCGTGCACCATGGGTATTACGATCCCAAAAACCGCCATGGCCGGGCCTACTTTGGCGAACTCTTTCAAGTGCCGTGCCGCTGTCATGCCCATTTCCAGCAGGAAGAGGACCAGCACGCCCCGGAACAGATCGACAAAGAAGGGCTCAATCTTGGCGAAATTCCTCTCGCCGATCAGACCGCCGATCAGAAGGCCGCCGCCCAACAAGATAAGACCGCGTCCGCGCAGGGTCTCCATCAGGATTTCAGTCAGCTTGCCCTTATCCCCACCGGACCGGCTGAGCACGAAGCGCCCGTAAAACAGCGCGACCAATATTGCCAGCTCCATCAAGGCCACAAGCCCGGTGACATAACCGTCCATTGGCGTTCCCTTGCCCTCAGCATAGGTGCGCGCGACCACAAAGGTCACCGACGAGACTGAGCCGTAAAGGGCTGCAACGCCCGCCGCATTGGGTGTGTCCAAGCGCAACACGAACTTCGCCACCAAAAAGGCCATGAGGGGGAGGAGGAAAATCAGTGCCGCAGTTACGGCCAGCCCGTTGGCGATATCGGCAAAGGCCACGCCTGCCAGTTCTTGGCCGCCTTGTAGGCCAATGGAGAACAGCAAGAAGATCGCGAAAATTTTGATGACGGGCTCAGGTATCTCCAAATCCGACTTAATCAAAGTGGCGATCATGCCCAGCAGAAATGCCATGGTTATGGGCGAGACTAGGTTTTCAAGCAGGACTTCAACCGGCATATTTGGCTCCTCATTTGGGGGTGCGGTGCCGCTGCTTAGTCGGTCGCCCCCAGAAGGAGAAACGTGAAAACCTGATGGGATTTATCGGAAAAACCGTGGCGAAGCGCGGCGTAGAAGTCGCAAGTTGCGTTGACGCCGCGCTGCCATCGCCGCATTAGGTAAGCCATGTACGACGTTGACACCGCCTTTCTGCGCACCTTTGTGACGCTGGCCGATACTCGCAGTTTCTCGCGGACCGGCATCCTTGTGGGCCGATCCCAATCCGCTGTGTCGGGCCAGATCAAGAAGCTGGAAGAAATCTTCGACCGCCAATTGATTGAGCGCGACACCCGCAATGTTAGCTTGACCCAAGATGGCGAAAAGCTCTTGGGCTACGCGCGCGACATGATCGCCTCGGCCGATGCCATGCTGGCGCGGTTCAGGTCTCAGGACATCAGCGGTAAGGTACGGTTCGGCTCGCCCGAGGATTTCACAACCGCCCATTTACCCAACATTTTGGCTGCCTTTATGAATGCACACCCGCATGTGATGCTGCATGTCTCCTGTGCTCTGACACGAACTTTGATTGATGAATTTGAAGCAGGCTTGCATGACCTTGTGCTGATCAAGCAATCGACCGAGCGCGTCCATCCAGGTGCCCGTGCCATCTGGCGAGAGGAATTGGTTTGGGTTGGGCCTGCCAATGACATTTTGCCAAAGGGCTTTGATGAAGCCCGTGCGGTCTTTGCAAAGCGGCAACGGCCTTTGCCCTTAGTGCTGTCGCCACCAGCTTGTGTCTACCGCGAACGAGCGCTCGCAGCGCTTGATCGCGCGAAGGCGCCGTGGACAAGCGCGTTTACCAGCCCCAGTCATGCGGGTTGTGCGGCGGCCGTGCGCGCAGGCCTTGGCTATGCCGTGATGCCGCGCGGCCTGATCCAAGATGGGATCGAGGTGCTAGGGGATTGGCCGCCACTGGAAGCCGCCGACATGTGCTTACTGGAACCCTCACGGCAAACCCCTGCCGCCCAAGCGCTCGCCCATTTCATCGAAACACGGATGGAAGAACGCAAGGGAGCGACAAAAGCGTGATGAGGTATTTCTTGAGGTTTTGCGCTTTCCTTCTTGATAGCATCAGCCAATCAGGCAGCTTCCATGGAAGTGCCCGCTTTCTGCTGACGCTGCGGCGGGGATGTAGCCCCCTAAGCCGCGATTTCCACCGTCCAGCTTTCGATGACCGGATTGGCCAGAAGCTTGGCTGCCATTTCTTTGGCCCGCGCAGCGCCGCGTTCTGGGTCAGTTTCGTCGATTTCGATTTCGATTACTTTGCCGACGCGGGCATCTTCGGCCTCATGAAAGCCTAGGCCGCGCAGGGCTTCAGCAATGGCGCGGCCTTGGGGGTCCAACACGCCTTTCTTCAGACGGACATTCACAATGGCTTTCATCGGTCGGTTTAGCCTTCTACAAACGCGCTGCGTGGGTCTTTGAAAATGCCCAAGCGCTGGGCGACTTCGGCATAGGCCTCAGAGACGCCGCCTAAATCTTGCCGGAAGCGGTCTTTGTCCAGTTTGTTATTGGTGCGCGCATCCCACAAGCGGCAGGAATCTGGGCTGATTTCATCCGCCAAAACAGTGCGCACCATGTCGCCTTCATAGAGGCGGCCAAATTCAAGCTTAAAGTCCACCAAGCGGATGCCAACACCCGCAAACAGGCCGGACAAATAGTCATTGATGCGCAGGGCGAGGGCCATGATGTCATCAATTTCTTGTGTGGTGGCCCAGTTAAACGCGGTAATATGCTCTTCCGCGACGATGGGATCGCCCAAACCGTCGTTCTTGTAATAGAATTCCACGATCGAACGGGGCAGCAATTCACCCTCAGGAATACCCAAACGCTTGGAGATCGAGCCTGCAGCAACATTGCGCACGACGACTTCTAACGGGATGATTTCCACTTCACGGATCAATTGCTCGCGCATATTGAGGCGGCGGATGAAGTGCGTGGGCACGCCAATCGCATTGAGATTGGTCATGATGAATTCTGAAATCCGGTTGTTCAGAACACCCTTGCCTTCAATAATCGCATGTTTTTCAGCGTTGAAGGCGGTTGCATCGTCCTTGAAATACTGGATCAGGGTACCAGGCTCTGGCCCTTCATATAGGACCTTGGCCTTGCCTTCATAAATTTTCTTGCGGCGGGACATGGTCGCGCTCTCCTCAGTGGTCAGGTGGCAAGGCACGCACTCGCAGCCATCGCGGCCCGAGTCGAAACTCCTAACGACAAGCTCACCCTAACAGGCTGCGCGACAGGCCTCAATCATGTGGCGCATCCCCTTGCGCTTACTTGCGCAGAGACCTATCGAGACCACGTAGCCGTTCCCACTTAGGAACCTGTCCGCTGACGTGTTTTTTAAGGAAGTCTGACCATGAGCCAGTTCGATGAGCGCAAGAGCGCTGAAGAAGCCAAATATGCGCACGATAGTGAGCTTTCATTCAAAATCACCGCCCGCCGCAATAAACTTTTAGGTGCTTGGGCTGCAGGTCTTTTGGGCCTCGAAGGGGACGCTGCTGAAGACTATGCCAAGTCCGTCGTCATGGCTGATTTTGAAGAAGCGGGCGATGACGATGTCTACCGCAAAGTCAAAGCCGACCTCGACGCCAAGGGTATTGAAGTCAGCGAAAACCAGGTCCGCCGCGAAATGGAACAGCTGTTAGACGTAGCCCGCCAACAGCTGACGGCCTAAGCCCATGCGCCACGCGCTGACCTTGTGTGGTTTGGCCTTTGCATTGGCGACCTTGTCTGCCTGTGCCTTGGGCCCGGTTGAAGCCGATCCTGCCCAAGCAGAAGCCCGCGCCGCGGCCATGCGTCTCGATTGCTATCGTCGCGGTGGCACGTGGAGTGAAGAGACCCGCACCTGTGTCGGTGCCGATGCCATTCGGCGCTGAGAGGACTAGACAAGCCCGACCTCGGCCCCCCACTATGCTGGCTTTGTAGGGCGGTTAAGTGGGGGTCAATTTGATGCAGCGGCGGGCCTTTGTATCCTTGTTGGGCGCAAGCTTGGGGGCAGGCGTTATTGGCCCCGCCTATGCGGCCAAACGTAAACCCGATCCTCTCGCAGGTCTCGATGCCGAACTTGACCTGGCGCGCCAGAATTGGCGCGTGCCGGGCTTAGCAATTGCGGTCATTAAGGATGGTGCGCCGATCTATGCCAAGGGCTTTGGCTGGCGCGACGGGGCTAAGACCCGAGCAGTGACGCCCGATACCTTGTTTGGCTGTGCGTCGCTCACCAAGGCTTTCACCTCTGCCACGGTGGCGCTGTTGGTGGATGAAGGCAAGCTTGCCTGGGATGAACCCGTCACCACCTATTTGCCCGAGTTTAAAATGGCTGGCGGGGTGGAATATGCCAGCTTGAGCCTGCGCGACATGCTCTCGCACCGCACCGGCCTCGGCACCCACGACCTCGTCTGGTACAACAATGAGAAGCTGAGCAAGGCAGAGCTTTTGGCGCGCTTGCCTTACTTGGACACGTCAGCCCCGCTACGCAGCCAGTATCAGTACAATAACCTCATGTATATTCTGGCGGGCCTTGTCGTGGAACGCACAACGGGCCAGTCGTGGGAGGCCTTTACAGAGGCGCGATTGCTGAAGCCCTTGGGCATGGGGCGAACGGGCTTTAGCCCAAGTCAGATGGCCCATGATTCTGACTTCGCCTTTGGTCATAAACTTCTGCCTAACAAGCAAGCTGTGCAAATCTCCTTGCGGCCCGAAGATGCGATTGGCCCAGCGGGTGAGCTTCATAGTTCGGTCAATCAGTTTCTGCCTTGGATGGAATTGCAACTTGGCCGCGGCCAATATCGTGGCAAGCGGCTGATATCGGTGGCACAAAGTGAGGCCATGTGGGCCCCGCTTGTTTCGACTGGCGGCCAGCCCGAGGCAACGGAGTTGAGCCGTGGCCTTTATGGCCTAGGTTGGCGGACGGATTTTTATCGTGGCATGCGGCGGGTCGCCCATGGTGGCAATCTCAATGGCTTTTCTTCCCGCGTGACCCTGTTCCCCGAGCAGAATGTCGGCATCATCGCTTTCGCAAATATGCGCGGCACGCCTTTGCCCGGCCATGTGAGCCTTGATCTGTTCGATCGCTTAATGGGGTTAGCGCCTGCCAATTGGTCAGCTCGGGGGCTTGCCCGGCGCGATTCCAATGAGGCCAAGGCCGCCACCCAAACCCCGCCTATGCCGATCCCCAATACCACCCCTTCGCGAGAGCTTGCCGCCTTTGTCGGCACTTATGGACATAAGGGCTATGGTACTTGGACGGTCACCCTCGATGAGGCGGGATTGCAGGGGACTTATAATGAGATGCCAGTCCAACTAAAACATTGGCATTATGATGTTTTCAATTGCCAGCCAATGCGGGAAGATGATGACGATCTTCTGGATGTAAAGTTCGCCTTTCAAGCCGACATGGCTGGTAAAATCCGGTCCGTGGAAGTGCAGATGGATAGTGATTTCCCGCCTGTCATCTTTGTCCGGACATCTGGCTAAGATAGATCACGCGACCTCCCACCAAATTGCAGTTCTTCAGTCATGGATTTGTCATAACGATTGATCCAAGCGGCCCTCTCACGCGTAATGCTCATAACCAAATCAGGTGCGGACAAGGATCGGAGAGATCAAATGGCCACGTATGAGACAGCCGAAGCCCAAAGCGCAACGCGACGGTTTGTTAAACAGGCTATGAAGGCACCCTTGCTGGAGCATGATCACGAACGTGAACTAGCCGTTGCTTGGCGTGACCAGCAAGATGAGCGCGCACTGCACGAATTGACGACCGCCTATATGCGGTTGGTGATCTCCATGGCGGCCCGCTTCCGTAATTATGGTCTGCCGATGAGCGACCTCGTCCAAGAGGGTAACATTGGATTGATGCAAGCGGCCGCTCGCTTTGAGCCCGATCGCGAAGTGCGCTTCTCGACTTATGCAGCGTGGTGGATACGCTCAGCTATCCAGGACTATGTGCTACGCAATTGGTCAATCGTTCGCACCGGCACAACCGCGGCGCAAAAGTCCCTATTCTTTAATCTGCGCCGGCTGCGTGCGCTTATCAGCGACACGGGCGAAGCCATGATGACGCGTGAGAACCGCGAGATCATCGCCACGAAGCTCGGTGTGAGCGAGCGTGAAGTCGAACAAATGGCTTCCCGCCTATCGGCCAATGACCGCTCCCTGAATGCCCCAATGTCCGATGGTGTCGATGGCGGCGGTGAATGGCAGGATCTGTTACCCGATGAGGGGATTCTGCCTGATCAAGACGTGATGGAACGCACCGATACAGAGCGTCGCACCAATTGGATTCAAGAGGCGCTCAAATCCCTAAATCCGCGCGAGTTGGCAATCATTCAGCAGCGCCGCTTGACCGAAGAGGGTGCGACCCTAGAATCCTTGGGCGTGCGGATGGGCATCTCGAAGGAGCGGGTTCGCCAGATTGAGCATCAGGCGATGAAGAAACTCAAAGCCGCCTTGATCAAAAGGGTTGGGGACCCTGAGGATAGCGGCCTTTTGCCAGATGTCTGATCGGTTCGTTAGCGCACCACCGCCCGGTCGGCATAGAGAACCGCCGTGTAAATGCCCTTGGAACCGGTCATACGCACGGGGACAGAGACGCCCATTTTGCCGACATCCGCGAGCCAGATTTCAAGGCGGATCGGATCGCGCGACTCGTTTGGCTTCTTCTGATTAAAGCCCGCCACTTCGGTATAGGTGCCCCGGCAATAGGTTGCTGGGCCTTTATAGGCTGGTGTAGAAACGTTTTCGATCCCAACATATTGGGTGCGGATGTCATAGCGTCGCTTGCCATCGAAAATCTTGACCGCGCCACCACAGGCCCGACCCGCATCTCGGCCGGTCACCAGCGAGAGCTCCATCAAGCCTGTAACTGGGTCGACTGCTTCAAGCTTTTGGGCCAAAGTCGCCGGTGGAAAGCCCATGCTACTCCACATCGGTGCAGCTGTTACATCAACCGAGCGGCCCCCAATAGCCATGGTGATGCGGCGCTTTTTACCATTGGTTTCTTGATTGACGAACGACCGTGGCTTTAATTGGCCATCGTCAATCGCACCTCTAACGGTTGCAACGCCAGCATCATTATTGAACGAAGCGGCGATGCCGGAGGTGCGATACGTCGCCTCACCGCTATAGCTATCTTGCGTCAGACTGACTTTGAACGAGCCTCGTGCTAGTTCCAACGGCCCAATTCTCGCCCGCAAGGAAATGTCGACCGATCGGCTCTGACCCGGGGCCAAAGTAGTCAGGAGGCTCTGGGAGGGGCCGTTCTGGGCGATGCTGGGGGTTGCAAGCACACAAAGGGCCGCAATCGAACGCACCAGAGAGAGGTTTGACATCAGAATTTCTTTCGTTTCGGCTTTTAGAAGAAGGCTAAGCTAGACTTTTCTTCCTGAACGCAGGGTGATTGCTTATGGTCGCAAATGTGGCGCTGTCTAGCCACTGGCTGCACCTAGAAACAGCCCGTTGGTGTCGATCTCGAAGATCTTATTTAGTAATTCTGACAAGCAATTTGAAGCTGGCCCCGCCAATCCGCAACAAGGGACGGGAGTAGGTCAGGCGCATTATTGGCATCGTTCAAATGGACGTCCACAGCGCGTGCAGCTTCGCCAAGGGCGCTAAAGCCGAACGTAGCGGCATTGCCGGCGTGGACATGGGCAAGACGGCGCAACTCTTTATAGGTCCGGGGTTCCGCAAAGCCGAAATCGACCTCACTTTGTAGCCCTTCTAGCGTGCCGAGTTCGTCCTTTAGGCTGACCATGTAGCTTGCTTTAATAGCTGATAAATCTGGCGAACTGCCGAACGGACGCATGCCTTTTCTCCCGAAGTTTCCTAAGGATACAGGGAAATGCTTATCGCTTTCATAAGCATCTACGGACCTTTTCAGACGGTTTCATGACAATTCTGTAACGGTTTACAGGGGTTATCTATATGTTCTGTAAGGATAATTTGTGATACTTTGCAATTATGTCGCTTAAAAGTCATATAAATGTCATAAAACTGTTGTCACATAGTCATTTTAGTGTCACATTCGACGCACGGGACAGTTTGGGTCGCGCAATTTTGTGGGTCATTGAGGAGATAACCATGACACACCGTTTTGTTGGACTAATTGCTTTTGCGGTTTTAGCTGCTGGTTCTGCACAGGCAGAGATCGCCGATCAAAAGGTGGCAGCCAATGCTGCGCCGGAGGTGGTTTTCAAGCAGATTGAGCGGGCCGCGACCAAAATGTGTGCCGAGGCCGCACGTCGGGACCGGGTGGTGAATGAGGCAGAGTGCGTCAACACCTTAATTGCCTATGCCGTTGCAGAAGCTGATCGTCCCAGCTTAACCGCTGTCGCTCTGGCCGAACGTCCTGCGATCGCAACTGTGCGCGTGCAAATGCCTGAGGCAAATCCAGCCCTGCAAACAACGTCGCTGGCCCAGTAATCTAGGCCGCACACGGCGGGAAAAAACTTTGGAATGGCTTGCTCTACGGCCTCATCCGTCGGTCAAGCGGGCGCGGGCGAGCTTTGCTTGAATTTGGCGCAGTTCTCTATCGGCTAGTTTCACCTGCGCCGCCACATCAGAACGGATGCGGGCGACATCGGTCGGTCTCAACAAGGTGCACTCCCGGTCAATCTGCGCTGTGCCGCAGAATTTCCTGCCATCGGCTCGCACGACGAAGAATGACGGGTCCTGTTCATTGATTCGCGCGGCGAGCGCTTGACTGACCTCTAACCGAGCCAATGCCTGATCGAGCGCGCGCTCAAGACCCTCATACTGGCTTTGAGTGATGACCATGGGGCCATCAAGGCTGATTTGAACTGCAGCAATATTGGCCTTTTCAGCGGCTTTAGCTGCATCAACAGCTTGCTCTGCCCATTTGGCCGATCGACTTGCCTCAGCCTCTGCAAGCGCTTTTAAGCCCTTCAAACTGGCGGGTGCAAATGCTGCTGCCGGAGCCATTGGTGGCGCGGGAGGCTCAGGTGGGGCCGGAACTGTAACTGGGGTATGAGCGTCAAACTGGGGTGCCGCATCGGCCATCACCAACCGAGGTGTGGCATGTGCCAATGGCCCCTGAAAAACCTCGGCGACTAAGCTTTTGTGCGGGGCCGCATGCGCGCGTTGAGGTTTTGTGGCAGCAGGGCTTGTGCCAGCCAGCTCGGGCGATGCGCGCATCTCCACCTTGCGGGGGGGCGTCGTGTTGCCATAGGGCAGGCCCATAGCCAATTTCAGGCCGTCTAGGCTAGAGGCGCGGGCGTCTGGCGTTGCCCACAAACCATTAATAGAGCCTGCAGCCCCAAAGCTAGCCAGCAGGACCGCCGCAGCACACACTGTAAGTCGAAGTCGCAAGGCAAATCACCTCATGAGCGGCATTAGGGGAGGGCCACTAAATCCCTTCCACCCCATCCCGGCAGGCTCGTCAACGCGCATGAGCGAAATTCCGTACAATCTAACATAAGTTTAACAATGCCGTCATGGAAAACGCGTCTTGGGGGGCAGTTATCCACGAGTGGCAAGGGGAGAGTGTGCCTGTTCACTAAGAGGGCCTTTGCTGCAGGCTGTACCTCCGCAAAGGCCATGTTCGAGTGTTTGCGCAGAAAAACTGTCAGGCGGCTTCAAGGAAAGTGGAGCGTACACTTGAACCGATCTAAGTCGAAACCCGCCTTGTTAGGCGCGAGCTAACACGCTTATGCGCCGTCATCCCGGACTGCGTCAGCCGATCCGGAACTCCGAACGCAAAGTCCACCAAGATCCCCGCTCTCCGCTTCACTTCTTTGGGGATGACAAGTGCAAGGTCTAAACACCTACCCGCTCACCTTCTGCTCAATCGCGCCGAAGATCGAATGGCCTTTGGAATCGTCGGCCCAGATGCGCACGACTTGGCCGTGTTTGAGGAAGGGCGTTTTGGCGGCACCGTGGAGGATGGTTTCCACAACGCGGACTTCTGCCAAGCAGGAATAGCCAAGGCCGCCTTCAGCGATTGGCTTACCTGGGCCGCCTGCCGCATCGCGGTTGGAGACGGTGCCAGAGCCGATGATGGTGCCAGCGCATAGATTGCGGGTGCGTGCGGCATGGGCGATTAAGTCACCGAAATCGAAGGTCATATCCAAGCCCGTTTCAGCCCGACCCAGCGGTGTGCCATTGAGGTCGACGCTCAAAGTGACATGCAGCTTCCCGCCATCCCACAGGGGCCCGAGGCTTTCTGGTGTGACTGCGACAGGGGAAAAGGCGCTGGCAGGCTTGGCTTGGAAGAAGCCGAAGCCTTTGGCCAATTCGTTGGGGATCAGATTGCGCAGGCTGACATCATTGACCAAGCAGACAAGCGCAATGTGGTCGCATGCGGCCTCTGCGCTGATGCCTTGCGGCACATCGGTGGTGATGACAGCCACTTCGGCTTCAAGGTCACAGCCCCATGTCTCATCGGCGAGCATGATGGGCGAACGTGGCGGCAGGAAGTCGTCAGAGCCGCCTTGATACATCAACGGGTCGGTCCAGAAGCTGTCTGGCATCTCCGCACCACGGGCTTGTCGCACCAACTGGACATGGTTCACATAGGCCGAGCCATCGGCCCATTGATAGGCGCGGGGCAGTGGCGAATGGGCTTCGCGCTCATGAAAGCGCTCGGTCGGCACCGCGCCACGTTCTAGTGCTTCGCTCAACGTCTGCAGAGCCGGGCCACAATGGGCCCAATCGTCTAATGCGGCTTGCAAAGTGGGGGCAATCAAGGCCGCGTCGGTGCAATAATTGAGGTCGGACGAGACGACGACGAGGCGTCCATCGCGGCCAGATTTTAGAGAAGCAAGTTTCATGGGCGTTTCCTAATGGCTGGGTGGTCCCAGAGCGCTTTTATCGAGCACGTTTTAGATAGGGTCTGAATTTTTATGGCTGGCACGGGCCTTGGCGTGCAGCCAATCGGCATGGCGCGGGGCTTTCTTGGTCTTGGACCATTCGTCCAGCATGTCTGGGGCCACGCGGCGCAATTCGGTCAACTCCGCCGCGGTGCCGGTGTCATGGGCCAGTTCCAGCCTGTGACCATTGGGGTCAAAGAAATAGATAGAGCGGAAAATGCCATGGTCAGTCGGGCCGATCACAGAACAACCGCGCGCCTCGGCACGGACCTTGCCAGCTAGAAGTGCCTCTTCATTGGCGACCTTAAAGGCGATGTGCTGTACCCATTCTGGCGTATTGGGATCGCGGCCCATGTCGGGCTGCTCTGGCAACTCAAAGAAGGCCAACACATTGCCGCCGCCTGCATCGAGAAAGACGTGCATATAGGGGTCATAGGCCCCGGTTGAGGGAACATGATCTTCGGCAAAGGCGACTTGGAAGTCCATGCCCAGAACGTCGTGGTAGAATTCCACTGTCTCCTTGGCATCGCGGCAGCGATAGGCGACGTGGTGAATGCCCAAAAGCTGGCTCATATTTGCTCCTGCTCCCTAGTTTTCGTCCGCATAGATGGCGACACGAGCGGGACTAATTGCGCTCATCTGTGCACGATACATCCCAGGTGTGTTCATGCTGGAAACGGTTTGACCCCGGGCATTGACGACGATCACGCCGCCATCGCCACCCAAAGCCGTGAGGTCCTTTTTCATAACAGCGTCCGCCGCGATTTGCAGGTCCATCCCGGGTTCAGCCGCCTTGTCACAAATGGCGCGGGCAACACCCAAGCGGATGAAATATTCACCCGTCCCGGTGCCAGAGACCGCGCATGCAGGCGTGGCATAGGTACCCGCCCCGATCACCGGCACATCACCAACGCGCCCCCATTTCTTGCCCGTCAGGCCGCCCGTCGAAGTGCCTGCGACCAACACGCCCTTGGTGTCGCGCACGACAATGCCGATCGTGCCAAAACGCGCTTCGCCTGACTTGGCGGCATTGGGGCCAGAGCGGACGGGGCCGTCATTATTGAGACCAGCGGGCTTCTGCGGGATCGGCATTCTCTGTTCGGTCAGAACTTCTTCCAGAATTTGCCAGCGCCGGGCCGTCAGGAAGAAAGTGTTTGGCACTTGCTCGAGACCTTGATCGCGCGCGAACTGATCTGCGCCATCGCCAATCAGAAAGACGTGCTGGGTCTTTTCCATTACCGCACGCGCGGCACTAATCGGGTGCCTCGTTGTCAGCATACCAGCAACGGCACCAGCCTTCAGGCCCGGCCCCACCATGATGGCTGCATCCAACGTCGCCTTGCCAGATGCATCAATGGCGGCACCGCGGCCGGCATTGAACAGGGGATTATCTTCCAGATAGCGTGCGGTCGCCTCCACAGCGTCAATGCCGTCACCGCCCTTGCGCAAGATGTCGGCACCAATCTCAATCGCTTCAGCCAAAGCAGTGCGGTAGGCTCTGTCTTGTTCAGGCGTCAGATTTTTCCGCTCAATTACGCCAGCGCCGCCATGAATCGCTATCGACCAAGCCGGAATGGGGGCAGGTGGGGATGCAAGGAAAGTGCGGGTCTTCTCGGGCCCGTCCCCCATTTGGGTTGTCACGGTGCAGGCACCCAGTGCCAAACTCAATGCCGTAATCCCGCAGAGCGCCCCTAATTTGCCCATTATAAACCGCTCCCCTATGGCCTTAACCTTGCAAAACGCCGCGCCGAATTTGGTCCAATTCGATGCTTTCAAACAGAGCTTTGAAATTGCCTTCGCCAAAGCCCTCGTTTCCTTTTCGCTGGATAAATTCAAAAAAGATAGGCCCAACGGCATCCTTGCCGAAGATTTGCAACAACAGACCTTGGCCTTCACTGGGCGCACCGTCGATCAGAATCCGGCGTTGGCGCAGGGCCTCTACGTCGTGGCCATGGCCGGGTAGGCGGGTGTCGATCAAGTCGAAATAGGTGTCGATAGTGTCTTGCAACTCCACACCCCGGGCACGCAATTGATCGACGGTGATCATAAGATTGGTCGACCCCATGGCTATGTGCTGAATGCCTTCGCCCTTATAGCGCTGGAGAAATTCTTCGATCTGGTCGGTCTTGCCTGCTTCACCCTTGCTCTCGTTCAAGGGGATACGGATCTTGCCGCAAGGACTGGTCATAGCCTTGGAGAAAAGGCCGGAGACTTTGCCTTCAATGTCGAAATAGCGGATCTCGCGGAAGTTGAAGATGCGCTCATAATAGTCCGCCCACACATCCATTTTGCCCCGGAACACGTTGTGGGTCAGGTGGTCGAGATAGGTAAGGCCGGTCGAATTGATTGCTTCTTCTTCGGCAGCACCGGGAATAGGTTTAAAGTCCACATCATAAATGCTCTGCGCCCCATAGCGATCAACCAGATAGATGAAAGCCCCACCAATGCCTTTAATTGCTGGGATGTCCAATTCCATCGGCCCGATGGGGCTGTCCACGGCTTCTGCGCCGCGCGCGATGGCCTCGCGAAAGGCTTGGGCGGCGTCTTTGACCCGAAACGCCATCGCATTGGCAGATGGCCCGCGCTGTTCGCGGAATTCTGCCGCTTGGCCCACAGGTTCCATATTGAGGATGAAGTTGATGTCGCCTTGCTTAAAGCGGATCACATTTTTGGAGCGGTGCTGCGATACCGCCGTAAAGCCCAATTGGCGGAAGTAGGTGGCTAAGGCATCCGGGTCAGGGCTGGTGAATTCAACAAACTCAAAGCCGTCAGTGCCAAGTGGGTTTTCAAACAAGTCCGCCATAGGGTGCTCCAACCAAGAAAGCCCGATTATAGTTTCATTTGTTACTAATTGCCAAGATGGGCGCACGTTTATTTTGCTAGTTTTTCCGCCTGTTCTTCCAACTTGCGCAGCATCATATCGAGGCGTTCGGCTGCCGGACCGCCAATGGCCTCAATCAAGGATTTCTCAAAGGCGAGCGCGACAGGGGCCACGTCTTGGACGATGGAGACGCCGGCGGCGGTTAGGCTCAATTCCACGGCCCGGCGGTCTTTGTCGCTGGGCTTGGACTGGACAAGACCACGCGTTATCAATGCTTGCGCGGCACGGCTGACCGTTACTTTGTCCATCGCCGTGCGGCTGACCAAGGTTTGCTGCGACAGGGGTTGGCCTTCAGAAAGAATGGCCAGCAAGCGCCATTGCGGGATCGTCAACCCAAACCGCGCTTCATAGGCTTTAGAGATCAGCGCGCTGACCTTGTTGGACGCCACACTGAGCCGATAAGGGAGGTAGGTTTCAAGATTGAGTGGTTTCATGATCTTGGCGTCCGTCCCGTCTGGAAACAAATTATCCAGCCTGTGTCTCAGGCGCGGTAATAACAAAGGCTGGGTGGGCGCGTGCTTTTGCGTCTGCCGCAACTAACAGCGGGAAGGGCGCTAGGTCCACGCCATAACGGCGGGCATTATTCATCTGCGGTACCAAGCAAATATCAGCCAAAGTGGGGGTTGGGCCAAACAAATAGTCTTGTCCCTCATGCCAGCCGCGCTTGGCTGTCTCCGCTTCTAAAGCGATAAAGCCCTTAGCGATCCACTCTGCACACCATTGGATTGTGCGGGCTTCATCGGCTCCAAAATCCGCAATCAGTTTGCGTCGAACCCCGAGATTTTGGACCGGGAAGATATCGCTCGCAATGGCATGGGCAAAGGCACGGCATAAAGCGCGTTGCCAAGGGTCCGCCGGATAGAGGCTCGGCTGTGGGATGGTGTCTTCCAGCCAATCCATAATGGCGAAGGATTGGGTCAAAACGCCTTGCTCGGTCACAATCGCGGGAACCCGGCCTTCGGGGTTGAGGGCTTGGTAGGCTTCAGACAAGTGGTCATTGGCGATTAAGGAGACGGCGTGGCTTTCACTTGCCACCCCCTTTAATGCCAGAGCGATACGGGCCCGGTACGAGGCTGAGGAATGAGAAAACGTGTGTAATTGAAGCATGGACGCTTCCTAGCATAATGTAGGCCTAGTCACCATATAAGCGGAGAAACAAGGTCTAAAAGTGCTGTGATCTCGACTTCTAGGTTAAAGCCTAGCAGCCGATAGGATCGTGTCCCATGGCGTGGTGTAACAGCGGCGTCATGATGTAGCCGGTTTAGGGCTGAGTTGATCATGTTCAGGGGACTGCGCTGAGCATGACGATGGGATCATTGCTTAAAGGTGCGAGAGTTT
>NZ_JBIIYV010000134.1:0-4355 GCF_044346625.1 Aquidulcibacter sp. | reverse complement strand
GGCACCTCAGCTTCGATAGCTGCATCGACAGCCTCAATCGCTAGCGCGATCTTCTCCAAATCATCCGAGATCAGTGTCGGGAGCAACGCAGTGGTACCAAACTTCGCATGAGCTCTTGCGATGGTCGCAATGGTTTCCACGCTCGGCGCGTCATTAAACAAGGCGCCACCACCGCCATTGACTTGGATATCGACAAAGCCGGGCGCGAGGATGTCCCCATTCAGATCAACGCGATGATAGCCCGTCGGTATGGCCAAGTCGGGCCCAATCGCTTCAATCCTTCCGCCAGACACCAACAAGGTCTGACCGTCAATGAGGCTTTCGCCTAGAGCCAAACGGCCATTCTGGAAGGCGAAAAAAGTCATTGTGTTTCTGTGATTTTTTTAAGCCATGGCGGCGCATCGGGGTTTCGCCCACGGGCGCGTGCCAAGGCCTCCGCACATGCATAAAAAGAAGAAATCTGGCACAAAGGCGCGATGAGTGGATGAAGCCCCGCCTGCGTTGGTAAGTCAATGGCTCCGGGAAACGGGCCGCCAGAGGCAAAAACGCGGGCTTGGCGGGCTGAGAACTCTTCACTCAAGGCTGGGAAACTAGCTGCTGCTTCATCCATCGGCGCAATCATAATGACGGGGAAACCCGCTTCGACAATAGCCATGGGTCCATGGCGGACTTCGGCCGCTGAAAAGGCCTCGGCGTGGAGCGCGCTGGTTTCTTTCAATTTGAGGGCCATCTCGTGGGCAATCCCAAAAGTCAGACCTCGCCCTATCACAAACAGGCTTTTGGCATGCAATAAGGCATCACCTAGCTTGGACCAATCGCGCGCAAAGGCGTCGCTAATGTGGTCGCCAGCTTCTTCCAACGCCTTCAGAAGCGCAGTGTCCTCGCTCCACTCAGCCACCAAATGAACGATAGCAGACAAGGACGCGATGCAGGATTTGGTGGCAGCAACAGCCAGTTCAGGACCTGCGTGCAAGGGCACCACGACGTCAGCGGCTTGAGCGGCAGGGGAGTCTTTGTCATTCACCATCGCCACAACAAAAGCCCCCGCCTGTTTTGCGAAAGCCATGGACGTCAAGAGATCAGGGCTCTTGCCGGATTGCGAGATGACTAGAAACAAGGCTCCGTCCAAATTACGCAATGGCTTAGCAAAGATCGAAGAAGTTGATGGCGCATGCGAGGCGACCAGAACGCCAAGCCTTGTTTCAATCGCATATTTGGCAAAGCCAGCGGCGTGGTCGGAAGACCCCCGTGCGCAGGTCAGCACGAGCGGAGGCTTTTGCGCGCGCAGACGGGCACCCAAATCTCTCATCAGACCTTTATTCGCTTGAAACTGGCGGCGAACAGCTTGACCAGCATCGCGTGCCTCAGTCCACATCAAGGTGCTGGATGGATTCAAGCCGGTTCTCCTCATGTCGCCTTATGTGGCGTGACTCGCCAAGAGAGCCCAGCTATCTGTTAATTGAAGGTGATAAAGATTTTTGACTGAAGGAGCGGTAAGCATGGCCTATTGGCTGTTGAAAAGCGAGCCCGATAGTTTCTCTTGGGCGGACCAAGTGGCAAGTGGAGCCAAAGGGGAACCTTGGACCGGCGTGCGCAACCATCAGGCCAAGAATTTTCTGAAACAAATGGCCATCGGCGATTTGGCCTTTTTCTATCATACCGGCAATGAGAAACAGATTGTCGGTGTCGTGGAAGTGATCAAGACCGCCTATCCAGACCCAACGGACCTTGCGTGGTTTGCGGTTGATGTTGCCGCGCGCGACGCATTGAAGTGGCCTGTCTCGCTTGCGAGGATCAAGGCCGATCCGGCGTTAGCAGAGTTGGCCCTGGTGAAATCGCCTCGCCTCTCTGTGCAGCCTGTATCAGACGACCATTGGCACTATCTCTTGAGCAAAGGCTAATTGGATTTAACTTTGAAGATCCGTCCATAGGCCAAGAAGTTGAAAGTCGAGGCCACAATCGTGCCCGCTGCCATCGCCAGCAGCAAGGGCAACTTGACCCAAGTGGCACCGACAAAAACCAGATAATTGATCAATAGTCCGATCAAGCTTGCCGTTACATAGGCGGCCACTTCTTGGAGGCTTGGCCAGCCCGTTGCGGCAAAAGTTGCTTGCCGGTTGAGAACAAAGGTGAAAAGCACCACCACAATCAAAGACAGGGCCCGGCTGAGATAGACATCAAGGCCGAGGTGAACCAAAGCGAAGACCAGACCTGCATCCAAGACAAAAGCCAATCCGCCCACCACCACAAAGCGGAAGATGCGGGCCGAGTTTGAGGAAGCTGTAAAGAGGTCTGATAGCTTCACGCAGGAACTTTCTTACTATTTGGCCCATTTGGGGCCGAGGGATATAGGCGGACGGTATCAGCCACCCCCGTTCTTCATCGCAGATTCAGGCTTCTGTGTCAGATGGAATTCCCACATGCTGGGTTCTGTTCATAGCACGCAGCGCACTTTATGCAGTTCTGGTGCGACGTAACCTACGGTGTCTCAAGTCGATGTCTCTTGCTGAATCTTCAAATCCGACTGAACCGGCCCCTAAGACTTCACCAGTCAGGCTTTTATTTCGCCTCGTTCTTGTTGTCGCGATTCTGATTGCCGCCTATCAGATGCTTGGTCCCTATTGGACACGGGTTTCGTCGTGGAACTTGTCCGATAATGATGACGCCATGCGGGTGCTTCAGGTGCGAGACTGGCTGGCAGGGCAAGCCTGGTTTGACGTCTCCCAACATCGCTTTACCGAACATCCTGTTAGCAACATCCATTGGTCTCGCATCGCCGACCTACCCCTTGCTTTGACGACGCTGATTACCAGCCTGATGTTTGGCCAATCCATGGGTGAAAAGGCTGCGGCTTTTTTGACCCCAATGTGGTTGGGCTTGGTCTATGTGATCGCCGCGGTAAAGGCGTCGGTTGCCTTGGGCGGGAAAAAGGCATTCGTGCCCGCGATCTTCCTCATAACCTGTGCGCCCGCCGTTTTGCCCTATTTCCTGCCCGGGCGGGTTGATCATCATGGACTACAGCTCATTTTCCTTGCAGCAGCCTTGTGGGGATTGGTGGCCGGTGGTGCCCGGATGGCAGTCTTAAGCGGGATCGCGATCGCTCTGGGTATTGGCGTAGGTTTAGAAGCTCTACCGTTACAGATTGTGTTGATCGGTTGGGTCGCGCTGCGCTGGGCCCTGCGCGGGGCGGCAGTACAAGATGAAACGCGCTGGTTTGCTGCTAGTCTCGGCTTAGGCTTAGCCTTTTGCTTTGTTGGGACAGTGCCAGAAGCAAAATGGGCTGCCCCGGTCAATGATGCGATCGGTCGGGGCCATGCCGTTTTGGGCTTGGTTGGTGGCCTCCTATTGGCCTTAGCGACCCTTTTCCCGACCGCACGACTGGGTCCTAGAAGCGGCATTAGTTCGCGCCTTGTGCTTTTGGCGGTGATTGGTGGCATTGTACTGTCAGGCGTGCGCTACTTCCCCGAAGTCATCGTGCCGCCTTATGACCAGATTGACCCGCTGTTGAAGCGTCTCTGGCTAAATAATGTCACCGAAGCCGCACCGATGATGAAGGCGAAGTTGAGCGCGATCCTCGCACTGACTTTGTTTCCGGTCCTAGCCGGAATTGCCAGCATCATCGCGCTCCTTTGGGCGAAAGACAAAGAGCGGGACTTGTGGATCCTGGCTGCGTTGACAATTTTTGTTTCCGTCGCCTTGGCTGTTTTCTGGCAAGGAAGAGCGGCTGGTCTTGCGACCACGGTTTCTGGGATCATGGCAGCCGCTCTCATTGGCAAACTGATGGAGCAGGTCAACTTCAAGACAGCACTCATCGCGGCTCTCATTGTCAATCCAATTATCCCGGGCTTTGTTGGCTCAAAAGTCGCCGAATATTTTGAGCCCAAGATCAGCAAGTTTTCAACCGGCGGGGGCTCAGGCTGTTTTACCGAACGGGCCTTTAGCGGCCTTAAGGCACAGTCCCCTGGTCTGGTTGTGGCTCCCATTGATATGGGCTCGCGCATTTTGCTGACGACCCAGCACCGGGTTCTCGCTGTCCCCTATCACCGCAATAATAAGGGCAATTTAGCCTCATACCGCTTGTTCCTAGCAAAACCAGAGGTCGCCAGGACCATGGCGAAGGATCTTGGTGCATCTTATTTGGCGATTTGTACTAAATCGGCAGAGGTCGCCATTTTGTCGCGCGAGGCGCCTAAGGGCTTAATGGCTGAACTTAGGGATGGACGTGTTCCCGCTTGGCTAACCCCGATTGAAAAGCCGAAAGGCTCGAACGTGCAAGCTTTCAGGGTAAATCTTGACTAATCGGGAATCGGTGGTTGATCCCCCGTCATTAGGCAGGTGGGGTGTCACCCGCATTG